>JAFQLQ010000039.1 GCA_017414505.1 Clostridia bacterium
ATATATAAAAATAAAATATTAAGCCTTTAAATTGGTCCTGTGAGGCCGGTAAGGTACCATTCTATTGTTTGTACGTATGCGTGCAAACGGTTCTTTTGTGCTATATTGCCGTTTATCAGGTCTGATAAACGGCTTTTTTGATGAGGTTTTATTATGGAAAGTAAAATAATCCTTGATTCAGCGGCTATTGACAGAGCACTTACCAGAATATCCTACGAAATTATCGAAAAAAACAAGGGCTGCGATGACCTTTGCCTTGTGGGTATTCAAAGACGCGGTGTTCCGCTGGCAAATCGTATTGCAAATAAAATATTTGATAACGAGGGTGTTAAAATTGATGTTGGCACTCTGGATATTACTTTTTACAGAGATGATTTAAGCTTGCTTGACGGTCATCCCGTTTTAAACGGAACCGACATCAGCTTTATGATACACCATAAAAAAATCGTTCTTGTTGACGATGTTTTATATACGGGAAGAACCTGCAGGGCTGCAATAGATGCTCTTATGGATATTGGAAGACCAAATAAAATTCAGCTTGCTGTGCTGATTGACAGAGGTCACAGAGAGCTTCCTATTCATGCAGATTATGTGGGCAAAAATCTCCCGACCTCCAGTAAGGAAATTGTTAAAGTTAAGCTTTCGGAGGTTGACGAAGAGGAAAAAGTTGTTCTTATGGTTAAGAACGGGTAGAATGTTTAAAATATTTTACTTCCCGAAAAAAGAATATTATTAATTAATATATAATTTCGGGAAACCTTTTTTTGGTTTCCCGTTTTTTATAAGAGGTGACGATATGCTGAAAAACAAAGACCTGCTTGGAATTAAAGAGCTTTCAAGCGAAGAAATTACAGAAATTTTAGACCACGCGGTTATAATGAAGGAAATTATACAGAAAAACAACAAAAAAGCTCCCCACCTTCAGGGTAAAACCGTAATAACTCTGTTTTACGAAAACAGTACAAGAACACGTCTTTCCTTTGAGCTTGCATCCAAATATCTTGGTGCAAATGCGGCAAATGTTGCGGTGGGAACATCTTCGGTTGCTAAAGGCGAATCCCTTATAGATACCGCAAGAACCATTGATGTAATGGGTACGGATATCCTTTGTATCCGTCATTCTTCCGCAGGTGCTCCGCATCTGGTTGCAAGAAATGTAGAAGCATCCGTTATAAATGCGGGTGACGGAATGAACGAGCATCCCACTCAGGCTCTTCTTGATGCTTTTACAATGCGTGAGAAAAAGGGTGAGCTTGGAAACTTAAAGGTTGCCATTGTTGGTGATATTCTTCACAGCAGAGTTGTAAGAAGTAATGCATATCTTTTAAATAAAATGGGTGCTGAGGTTACAGTTGCAGGCCCTTCAACACTTATGCCGCCCGAAATTGAAAAGCTTGGTGTTAAGGCTTACACCGATGTTGAAAAGGCAATTAAGGGTGCTGATGTTGTTATGGGACTTCGTATTCAGCTTGAAAGACAGAAAAAAGGTCTTTTCCCTTCAATTGATGAGTATTCCGATATATTCGGCGTGAATGAGGAACGCTTAAAGCTTGCAAAAGAGGATGCTATTTTAATGCATCCGGGCCCTGTTAACAGAGGCGTTGAAATTTCCTCCTCACTTTATCATCCCGATAAATCGGTTATTGATGAACAGGTTACAAACGGTGTTGCCGTTAGAATGGCAATTTTATATCTGCTTTCAAAGCATCACGGAGAAAGGAGCTTATAAATGGAATATTTGATAAAAAATACCGTAATTTACAACAGTGATAAGACAGTAAAAGCTGACATTTATATAAAAGACGGAAAAATCGAAAAAATCGGCGAAAATCTTTCTTACGAAAACGCAACGGTGGTTGACGGAAGCAAAAAAATTGCACTTCCCGGACTTTGCGATATTCACTGCCACTTAAGAGATCCCGGATACGAATATAAGGAAGATATAATTTCGGGAGCAAAAAGTGCGGCGGCAGGCGGATTTACTTCGATAGTTGCAATGCCCAACACAAAGCCGGTTGCAGATAACAAGGCTGTTATTGACTATATAAACAATAAAGCAAAAAATGCCTGCGTTAACGTTTATCAGGCAGGTGCAATAACCAAAGGCTTGGAAGGCAAGGAGCTTGCCGAAATCGGCGAAATGAAAAAAAGCGGTATTGTTGCCGTAACTGACGACGGAAAACCCGTTTCCGACGGAAGTATGATGAAAAAAGCTCTTTTATACGCAGGAATGTTTGATTTGCCGGTAATTGCTCACGAAGAGGATATGTCCTTGGTAGACGGAGGCTCTATGAACGAGGGATATATGTCAACATATCTTGGTTTAAGAGGAATTTCAAAAGCGGCAGAAGAGGTTATGGTATCAAGAGATATTATTATTGCCAAAAGCTTATCCGAAAAGGTTCATATAACCCATATAAGCACAAAAGGCTCTGTTGAGCTTATAAGACAGGCTAAAAAAGACGGTGTTAAGGTTACCTGTGATACCTGTCCGCACTATTTCTCCCTTGACGAAACTGCGTGCGACGGATTTAACACAAATGCAAAGATGAATCCTCCCTTAAGAACAAATGAGGATGTTGAAGCGATAATTGAAGGCTTGAGAGACGGAACAATTGATATGATTGCCACCGACCACGCACCTCACCACGAGGATGAAAAGAACTGCGAGTTCGACAAGGCTTTAAACGGCATTATAGGTTTTGAAACCGCATTTGCACTTGCTTACGATTATTTGGTTACAAAAAACGGATTTTCATTAAACAAAATTGTTGAGCTTATGAGCCGTAATCCCTCAGATTTTATAAAAATTGAGGGCGGCGAAATTGCGGAAGGAAAAGTGGCAGATTTAATTCTTGCCGATGTGGAAAACAAGTGGACTTACGAAGCGGAAAAATCTGTTTCTAAAAGTAAAAATACTCCTTACAACAAATTTACTTTCGGTGCGAGGGTTACCGATGTATTTGTAAAAGGAAATTATATAGTTGAAAATTGTAATGTGAAAGGTTGATGTTAAATGAGTATGGATTTATTAATCAAAAAAATCAAAGAAAAAGGAAACCCCTCTGTTGTTGGTCTTGATCCCAAGCTGGATTATGTTCCCGGGTTTATTATTGAAAAGAATTTTGCAGAATACGGTGCAAATTTAGAAGGTGCTGCAAATGCAATTTTAGATTACAACAAGGCTTTAATTGACAGTCTTTACGATGTAATGCCTGCTGTAAAGCCCCAGAGTGCATACTACGAAATGTACGGGGTTTACGGCGAAAAAACTCTTTGCGAAACAATCGCTTACGCTAAATCCAAAGGAATGTATGTTCTTTTAGACGGTAAAAGAAACGATATCGGAGCAACCAGCGAAGCTTATTCAACCGCATATCTTGGCGAAACAAAAATAACCGAAGGAAAAAATCTTCCTGCTTTCGGAGCAGACGGTCTTACTGTTAACGGCTATCTTGGAAGCGACGGTATTATTCCTTTCACAGACAACTGCAAAAAATTCGGCAAAACAATTTTCGTACTTGTAAAAACATCAAATAAATCCGGCATTGAGCTTCAGGATATGGAGCTTAAGGACGGCAGAAAAGTTTATGAAAGAATGGCTGAGCTTGTAAATCAGTGGGGCGCTGACAGCGTTGGCGAATACGGTTATACCTCCGTTGGCGCAGTTGTTGGTGCTACCTATCCCGAAGAAGCAAAGGCTTTAAGACAGATTATGAAAAAAGTATATTTTCTTGTTCCCGGCTACGGTGCACAGGGCGGTTCCGCAAAGGATGTTCAGTATTCCTTTAATGATGACGGTCTTGGCGCAATTGTAAATTCTTCCAGAGGAATTATGTGTGCATACAAAAAAGGTGATTACAGAGACGAGGAATTTGCAGTAGCTGCAAGAGAAGAAGCTATAAGAATGAGAGAAGAAATAGTAAGCTTTATAAGATAAAACAAGGGAGGCAAAAAAAGTGAAAGCTATTTTATTACTTGAAGACGGAACCGTTTTTGACGGAAGCACACGCGGTGCAAGCTGTGAGGTTTTTGGCGAAGTGGTTTTCAATACGTCTATGATTGGTTATCAGGAAACTCTTACCGATCCCACAAATAAAGGGCAGATTGTTGCTATGACTTTTCCAATGATTGGAAATTACGGTACTAATTCTGAGGATGTTGAATCGGATTCCTTTAAGGTTCAAGGATTTGTAGTTCGTGAAATCTGCGATTTCCCCAATAATTTCAGATGTGAAAAATCAATTGATGAATACCTTTGTGAAAACAATATTTGCGTAATTGAAGGTATTGATACAAGAGCTCTTACAAGAGTTTTAAGAGATAAAGGTACAATGAACGGTGCAATTTTGCCTGCCGACACCGATATTTCAAAAAAGCTTGAAGAAATAAAAGCATATAAAATCGAAAAGCCTGCTTACGAGGTTACTTTAAAGGAAAAGAAAGTTTTGAGTGCAGAAAATGCAGTTTGCAAGGTTGCAGTATGGGATTTCGGCTGCAAAAATTCCGTTGTTTCAAATCTTGTAAAAAGCGGCTGTGATGTTACTCTTTATCCGGCAGAGACAACTGCAGAAGAAATTCTAAACGGCGGATTTGACGGAATAATGCTTTCAAACGGCCCCGGAAACCCAAAGGATTACAACGAGATTATAACCGAGGTTAAAAAGGTTGTTACATCCGGCAAGCCTGTATTCGGTATTGGTCTTGGTCATCAGCTTGCGGCTCTTTCTATGGGTGCTGATACTGAAAAATTACAGTACGGTCACAGAGGTGCAAGTCAGCCCGTTAAGGAAATTAAAAAGGACAGAACATATATCACCGTTCAGAACCACGGCTATGCGGTTAAGGCGGATTCGGTTTCTTCAGATGTGGGTGTTGTTTCCCACGTTAATATAAACGATAATACCGTTGAGGGTATTGAATATAAAAACTATCCCGTAACAACAGTTCAGTTTTATCCCGATACAGAGTATGAGGATAATCTGTACAGCCGTTTTGTTAAGGTTATGACAGAATTAAAAGGGGAGGTAAGATAATATGCCTAAGTACAGTTTTGTAAAAAAAGTTCTTGTAATCGGTTCCGGCCCTATTGTTATAGGTCAGGCTGCCGAATTTGACTATGCCGGCACTCAGGCCTGCCGTGCTCTTAAGGAAGAAGGACTTGAGGTTGTTCTTATCAACTCCAACCCTGCTACAATTATGACAGACAGCAACATTGCCGACCACGTTTATATAGAGCCTCTTACAACCGATACGGTTAAGAGAATTATCCTGAAAGAAAAACCCGACAGCGTGCTTCCTGCACTTGGCGGTCAGACAGGTCTTAATCTTGCAATGGAGCTTGCGGAAGAAGGCTTCTTTGAAGAGCATAATGTAAAATTACTTGGAACAAATGTTGATTCCATTAAAAAAGCAGAGGACAGACAGGCGTTTAAAGATACAATGGAAAGCATTGGTCAGCCCTGTATTGCATCAAAGGTTGTTGAAACTATTGAAGATGCGCTTGATTTTGCCGATGAAATAGGCTATCCCGTAATTGTTCGTCCTGCATATACACTTGGCGGTACCGGCGGAGGTATTGCATACGATAAGGATGAGCTTTTTGAAATAGGAAGAAACGGTTTAAGATTAAGTCGTGTTACTCAGATTCTTATTGAAAAATGTATTTCCGGCTGGAAAGAAATAGAATTTGAGGTTATGAGAGACTCCAAGGACAACGCAATTACAATCTGCAGTATGGAAAATATCGATCCCGTTGGTGTTCACACCGGCGACAGTGTGGTTGTTGCTCCTGCTCTTACTCTTACAAATAAAGAATATCAGATGCTTCGTAATGCGGCACTTAAAATAATTTCCGCACTTAAAATTGAGGGTGGATGTAACTGTCAGTTTGCTCTTAACCCCAACAGCTTTGAATATGCAGTTATCGAGGTTAACCCCCGTGTAAGCCGTTCTTCGGCTCTTGCTTCCAAAGCAACCGGTTATCCGATAGCAAAGGTTACATCTAAAATCGCAATCGGCTACGGTCTTGACGAAATCGTAAATGCGGTTACAAAAAGCACCTATGCCTGCTTCGAGCCTACAATTGACTATGTGGTAATTAAATTCCCGCGTTTCCCGTTTGATAAATTTGTTAAAGCAAGCAAAAAGCTTGGAACACAGATGAAGGCAACCGGCGAAATTATGTCCATTTCAAATAACTTTGAAGCGGCTGTATTAAAAGCCGTGCGTTCTCTTGAAATAGGAACAGAACACGCTTGGTTAAAGAGCCAGAAGGATTTATCCGATGCTGAAATTATAGATAAAATCTTCACTCAGGATTATGAGAGAATGTTCTCCATTTTTGAAGGACTGAGAAGAAACATAATCACAATTGAAGAAATTGCAGAAAAAACCATGATTGATATATTCTTCTTAAAGAAATTCAAGAATATAATCGACATGGAGGTTGAAATTGCAAACAACTTCTGTGAAGAGGTTTATTTAAAAGCCAAAAAAATGGGCTTCCTGGACAGCGTTATAGAAAAGCTTGCAGGTCAGTCCTTCACATATCACAAGGATGCGGTTTATAAAATCGTTGATACCTGTGCGGCAGAATTCAAGGCTCAGACACCTTACTATTATTCCACTTTTGACGAGGAAAACGAAAGTGTAAGAACCGATAAAAAGAAAATTCTTGTTCTTGGCTCCGGTCCTATCAGAATAGGTCAGGGTATTGAATTTGACTACTGCTCAGTTCATTGCGTATGGGCGCTTCGTGAAGAGGGTTACGAAACGATTATTGCAAACAACAACCCCGAAACTGTTTCAACTGACTTTGATACTTCGGATAAGCTTTATTTTGAGCCTCTTACAAGAGAGGATATGTCTTACCTTATCAAAACCGAAAAGCCCGACGGTGCAATTGTTCAGTTTGGAGGTCAGACTGCTATTAAGCTAACTAAGGATATTTCCGAGCTTGGCGTTAAAATTCTTGGAACTCAGCCCGATGATATTGATGCGGCAGAGGACAGAGAACGTTTTGACGAGCTTCTGGAAAGACTTCAGATTAAACGTCCCAAGGGAAGAACAGTTTTCACTACCGAAGAGGCAATCAAGGTTGCAAACGAGCTTGAATATCCCGTTCTTGTTCGTCCTTCATACGTTCTTGGCGGTCAGGGTATGGAAATTGCTTATTCTGATGCTGATGTTATTGAATTTATGGATATAATAAGCGGTCAGATTGAGCTTAAGGAACATCCGATTCTTATTGACAAATATATGCTTGGTAAGGAAATTGAGGTTGACGCCATCTGCGACGGTAAGGATATTTTAATTCCCGGTATTATGGAACATCTGGAACGTGCCGGTGTTCATTCCGGAGACAGTATTTCCGTTTATCCTGCACGCAGTATTTCCGGCAGAATAAAGGATACAATTATTGACTACACAGAAAAGCTTGCAAAAGGCTTGAATGTAATAGGTCTTGTAAATATTCAGTTTATTGTATATCAGGATGAGGTTTATGTAATTGAGGTTAACCCGCGTTCTTCCAGAACTGTTCCTTATATCAGTAAGGTTACAACTGTTCCTATGGTTGACCTTGCAACCAAGGTAATTCTTGGTACTCCCTTAAAGGATTTGGGTTACGGCACAGGTCTTTACAAGGAAAGCGAATATGTTTGCGTTAAGGTTCCTGTATTCTCCTTTGAAAAGCTTCACGGAGTTGATACAACCTTAGGTCCCGAAATGAAATCCACCGGTGAGGTTCTTGGTGTTGCAAAAACCTTTGAAGAAGCGCTTTACAAGGGTATTCTTGCCGCAGGAATAAAAATTAAGGACAGCGGTAAAGCTTTCATATCCGTAAGAGATACCGACAAGCAGGAGGTTATTGAAATTGCGGAAATGTATGCAGAGCTTGGTTACGATATTTATGCAACAGGCAGAACTGCAAATGTTCTTAACCAGAATTTTGTTGCCGCAAGCTCGGTAAGAAGAATGAATGAGGAAAGCCCCAATGTTTACGATATGCTTTCCAGAAACGAATTTGATGTTATTATAAACACTCCGAGAAAAGGAAGAGAACCGCAGACAGACGGCTTCAGAATAAGAAGAATGGCTGTTGAACATTCAATTCCGTGCTTTACATCTTTAGATACTGCAAGAGCAGTTGCCAAGTGTATGATGGAGGAAAGAGACAACAAGGAATTTGAAGTAATTGATACAACAAAGCTATAATAAAAAACCGAGGAATTTTCCTCGGTTTTTTTATCAATAATTAATCAATAGGATTTTTTGCTTCTTCAAATAAATCTTCAACTTCTTTTGAAGGCTTTTTGCTTAGCAACGAAACTATAACGGCTGCGATTAATCCGCAAATGAAACCGGGGATAATTTCGTAAATTCCTGTAGAAGCTTTAAAGAAGTTATACCATATTACATCGGTAAGGAAACCAACACAAATACCTGCAACAGCGCCGGAGTAGGTGAAACGCTTCCAGAATAAAGCAAGTAGGATCACGGGGCTGAAAGAAGCACCAAAGCCTGCCCATGCGTTGGAAACAAGAGCCATAATACCACCGCTGTTAGGATTGTTTGCAATTAAGAATGCAACAACAGAAATTATTATAACAATTATTCTTCCTGCCCAGAGCATTTCCTTATTGGATGCATTTTTACGGAAAACAGGTTTATAAACATCGGATGCAAAAGCAGAAGATGAAGCAAGAAGCTGAGAATCGGCTGTACTCATAGAAGCTGCAAGAATTGCGGAAAGAAGAATACCGCCGATAAATGCGGGGAATACAGTTCTTACCATATTGATGAAAATAAGGCTTCCGTCTGCACCGCCGTCTAAAGCGTATTTTCTTCCTACAATACCAACAATTGTTGCCATAACAAGGATAATTCCTGTCCAGCAGGAACCGATGATACGGGATTTTTTCATCTCGTGTTCGGATTTTATTGATATGTATCTTACAACTATGTGAGGCATACCGAAGTAACCAAGTCCCCATCCAAGACCGGAAAGAATTGTGGAAATACTTTTCCAGTCTGCGGTTCCGGTTTCAAGAACGTTGTAATAGTTTTCCGGAGCAACAAATCCTGTGGGATCCAGTGCAAATACTGCAATTATGGGAGCAAGCATCAATGCGCCAAGCATTAACAGTCCCTGGAAAAAGTCTGTCCAGCAAACTGCGTTGAAGCCGCCAAGGAAAGTATAAATAACAATAACGCAGGTTGCAATTATCATTGCAAGACCTTTATCCATTCCGGTAACTGTGTTGAACAGAGTACCGCATGCATCAATACTGGATGCAGAATAAATACAGTAAACAATTACAAATACAATAGCAGAAACAATCTGCAATGCCATATTATCTGATTTGAATCTGTTTGTTAAAAACTGGGGGATAGTGATGGAATCGTTGGCTCTTATGGAATATCTTCTGATACGTGGTGCAACAAAAATCCAAGCGGCAACTGTTCCTAAAAACAGACCTACCGAAATCCATACCTGGCCCATACCGTAAAGGAAGAATGCACCCGGCAAGCCCATAAGCACCCATGCACTCATATCGGATGCACCTGCTGACAAAGCAGCAACCCAGCCGCCCATGTTTCTTCCGCCAAGGAAGTATCCTTTTTCGCCATCATCTTTATTACCTTTTACAAAGAAGTAAATACCTACTCCGATAACAAGGGTAAGGTAAAGAATCATAGCAATTAATTCTGTTGTGTTCATAATAACCTCCTGAACTGTTTAAATTATATAATATTATAATAATATATTAAAGTGAAAAAGTCAATAGAAATACTTAAAAAAAGGCCGTTTTTAAAGATTTCTTTGTTGATTATGCAAGAAATTAAAACTATTTGATAAAAAAACTTGATTTTATAAATTTCAGGGAGTATAATTTAGAATTGTGTTTAAAAAATTTGAAAAAAGGTGTTAAAAATGGAAAAGTTATCTCCTAAACTGTTTTCTTGCCTGAAAAAGTATTCTAAAGAACAGCTTATTAAGGATATCATTTCGGGAATAATCGTTGCAATTATTGCTCTGCCGCTTTCAATTGCCCTTGCTCTTGCTTCGGGCGTTGGGCCTGAACAGGGTTTATATACAGCAATTGTTGCCGGATTTGTTATATCCTTTCTTGGCGGAAGCCGTGTTCAGATTGCAGGGCCTACTGCGGCTTTTGCATCCATAGTTGCCGGAATTGTTGCGGCAAACGGCTTTGAGGGGCTTGTTCTTGCTACTGTAATGGCAGGTATTATACTTATTCTTATGGGTGTTTTCCGCCTGGGAAGTCTTATTAAATTTATTCCTTATACTATAACCACCGGTTTTACCTCCGGTATTGCAATAACTATTGCTATCGGTCAGATTAAGGATTTTATGGGACTTACATTTACCGGTTCGCCCATTGAAACTATGGAAAAGGCTCACGAGGTTATAAAAACTATCGGAACAACCAATTTTACGGCGGTGCTTGTAGGCTTGCTTGCTCTGGTTATTCTTATAATAATGCCGAAAATTTCCAAGAAAATTCCCGGTTCTTTAATTGCGGTTATTGTATGTGCGGCTGTGGTTAAGCTTTGCAATCTTAATGTAAATACGATAGGGGATTTATACACAATTTCTTCTTCTCTTCCGAAATTTTCCATGCCGGCTTTTTCGGTTGAAACAATAAGAAATGTGCTTCCCGATGCTTTCACAATTGCCGTGCTTGCGGCTGTTGAATCGCTTTTATCCTGCGTTGTTGCCGATGGTATGATAGGCAGCCGTCATAACTCCAACATGGAGCTTGTTGCTCAGGGTGCAGGTAACATCTGTTCGGCTTTGTTTGGCGGTATTCCTGCTACCGGCGCTATTGCAAGAACTGCTGCAAACATTAAAAACGGCGGCAGAACTCCAGTTGCCGGAATGGTGCACGCAATTGTTCTGCTTATTGTTCTTGTTCTGCTTATGCCTTATGCTTCGCTTATTCCCATGCCTGCAATTGCGGCTATACTTTTTGTTGTTGCATATAATATGAGCGAATGGAGAGAATTTGTTTCCATTGTTAAAACAAGTCCTAAAAGCGATACTTTCGTTCTTGTTGTAACCTTTGCTTTAACTATTATATTCGACCTTGTTGTTGCTATATGCGTAGGTTTTGTTCTTGCTACTGTTCTGTTTATGAAGAGAATGTCCGATGTAACAGAGGTTCAGGGCTGGATTTACGAAAACGAAGAAACCGACAACGACCATATAAAATTAAAGCATGTGCCTGAAAATACTATGGTTTATGAAATTACCGGACCGATGTTTTTCGGTGCTTCGGATAAAATTAACGCAGTTATAAGAGATGCGAAAAAAGGTGCTCTTGTTTTAAGAATGAGAAGTGTTCCTGCCATAGACGCTACCGGAATACATACTCTTGAGAGTATTATTAAAACCTGTAAAAAGAAAAAAATAACCCTTATTTTATCCCACGTTAACGAACAGCCTATGAAGGTTTTTGAAAAATCGGGACTTTATGAAAAAATAGGAAGTGAAAACTTCTGTGCAAATATTGATGAAGCTTTAAAAAGAGCTTCGGAAATTACAGAGGCGTAAAAAATTATCCCTGAGAAATTTTCTCAGGGATGTTTTTTATTGTATTTCCAGTTCAATAACGGGATACAGGGGAGCATCATCTGCTAATGAATTCCAGGTAAATGTTTTAATTTTCTTCGCACCTGAAAGCGGAAGCGTAACTGCATTGATTTCGGGATTTTCGACGGTTTTATTGTCTTCATACTGTGTGAATGTAATTTTATTTGATACTGCACCTGCAAGCATTTTACCGTCATAATAGGATGCATTTACCATTGTGTGCTTTGGGGCTGAAGCATCTTCAACTGCGATGGACATAGATACTTTTACCTTTTCAAAGCTATCAACGGGGAAAGTATATTTGTAAATTGCGGCACCGATTTTCGGACTGTTTCGTACCATAAGAGTTAATTCACCGTTGGTAAGAGCTGTACCGTATATGTAAAAATATTCTCCGTTTATTTCTTTGAAGGTTAACAGCGTTTTTTCCTCTTCTGTATCAAGATTAAGCAGTTTTACTGCGTTTCTTGTGTTGTACAAAACAACATTTTCGTTATATTCTGAAAATCCGCTGTAACAGTTTGTATAATATCTTGATTCAGGGGCTCTCCATAGAAAATCCTCATCGTTTCTCAAGGTTTTCCAAGATTTTTTAGTATTGTTGTTAACATCGTATTTATATATAATGCTTTTACCCTGCGAATGGTAACAAAGCATATAAAATTCGCCTTTGTAAGGGTGCAGGCGTGTATTGGAAGATTTCCAGTAATACTCAGCAAATCTTTCGCTTTCGGCTGCATAAGGGGCTGTGTATTTAGTGTGATTGGTAAAGCTTTTATCGCTTACAAGAAAGTTTGTATGCAGGGCAGAGCCTGTAAGTGTAGGGCGGGGATCGTCCCACGTAACATCAATATGATAATATTCTCCGTCGATATTAATCATATTCCATATGTGATTCATATAAAGACTGGAAACAAAATAGTTTTCTATTCCAAGCTTATCCATTGCCGCCTGATACATGAACATATATCCCTGACAAACTCCGTGCTTGTTAAGAACCATATTATATATATCATAGGTTTCTTCACCGTCGGGACTGTACTGATATTCCATACAGATGTTATCGTGAACGATAAGTGCTTTTTCTACATCTGTCATATCATCGGTTATACCATTAAGAGTTCTTTCCACCGCCAGGTTTATCGTTTTGTTTGCAGCGACAGTCTGCGTTTTGGTTAAAATATATCTGGGTTCGCAGGCTATAACTATATTGTTGTTGGGGTTACCGTCGTAATCTTCGTAATAAGCATAGCTGAAATTCTGACCTACATAAAATAAATAGGGATCATCCCAGTTGACACAGGAATAAGTAAGAATAAACTCTTCCAGCGTTACTTTGTAATCAATTACTCCGAAAACCGATTCGCGGTTTAAAAGGGCATTGTGGATATGTTCGTTTAAGGATATTTTCGAAAAATCTGTGCCGAACAGAGAAACATTATTACTTTCTGCGGAAGGCAAAACTTCGGGAAACATATCGATTTCGGCTGTTCCGTAGAATATATCGCCGCCTTCGTCCGCGAAAGCGCCAACAAACATAATTCCGAAAACAACCAGCGTTAAAATAATAATTTTTTTCAAAACCATCATCTCCCAACTACCATTATAGCACAAAATTTCAAATAATTCAATAATTTGTTTAAATTAATTGACTTTGATATTAAAAGTGTGTTATAATATACTCTGTATAAAATGGTTAATTAGCGTTTGTTTTATAAAAGTGAGGATTTTTTTATGAACAACAAAAATTTGCTGAATATGATAAAACCCAGATATTTTCTTGTTTATGCGGTTTTATTTGTGTTTGCTTTTTTAAGCTTTCAAGAAAACCGAATGCTTGGTATAATGGAGTTTGCAGCCGTAATTTTGCTTATTGCGGTTCAGCAGCTTATTTATATCGGTAAAAACAAGAAATTAAACGAATATTTTGAACAGCTTTTTCAGACTTCTGATTCCATTACCAAAAACTTCGTTGCCGAAAATCCGCTTCCTCTTGCCGTTATTAAGGAAACGGGCGACATTATATGGTACAACGATGAATTTGCCGATAAATTTAAAATCAAGGAAATGGAATTTGAAAATATCGACAATGTTATTTTAGGTTTCCCGAAAATTAAATTCGACAGCAAGCACAAGGATATCGACATTGTTGTTTCCTACGAGGATAAAATTTATCACGTTATAGGTTCAACCGAAAAAATGACCGATTCTTCCTTTAAATATATTTCGCTTCTTAATTTTGTTGATATAACTGAAAAAACTCTTCTTGCCAAGCGTCTTGATGACACTCATACCGTTTACGGCACTGTTATGATTGATAATTTTGACGAATGTATAAACGGTATCAGCGAGGCGAACCGTTCTGTTCTTGTTGCTGAAACGGATAAGCATATTTTCAGCTGGGCGCAGGAGGTTAACTCGGTTATTATAAAAATTGAACGCAACAAATACATTATAATGTTTGAAAAACAGAATCTGGAATCTTACCTTAAGGAAGGCTTTATAAAATTAAGGAATCTGCCCGAATCTCAGGTTAAATCCAATATTCCGCTTACTTTCAGTATCGGTATCGGTTTTGGCGGTGAAAATCTTTCCGAAAACGAATCCTTCTCTCAGGCGGCTATTGATATGGCTCTCGGAAGAGGCGGTGACCAGATTGTTGTTAAGGATGAAAACGATTTCACCTTCTACGGCGGTTTTTCCAAGGAAATTGAAAAGAGAACCAAGGTTCGTGCAAGAGTTGTTGCAAGAGCTTTGCAGGAGCTTATTGAAGAAAAGGAAAATGTAATTGTTGTTGGGCACAAAAATGCTGATATGGACTTGCTTGGAAGCGCAATGGGTATTTACCGTGCCTGTACAACCTGCGGAAAAAAATGTTATATTCTTATTGAGGAAATCAACCCCTCTATAAGCGACATTGCAGAAAGAATAAGAGAAAAATACGATGATATTTTCATAAACAAATATCACGCGGATTCCATGCTTCACAATAACGGAATGCTTGTTGTGCTTGATACTCACGTAAAGGGACTTTTAGCTTATCCCGATATGCTTAATTACACCGATACGGTTGTTCTTATTGACCATCACCGAAAGAGTACCGATTTTATTAGCGATACCAAGCTTCTTTATCATGAGCCTTACGCTTCTTCCACAAGTGAGCTTGTTATTGAAATTCTGCAGTATTTCAACAAAAAAGTTGAAATGACACCGATTGAATGCGAGGCTCTTTATGCGGGAATGCTTATTGATACCAAGAATTTCACCTTTAAAACGGGTGTAAGAACCTTTGAGGCGGCTTCCTACTTAAGAAGAGCAGGGCTTAACACCATTGCGGCTAAAGACCTTGTAAAATGCGATCTTGATACTTATATAATAAGAAACGAAATCATAAACAAGGCTTCGGTTTACAGAAACAATATTGCCATAAGCATTTACGAAAACAGTAAGCTTAAGGACAGTGTTGTTGTGGCACAGGCGGCAGATGAGCTTCTTAACATAAAGGGTATAACAACGGCTTTTGTAATGTTTTTTGACGGTGTCGGCTGTTCCATAAGCGCACGTTCCATAGGCGATATTAATGTTCAGGTTATTATGGAAAAAATGGGCGGCGGCGGTCATCAGCTTGCGGCGGCTACCAGGATAAAATCTGTTGATACCGAGGCTGTTAACCGAGAACTATTAAGCGTGATTGACGAATATTTTGAAAGCAATAAAAAAAGTGAAAACAACGGAAAGGAATGATATAAATGAAAGTAATTTTACTTCAGGATGTTAAAGGAACAGGAAAAAAAGGCGAGATTAAAAACGTGTCCGACGGATACGCAAATAATTTTCTTCTTAAAAAGAATCTTGCTGTAGTTGCCAACAACGATAATATGAATGTTCTTAAAAACAAGCAGGAATCCATCAACCATCAGATGGAGGTTGCTTTGAACGAAGCAAAGGAACAGAAGGAAAAAATTCAGGATAAGGTTGTTGCAATAAAAGGCAAAGCAGGGGATGGCGGCAGACTTTTCGGCTCCATTACCACAAGCGATATTGCTGATGCAATTGAAAAAAATTTAGGCGTTAAAATTGATAAAAGAAAAATCAACTGCGATGCTATTAAAAATTTAGGTTCATATCCCGTTGAAATTAAAATTCACAAGGATGTAACCGCTAAAATTACCGTTAAGGTAGAAGAATAATATTTTTCGGTGAATTTACAATGAATGATATAAGAGAATTACCTTATTCCAACGATGCGGAGCAGGCGATTATAGGTTCTGTTTTCATTGATCCGGATTGCATAACCGAAATACTGGATGTTATCAATTCCGACAGCTTTTACAATGAAAAAAACAAGCATATTTTTGCCGCTATGATAGAGCTTTTTGAGCATAACACGCCCATTGACGTTGTTACTGTTTCCGATTTGCTTACAAGGGAAGGTTTATACGAGGTTGCCGGCGGAAACGGTTATATTCAGGAAATTATTGCCGGTGTGCCTCTTTCTTTGAATGTGCGTTCCTATGCGGAAATTGTTAAAGAAAAGGCGATGCTCAGAAAACTGCTTACCGTATGTGAGGAGATACATAAGGAATGTTATCAGAGCAGCGAGGTTTCCAATGTTATGGAATTTGCCATAAGCAAGGTTTTTGACGTTGCTCAGAGCAGAGATAACAAAAGTGTAACCCATATTAAAAGTATTGTATATGAAAACTATAACAGTCTTGCGGAGTTAATCAGAAGCGGTGCCGGTTTTTCCGGTCTTTCCACCGGTTATATTGATATTGATGCAAAGCTTCAGGGCTTAAAGCCCGGAAATCTTGTGCTTATTGCGGCAAGACCTGCTATGGGTAAATCCAGTTTTGCGGCAAATATTGCTCAGAATGTGGCTATAAGGCAGAATATTCCCGTTGCAATGTTCACCCTTGAAATGTCCAAGGAGGAGCTTGCTAACAGAATTATCTGCTCAGAATCCAGAATCAACAATAAAAAGCTGAAAGCGGGCGAGCTTACAAAGGATGAAATTTTTAAATATATTGAAGCTATCGATCCGGTTGCAAATTCACCTTTTTACATTGATGATACTGCGGCTATTTCCACAACGGAATTAAGAGCAAAATGCAAAAGATTAAAGCTGGAAAAAGGTCTGGGGCTTGTTGTAATCGACTATCTTCAGCTTATGTCGGGTAACAACAAGGAATCCCGTCAGAACGAAATTGCTGATATCAGCCGTTCGTTGAAGCTTCTTGCAAAAGAGCTTGAAATTCCTGTTATTGCACTTTCTCAGTTATCCCGTGCGGTTGACCAGAGAAAGGATGACCACATCCCTATGCTTTCCGATTTGAGAGAATCGGGGGCTATCGAGCAGGATGCCGATATAGTAATGTTTCTGTACCGTGATGAGGTTTACAACGAAAATACCGAGGAGAAAAACATTGCTCAGTGCATTATTGCAAAAAACAGAGCTGGTGAAACAGGAAAGGTACGCTTAACATGGTTGGGCGAATTTACAACCTTCTATACAACGGAGCAAATTCATAATGATGAGTTTTAATCAGAAATTTATTGAAACTGTTAAAGAATACAATATGCTGTCCGAGGGGGAGAGTGTTCTTTGCGGATTATCGGGCGGTGCGGATTCGGTATCGCTTGTAACGGCGCTTTGCGACCTTAAGGAGGAGCTTAAAATAAGCCGTATTGCTGCGGTGCATATTAATCATTCCTTAAGAGATACAGCAGACCGTGATGAAATATTTGCAAAAGAGCTTTGCGAAAAGCTCGGAATTGAATTTTTCGCCGTAAAAGCCGATATTAAAAAAATTGCAAAAGAAAAGGGCTTGAGTGAGGAAGAAGCAGGCAGAAATGTAAGATATGAGGCGTTTTTTGTATTTAAGAAAAAGCTTGGTATTGATAAAATTGCCACTGCGCACACCAAGGATGATGTTGCGGAAACATTTTTTATAAGGTTGCTTCGGGGTTCTTCGCTTGACGGGCTTTACGGCATAAAATATGTCAGGGAAGACGGGGTTATCCGCCCCATTCTTAAAATGACAAAATCGGAAATTCTCGATTATCTTAAAGAGAAAAATCAGCCTTATGTAACCGATGAAACCAATTTTACGGACGATTATTTAAGAAATCACATCCGCCTTAATCTTATTCCTTATCTTAAGGAAAATTACAATCCGGAAATTATAAATGATATTTTCCGCACGTCACAGCTTTTTTCCCGGGATATGGAATATATTAAGAAAAACACAGAAGCGGAGTTTGAAAGAATTGTAAAATTTGAAAATGGGAATATTACAATTAATATTTCTTCGATTTTGGAATTGGATTACGCTGTTTCGTCAAGAATAATTAATAAATGCTTCGGTATTATAAGCAAAGAAAATCTTTGTTATGTTCACATAAGCAGTATTTTTGAGCTTATTAAAAAAGGCAAAACCGGAAAAACTATTGATTTACCCGGAGATACCGTTGCAGAAATATCTTACGGAAATCTTATTATAAGAAAAACAAAGGAGCAGGCTTCCTATTGCTATCCTCTTAAAACAGGTGAAATAAATATTAAGGAAGCAAACAGAAGTTTTGTTGTTGAAAAAGGGCTTGAAAACGGTAAAAATGTTTTCACTATTGAGGCTGATGAAATTGATAACTATCAGATAAGAAGCTTTGTTCCCGGAGACAGAATTCATATTAAAAAAGTCGGGACTAAAAAAATAAAGGATATATTTATAGATAAAAAAATTCCGCGCGCTGAAAGGTTGGTGTACCCGATTGTTACCTTTAACGGACAGCCGGTTTGGCTTCCCGGAATGTATAAAAATCAGCAGCCGGAATTTGAAAATCCGCTTAGTATAAAATATAAGGAGAACGAAAATGAACAGTAACGGAGTAGATTATGTTCTTTTTTCCGAAGAACAGCTAAAAGAAAGAGTAAGAGAGCTTGGAAAACAGATAAGCGAGGATTACAAGGGCGAAGAACCTATTATAGCAATTGGTATTTTAAAGGGTTCGGTTATTTTCCTTGCTGACCTTATAAGAGAAATAAATATTCACACTGAGCTTGAATTTATGGTTGTTTCAAGTTACGGAAACGGCTCTCAGACCAGCGGAAATATTAAAATTTTAAAAGACCTTGATATTGATATCGGAGGTCATAATGTGCTTATTATTGAAGATATTATTGATTCGGGTGTTACCCTTTCAAATCTTAAAAAATCTCTGCTTGCAAGAAACCCCAAATCTCTTAAAATTTGCACTCTTTTAAATAAGCCGGACAGAAGAAAAGCTGAGGTTAAGGTGGATTATTCCGGTTTTGATATTCCCGATGAATTTGTTGTTGGCTATGGTCTTGATTATGCCAACCTCTACCGTAATCTACCTTACATAGGTGTTCTTAAAAGAGAAGTGTATGAATAATAAATTAACAATGATAAAAAATATTTACTTTTCAGGAAGAATATGTTATTATAATATAATAGATTAAAATTTAAACTCTCAAAAGGAGGACATTAAGTTGAAAAAACATATCAAAGAAATTGGTTTTTACCTGCTTATGGGCGTACTCTTTGTATCGTTGGTATGGTTGGTTTCAAGCGGCTCCAAGATAGACGTTAAGATTTATTCCGACCTTGTTAAAGAAATTTATGCCGGCGAAGTAAAAACCATTGAAATACTGGATAATACTGCCTATGTTGTTTATCAGAATGATAAAAAGGCCGAGGTGAGTATTCCCGGGTATGAAACGCTTAAGGAGGATGTTGGGGAAACTCTGCTGGAACAGATTTTAAGCGATAAAATTACCGTTGATACTCAGAAACCGCCTACGCTTCCGTGGTGGGTTACTTTGCTTCCGCCTATTGCTATTGCGGTTGTTATAGCTTTGTTCTGGACTTATTTTATCCGTCAGACACAGGGCGGCGGCGGAAAGGCAATGAGCTTTGGAAAAAGCCGTGCAAAGGTTAATATAAACGATGCAAATAAGGTTACCTTTGCCGATGTTGCCGGTGTTGATGAAGAAAAAGAGGACTTGGCTGAAATTGTTGATTTCTTAAAAGAGCCTCAGAAATACGTTGAAATTGGTGCAAGAGTTCCAAAGGGTGTTCTGCTTGTAGGACCTCCCGGAACAGGTAAAACCCTTCTTGCAAAAGCGGTTGCAGGAGAAGCCGGCGTTACATTTTTCAGCATAAGCGGTTCTGATTTTGTTGAAATGTATGTTGGTGTTGGTGCTTCCCGTGTAAGAGATTTGTTTGAGCAGGCGAAAAAAAGTTCGCCCTGTATTATTTTCATTGATGAAATTGATGCTGTGGGACGTCACAGAGGTGCCGGTCTTGGCGGCGGTCACGATGAAAGAGAACAGACTCTTAATCAGCTGCTTGTTGAAATGGACGGTTTCACCTCAAATACCAATATTATTGTTATTGCCGCAACCAACCGTCCTGACATTTTAGACCCCGCACTTTTAAGACCGGGACGTTTTGACAGACAGGTTGTTGTAAACTACCCCGATGTAAAGGGCAGAGAGGCTATATTAAAGGTTCACGCAAAAAATAAAAAATTTGCCGAAGATATTGATATGGGCGCAATTGCCAAAATTACTCAGGGCTTTACCGGTGCAGACCTTGAAAATCTTCTTAACGAGGGTGCGCTTCTTGCCGCAAGAGACAACAGAAAGGTTATAAATAATAAAGACCTTGCAGAAGCTATGATGAAGGTTATAGCAGGTGCGGAAAAGAAATCCAGAAAGATAAGCAAAAAGGATAAGGAGCTTACCGCATATCACGAAGCAGGGCATGCTATTGTAACAGCACTTATGCCCACTCAGGACAGAGTTCATCAGATTTCCATAATCCCGAGAGGAAGAGCCGGAGGATATACCTTATCCTTGCCGCAGAACGATAAATTCTATTCCTCCAAAACAGAAATGTTAGAGGAAATCAATGTTCTTTTAGGTGGTCGTGTGGCAGAAAAGCTTGTTCTTAACGATATAAGCACAGGTGCTTCCAATGATATTGAAAGAGCTACCAAAATTGCCAAAAGTATGGTAACCAAATACGGTATGAGCGAAAAGCTTGGCCCTATGGTGTTTGGTACCGGCGGTGGCGACGAAGTGTTCCTCGGAAAAGATTTTGGTCATACAAGAGATTACTCCGAAAAGGTTGCAGGACTGATAGACGAAGAAATTTCGGCTATTATAGAAAATGCTTACAATGCCTGCCAGCAGATTCTTTCGGATAATATGGAAAAATTGCATCAGGTTGCAAAGGCTCTGATGGAAAAAGAAAAGCTTGAAGCGGACGAATTTATGGCTATTTTCCCATATGAAAAAGAAGCTCTTGAATTTGAAGAGGATACAACCGAAAAAATAGAAGAGGTTATAACCGCAAAACCCGAAGCTCAGGAAGAAGCTCCCCAAGACGCTTCCAACGAAGAGGAAAATAAAAACGTTTAGTGTAGAAAAGCTTTGAAAATTTCGATTTTCAAAGCTTTATTACCGTCAGGCTAAAGGAGATTTATATGAAAAAAATAATTTCTTTTATATTGATTTTAAGCCTTGCTTTTTCGTTAAATGCTTTCTCCGCACCCAAAAATAAAACGGAAAAAGTAGCCGAAGATAAGGTTAATATTGTAAAAAGCAGCTTTCAGCACGATACTTACACAATTTATGATGAAATTTCCGTAAAAGGGGAGAACATCAAGCAGAAGCAGTATGATTTGCCCTTTGATATTCCTGCCAACAAGATTGTTGTGCTTTCGCTTCTTAACATTCTTGATGAGGACGGAAATGTGATTCCCGAAAACAGCCATCATTATACCTACACAACCATTTATATAGGTCTTAAGGAAACCAAAACAAAAAATGACTGCAAGGTATGGACAGGCGGATATTCTTTCCCCAGCAGAATAAGATTTTTCAGAACAACAGAGGAACAAAACGGAAGATTTACCGTTAATGTTGGGCTGGAGCACATTGCGGCTTACACCGAATATCCCGAATTTACCTGGAAGTTTGCACTAAGCATAAAGCTTCTTGATGTGGTGGAATTTGAACCCCTTGATTCGCTCGGAAAGGTAAGCGGAAACTGTAATTTCTTTATTTCATCGGGCCCGGAGGCTCTTAAAGAGGAGCATTTATATACCGATGAGGTAAAACAGCATCTTTGCAGAGCACCCATAAACGGTAATGCGAATATTTACTGGTCACATCTTGATAACACAGAGAAAAATCCTTATTTTGGTATTCTTCTTACCAACGAAGAAGCCGAACCTCTTGAAATCAGCTTTAATTCCTTTGGAAGCTACAGTGTGGAAAGCATTGACGAAGCGTTTTCTGAGGTTTATATGCGAATGTTCCGTGAGTATGCCGAAAAGGTGAACAGCGATAAAGAAACTGTTACCATTAATCCCGGTGAAAGCAAGTGGCTTAATCTTTACAGAATTGACAGTCTTATAAGCGGTGAAACAACGGGGATAATCAATCTTTCGGTAAACGGAGGAGAATATACGGGTGAAAATTTAATCTGCACAACCTATATTTTTGAGGATGAAAAATTCAAGGAATACATTCCTGAGAATTTTTCCTATGAAGATTCCGAAGCAAAGGCAGACGATACTGCTATGCGCGGAAGCGGAAACGGTGCAGTTCTTAATTTAACGGGCGAAAAAAGAAGTATTCCCTTTGAAACTGTTCTTGCAGGAGAAAATACTCTTAATATCGGTGAAAATGTTCTTCTTTCAAGAAAATTCAAGGATGGCTATTACACCGCAGATGACAAGGGAATTTTCAGAAAAATAAAGCTTAAATCCGATAAAAAGCCGCCTGCACTTTCCGGCGATGATACACGTCAGCTTAACACCTACAACTGTAATTTCGGAACAATTTACAAAATTGACCTTGATATGCTGGAGTTAAGTGAGGGCTTGGAAGACGGAAAACGTCTTTCGGGAAAAATAAAATATTCGGCACGAACCTCGGGTGCGGTGAGCCAGTACACCAAAAAATTAATTTATGCTCCCGTTCTTAATATGACGGTATGGCGTACCAAAAACGGTGTTGTGGACAGTATTAAAAACGCCAGCGTAAGCATGGCAAAGTGTTACGGAATAGATCCCGAATCCGATGATATTTTATATCCTTTCAGAAAATATCAGGATGGTGAAATGTCAAGAGGCGAAGAGGGGGTTTACTGGGAATTTGATTCCAATATGCCCTGCTACGACGATGAAAATGAGTATTCCTATTATATTGTAGGCGGCGGATTAAGCTCTCTGCCTTTTGAAATTTCCTTTGATACGGAGGAAATTGAATTATCAGATAAGAAGGCTCAGATTTATATAAACAACAAGCCGGTGGATTTTGGTGAAACTAAGCCGGAAGAAATAAACGGCACCACTATGGTTCCTTTAAGAAAAACTGCTGATATTTTCGGCAATGAAATTTATTATAACGACGGCAAAGTTACAGTATTTGCCGAAAACAAGCTGTTTATGTTAAAAAAAGACAGCGAATTTGTTACCGTTTTCGATATGAAAAAACGTGCCTTTCACAAAGAAGAAATGAGAGAAAAAGCGTACGAAAAAAACGGAACCTTTATGGCTCCGCTTCGTGATTTGTGTGAAATGCTTTATTATTCGGTTGATTATCATGCCGAAAGTGAATCGGTTTTCATTAAATAAATTTTAATATACTTTCAACCTCATCATCTATAAGTCGGGAAAGCTCGAATAAAAATTCGCGGGTTTCCCGATTTTTCATAAGCTCAATTCCCACATGCTTTACGCCTCGTCTGAATTTGGTTGAAAATTCGGAAATATCAAGCTTGTAAAGAGGGCATATTCCACGTGCTCTCGGATCTACTATAACCTTTAAATCGCCCGAGACGGTTATGTAAGGAAAAAGCGGGAAAATACGGCAGGAAAGGGGACGCAGGTTCCTTTTGCAAAAGGGCTTGCAGTACACAATTTTGCATTTTTTTCCGCCATATTCAAAATCGCTTTCGTCAAAGGAAAATGTATCACAGTTATTAAGCATTACTTCCTCGTGGGGGAAGAGATACATCCCCATTTTATCGTCCTCGTCGTCCTTACAGCATATATTTTCGCAAAGGGAGCCGCAGTCAAACAACTGCGGCGTTCTTTTATTAAGCTTTCTGTAAAGATAAGTGTAAAATTCTTTGTAATCCATATTTTTACCTGTTAAATTCTGCTTTCAACAAAGCTGCAGCAACCGTTAACGGTAAATTTACCTGTTCCTGCAGGAATGAAGAAAGAATCGCCTTTTTGAAAATCTGTTTTTTCACCGTTACATTCAATGTATCCCTCTCCGCTTAAGAAAAGAACGGAAACAAAGCTTTCTTCATTTGCGGTGATTGCAACTTCTTTTTCGCTTTCGTATCTGTAAACCGTGAAATATTCGCAGGTTTCAAGAAGTGTTTTTGTAAATCCGTCAAACTGCTGTGTTTCGCCTGATGGTTTGGTGTTGGGAACAAGCTTTTTAAGATTTGAAACTTCGATTGATTTTTCAACGTGAAGCTCTCTTTTTTTGCCGTCTGCACCAACTCTGTCGTAGTCATAAACACGATAGGTTACATCGGAATTCTGCTGAATTTCCGCAATCAGCAGACCTTCGCCTATGGCGTGGATCGTTTTTGGCGGAATGAAAACAGAATCGCCTGCTTTGCAGGGCACAAAGTTTAAGACCTCAAGCAAAGTGTTTTCTTTAATTCTCTGCTCAAATTCTTCTTTTGTTATATCCTTGTTAAAGCCAAGCAGTATTCCTGCGCCTTCTTCTGCTTCTACTATATACCACATTTCGGTTTTGCCGAACTGATTTTCGTTTTCTTTGGCATAAGCATCGTCGGGATGAACCTGAATGGATAATTTGTTCTTTGCGTCAATCAGCTTTATTAAAAGCGGAAAATCCTTGCCTTTATACGCTGTGCCGATTGCATCCGTTCCTAAAATTTCAATTATTTCGGAAAGGGTTTTTCCTTTGTATATTCCGTTTACCGCTGTGGACTGACCGTTTTTATGTGCGGAAAGCTCCCAGCTTTCTGCGGTGATTTCGTAGGGGGAATTTTTGTTCCACTTTTTGGTAAGATTATTTCCGCCCCACAGGTAATCCTTGAAAACCGGAGCAGTTTTTACAGGATATTTTTCATTTTTTTTTTCGGCACCGTTATAAAGCATAGCGGCACCAAAAATTCCTGCATCGTTACCCAGTGTTGCTCTTTCGATAAGAGGAATTTTATTATACTGATTTCCGTAAGAATTTTTCTGAACATATTCCTTAAGCGGAACATAAAGGTTGTCTCCCTCGTGGGAAATACCACCGCTTAAAAGAATTATTTCGGGACGGAAAATATTTGTCATATCCACTAAAAGCTCACCAAGAGCCATAATGTAGTTATCAATAACCTTTATTGCAACCTCGTCGCCTGCTTTTGCGGCATCAAATGCGGTTCTTCCGTTAACTTCGGAAAGATTTTTTGTCATGGAAGTTTTATCGGGATTTGCTTCGATAGCTTTTTTGGTTTCTCTTATAAGACCGGTAGCGGAAGCGTATGCTTCTACACATCCTTTTCTTCCGCAGGTGCACTGCTCACCGTTCAGCACAAGAATTGTGTGGCCAAGCTCTGCACCGGCAGATGCGGTTCCCTCATAAAGCTTGCCGTCGATTATAATACCGCCGCCAACACCTGTTCCGAGTGTTATCATTATAACATTTTTTCTGCCTTTTGCAGCACCTGCGTAAACTTCGCCAAGTGCGGCACAGTTGGCATCGTTGCTGATATATACGGGTTTGTCAAAATATTCTTTAATCATTTTAACAACGGGGATATTATTAATCGGAATATTGTTGGAATATACTATTAATCCTTCCTCCGAATTAAGCGTTCCGGGAATTCCCATACCGATGGAGTTAACCTCGTCGATACTGATGTTGTTGTCTTTAAGAAGTTTGTTGATACTTTCAGCCATATCCTTAACTATTTCGGAAAAGTCTCTTTCCGATAAAGTGGGTACGCTGATTTTTGCAACCATTTTGCAATTTTCATCTATTATACCTGTGGCAATATTTGTTCCGCCCAGGTCTATTCCTATGTTATACATTGTATAAAACACCTCCAAATTCTATTATATAAAATATTTTGCCCATAGTCAATAATTTTAGTTGAATATTTCTTATATTTATTATATAATAATGTGTGGAAGAAAATTTAAATTCACGCAGAGGTTAATTTATGAAATATATTGAAAGTGATAAAAATCCGAAAATTAAGCTGATAAATTCATTGAAAACTAAAAAATACCGCGAAAAAGAAGGTTTGTTTTTTGCCGAGGGCGAAAGAATTGTAAAAGACGGTATAAAAAAGGCAGAGGCAGAATTTATTGTGCTTTCCGCTTCCTATGCCGAAAAAAACACGGTTGATTTTAACGGGGATATTTATGTTGTTCCCGATAAGCTTTTTTCGTACATTTCGGATACGGTGAATCCGCAGGGAATTATGGGGATTTTCCGTCTTGAAAGGCAGGATGCTGCGTACTGCGATTTTTCCCTTAACACACTTTTGCTAAACGGAATTTCCGATCCCGGAAATATGGGAACTCTCATAAGAACTGCAGAAGCGGCAGATTTTAAAAATATTGTTATTGATAAAAAAAGCACCGATATTTTCAATCCCAAAACAATACGTTCCACAATGAGCGGTGTTTTTAACAAAAATATTTATTTTTGCGAGGATGCAGGAGCTTTGCTTTCTTTAGTGAAGGAAAAAACGGATATTTATCTTCTTGCACTTTGTGAAAATTCCAAAAATATCTTTGAAGAAAAATTTGAAAAAAACTGTCTGCTTGTAGTTGGAAACGAGGCTAACGGAATTGACAGGCAAATTATTGATGCCGGTTACAGAAGCGTTATTATTCCCATGAGCGGTGAGATTGAATCCTTAAATGCCGCCGTTGCAGGAAGTATTGCCATGTATGAGGTTTATAAAAATAAAATTATGTAATAAAAAAACAACCTTTTTAAGGTTGCACAATGAAAAAGAAAAAAGAAGTTTAACAATCCGGGCGGTCACAAGACCGCCGTATAATTAAACTTCAAATATTTTGATTTCATCAACAAAAGACTGACAGTCTTCAGCGTGAATATCAACCTTGATAGGCTTAGATAAATCAAGAGAAAAGATGCCCATGATAGACTTAGCGTCAACAACGTATCTTTCGCTGATTAAATCAACATCAAAGTCATATCTGCTTACAACATTAACGAATGTTTTAACATCGTTGATAGAGTTAAGTAGAATGTTCATTGTCATATTAATTCACCTCCTGTTGGTTTATATTTACATAATACAATAAATTTTTAATTAAGTCAATAGGAATAAGGAAAAATCAGGGAGAAATTTTTATGAAAATTGCTTTTCACACCTTGGGCTGCAAGGTTAATCAATACGAAACGGAGGCTATTTCGCAGAT
The DNA here is from genome assembly GCA_017414505.1 of Clostridia bacterium. GTDB lineage: Bacteria > Bacillota > Clostridia > UMGS1840 > HGM11507 > RGIG1932. The sequence goes on from JAFQLQ010000039.1 coordinate 27,095, forward strand.
ATTTGTAAATAACGGCTGGGAAATCGGTGATTTTAGCGAAATTTGCGATGCTTACCTTATCAACACCTGCTCGGTTACATCGCTGTCGGACAGAAAATCACGTCAGATGATAAGGCGTGCCATTTCTCTTAATGAAAATGCGGTGGTTGCGGTTTGCGGATGCTATGCGCAGACTGCTCCGGAGGAAATTGAGAAAATCGAGGGTGTTAACGTAATAATCGGCACCAAGGACAAGCTTAAGGCTTACGAGCTTATAAACGAAGCTTATAACAATAAAAAAATAATAAATATTGTTTCCGATATACGCCACGAAAAAAATTACGAGGATATGGAAATCACCTGCTTTGAAAGTAAAACAAGGGCAATTATAAAGGCGCAGGACGGATGCAATAATTTCTGCTCCTACTGTATTATTCCTTATGCGAGAGGGCCTGTAAGAAGCAGACCTTTGGAGAGCGTTTATGAAGAGGCAAAAAGGCTTGCGGACAGGGGATTTTTTGAAATTGTGCTTTCGGGAATCCACATTTGCCTTTACGGCAGGGATTTAAAGGATGTATCCTTAATTGACCTTATTAAAAAAATTCATCAGATAGACGGAATTAAAAGAATTCGTTTAAGCTCCATTGAGCCTAACGCTTTTACCGATGAATTTATTGAGGAAATAAAAAAGCTTCCCAAATTATGTCATCATTTTCACATTTCTCTGCAAAGCGGATGCACCGAAACCTTAAAGCGGATGAACAGAAAATATACTGCTGAATTTTATAAGGAAACGGTGGATAAGCTGGTTTGCGCTTTTCCCGATACTGCTATTACAACCGACCTTATTACCGGTTTTCCCGGTGAAACCGAAGAGGAATTTGCAAAAACTGTTGAATTTGTTAAATCCGTTCCTTTTTATCAGATTCACACCTTTAAATATTCTGTCAGAAAGGGAACAAAGGCGGCAGATATGCCCAATCAGGTTCCTCCGCAGAAAAAAGAGGAGAGAAGCCGTGAAATTATAGCAATTTCTGCAAAAAAAGAAAAGGAATTTCAGAATAAATTTATTGGGGAAACCTTTGATGTGCTTTTTGAAAAAGAGGTTTCAAAAAATGTGTATCTTGGACACACTATGAATTATCTTCCCGTATATCTTAAGTCGGAGGAGAATTTAGAAGGAAAAATAAAAGGAGTTTTGATTAGTGACGGAGAAATTTTTACGCACAAGAATGTTAATAGGTGAAGAAAAATTCGGTAACCTTAAAAATAAGAATATTGCAGTTTTCGGAATCGGCGGAGTGGGTTCTTACGTTTGTGAAGCTCTTGTAAGATGCGGAATTGAAAATTTTTCGCTGTTTGACAGCGACACGGTTTCCGTATCCAACATAAACCGTCAGATAATTGCCACCGAAAAAACCGTTGGAATGCCCAAGGTTGAGGTTATGGCTGACCGTATGAGGGAAATAAATTCCAAAGTTAATGTTAAGGCTAATCAGGTGTTTTTCGGAAAAGAAAACGCTGACAAATACGATTTTTCGGAATTTGATTATATTGTTGATGCTATCGACACCGTAACTTCCAAATTGCTTCTTATTGAAAAGGCAAATCAATGCAACGTTAAAATTATTTCTTCTATGGGAACGGGCAACAAGCTTGATCCTCTTAAATTTGAAATAACAGATATTTATAAAACTTCTGTTTGTCCTCTTGCAAAGGTTATGCGCTATGAGCTTAAAAAACGGGGGATAAAAAAATTAAAGGTTCTCTATTCAAAGGAAATCCCTCAGAAACCGCTTTTTGACGACGAAAATGATGCCGGCAGAAGAAGTACACCTGCCAGTATTTCCTTTGTTCCGTCTGTTGCAGGACTTGCAATAGCAGGGGAAATTGTAAGAGAATTGGCAGAAATTTAAAAAATATAAAAAATAATATTGAAAAAATCTGCATATTGATATATAATATAAAATCGAAAGGATTTGGTCGTTATATGTGTAAAAAACAAAAACTGCTTATTACGGCAGTTCTTGCTGTGTCATTCATCCTGTGTATTATATACTGCATTGCATTAAAGACCGGTATAGCCGACAACGGTTCTCTTGCTTCGGTGGAGAGTGCCCTCGGATTATCCAAAACCGACAGCGGCGGACATTTTAACTATAAGTTTAATAAATCCGCACCGGGCGGAGGCATTGGCGGAAGCTTATCCATGCTTTTCGCAATGTTTACCGCTTTGCCGGGCGCAGTTTTTGATGCAAGGTGTTCTGCGGTATTTTATATAATTTTAATGCTTGTTTCTTTTTTCCTTATTATAAAAAATACGAAATTTGAAGATCCTGTGCAAAAAATAATCGGGGCTGTGCTGTTCCTTTTTATATTTTTTGATGCGGCGTATCTGGCGTATTTCAACACGCTTTACCCGGAAGCCGGATTCAATGTTTTTTTGATTCTTACACTGGCTTTGTTTACGGGCGCGGTTTTTACGGAAAAATATAAAATTGTTTATACTGTGCTTTTTGCATTTTGTGCGGTTTTTGCCTGCGGTTTTAAAATGAACACTGCTGTTATGTGCATTGTTTTTGCCCTTATGGCGGCAGGACTTGCGTTTTTCGATAAGGATAAAATTTACCGCATTGTTGCAGGAATTATGGCAGTTTTGATTCTTATTGTGCCTCTTGCGGCATTTAAGAATATTAATCCCGCTGAATACAGGGTTTCTCTTTATCATTCGGTTTTTTACGGAATAGCAAAGGAAAATCCCGATGCGGTGGCTGAACTCGGTTTGCCTGATGAATATAAGGAATTTGCAGGCAAAACCTACTATGAGGTTGAAAATGTTCCCGAAGAGTTTTATGAAAATATGAACTACAAAAAGGTTGTTCTTTATTACATTACTCATCCGGGTGAATATTTTAAGAAAATAAAGGTTGCGGCAAACAACGGATTTGAAATCCGTCCCCGCTATATCGGAAGCTATCCTGCCGAAAGCGGTAAGGGGGCTGACGAGCTTTCCGGCGGATTCGTTTTATACAGCTTCTTAAAAAGACGCTTTATACCCGCAAACGTTTTTCTTGTTTTGTTGCTTCCTGTTTTGATTATCGGTGTTATTTTAAACTTTAAAAAGCTTACCGGAAATAAAAAATACGCCGTTATGATTGCAGGCTGTGCTTTGTTGTCGCTTGTTGTTTTCAACATTCCCTATATAACGGGCGGAGAGGCCGACCTTGGCAGAAATATGGCAATTTATTCGACAGTTTTTGATGTTATGCTTTATAATTTTATTATTTATATGCTAAATATTACAACTCTAAGACGCAGAGAATTTAAAGAAAAATACGGCGCTGACCAGTAAATGAAAGGTGATTATAATGGAAAAATTAGGACTTAATCAGATAAGAGAAGAATATCTGAAATTTTTTGAAAGCAAGGGACATTTAAGAATGAAGAGCTTTTCGCTTGTTCCCAACAACGATCCCTCACTGCTTCTTATAAATGCAGGTATGGCTCCTCTTAAAAAATTCTTCACAGGGGAGGAAGAGCCTCCCAGACACAGAGTTACTACCTGTCAGAAATGTATCAGAACTCCTGATATTGAAAACGTTGGTAAAACTGCTCGTCACGGTACATTCTTTGAAATGCTTGGTAACTTCTCCTTTGGTTTTTATTACAAAAACGAAGCTACTGCATGGGCTTGGGAATTTGTTACTGAGGTTATGAAAATGCCCGTTGATAAATTATGGGTTACAATTTACGAGGATGACGACGAAGCATTTGAAATCTGGACTAAAAAGGTTGGCGTTGCTCCCGACAGAATCGTAAGAATGGGCAAAGAGGACAACTTCTGGGAAATCGGACAAGGTCCCTGCGGTCCCTGTTCCGAAATTTATTTCGACAGAGGTGAAGAACACGGCTGCGGCAAGCCTGACTGTAAGGTTGGCTGTGACTGTGACAGATATGTTGAATTCTGGAATCTTGTTTTCACTCAGTTTGATAAAGACGAAAACGGTGTTTACAACCGTCTTGCAAAACCAAACATTGATACAGGTATGGGCTTAGAGAGAATTGCGGCTATTATGCAGGGCGTAAAAACCTTGTTTGAAGTTGATACCGTAAGAAGAGTTCTTGATGAGGTTTGCAAAATAAGCGGTAAGGAATACGGTAAGGACAACAACACCGATATTTCCATCCGTGTTGTAACCGACCATATAAGAAGTACCACATTTATGATTAGTGACGGTGTTCTTCCTTCCAACGAAGGCAGAGGCTACGTTTTAAGAAGACTTTTAAGACGTGCGGCACGTCACGGAAGATTGCTTGGCATTGAAGGCAAATTCTTAAATGAGCTTTGCGATGTTGTTATTGAAGAATCAAAGAGTGCTTACAATGAGCTTGAAACCAAGAGAGATTTCATTAAGAGCGTTATCAAGAGCGAGGAAGAAAAGTTTAACGAAACTCTTGAACAGGGGCTTGTTATATTAAATCAGCTTGTTGAAAAAATGGATAAAGGAAGCGTTTTCTCAGGCGAAAATGCGTTTAAATTATACGATACATACGGATTCCCCCTTGACCTTACTGTTGAAATTTTATCCGAACAGGGAATTGAAGTGGACAAGGACGGATTTGCTGTTCTTATGAATGAGCAGAGAGAAAAAGCAAGAGCCGGCAGAGGCGACGATGATTCTTTAGGCTGGGATGAAAATATCTATTCCAAGCTTGACAAAGACCTTAAAACTGAATTTGTTGGCTACGAAACTCTAAATACAGAAGGAACAATAAAAGCAATTGTTGCTGAAAACGAAATCGTTAACGAAACCACTTCCGAAGAATGTGTAATCGTTACCGATAAAACTTCTTTCTACGGTGAAAGCGGCGGTCAGGTTGGCGATAAGGGTGTTATGTTCATCGGTGATGAAAAGGTTGCTGAGGTTGTTAACACCAAAAAGACAAATGACGGTAAATTCCTGCATTTTGTTAAGATTGAAAAGGGTACTTTCAAGGTTGGTGATAAGGTTGAGCTTCAGGTTTATAAAAATTTAAGAAGCGCTACCGAAAGAAACCACAGTACTACTCATCTTCTTCAGAAGGCTTTGAGAAATACACTTGGAACTCACGTTGAACAGGCAGGTTCCTACGTTACTCCCGAAAGATTAAGATTCGACTTTACTCACATTGCTGCTATGACACCTGACGAAATTGCAAAGGTTGAAGCGGAAGTAAATGCGGCTATTATGGAATCTCTGCCCGTTGAAATTAAGGAATGCTCCTACGATGAAGCTGTTAAAATGGGTGCTATGGCTCTGTTTGGCGAAAAATACGGCGATGTTGTAAGAGTTGTTAAAATGGGTGATTACTCAACCGAGCTTTGCGGTGGTACACATCTTAAAAACACTGCAAATGCAGGTTTGTTCAAAATCGTTTCTGAAAGCGGTGTTGCGGCAGGCGTAAGAAGAATTGAGGGTGTTACAGGTCTTAACGTTTTAAATCTTATTGCAGAAAAAGATAAAATTATAAACGCTGCTGCATCCGAGCTTAAAGCAAATGCTCAGAATCTGCCCTTAAAGGCGGCTCAGGCGGTTGAAGACAACAAGTCTTTACAGAAAGAAATTGATAAATTAAAGGCTCAGATGGCAACAGGTACACTTGATGAGCTTCTTAAGGAAGCAGAAACAGTTAACGGTGTTACCGTTTTAGCTGCGGCTGTTGAAAATATGGATATGGATACTCTTCGTGCAACCGGCGATAAATTAAAAGACAGACCGGAAGATACTTTTGCTCTTTTAATAAGTGCGAAAGACGGTAAAATCAACATTATTGCTGTTGCTGATAAGGAAGTTACCAAAAAGGGAATCCACTGCGGAAACATCATAAGAGAGGTTGCAAAGCTTCTTGGCGGTGGCGGCGGCGGTAAGCCCGAAAGTGCTCAGGCAGGCGGTAAGGATGCTTCTAAAATTGACGAGGCTGTTGCCCTTGCAAAAGAGCTTGCAAAGAGTGCTCTTAACTAAGAAAGGAAGAAAAAATATGGAAAATTGTATTTTCTGTAAAATTATAAACGGTGAAATTCCGTCCACCAAGGTTTATGAAGACGATCTGGTTTATGCTTTCAATGATCTGGAGCCTACTGCTCCTCTTCATTGCCTTATTGTTCCTAAAAAACATATTTGCTGTGCAAATGAAATTATGGAAGAAGACGAAGCGTTAATAGGTCATATTTTCAGAGTGGCGGTAAAAATTGCAAAAGAAAAAGGCTTTTCCGAAAATGGATACAGAATTGTAAATAACTGCGGAAAAGATGCGGGACAGACAGTGTTTCACATACATTTTCATCTGCTGGCAGGAAGAGAATTTGGATGGCCTGCAGGATAAATTTTCTATTTTTTATTAAATTTCTAAAAAAAAGATTGACAATGTAAAAAAAATCTTGTATAATATTTATTGTTTGTGGGAATGTCCACAAGAACCCAATGCATTTGCAGTCGCGGAGGGAGGGAATATCAATGTCAGAAATCAGAATTAAAGAAAACGAATCTTTGGATAATGCTCTTCGTAGATTTAAAAGACAGTGCGCGAGAGCCGGTGTTTTAAACGAAATCAAAAAAAGAGAGCATTATGTTAAGCCTAGCGTAAAGAGAAAGAAAAAGTCCGAAGCTGCAAGAAAAAGAAAATTTTAATTAATGTACTTTATCCGGAAAGGTTTTTTTCCGGTGCTTGAATCGGCATTTTTTATGAAAAAATTATCATAAATAGAAAAACTGTCTTTTAAGGGGCAGTTTTTTTATTTTACAATAAAGGATTATGTATTATGAAAATTTTTAAACCCGATGTTGCGGTTAACCGTATTTTCGACCTTGATTTGAATATTCTTAAGAAAAACAACATAAAGGGTATTGTTTTTGATATTGATAATACTCTTGCTTTTAACAAAGAGCCTGAGCCTTCCTGCGAAATAGAAGCTTATATGAATATGCTTTTAAAAGAGGGCTTTAAGGTTGCAATTGCTTCCAATAACACGGAGGAAAGAGTTACTATTTACAGCAATAAGCTTAATATGGATTTTGAATACAGAGCTGCAAAGCCTCTTGGCTATAAGGTAAGGCGCCTTATTAAAAGAATGGGGCTTAAAAGAAAACAGGTTTGCTTAGTTGGCGACCAGCTTTTTACCGATATGCTTGGTGCCAATATGATGGGGCTTTTTTCGGTTCTTGTTGTTCCTTTTGACGGTGACGAAAATTCCTTCATTGGTTTTAAACGTAAAATTGAAAAAATCATAATGAAGAGGTGGAAATAATGGTTAAATTCGGAACGGGAGGTAATCCCGAGGCTTTTTCGGAGGCAGGGTATAAATCCTCGGTGGATATGCCCGAATATCTTGATTCCATCGGTCTTAATGCTTATGAATATGAGTGTACAAAGGGCGTTAAAATGAAAAAGGAAACTGCCGTAAAGCTTGGCGAAAACGCTGAAAAATACGGTATCACCCTTTCTGTTCACAGCCAGTATTATATAAGCCTTTCGGGCAAGGAAGAGGAAAAACGCTTGAAAAGTGTTGATTATATAATGGAATGTATGGAGCTTTCAAAAATAATTGGTGCAAAAAGAGTTGTTGTGCATTCCGGCTCGGCAGGCAAAATGCACCGAGAAACCGCTATGGAGCTTGCAAAGGATACACTTTTAAAGACTTCCTTAAAAGTTAAGGAGCTTGGGTATTCGGGCATCAGCATATGCCCTGAAACAATGGGAAAAATAAATCAGCTTGGCACAGTTGAGGAAGTTATTGAGCTTTGCAGAGTTGACGACAGCTTTTTGCCGGCAATTGATTTCGGTCACGTTAATTCGAGATATGGCGGATGTCTCAAAACGGTTTCCGATTACGAAGAAATTCTTGATAAAATAGAAAACGGTCTTGGCTTTGACAGACTTAAAAATATGCACGTGCATTTTTCCAAAATTGAATATTCTGTGGGCGGTGAGGTTAAGCATTTAACCTTTGAGGATGATAAATTCGGTCCCGAATTTGAGCCTCTTGCAGAGCTTATTTTAAGAAAAAATCTCACTCCCGTAATTATCTGCGAATCCGCAGGTACTCAGGGGATTGACGCACTTTATATGAAAAAATGTTATGAGAATTTAAAATAAATGAGGAGTGAAAATATGATTAAAGCGACAGAAGAATTTTTAAAGCAGAATGATGAGCTTTTTGAGAGCAGAAAACAGAAAATTTTACAGGCGGAGGACAATTTAACGGTAAACGGAGTTTCCTATTATGTGAGTAATTCCGGAAATGATGAAAACGACGGAAAATCGCCCGAAACTGCATGGAAAACCCTTGCTAAGGTTTCGTGGGCAGATTTAAAAAGGGGCGACGGTGTTTTCTTTAAAAGAGGGGATTTGTTCCGAGGTGCTACAATCGAAACAAAGTCCGGTGTAACCTACGGTGCTTACGGAAGCGGAGAAAAACCGAAATTTTACGGCGGAGACAGAGATTATGCAGACGCTTCCTTGTGGGAGCTTTACGATAAGGAGCATAATATCTGGAAATGTACCGAAAAAATGCTTGACGCAGGTACTTTTGTGTTTAATAACGGAGAGGCACATTCAAGAAAGCTTATTCCTTCCTATAAAAATCTTACCTTTGTTTGCAGAGACGATGAAAACAGAATTTTCGATGTAAGAAATGAAATGACAAAGGATTTGGATCTGTACTGGGAATTTGATGAAATTCTCACAAGACATCCATCAAGAGGCGAAAATTTCCCCATTCCCGAAATTACCGATGCAAAGGGAACGATTTATTTAAGATGTGACAAAGGCAACCCCGGTGAAGTGTTTGATTCCGTAGAATCCGTTGCAAGACGTCATATGTTTTTTGTTGCAGATAATGACAACGTAACTATCGACAATGTATGCATAAAATATATTGGTATGCACGGTGTTGCTGCAGGCGGTCACGTTGTAAGCCTGCACGTTACAAACTGCGAAATGGGATGGATTGGCGGTTCTATTCAGCATTATATGGGAACTGATCCCAACTATCCTCAGGGTGGCAGGGGAACTGTAACACGTTTTGGAAACGCCATTGAAATTTACGGCGGCTGTGAAGATTACATTGCCTCAGACAATTATATTTATGAGGTTTACGATGCAGGTATAACTCATCAGATTACCACTTCCAAAAAGGTTACCATGACGGGTATCCGTTACACCGGAAACGTGATTGAAAAATGTGTTTACGGTATTGAATATTTCCTTGACCAGATTGAGGACGAGCGTGAAAGCTATATGGATGACGTTGTTATGAACGACAATTTTATAAGGCTTTCCGGCTACGGCTGGGGACAGCAGCGCCATAACACCCATACTCCTGCTCTTATAAAGGGCTGGAGCTATGTGAATACTGCACGCAATTATTTCATAAATAATAATATTTTTGACCGAAGTGCCTACAGAATGCTTCATCTTGTTTCACTTAAGGATGAATACCGTCCCGAAATGCACGATAACACATTTATTCAGCATCTTGGCGGAATGATAGGGCAGATTGGCGGAAATGAGGTTGAAGAACCGAAAATTGAAATGTTCGACGAAAATGCAAAAAGCACCATTAACAACGTTTTTGGTGATAAGTCTGCAAAAGTGTATTTTATAAACTGATGTTGAGCAGAATGCGATATAGCATTCTGCTTTTTTTATAATTGGATATTGTGCCTAAGAGAAAAAGGTAAAATTGTGCAAAAATTACAATTTAATTACGAAATGTAATAAAAACATATGAAAAAACAGTTTCAAATATGGTGATTTTGTTGCTAAAATCCTTGGTTTTGTCTGTTTTTTTCTAAAAAAGTGTTGACAGATTGCACAAAAAGTTGTATGATATATACAAAATATACTATTTTGTAGCATTAACGTTAACGTAAAACGTTTTGCTTTGGTAATATTGCATTATTTTTATAATTGCAGTATTCTTCTTATCGGTATTATAATTTTATTTATAATAATAAAAAAAGAAAGGAAGTTTTTTATGAACAAATTTGTAAAGAGCATAAGTGCTCTTACGGCTGCGGCTATTTGTTTCTCAATTGCAGGCTGCGGAAACAAATCAGCTGTTAACAATGAGGAGGTTAAGGTTACCATTCCTGAGGGTTACCCCGTTGCGGCAGAATATACCGACGGTGTTACTTTAAGAATATGGTCAACATTTACTCCCACAGCAGTTCAGACCTCTATGAACGAATCAAAAATCAAGGCTTATTTAGAGGAAGCTACCGGAATTTCCACCGTTTATGAGCATCCTGCTCCCGGAAGCGAAAGCGATGCATTCAGCTTAATGCTTGCATCCGACGATATGCCCGATATTATAAGACAGGGCGGATGGAACAATCCTCAGGCGGATGAACACATCGATACAGGTGCTATTACAGACCTTACTCCCTGGATGGAAGCAGGCGCTATGCCTAACTTAAAGAAGCTTTTTGAAGAACATCCCGAATGGGATGAAGCCTCCAAGACTTACAGCGGAAGATATTTCTATTTCCCAATGATTCTTGGTGATGACATTCTAAAGAGCTACAGAATTTATGCTATCCGTCAGGATATTCTTGAAAAAACAGGCTTGGAAGCTCCTGAAACCATCGAAGAATGGGAAACCTACTTTGCAGCTGCCAAAGAAGCAGGAATCAAGGTTCCGCTTTCCATTCCTATGAACCAGTGGGAACATCCCTTTATCGGTGCTTTCCAGGTTTGTGACGGATTCTATCAGGTTGATAACACAGTTAAGTTCGGACCTTATGAAGAAGGCTTTGAACAGTGGATCCGCACAATGGCAAAATGGTATGCAAACGGTTGGTTAGACCCCGAATTTGTTGACCAGACTGCTTCTCGTGTAAATGCTCTTGTAACCAACGGTGATGCAGGTGCTTTCTACGGTTCTGTTGGAGGCCATCTTGGTACATATTTAAGCGCAATTGATCCTGCAAGCGGAATCAAGCTTGATGCTGTAAAGGTTCCCACTCATAAAAAAGGCGAAAGACCTATGTACAATGCTTCTCAGTATTCTGTTCATAGTGCAGGTGCTACCGTTTCCGGTACATCCAAGCACAAAGAGCTTGCTATGAAATATCTTGACTTCGGTTATTCCGAAGAAGGTCAGATTATGTGGAACCACGGTAAAGAGGGCGAAAGCTGGAACTGGGCTGTTTACGAAGAAACAGGCGAAAAATATCCTAAATATGAAGATATTATAACCTCTGCCGAAAAACGTCCCGAAGGTGCTTCTATGGGTATGATGCTTGGTCACTACTGTGATACCGGTAACCCTGTATCTGTTCAGAGTAAATGGTATTTGCTGCAGAACAACGCTACTCCTCAGCAGAGAAAAGCTCTTCAGTACTGTAACGACACAGATGTAGAAAAATATCAGCTGCCTAACGCTGCACAGTATGTTCCTGCTGAAGAATATACAGAAATTAACGATAAGATGACTCCTATCTTTACATATATTGATGAACAGGTTGCAAAGCTTATCGCAGGTAAGGTTGATCTTGAAAGTGGTCTTGAAGAATACCGCAAAACATTAAAAGACCAGGGTATTGAAGATGTTATTGCTAAATATCAGGAGCTTTACGATATCTACAGAAATAAATAATTAATTGGGGTAATGCGGAGTACGGCGTATGCTGTACTCCCGCAAAACAGAAAAAGAGGAGGATGATTTAGTTGGCTAAGCAAAATGCTGTGACCAAAAAATCGGATGTTAAAAAAGTAGGCTATTTTGCCAGACTAAGACATGACCTTGCAATTAATAAGAGCCTGTATCTTATTCTGCTCGTTCCTGTTTTATGGTATGCAATATTTGCCTACGGGCCAATGTACGGAGCTTTAATGGCGTTTCAGAAATTTAACGCCCGGTTAGGAATCGGGGGCAGTCCCTGGGTTGGATTTGATAACTTTGTAAGATTCTTTTCGGATCCGTATTTTACAAGAGATTTGATTAATACGCTAAGAATCAGTATCGCAAGCGTTGTATTCTATTTTCCGATGCCTATTATTTTCGCATTGCTAATAAACGAAATTGACAGCAGAAGATTTGTTAAGGTTGTTCAGACCATTACATATATTCCTCACTTTATTTCGCTTGTTGTTGTGTGCGGAATGATTAAAACTTTCGTTGCATCTGACGGTATTATAACTACACTTGTTTCGTCCATCACAGGTATTGAATTTAAAGAATCCCTGCTTAACAATGCCAATCTGTTTACCACTATTTTCGTTGGTTCGGATATATGGCAGAATATAGCGTGGAGTTCAATTATTTACATTGCCGCTATTATGGGCGTTGAACAGCAGCTTTACGAAGCCGCTGCAATAGACGGCGCAGGCAGATTAAGACAGGTTTGGTATGTTACATTGCCTTCTATTCTGCCAACTATTATCACAATGCTTATTCTGAGAATGGGTTCTATTTTCTCAGTTAATAACGAAAAAATTCTGCTTTTGATAAATCAGCTTAATGCAGAGCAGGGTGAAACCCTTTCCTATTACATTTATAAAAAGGGTATCACCAATGCGGATTATTCACTTTCATCCGCTGCAGGTTTGTTTAACTCTGTAATTAATCTTGTTTTCGTAGTTGCAACAAACTACATTTCAAAAAAATGCTCAGATACCTATCTGTGGTAAGAGCATGCTGATTTAATTAATTAAAAGGAGAATTTATATGTGGAAAAAAAGTAAATCACGCAGAATATTTGAAGTATTTAATGTTCTGTTTATGTTTTTTATGATGTTTATCATGCTTTATCCGCTGATTTTCGTTTTGAACGCTTCTTTTTCCGATTCGAATGCGTTAATCAGAAACGGCGGTGCACCCTTATGGCTTCCTCTGGAGCCTACGGCTAATGCTTATGTTATGACCTTTAAGAATCCGCTTATTGTTTCCGGATATCTTAATACTATTTTTATTGTTATTGCAGGTACTTTAGTTAGCGTTATAATGTCGGCTATGTGCGCATATCCTCTTTCCAAAAGAGGTCTTATGCTAAACGGTATTATAACAAAGCTTATTATGTTTACCATGATGTTCGGCGGAGGGCTTATTCCTTTCTACCTTCTTGTTAAGAATCTCGGTCTTACTGATAATCTGTGGGGACTTATTATTCCAACTGCTATCAGTACATATAATATGATAGTTTTAAGAACCGGGTTTGCGGCTGTTCCCGAGAGTTTGAGCGAAAGCGCTCTTATCGACGGGGCAGGTCATATGACTATATTATTTAAAATTATGATCCCTCTTGCCAAAGCAAGTTTTGCAGTTATTGCGCTTTACTACGGTGTTGCTTACTGGAACTCCTGGTTTCATGCGTCAATCTTTCTGCAGAGAGACAGTAAACAGTGGCCGCTGCAGCTTGTTCTTCGTCAGATTCTTATTATGAACGACGTTCAGACAGGCGAAACTGCTATCGACCAGCAGCAGAATATTGCTGAATCTATTAAATACGCAGTTATCGTAGTTGCAACTGTTCCGATTCTTTGTGTGTATCCCTTTATTCAGAAATACTTTACAAAGGGTGTTATGGTAGGAGCTGTAAAAGGTTAATATGAATATTGAAAAAATAAAACAGATAGTTCTCGGTTGCGGGGACTATTTGTTTGATACGGTACTTAAAAACGATGTGACTAAAAAAGGCGACAGCGACTATGTTACAAAGGCAGATGTTGCTGTTCAGAGCTATCTTTTTGAGGCATTGAAAAAAGAATTTCCTCATATCGGTTTTTTATCCGAGGAGGGAATTAAAAATACTGAATATTCCCAATACTGGATTCTTGATCCTATTGACGGTACAACCAATTTTATGCACGAGCTTAATATGAGTGCTGTTTCTCTTGGGTTGTGTTCTGAGGGCGAAATTGTAATGGGAATAATTTATAATCCCTTTACCAACGAGCTTTTCCGGGCTGAAAAGGGGAAAGGTGCTTATCTTAACGATAAAAAAATAGAGTGCAGTAAATATTCCAGGTTAAGTGACTGTCTGGGTTTGTATGAGTTTAACGCTTATAAGAAAAATGAGTGTGAGGAAGCACTTTTATACGCGAAGAAAATATATCTTTCCTGTCAGGATTTAAGAACCTTTGGTTCTGCGGCTTTGGAGCTTGCTTATGTTGCCTGCGGAAGGGCGGACGTTTTCTTCGGAAGATATTTAAAACCCTGGGATTACGCTGCGGCAGTAGTTATTATTTCTGAAGCAGGCGGCAGAATTGCAGACCTTTGCGGCAACCTTGATATGACTGTTTTTGAACAGCATATTGTTGCTTCAAACGGGGTTGTGCATAATGAATTTGCAGAGTTGTTAAAATAAAAAACGGCTTTTCAGCCGTTTTTTTATTTTGAATTGACTGTTATAAGCTGAGTTGCTTCATCCCATCCTACATCCATTCCCATTTGTTCCGAAACAAACCTTACGGGAATCATTGTGGAGTTTCCTATAATTTCGGGAGCAAGCAGAAGTGTATATTCTTCACCGTTTACATAGGCGGTGCTGGAGCCTATGTTGAGAACTATTTTTGTGGCGTCCTTTGTTGCGGTAACTGTTTGTGTTTCCTCTTCCCACGAAACCTCTGCTCCCAACGCTTCTAAAATAGCTCTGAAACCTACAAGCGTTGTTCCGTTTTTGATAACCGGCTGGGTATCAAATTTAATATCCTTATCGTTAACCTTTACTTTAACATTTCTTTCAAAACCGCCTCTGCCCGGCATTTTTCCCATATCTCTGTTTCCACCGAATCCGTTTTTTCCTGCCAAAGTTGTTCCTGCCTTTATTGTAACGGTTTCAGCTTCTTCTCCGTTTAAGTAAACTGTGTAGCTTTTATCGGTAACAAGCTTTTCGGATGAGAAAATAAGTGCCTGCCAGGAAAGGGTGGGGGTAACTGATAAGATTTCCTCTCCGCTTTCATTCTCCTTTACGGATACTGTTGTTCCTGCTTCCTGATTTTCAAAGGAAGCTCTTAAAATGTTCTGATTTTCGGCATTTCTCGGAAGCTGAAGCATTCCTGCACCCGAAGTACACACAACTGTACCGCCGGTAATGCTCATTGTTCCGTCACTGTCAAGAGGGCCGTTGCCTGCGCTTACCGGGCCGTCAATTATAACTTCTCCGCCTGATATTGTAAGATTACCGTTGGAATCAATTCCATCGCCGTTTGCAATTATGTGGATTTTTCCGCCGTTTATGGTTATGGCGTGGGCTGCTGCAGTTTCTTCGTCAAGTCTTCCGAAACCGCCTCCAAAGCCACCGCCCATTGGTCTTTCACCCATGCCTTCGGGAGGAGTTGGCATTTCACCGTTTTCGGGTTTTTGTCCCCTCATTGGTCTTTCACCCATGCCTTCGGGAGGAGTTGG
This sequence comes from Clostridia bacterium, assembly GCA_017414505.1. Classification (GTDB taxonomy): domain Bacteria; phylum Bacillota; class Clostridia; order UMGS1840; family HGM11507; genus RGIG1932. The sequence goes on from JAFQLQ010000039.1 coordinate 42,462, forward strand.
CATTTCACCGTTTTCGGGTTTTTGTCCCCTCATTGGTCTTTTATCCATACCTTCGGGAGGGGTTGGCATTTCACCGTTTTCAGGTCTTTGTCCTCTCATGGGTCTTTCACCCATACCCTCGGGAGGAGTTGGCATAGTAGTTTCTGTTGTTTCTTCGGTTGTTGTGGTATCGGGGTTGCCCGTATTCATACCGTCTTCGCCTGCTACAATATTAATTTCACCGCCATTTACAGTAAGGATTCCTTTGCTTTCAATTCCCTCATTTTCGGGAGTGTTTATATTTATTGTGCCTGCATCAATGACAAGACCGAGTTCGGCTTTCATTCCTTTTCCCGTTTGGGCATTTACGGTGATTTCTCCGCCAAGAACCGAAAGTGTATCGTTTACCTTAATGCCATGTTCGTTGGAATTAACGGTAATTTTTCCGTTTTCCATTTTTAAGTCGTCATCGCTTGCGATTCCATATTTAAAATTACCGTTTACGGTAAGTGTTCCGTCACCCTCAATTTCAAGGTCGTCGTTGGAAAAAAGCACCGCATCGGCTTCTTCAACGGTATATTCTTTGCCGTCGGTAAGGGTGTTTTTTGTGTTTTCGGTTATGGTGATAAAGCCTTTTTCTGCATTATCAAAGAATATTGCGGGGCCTGTGGAATTGGTGATGTCCGCACCGCTTAAGCGAAGCTTAACCTTTTCTTCGGAATTTATGTAAATCATTCCGTCTGAAAGTGTTCCTGTAACTTCGAAATCACCGCCCGAAACAATTTTTACAACATTGCCGGAAATGCTGATTCCGTTTCCGGTTACGGTCATTTTATCAAGATTTACTGTGCCTGTGTTGCTTTTCCAGGCATCGGATTCTGCCGCACAGCCTGTAATTACGGTTGAAGTAAGCATTAAAGCGCTTAGTGTAATTGCCATTAATTTTTTCATAATAATACCTCCGTTTTATTTAATTATTGCAGGTGCAACGGCAAGAATAATACTTAAATTGCCGTTTCTGCATCTTAATTCGTTAATGAATTCCTGTTCATTCTGGTTTCTATCCATTGTAACTTCGTAGCAAAGCTCGAAAAGTGAGCCTAAATCGGTAGTTCTTATTTTGGATAAGGAATGTTTTTTCGTATATTTTTCAATTATATCGTCAAAAGCACCCTGACAGTTCATATCCTCAGGAACGGTTATTTTTAAATGCTTCTGAATAGTCTTTTTCTCGAAAAATTTGAATTTTTCGGAAAGAAAAAGAATTGCGCAGAGAATAATTACGAAAATAAAGCCGTATCCGTAAAGCCCCACACCACAGGAAAGTCCTGCCGCAATATCAAAAAAGATATAACCTATATCTTTGGTATCGCCGGGAGCACTTCGAAAGCGGATAATGGAAAGTGTTCCGGCAAGGCTGAATGCCCGGGCAATATTGCTTCCTATAAACAAAATTATAACCGAAAGGATAACGGGAAGCATAAGAAGCGTTATTGCAAGACTTCGCTGAAAGCTTTGCTCTGACTGGGTTTTATAATATGTGAAAGCAATTATTGCTCCCATCAAAACTGCTGTAAGCATTGTAATGAGCGAAGAATAAACGCTCATTTCGGTTGATGTGTTCGTAAGAATACTGTTAAATAATGTGTCCATAATAATTCTCCTTAAATTGTTCTCTGCGTTTGAATTCTGTACCGTATTTTGAAAAGTGAACTCTGTTGATATTGTACAGAGAAAGCAGGTGGGCTAACCATAATGGCTTTGCAAGCGATGTTTTTATTTCCATAAGATAGATATTCTCATCTAAAAGCGATTCGCCGTAATCACCTGCTTCTAATTTTAAATCGTAGCGTCTTGAACGGATATTTGTATCAAATGAAACGCGTAAATCCGGGTTGCCTTTTTCAAAAAAAGCAATTCTGTCGTAAGCAAGATAAAGCTTGGGCGATAGATTGTAATGATGAATAAAAAAATCAAGTTCTGCCATAACCTGTTTGTTCATATAGTCTTTTGGAGGCGGGGATTTGCGTGTTTCAAGGAAACTGTATGCTTCGTTTAATTTTATACTGGTACGGCGTTTGTTTACAATTCCGTTGAATTTCTTTTTTATTTCAAGGAAAACTTCGGAATCGGCTGTTGGAATTCCGTAGCTTCTAAGTCTGAGTTTTTCCTTGTAATCAGGGTGAGAAATTGAATTGCGGATAAGATAGTTATCATTGGTGTCGTAATAAATGTTTGCAATGGTATAGGGTGTGTAGCCCTTGTTGTAGGCATCCGGTTCCATATGCTTTTTAATTTCAGCTATTACTTTTTCAAAGGTTTCCTTATTTAATATGTATTTGTGTTCGTAGCGGTTGAAAACTTCCTTTGCCATAAGATGCACCTCCTTTGTGAATTAAGTATATAATATCAACCTTAAAATAAGATTAAAATTGAAAAAATATTGAAAATCTTGTTTTGTTGTGATATACTGTTTATATTCGGAGGGGATTTTATGAAGATTATAGATTTACTTAAACAGAATAAGCTGTCGCTTTCATTTGAAGTGTTTCCGCCAAAAACGGAATCCGGATTTGAAAGTGTTAAAACAGCAACAGAAGAAATTGCCAAGCTAAAACCGTCTTTTATGAGCGTTACATACGGTGCAGGCGGCGGAACAAGCAAATACACTCTTGATATTGCTAAAAATATCAAGGAGCTTTACGGGGTGCCCACTCTGGCACATCTTACCTGCGTTTCTTCTACAAAAGAAACGGTACGAAAAAAGATTGCTGAAATAAAAGAAGCCGGAATTGAAAATGTTATGGCTTTAAGAGGTGATATTCCTGCCGGTCTTGAAAATGAGGACAGAAGCAAGTGGGATTACAAATATGCCATTGATCTTATAAGCGAGCTTAAGACTGCGAATCCTGAATTTTGCTTAGGTTGTGCTTGCTATCCCGAAATTCATCCTGAAAGCGAAAATCAGAAAGAGGATATCAGACGTCTTAAGGAAAAAGTGGATGCAGGGTGCGATTTTATTACCACTCAGATGTTTTTTGATAATAATCTTTTGTATAATTTCCTTTATAAAATCCGTGAAGCGGGTATCACCGTTCCGGTTATTCCGGGAATTATGCCCATAACCAATGCCAATCAGGTGGACAGAGCTATTAAGCTTTCCGGCTCGTTTATGCCTCAGAGATTTAAAAGTCTTGTGGATAAATTCGGTTCCGAGCCCGATTCGATGAAGCAGGCAGGTATTGCTTACGCTACGGACCAGATTATTGATTTGTATGCAAATAATATTTCAATTGTTCACGTTTATTCGATGAATAAGCCGGATGTGGCGGAAAAAATTCAAAGCAATTTATCAGATATTTTAGGAAAATAGTAGAGGCTATGCGTTTTCGCATAGCCTCAGCGTGTCGATAAACCTATCGACACGCTGGCAGATGCCGAAAAAGGAAGGTATATTTCGTCAAAATGAATGCAGACAGTACTAAGGTACGGCAAGGCTCATTTTGGCGGAAAGCAGTAGCCGCAAGGCTTTCACCCTCTCCGTCACTGCGTGACACCTCTCCCAAGGTGAGAGGCTTTTCACTGGCACTTTTTCATTGATAAATAATTTTTCTGCGGTAGACCGACTTTTTCGACAGTCTGAGGCTATGCGTTTTCGCATAGCCTTTTAGTTAACGTTGACAAATTTCTTCAACAACACCTGTAAGTACAGTTCCCATCTGCATATAGCCGGTTGGTGAGGGGTGAACCCAATTGAAATCGTGGCAGGTAAGCAAATCCGAATGAAGGCTTTCCGGCGAAGCAAGTTTTTTAAAGCCGGATTCCGGCGAGCAGGAAAGCAGCATAGGACTTATGTAAATTCCCTCACTCTGACGGTTATCGTATTTTTCAAGAAGATTTTGGCAGGCACATTTTAACACATATTCATACTGCTTTGCCGAGCTTGTGCAGCCAAGACGTATTCCCCAGGCATACTGCTCTGCGCCCACAACCGGAAGATTTACTATAACAGCAATATTTTTATCGGCTTCTTTAACCGAGGCAATCATTTTATCCATATAGGAAATATAGATTTCTATTGCTTCCTCTGCCTGCGAATAGGGACAACGCTGAAATTCGTTGGCTCCGAAAAGTATGGAAACCATATCGGGTGTTTCCATTTTATGCCGTTCTAAATATTTTGAAAAACTAAACTCAAATTCGGGATTTTCAATTTTTTCACCGGTGGAAAAATTACCAAGCACACCGTTTTCTATATAATACATACCGGGGGTGGGTTCTTCTCTTGTAAAGCCCATATAACGGTACATTCCCTCGTTTTCCTTAGTCAGCGAATCGTAGAAAATTTTGCTTCCGTAGTAATCCTTGCCTGCAATATTTTTGGGGAACATAAAAGGAGAAACTCCTGTGTTTCCCGTATCCTCAATTCTCTCAAAATAAGTACGGCACTGCCATCCGCCTCTGCCCTCGTGGCTAACACTGCCAAGACGTCTTGTGCCGAGAGTTTTTATATGCGGAATTTTTCGCGCAACATACTCAATATAGTAGGATTGCTGAGTCATACTGTCGCCAATGCAAAGCAGTTTTTTTCCTTTGCCTCCGCTTTTTTTAACTATTTTCACCTTGGTGCTTTTTTCTGCAAGCTTTTTACCGTAAAACCCATACACAACTACCTTTAAATCAAATTCCGAAACGTTTTCGGGAAAGCTTTCTATTCGCCAGAATTTCCCGAAATTAGCCCCGTATTCACATTCAATCTGAATATCGTAATCCTCTTTGTAAGGGTAGAGAAGATGCTTGAAATAAATTGTGTACTGCTCCTTATCTACTGCTAAATCCTGATTTTCAAGGTCTCTTAAAATATATAGCCTTTCAGGCAGCAGAATCATTATTTCGTCCATTTTACCGTCTCCTTTTGTGGTGATAAATTAAGTATATATTTTTCTTGCTGTAAAGTCAAGTTTTTTGAGAATAATACATATTAATTAAAATTTGTTTCCGGTCTATTGAAAGTTTGATATTATGTGTGATATAATAAAGGTGCTGAAAATAATTGGCATTAAAAGTGACGGAATTTGTTAAGAATGAAGGCTCATGACTGATGAGTAAAGTTATTTGTTTTTTGTCCCTATTGTAACACGAGCATAGCAAGACTGTAAGAAAAAGTTGGAAATAATTGCTTGAATTAATTTCGGTGCAAATTAAAAGAAAAAATTTCGAAATGGGATCTTAAAGGAGATTTGTTTATGAAGAACACAAAAATTACTGTTGATTATAACGAAATTGTCGGAAAAATAAAACCAATACATTGCGGAAACGGCGGACCGGCGTGCGGAGGACGATCGTTGCCTTTTGATTTTACGGAAGA
>JAFQLQ010000040.1 GCA_017414505.1 Clostridia bacterium
ATGAAGAAAAACCCGATTTTTGCTTAATGCAAAACGGGTTCTTCGACAGTCTGAACGGCCATTCTATCAGAATAGCCGTTCTTTTCCTGGTCGGAGTGACAAGATTTGAACTTGCGACCTCTGCGTCCCGAACGCAGCGCTCTACCAAACTGAGCCACACCCCGTAAATTAAAAAAGAACAATGAAAAGCTTGAAGTTATAATTCAACTCTTCACCATTCATTATAAAAAAATGGTGCGGATGAAGGGACTTGAACCCCCACGGTCTCCCACCAGAACCTAAATCTGGCGCGTCTGCCAATTCCGCCACATCCGCACAACACATATTATTATACACATTTTTTTGAAAAAGTCAATACTTTTTTTGAAATTTTTTTAATTTTTTTAAAAAATTTTTTTATCCGCCAATATAAGTGAATCTTTCAAAGGTTTTTCCGTCACGTTCAACAGTTTCATTCCACATTGAAACCGGACGCACCCACATTCCCCCATCGCCGTAAAGTGCTTTATACACAACCATTTCCTCCAGGGTTTCACTATGCTTTGCAACATCAACAACCTCGTATTCATTGCCTTTAAAATGCTTATATCTGCCTTTTTTAATTTCCATAATAAAAAATCCTTTCAAAAAAGGAAAAAGCGGAATTACTCCGCTTTTTCGCCTTTTATTTTACACCGGATGTGTTTTTTCTTCTGTGTTTGCAAGATTGGGATCCATTTTGTACTTTGCCATTTTTCTGTTTTCAAAGAATTTAATTGCAACCTTATCAAACAGAGCGTATGACAATACATCCTCTTCCTGCTCAATATATTCTTTAATTTCTTCTCTTAATCTGTTAAGCTCGGGCTTAATCATATCAGCAGGACGGCAGGTAATTCTCTTTTCGCTGCCGATAACCTTAGCAACAATGTCAGGCTTGATTTCAACGGGAGTTTTTCCGTATTCACCTTTAACGATACCCTTTGTTTCGTTGGGAATCATTTTATATCTTTCGCCACTGATAACGTTAAGAACAGCCTGTGTACCAACAATCTGGCTGCTGGGAGTAACAAGAGGCGGATAACCCATATCCTCTCTTACTCTCGGAATTTCTTTAAGAACTTCTTCAAATTTGTCTTCTTTTCCTGCCTGTTTCAGCTGAGAAACAAGATTGGAAAGCATTCCGCCGGGAACCTGATATTTAAGGGTATTGATATCAACCTTAAGTGCTTTCGGGTTAAGAAGACCGCTTGCAAGAGCTTCTTCTCTTAAAACGCTGAAATAATCTGTAATTTCAGAAAGCTTATCAAGATCCAAACCTGTATCATACTCTGTGCCCTGCAAAGTAGCAACAAGAGGCTCCGTAGGAGGCTGAGAAGTACCAAGGGCAAAGGGGCTCATAGCGGTATCAACAACGTCAACACCTGCTTCTATAGCTTTCAAATATGTCATAGAAGCAACACCGGATGTATAGTGAGTATGAAGCTGAATCGGAACCTTTACGGATTCTTTCATAGCTTTTACAAGGTCGTAAGCAACATAAGGAGTAAGCAGACCTGCCATATCCTTGATACAAATTGAGTGTGCACCCATATTTTCAAGCTGTTTAGCCATTTTTACGAAAGATTCAATGTTATGAACAGGGCTGATTGTATAACAAACAGTAGCCTGAACATGACCGCCTTCCTTCTGAGTAGCTTTAATAGCTGTCTGAAGGTTTCTTACATCGTTTAAAGCATCAAAAATTCTTAAAATATCAATACCGTTTGCAATGGATTTCTGAACAAAATATTCAACAACATCATCTGCATAATGACGGTAACCAAGAACATTCTGACCTCTGAACAACATCTGTAATTTGGTATTGGGAGCTTTAGCTTTTATTTTTCTAAGTCTTTCCCAGGGATCTTCATTTAAGAATCTTAAGCAGGAGTCAAAAGTAGCTCCTCCCCAGCATTCAAGAGAATGATAACCGATTTTATCTAATTTTTCAACTATCGGAAGAATCTGCTCAGTAGTCATTCTTGTAGCAATCTGAGACTGATGAGCATCTCTTAAGATAGTTTCAGTAATTTTAACTTTACCCATAATAATTTACCTCCTATTTCGCAAACATTGACAGGAATACACCTGCGGCAACCGCAGAACCTATAACACCTGCAACATTGGGGCCCATAGCGTGCATAAGCAGGAAATTCTTGGGATTTTCCTGCTGACCAACTGTCTGAGAAACTCTGGCAGCCATAGGAACAGCAGAAACACCTGCCGAACCGATAAGCGGATTAACCTTTCCGCCTGTAAGCTTACACATCAGTTTACCAAACAGAACACCGCCTGCTGTACTGATACAGAAAGCTGTAAGTCCCATAACAATAATTTTAATTGTGTTAAAGCTTAAAAAATTGCTTGCAACAGCAGTTGCACCAACACTTGTACCAAGGAATATTGTAATAATATTCATAAGCTCGTTCTGAACTGTTTTTGATAATCTTTCAACAACTCCGCTTTCCTTCATAAGGTTACCCAGCATAAGCATACCGATAAGAGGCGCCGCGTCGGGAAGAATAAGCGCAATAACAATTGTAACAAGTATCGGGAAAATAATTTTTTCTGTTTTGGAAACAGGTCTTAACTGTTCCATAACAATCTGACGTTCTTTCTTTGTTGTAAGAGCTTTCATAATAGGTGGCTGAATAATGGGAATTAACGCCATATACGAATAAGCCGCAACCGCAATAGCGGATAAAAGCTCAGGAGCAAGAGTTTTTGTAACGAAAATAGCAGTAGGACCATCCGCACCACCGATGATACCGATGGATGCAGCCTGTTCTACGGTAAATCCAAGAAGAAGAGAACCGAAGAATGTTACGAAAACACCAAGCTGTGCCGCCGCACCTAAGAATAAACTTTTGGGGTTTGCGATTAAAGGACCGAAGTCTGTCATCGCACCAACGCCCATAAATATAAGTGGCGGATAAATACCGAATTTAACGCCCAGATACAAGAAGTCTAAAAGACCGCCTTTTTTCACCAGTTCCTTAAACGGAACCATAGACGAACCATCTTCCTGAAGCTGGAAAAATTCGGGATGATAAACCCCTGATAAGGGGATGTTTGTTAGTAGCATACCGAAAGCAATCGGTAAAAGCAATAAGGGTTCGTACTGCTTAACAATAGCAAGATACAAAAGCACGCAGGAAATAGCAATCATAACAGCCTGCTGCCAGGTAATATCAAGCACGCCCATACTGCCTAAAAAGTCCATAAGACTCTGACCAATATTCACTGTTTTAACCTCCTTTAATATCAGCTTCCGATTAATTAAATTAACCGATTACAGCCAATACAGTTCCGGTTTCAACAGCATCGCCCTGTTTAACATTAACGGAAACAACTTTACCGGAAACAGGAGCAGGAATTTCGTTTTCCATTTTCATAGCCTCAAGAACCATAATAGCCTGTCCTTCTGTAACAGTATCGCCAACATTTACGTTAACCTTAAGTATAGTTCCGGGCATAGGAGATTCAGCTTTTGTACCTGCAACGTTTGCAGCGGGTGCAGCAGCCGGAGCAACAGCGGGAGCGCTGGGAGCAGCTACGGGTGCAGCAGCCTGAACGGGAGCAGCAGAAGCAACTGCGCCTACTTCTTCAACTTCAACATCATAAGATTTGCCGTTTACGTTTATAATAAATTTTCTCATAATCATAACCTCCGAATATTAATAATTTTGTTTTTTCCAGTTATTACGTCTTTTTATAGACTTAATTCTGAAGCCAGAAGCAGAAGTGTTTAAGCACGCACAGATAGCGGCAGTTATAGCTGCAACAAGCTCTGTGTCATCGGTTTCTGCTTTAACTTCGGGTATTGCCGCCGGTACAGCTTCAGCTTTTGGTTCAGCTTTTACTGCATTTGCCTGAGCTTTTTTCTTGTTTGGAATATCATAGAAAACTGTTTTGAATCCAAACTGAAGAATCGCCCAAAGCAAAATAAGAACAGCAAAAACGATAACCATACCGATAACCAGTACAACGGTACCTTCACTTATTCTTTCAAGCATATTTTACACCCCGCATTACATAGGTAAATTACCGTGTTTTTTCTCAGCTTTATCTACTCTTTTTGTAAGAAGAACATCAAAAGCACTTACAACAACAGGTCTTACATCTGCAGGATTAATGATATCATCAATAAATCCTCTCATAGCAGCTGCATAAGCAGAAGCTTCGCCCTCTTTGATATTTTCAAGAACTTCAAGTCTCTTTTCCTGAGGCTTAACTGCTTTTTTGATTTCGTCATTATGAAGCATTTCCATTGTAATTTCGGGAGTAGCCGCAGAAATTACAGCTGTGGGGAAAGCATAAGAGAAATCAGCACCAAGCTGTTTGGAGTTCATAAGAGCATATGCACCGCCATAAGCTTTTCTTACAATTACGTTTACTTTAGGAACATCTGCCGAAGCAAATGCCATACCAAGCTTACCAATTGAATTTACAAGTCCCCATTTTTCTTCGTCAAGAGAAATTTTGTAGCCTGCAGAATCGGTAAATGTAAGAATCGGGATATTGAAGCTGTCACAGATTCCAACAAAGGAAGCAGCTTTTTTAGCACCCATAGAATCAATTATACCGTCCTCTTCGCAAGGCTGATTTGCAACAACACCAACGGTCTGACCGTTAAGTTTTACAAAGCCGGTAAGCATATTTTTAGCAAATTCTTCGGAAATTTCAAAAAATTCGCAGTTATCGGCAACAGATTTAATAATATCTGCCATATTAAATCCGGATTTTTCGTCATTGGGAATAATTCCTGCAATGTCGGGAGTAGCTCTGTTAATATCATCTGTGGGAGCTTCTGAATATGTGTCTTCAAGATAATTTGAAGGCAGGTATGAAAGAAGCTTTTTAACAGAAACGAAAGCTTCGTCTTCATTTGCAGCTCTTAAATTAACAGTGCCGTTTTTAGCTGAAAATTCAGCACCGGGGAATAAATCGCAGGATTTTTCGGTTTCTTTTTTGATAACCTCTTTGCAGTTTACATATAAAGAAGCAGTTTCATCCACCATAACCGCAAAGTCGGAAACAGCAGGAATAACTGTCATAGTTCCGGCACAGGGACCAAGAACCATAGCAATCTGAGGAACTGTTCCGGAAAGCTTTGAAGCCTTTGCAACAATTTCTCCGAATGCACTTATAGCGTCAAGCCCTTCTTCCAGTCTTACGCCGCCGCAATCAAGCATTGCAACAACCGGAGCACCTGTTTTTAGTGCAAGGTCGTAAATTTTAACAATTTTTTTGGCATTCATTTCGCCAAGAGTACCGCTTAAAACAGAATAGTCCTGACTGTAGCAGTAAACCAGTCTTCCATCTACAGTACCGTAGCCTGCAACAACGCCATCGGCATAATTGGAGCTTCCGCTTAAGGGATTTCTGTTTTTTAAGAATGTATCTGTTTCAACGAAAGTGCCTTCGTCAAACAGCATTGCAACACGTTCACGGGCAGTTTTTTTACCTGCTTTGTGCTGCTGGGCAATTTTATCTTTTCCACCACCGGATACAGCGGTTTCTTTTTCAGATAAAAGCTTTGTTACTTTTGAAAGATTATCCATATCTTACCTCCGTATTTATTATAGCGAATAACGTGCAAAAACAACGAAAAATATACTTTTTTCGTCAGTTTTATTCACATCATTCAAATTTTCTCCATTTATTATTGTATCATCTTTTTGTCAACTTTTCAATAGTTATTTCTATTTTTAGCACATTTTAACAAAATCTTTACTTACACTCGCTGCAGGGTTTAAAATACCCGTCAAGGGAAAGAAAATATTTACCGTTTTCTTTTGAAAATCCAAGCACATCGAGTATTGATTTTATATTTTCGTTTTCACAGTAAACCTTATTGATTCCGGATAAATCAATAAGGTTAAAAGCCGCCTTGCATATGGTTTTTAAAACATATTCGTTATCGCCCTTTATAAACTCCGCATTTAAAAGCACAGCGCTTTCCCCGTCAAGGGTAAAAGCGCAGTATCCATAGATGCCGTTTTCATCAGCACCAACCATATACACAGCACTAACCGGATATTTACACTCCGAAAAGCTGTTTATTTCATTAAGTTCATCAGGTGTTGCAATTCTAAAGGTTATCATCAGCCTTTTCCTCCAAATATTTAACTTCTTTTTCTGTAAGCATACGGTATTTTCCAAGAGGAAGTCCTTTTAATTCCATTCCTGCAATACCAATTCTTTTAAGACCTATGTTGCTGTATCCCACAGCCTGAAACATTCTGCGTACTTCTCTGTTTTTACCGTCCCAGATGGAAATAAGCACGCTGGTAAATTCCTTGTTGCTTTTAACAATTTTAACCTCGTGAGGTTTAGCAAAAAATTCTTCAAGCTGAATACCGCCTCTTAGTTTTTTAATCTGTTCATCAGAAGGACGTTTTTTAACCTTTGCAAGATAGGTTTTTAAAATTTTATGCTTGGGATGCGTCATTTTATAAGAAAACTCACCGTCATTGGTAAGAAGAAGCATACCCTCTGTATCGTAATCCAGCCTTCCCACAGGGTAAAGCCTTGCATTTATATCCTTAACAAGCTCCACAACAGTTTTTCTGCCTCTGTCGTCCGAAACAGCAGAAATATACCCCTTTGGTTTGTTCAGCATAATATAATATTTCTTTTCCGTATTACTGATAAGCTTATCATCTATATAAACCTTGTCACTGTGAGAAATCCACAGCCCGAAATCTTCTACAACAAGATCGTTCAGGCGGACTCTGCCCTGACTGATAAGGTCATCCGCCTTTCTTCTGGAGCAGATACCACAGTCACTTATATATTTATTTAATCTTATCATAAGTTACTTTACTCCTTTTTTCACTTCAACATACATAAAAGCCTGAACATTTCCCCAAAATTCTTTTTTTCGATGCATTTCTCTATATTTCTGTCCGAAAGAATTTTAACCGATTTTAAAAGCTCATCTCTGTAGTAAATATTCACCTTACCCAAAAGCTGATTTCTTATAACGGGAGCACTTATTTCGGTGGCGTAATCGTAAACAATTCTGTAATTTTCAAGCTCGCTTACAGCAACTGTTTTGCGGAAATTTTCACTGGGGAATACCAGAAGAGATTTTGTTTTTGAATTTGTTATTTTTATTTCATCAATCTTTCTGTTTTTATCAAGAACATCAAGACTTGTAAAATTCTCAAGCCCGTAATTATACATTTTAATATGGTCATTCCAGTCATCGGGAGCGTTTAATGTTACGGCAATTACTTTTATGCTTTCATTTTCCGCAAAACCCGAAAGACAACGACCGCTTTTTTTAGTATAACCCGTTTTAATGCCTCGTACCCCTTTATACATTTTAAGCAATTTATTATGATTTGTCAAATATTTCTTTTCACCTTTTAAGGTGGTAACAATTTTTGTCTTGGTTTCAACAATTTCCGAAATAGTCGGGTTCTTCATTGCATAGGCGGAAATAATCGCAAGGTCATACGCCGTAGTGTAATGCCCTTCTGCATCAAGACCATTGGGGTTTTTAAAGGAAGTGTTGTAAGCCTTAAGCTCTTTTGCCTTGCTGTTCATAAGCTCAACAAATTTATCTGTGCTTCCTGAAATATGCTCTGCAATGGCAACGGCAGAATCGTTGCCGGAGTTTAACATAAGCCCATACAGCATATCTTCAAGATAAAATTCTTCGCCCTCCGTAAGATACATGGAAGAGCCTTCAACTCCTGCCGCATTGGCAGAAATTTTCACAACATCCTTAAGATTTCCTTTTTCCACCGCACATATTGCAGTCATAATTTTTGTAGTGCTCGCCATCCCCATTTTCTCGTGAGGATTTTTTTCAAAAATCACTTCATTGGTGTCGGCATTTATGAGCACTGCACTTTTGGCGGAAACCTCCATTGCATATGTACCCCACTTACTATTAAAACACAAAATTGCAATAAGTGCAATAGTAAATATTTTTTTCATACAAATCGCCTATCCTTACCATATAATATTTGTATAAAATATATGATATTTTTAAAAATTATATTCAAAAAATGACAGCCCTGTTCTTCGGACTGTCATTTCAATTTCAGTTACATACAACTGTAAAGGTTTTTGTTACATCGTCAGTTGTTACAGAATAATCTGTTGCTCCTGCCTCGGCAAGTGCGTTCATAACCTCACCGTATCTTGAAAAATCAAAAACATAAGTGTTGGCACCGTTAGCTTCGCCAAATCCCAGAGAAGAAAGAACCTCGTTTGCAGTTACGGTTTGGCTTACTTCGGCAACCGCATTTGAGGCTGAAAAAGTTGCAGAAGCACTTCCGCCTCCTCCGCCTCCTGCCGAGCCGCCGGAACTTATACGTTTTTCAGCAGGCTCAACTTTTTCGGGTTCAGTTATTTCAGGTTCGGTATATGCCGGCTGAATTTCCGCAGTGTAGTCTGCCGGAGCAACCGGTTCTTCGGTTGTTGCTGTCGGAGTTGTATCAAGTGCGGTATCCTCCACTACAGGTTCTGTTTCCTCAACCATTTCATTCTGAATTTCAGGCGTTGGCTCAGGTTGTTTAACAACTGAAACCGGAGTGCTTACTTCGGGCTGAACTTCTTGTTTTTTCGGAATTACCGGTATTTTTTCTTCGGTTTTATAATTTATTTCATCTTTTGTGTTATTTTCTTTTGTAATTTTAATTTCATTTTTTTCTTTTGAAGAAGTATTTTTAGTTTCGGCTTTTACTTCCTCTTTTTCAGGTTCCGCTTTATCATTTGCAACGGGTACGGATTTTTCGGTTTTTTCGGGTTCGGAAACAATATTTTTTGTTTCAAGTCCGCTTACATCAACACCCTTGTTAAAATCCTCTGTTGTGAAATTATAGCAGGCAAATACAGTAATTGCAAATGCCGCAGCAACAGCCGCCACTTTGAAAACGGGAAATTTAACAATCTTTTTATCAGATTTTTTAATTTCGGCAATTTTTGTCATCAGTTCTTTGTGAAAGTTCGCAGGAAGCTCTTTTTCTTCTTCTGAATCTATTACTTTTTTTGCATTTTTAATTACGGTAAACTCTTCTCTGCATTTTTCACATATTTTTATATGTTTGTTTAATTCTTCTGTTTGTTTTTCGGAAATTAATCCGTCTAAGTATAAATTTACATATTCGTCAAAATTTTCGCATTTCATTATTTTTTCACCTCCTTAACTATTTCCATATCAATAAGACGAACAAGGATAAAAAAAGTTCCTTATTTTTTAAAAGTTCATTTTTAAGTGCCGCTCTTGCCCTGCTTATTTTGGATTTAACAGTACCCGTACCAATGTTTAAAACATTGGCAATTTCATCGTAGGAAAGATTCTGAAACTCTCTTAAAACGAGAATTTCTCTCTGCTCGGGATTAAGTCTTGAAAGTGCTTTATGAAGTGCCTCGCTTCTTTCCTTTTCAAGAATTTTTTCCTCGGTATCGGCATTTCTGTCTTCTATTTCAAAGGTTGCATCACTGTCGTCAAATTCAATTTCCTTATCAATTGAAACAGTATTTTTTTTGTTTTTATTTTTTCTTATAATATCCAGGCAAACATTGGAAGTGATTCTGTAAACCCATGTGGAAAAACTGGAATTTCCTTTGAACTTTTCCAGATTTTTATATACCTTTATAAACGTATCCTGAGCCGCATCGTACGCATCGGCTTCGTTTCCCAGAATTTTAAGGGCAATGTTGTAAACCTTTTTCTCACAGGATAAAATAAGCTTTTCAAAGCTTTCCGAATCACCCTGTATGCTTTTTTCTATAAGTAATTTTTCATCCAAACGGGTTCACTCCTTTCCCTTAAAAAACAACGCCAAAAGCCTCAAGAATATTTTTCACTTTTATTATTTCCATTCCGTCAACCTTAATAATTCCCGAATTTTTACAATCAGGCACAATGCATTTTTTAAATCCAAGCTTTGCGGCTTCGGAAATTCTTTTTTCTATAAAATTAACATTTCTTATTTCGCCGGTAAGACCAATTTCGCCGAATGCAACCAAATCGTCTGCAATTGGAGAATTTTTAAAATTGGATGCAACAGCAAGAGCAATTCCCAAATCGGCGGCAGGCTCCGGCACTCTGATACCACCCGTTATATTAACGTATGTATCGCTTCCGGATAAATTAAAGCCCGATTTTTTCTCAAGCACCGCAAGAACAAGGTTAACTCTGTTGTTATCAAGTCCCGTTGCCATTCTTCTTGGTGTTCCGAACGCAGAACCCGTAACAAGAGCCTGAATTTCTGCAAGCAGAGGTCTTGTTCCCTCCATTGTGGCAACAACCACAGTTCCGCTTGTATTTTTCGGTCTGCCTTCCAAAAATACAGAGGACGGATTTCCCACCTCGGTAAGACCTTTATCGGTCATTTCAAAAACACCGATTTCGTTCGTAGAGCCAAAACGGTTTTTAACCGCACGGATAATTCTGTAATTGGAATATCTCTCACCCTCAAACTGCAGAACACAGTCCACCATATGTTCAAGAACCTTGGGGCCCGCAAGGGTACCGTCTTTTGTAACGTGACCTACAATAAATACAGTTATGTTATTTTCCTTTGCATATCTTGTAATATCAAGAGTGCACTGTCTTATCTGCGAAACTGTTCCCGGTGCAGAATCAAGGTCGGGCGAATACACCGTCTGAATAGAGTCCACAACAAGAATCTGCGGTTTTAATTCCTTTAAATCGTCAATAATAAGGTCAACCGAAGTTTTGGAAGAAAGATATATATTGCTGTTTCCGTTTGTTATTCTGTCCGCACGCATTTTAATCTGCGAAACCGATTCCTCCGCCGAGCAGTAAAGAACGGAATATTTATCGTCAAGCATACAGCACATCTGCAGAAGCAGGGTGGATTTACCAATTCCGGGATCACCGCCAACAAGGTTTACACTCCCCACAACTCCGCCTCCGCCAAGAACTCTGTCCAGTTCTATTATACCTGTTGAAAAACGTGTTTCGTTTCCAACTGTAATTTCATTTAATTTAACAGGCTTAGTATTTGTAACAACCGTATATTTATTATTATTTTTTTCTTTTTTTATTTTTTCCTCGGTAAAGCTGTTCCACGCACCGCATCCCGGGCATTTTCCAAGCCACTTTGGAGATTCGTAACCGCATTCGTTACAGAAAAATACAGTTTTTGCCATTGTAAAATCACTCCGAACATATATTATAAAATTTATGTCATATAAATTAGTATAACAGACATTCGCAATTTTGTCTACTATTAATAATTTAAGATTCAAAAATTTATTAGTTTGTATCAATTTTACAAAAAAATTAAATTTTGAAAAAAATCGTTGCATTTCACAAATTTTTGTTGTAATATATATAGGATGTCAACAAAAATACTTATGTTGTGAATTTTCAGGAGGAAAATCATGGTCAAATCAATTATTTATGCACTATCAGTTTTAGTTCAGTTGTTTATAATTGTACTTGGTATGTACTATGTTTTGGTCGCGTTATTCTCATTTATCAAAAAGCCGGAAGGCAAAACAATTATTAAAAAGATGCACAAGTTTGCTCTTATTGTAGCTGCGCACAACGAGGAAAAGGTTATTGCCGGCATTGTGGACAGTTTGCAGAATCTTCAGTATGACAAAGAAAATTACGATGTGTATGTTATCGCTGATAACTGCACAGATGATACCGCAAAAATTGCCCGTGAGCACGGCGCAATCGCCTGCGAGAGAACAAACACCGAAAAAAGAGGTAAGGGTTACGCTCTTGAGTGGATGTTTGAAAAGATTTTTGCAATGGAAGATAAAGAATACGATGCTATCTGCGTATTCGATGCTGACAATCTTGTTGCTCCTCAGTTTTTAACAGAAATAAACGAAAAATTCAATCAGGGCTTCAGAGCTGTTCAGGGTTATGTTGACGTCAAAAACCCCAACGACTCATGGATTACTGCTTCTTATGCAATCACTTTCTGGTGCATTAACAAGCTTTTCCAGACCGCAAGAAGCAATTTAGGATTATCAAATCAGATTAACGGTACAGGCTTTGCATTAAAATGTGACCTTATCAAGGAAAACGGCTGGGGCGCTACCTGCCTTGCAGAAGATATGGAATTCACAATGAAGCTTGTTTCAAACGATATAAAAGTAGGCTGGGCACCCAACGCTGTTGTTTACGACGAAAAACCTCTTACTCTTTCTCAGTCCTTTAAACAGAGAACAAGATGGATGCAGGGACACGTTGACGTTGCTTCAAGATTTTTAATTCCGCTTTTAAAGAAAACAGTTAAAGAGAAAAACATTGTTGCTTTTGACTGTGCGGTATATCTTGTTCAGCCGGTACTTCTTATTTTAACACTTTTAACTACACTTATTTCATTTGTACAGCTGTTCTTCCCTCAGGTTGCAACATGGTGTCTGTCTTATCTGGCAGTTCCCACCTATGTATGGAATGTAACTATGATAGTTCAGCTTGTGGCAACACCCTTTGTTCTGTTTATTGAAAACAGACTTACCAAAAAAATGCTTACCTATTATCTTCCCTATCTGCTGTTCACATATACATGGCTTCCGATAGCGGTTGTAGGCTTTGCAAAGAGAAAGAACAAAGAATGGTTCCACACTCAGCATACAAGAAAAATTGCAATTGATGAAATGAAATAATAAAACTAATGGCAAGGAAATTCTTCCTTGCCATTTCAGCGTGTCGATAAACCTATCGACACGCTGTCAGATGCCGAAAAAGGAAGGTATATTTCGTCAAAATGAACGCAGACAGTACTAAGGTACGGCAAGGATCATTTGGACGAAAAGCAGTAGCCGCAAGGCTTTCACCCTCTCCGTCACTTCGTGACACCTCTCCCAGAGTGAGAGGCTTTTCACCGGCACTTTTTCATTGATAAATAATTTTTCTGCGGTAGACCGACTTTTTCGACAGTCTGTAATGGCAAGGAAATTCTTCCTTGCCATTTCTTTATATCTTTTTAATTTTTTCGCACGCGTCTTTCAGCACGCTTCCGTCTACACTTTCAATATCCCCTCTGTCGCAGGCTGCGGCAATTTCGGGATTCATAGGAATTTTAGCAAGAAGCTCAATTCCGTATTTTTCAGCAGCTTCTTCCGATTTACCCTCGCCGAAAATATACATTTTCTTTCCGCAGTCGGGACATTCGATATAGCTCATATTTTCCACCATACCGATAATCGGAATTTTCATCATTTTAGCCATATTAACGGCTTTTCCCACAATCATGGAAACAAGCTCCTGAGGTGAGGTTACAATAATAATTCCGTCAACGGGAAGAGACTGGAAAACAGTAAGCGGAACATCACCTGTTCCCGGAGGCATATCAACAAACATATAGTCAACATCCTCCCAGATAACATCGGTATAGAACTGTTCAACAGCTCCGCCGATAACCGGGCCTCTCCATACAACGGGGGCAGTATCATCGCCAAGAAGCAGGTTTATAGACATTATATCAATACCTGTTTTTGTTTTACAGGGTAACATTCCTGTATCGTTGCCCTTTGGTCTTTCGGTAACTCCGAACATTTTGGGAATAGAAGGCCCCGTAATATCCGCATCAAGAATAGCGGAATTTGCACCGTCTTTTTTCATTGCACTTGCAAGAAGCGAAGTAACAAGTGATTTACCAACACCGCCCTTACCGCTTACAACACCAATTATTTTTTTAATGTTGCTAAGCTCGTGAGGCTGTTTTAAAAAACTTTGCGGTTCCTGTCTGCTCGAACAGTTTGAACTGCAGCTTGAACAATCGTGAGTACATTCGCTCATAATTTTTATCTCCTTTTTCTTGTTTATAATCATACAGCAACAACCCCTCCGACCTTACTTCGCAAGCCCACCTCCCCTTACACAGTGGAGGCTTAGCTATACATTTTTCCGGGCTCCCTTGTGTAAAGGGAGCTGGCACGAAGTGACTGAGGGATTGTAAATATAAAATTAACTATTTTTTAATTATGCTGACTACATTCTCAATTCAGCATTAAAATCAGACTGTAAATTCTTAAGAATTTTATTCATACTTGCAGAAACCTCTTCATCGGTAAGAGTTCTGTCGCTTGCACGGAAAGAAAGTGCATAAGCAACGGATTTCTTGCCCTCGGGAATCTGTTTTCCTTTGTAAATATCAAACAGATTAACTTCTTCAAGTATTTTGCCGCCGAATTTCTTAATGGTTTTTTCCAGCTTGGAAACCATTGTATCGTCATCAACAAGCATAGCTAAATCTCTTGTAGTTGCAGGGAATTTAGGCATTTCCTTATATTTTATTTCGGAATATGCAACCTCAAGCATTTTTTCAAGATTCAGCATACAAATATATGCTTTTTCGCCGATTTCGTAATTTTCAGCAACCAGAGGATGAACCTCGCCCATAATACCAAGCTCGTTGCCGTCTTTATCAAGAATTTTTGCAGTTCTGTAAGGATGGAAGGTAGGATTGTCGTTAATGGGTTCAAAATCGGCATCCTTAATTCCAAGCTCTGCAAAAAGAACTTCAACAATACCCTTGATATCATAGAAATCATATTTTCCGTAGCTTCCGATTGTAAGCATTTTTACTTCGTCGGGCAGCTCGGTTACGGGAATTGCTTTGGGAATATAAATGTTTCCTGTTTCAAAAACAAGAGCATCTTTAACTCTGTGATTGTAATTTGTTCTTAAAACTTCAAGAACAGAATGAGCAGTTGTAGTTCTCATTATACTGTTTTCTTCGCCAAGAGGATTGGTGATTTTAACAACCTTTCTAAGCTCGCTGTCCTCAGGAATTCTAAGCATATCAAACATTCCGGGGCTTGTGAAAGAATAGGTGTAAATTTCATAGCAGCCGATGTCGGAAAGCAGAGTTTTAATCTTGTTTTCAAACTGCTGGCTCTTGGTATATTTACCCTCTGTAACCTCACCGGAAATTACAGAAGAAGATATTTTATCGTAGCCGTAAATTCTTGCAACTTCTTCCGCAATGTCGTTAAAGCAGCCGATATCAGTACGGAATGAGGGGGCAGTAATCATATCGTTTTCAACTTCAAAATCAAGTTTTTTAAGTATTCTTATCATTTCCTCTTTGGAAACATCCATACCTATGAAATTATTAATTCTTTCAGCCTCAAGAGGAAGAACAACCTTGTTTTCGGGTTTGTTGTTTATATCAATCATACCGCCAACAATTTCGCCGGCACCAAGCATTTCTACAAGCTCTAAAGCTCTGTTAAGTGCAGGAACAGTCTCCTCTGCATCAAGACCTTTTTCGTATCTTCCGGAGGATTCGGTTCTTAAGCCCAATTTCTGAGAGGTTCTTCTTGTGGAGGGGCCGTTGAAGTTTGCGGATTCAAAAACGATAGTAGTTGTATCGTCGGTAACACCGCTGTATTCACCACCCATTACACCTGCAACAGCACTTGGTTTTTCGCTGTCGGCAATAACAAGAACGCTTTCGTCAAGCTCTCTTTCAATTCCGTCAAGAGTAACGATTTTTTCGCCTTTTTTTGCATCACGAACAATAATTTCGTTGCCTGCAACGTATTTGATATCAAATGCGTGCATTGGTCTGCCGTATTCAAGCATAACGTAGTTTGTTATATCAACAATATTATTTATGGAACGAACACCTGCACGGTTCAAGCGTCTCTGCAGCCATAAGGGAGATGGCTCAATTTTAACATTTTTAACCACTCTTGCAGCGTAACGTTCGCATTTTTCTGTATTTAAAACGGAAACTTTCAGATAATCTGAAATATTTTCGCCGTTTTCTGTAAATTTACCCTCGGGCTTCTTGAAATCAAGGTCGAATGTTGCCGCTGTTTCTCTTGCCAGACCTAAAACGCCAAGACAGTCGGGACGGTTGGAGGTAATTTCAAATTCAACAATATCCTCTTTAAGTCCGTAATATTCTACAAAATCTGCACCAAGTTCAGGCTCACCGTCAAGAATCATAATTCCTGTGGATTTTTCGCCGTTTATGTTTATGCCAATTTCCTCTTCGGAGCAAAGCATACCGTTGGATTCAACGCCTCTTAATTTACCTTTGGAAATTTTAAAGCCTCCAACAAGTCTTGCTCCAACCTTTGCAACGGGAATATACGCACCCTCAAAAACATTCTGAGCACCTGTAACAATCTGTAAAACCTCATCGCCAACGTTAATCTGACAAATCTGCAGTTTATCAGCATCGGGATGACGTTCAATTTTTTCTATTTTACCTATAACAACGTTTGTGATTTCTCCGCAGGCTGTTTCATAGCCTTCAACCTTGGAACCGCTCATTGTCATAGCATCGCAGTAATCTTTTATTTTAATGTTTTTTGTATCAACATATTCGTTTAACCAGTTAACCGGTAACTTCATTTCAATTCACCTCACTTAAAATTGTTTTAAAAATCTGATGTCGTTCTCAAAGAACAGTCTTAAATCGTTAATGTCAAATCTTCTCATAACAAGTCTTTCCAGACCGATACCGAAAGCAAATCCGGAATAAACCTCGGGATCAATTCCGCAAACCTTAAGCACGTTGGGATGAACCATACCTGCACCTAAAATTTCTATCCAGCCTTCGCCCTTACAAACGCTGCAGCCTTCGCCCTTACATACAAAGCAGGAAACGTCAACCTCTGCACTGGGTTCGGTAAAGGGGAAATGATGAGGACGGAAACGGATTTTAGCATCGTCACCGTAAAGTCTTTTAACAAAAGTTTCCAGAGTACCCTTTAAGTCGCTCATGGTAATGCCCTTGTCAACAACAAGTCCCTCAATCTGATGGAACACAGGTGAATGTGTTGCATCAACCGCATCGGAACGGTAAACACGTCCGGGAGCAATAATTTTAATGGGGGGCTTTTTATTTTCCATAACACGAATCTGCATGGAAGATGTCTGAGTTCTTAAAACTATATTGTCGTTAATATAGAAAGTATCCTGAGTATCTCTTGCAGGGTGGTCCTGGGGAATATTCAACGCCTCAAAGTTGTAGTAATCATACTCAACTTCAGGTCCGTCTGCAATTTCATAACCCATACCAACAAAAATGTCCTTAAGCTCGTCAAGAACGATGGTTAAGGGATGTTTGCTTCCGATTTCCTTTTTATTACCTGGAACGGAAACGTCGATTTTTTCTTCAAGCAGGGTTTTGGCAAGAGCCTTTTCCTTTAAGGAAGCCTGTTCTTTTGCAATAGCTTCTTCAATAGCATTTCTTACATCATTTGCAAGCTGACCAATAACAGGGCGTTCTTCAGCAGTTAATTTGCCCATACCCTTTAAAATGGCAGTCAGTTCGCCCTTTTTACCCAGATATTTAACTTTAAGCGCTTCTATATCTTCTGCACCCGAAGCAATATCCGAAAGAGCCTGTTCTTTAATTTTCATTAAAGCGTCTTTCATTATATATCATCCTTTCTTTTTTACAACAAAAAAACCGCCTCAGAAAAACTGAGACGGATTATCCGCGGTACCACTCACATTCCGTATTTAAAATACGACACTTGCTGTTTGTTAACGGTGACTCTCACCGCCGCCTCTTACTTGAAACCGTTGGGAGGAGGAGCTGTGCAGGGGAACTTCGGAATAATTTTTGTAAAGATTGCTTTCAGCCGATGACAATCTCTCTCTGATACAGCCGGTATTCTTACTTTTCCTGCTTTAAATCGCTTTTTACATATATAATAGGATTATAACACAATAAAACAAAAAAAGCAAGTATTTTTTAATTTCTTCCACAATACGCTTGATTTAAAATGTTTTTTGAGTTATAATGTATCCGGTGATTCTATGAAAAAACAAATATTAAGTTACATAATGATAATTTTCGGAAGTATTCTTTACGCCGTGGGAACAGTTTTTTTCATATTTCCCCACTCTCTTCTGCTTGGTGGAACAAGCGGAATTTCCGTAATTTTAGACAGATACATTAACTCTTCACCGGGAACGATTCTTATGGTAATTAATTTTTCGCTTCTTGTGCTGGCATTTTTCACACTCGGTACGGGAATGGCGATTAAAACCCTTGTTGGTTCAACCCTTACAACACTTTTTGTAGGCGTAGTTGAAAAGCTTTTTCCGTTAACCTCGCCAATTATTTCCGGTTGCTTTGCTTCGTCACTTGTTGGCGCCTTTATTATTGCAATTGCCAGCGGAATTATGTTTTATGTAAATTCAAGCTCCGGCGGAACCGATATAATTGCTCTTATTGTTCAGAAATTTACTGAAATAAACATTGGCAGAGCATTGCTTATAACCGATTTTCTGATTGTAATAGCGGGCGGAATTTTATCAGGGTGGATAATAGCAGTAAGCTCATTTATCGGGCTTCTTGTAAAAACCTTTGGAATTGATTATGTTATTTCGATAATAAAAAAATATCTCAGAAAGGATCTGGTGCAATGACAGAAACAATATGGAACGGATTTAAACGTATAGATTTTGAATTTGAGGGCAGAGAGGCAATTCTTGTTTTCCCCGAAAAAGCCAATGAAAACAAAAACTGGCTTTTAAAAACAGAATATTTTGATGCTTTTCCGTCGTTTGAAATTGAAATGCTAAAAAGAGGCTGGCACCTTGCCTTTATTAAAAATATAACTCGCTGGTGCCTTGATGAAGACCTTGATTTAAAGAAACGCTTTGCCGTTTATCTTAATAAAGAATACGGACTTTATGAAAAATGCATTCCCGTAGGTATGAGCTGCGGAGGATTAATAGGAAGCAAATTTGCCGCAAAATATCCCGAATGTGTTTCTGCGCTTTATCTTGATGCGCCTGTAATGAACTTCTTATCCTGCCCTGCCGGAATCGGAAAAGCAGGCAACGCAATGCTTCAGGAATTTATTGATGCAACAGGCATAGAATTATCCGAACTTATTTCGTACAGAGAAAATCCCATTGATAAAATGCATCTGCTTCTTGAAAACAACATTCCCGTTATGATGGTTTACGGTGATTCGGACGATATTGTTCCGTACGATGAAAATGGAGCAATCCTCGAAAAATACTACCTTGAAAACGGAGGAAACATCACCGCCATCGGTAAACCAGGCTGCGGACACCATCCCCACGGGCTTGAGGATAATACACCGATTATTGAATTTGCTTTAAAATACAGTTTATAACATAAAAAATTCTCTCAGTATATGAGAGAATTTTTTATCGTATATTTTACAGATTATGTAAATAATCGCTTGCCTGTTTCATACTTGCTTCAAAATCAACAGGGCAGTCATCCTGCTCTACGCAGAAATATTTAACACCGCATTTTTTAGCGGTTTCGATAATTTTCTTAAAATCAAGATTTCCGTTACCAACCTCGGTAATGTAGGAAATAGTTTCTCTGTTTTCATTAAAACGTACAGCCATATCCTTAAGGTGAAGAATATCAATTCTGCCTTTTAATTTTTCAATCCAGGTGCAAACATCACCGCCGGCATTCTGAACCCAGTAAGAGTCAAGAACAAAGGATGTGTTTTCTGGATCAAGACCTTCAATTAACATTTCCATAACACTTTTGCCGTTTTCAAGAACAACAAATTCGTGGCTGTGATTGTGATATGTAAATTTCATACCTTCTTTGGCAATTCTTGCGGCAATTTTATTTGCCTTTTCAATAAAAGCTTCAACCTCTGCAACATCCAGCTTCTGAGGGAAAAATCCGCCAACACCCATATTGGTTGTATGAAGCTTTTTGTGATTGTCGATAGCTTTTTCGATATCATCCACCATCATCTGCAGATTGTCGTGTGTACCAACAATCTCCAAGCCTGCATCATTTGCCATTTCATAAAATTTATCATAACTGAAATCGTAGCAACCTGCGGTCTGAACTTCGTCAAACCCCAATTCTTTAAGCTTTTTAAAGGTTGCTCTTGCCTGTTCTTCAGTTTTGAAATTTTCTCTTACAGAGTATAACTGCAAACCAATTTTTTCAACTATCATGGTATTTCCTCCAAATATGTAATTTATTTAATAATATCACAATTAATTCCCTTTTTCAAGCTATTTTGAAGCTTTTCTCAGCTTCTTTCAATAAGTGAGTTCTGCACGTCTTCATCAAGCTTATTGAAATATTCGCTGTATCCGCTTATCCGCACTATTAAATCGCTGAACATTTCAGGATTTTCTTTTGCTTTTTTCAGAGTTTCAGAATCTGTTACGTTTATCTGAACGTGGAATCCGCCCTTTTCAAAATAACCTTTTATAAGAGATTTTAAAATTTCGTCACCTTTTTTACCCGAAACAAGCTTTTCGTTTATACCAAACATCAAAGGATTTCCGTCTGCAAAACGGTCGTTGGCAATGTGTGCGGCAGAATTCAAAAGAGATGTAAGAGTTTTGCCCTCGCACAAATCCGAAGCCGCAATTCCGTAGGATATTCGTTCTCCCGTCATCCGTCCGTCCGGCGTTGCTGAATAGTTTTCCGAGTAAACATCCCCAAGGAAAATAAACAATCCTGCATAGGGAATAACTCCATCGCAAATTTTTCCGTTATCTGTAAGATCGGCAATAAACACCGATAAATCGTTTGCGAGCTCGTTGGTTTCAGCATTGTCTGTTCCGTATTTTCCGGGCAGACTTCTGCACTTTTTAAGAAGCTCCTTATCAGGAAAATTATTTTTAACCTGATTAATAAATTCAGTATATTCATATTCTTTTTCTTCAAACACAACTTTTTTGATTGTATAAATACTGTCAATCAAAGTTCCGATTCCAAGAATATTTATACCGAACATAGTATACTCTGCTCCGCCTGCTTCGGTTGCAATGCCACTTTCTAGACAACCGCCCATACAAGCACTCTGAAAGGGCGAAATACAGTCTCTCTCTATCACTTTCCAGTTTTCTTTAAAGGATTTGAGAATATCATTGTTGTATTTTTCTCTTAAAAATTTCTTAAAATCATCATAAAATTCCGAATAGGCGGAATAAACTTTTTCAAGTGACAGAAATTCAAGCAGAATTTCATTCAGACAAAAGCTTCCTGCATTTGCAGTAGTTCCGAGTGCCTTTCCGTCCGGATTAGCTTCATAACAGCCTACAATGGCATAGTTTTCGGCATCATCATCTGCCACACCTATGTTTTTAAGGGATTTTATTATCACACTATCGTTAAAAACGGCAGGCATTCCGGTTTTGCATTTTATTAACTCAACAATTTTCTGCCATAGTTTTTCCGAAGTTTTTTCATTAACTCTTACAGACACAGACGGCTGCTGAACCTTTAATTCACGTGTTACCTCCATACAAAGAAAGGTAAGCTCGTTTTCTATATCTCCGCCCAGAGTAAGATTCTGACTTTCATCACCCTCGCAGGTTTTAAGCCAGAAGCACATAAGAAGCTCTTTTATTTTTTCTTCGGGAACCCCGTTTTCTATATCCCTTTTGTAATAAGAATACAAATAATCGTCAAACCTGCCAAACGAAACCGCCGCACAACACCCCTCAGCGTGCAAAAATAAATGAACAAACCATATAAGCTGTAAAGCCTGATGAAAATTTTCGGGAGGATTGGAAAGCAAGCAAAAGCAGTTATCGGAAACAGTTTTCATATCTTCATTACCTGTTTCCCGGTAAATTTCCAGAGCTTTTTTTGCATATCTTTCAACAAAGACCGAAAAGGCATTTACGGATTCTAAAAAAGCCTTTGAATGTTCGGTTTTATGAGAAGAAATTTTCTCCTTAATTCCTGATATTCCAAGCTTAAGAACAGTTCTGTAATCAGGTATAATATGTCCTTTGTTACGGCATTCACCCATATTATCCCAAAACCTCAAGCTTCCGCAGATAATCTCATTTTCATCAATAATAACAGGAATTTCAATTGCAAAACAGGATAAAAAGTGAGCTTTTCTGAAAATTTCTTCTTTACTGCAATTTATATATTCATTTTGCGAAATTGCGCCGAATGCAGCAATATCCGCAGTTATTCTTTTTGTAATATTTTTTAAGTATGCAATACGAGTATTCATAAAACCGACCTCCGCAATAAAATTTCTGTTGTTTTAAAATTATAACACATATATTGTCCTTTTTCAATAAGACGGGGAATATTTCTACTGCAATTGAAAAGAATAAAATCAAAGGAGTGAAAATATATGTTTAAACACGAAAAATTACTGTTCCATCCCGTTTCGGTAGAAAAACCGAATCCGCAATATGCCGCACTTTTGCAGGAACAATTAGGCGGCGGAAACGGTGAGCTTAAGGCGGCAATGCAGTATATGTCGCAAAGCTTCAGAATTAAGGACCCCGAAATCAAGGATTTGTTTATGGATATTGCGGCTGAGGAATTAAGCCACCTGGAAATGATTGCCCAGACAATCAACCTTTTAAACGGTCATGATGTGGACTACGAAGCCGTTCCCTCCGGACAGATTCAAACCCACGTTCAGCTTGGGTTAAATCCCGGACTGATTAACGCCTCCGGCTATTCCTGGACGGGCGACTACGTTACCGTAACGGGCGATTTGTGTGCAGATTTGCTTTCAAATATTGCATCAGAACAACGTGCGAAGGTAGTTTACGAATATCTTTACCGACAGATTGACGATGCAAAAGTCCGCGAAACAATCGACTTTCTTTTAAACAGAGAGGAAGCCCATAACGCAATGTTCCGCGAAGCATTTAATAAGGTTCAGCAAAGCGGTTCAAATCAGGATTTCGGAACAACAAAAGCGGCAAGAATGTATTTTAATATGTCAGAACCTTCTCCAGCCAACAACAGATTTGAAAACATCAACGGTAATGCACCGTCGTTTAAGTAAAAAAGGGCTTCAAAGCCCTTTTTTTATATACTTATCCATATGAGAGCAATCATAAAATCCGCACATCTGTGCAATTTCACTCTTGCTGTGATTATTTTCTTCTATCAGCATTTTTGCTTTGTCAATTCTGCAATTTATAACATATTCGATAGGTGTAATTTTCAACGTTTTTTTAAACTGACGGTTTAAAGTTGATTCCGACATTCCTGCAAACTGTGAAAGCATACCAACTGTAAGCTTTTCTTCAAGATTATTTTGAATATATTCCATAACACACATAATTTCTCTGTTGGGTTTCGTTTTGAATTTGCTCATTCTTTTTGAAAGCCTTTCGCACAAATTACAAATAAAGCCAAGCGTAAGCACATTCTGATAAACATATTCCCTGTTTATATCAAGCTCAATGATTTTATGAATATCATTTTCTACCTTTTTAAGCTCATCGTAATCAAGATGCAGAAACTGAGTTTCTCCTGCAGTCTGCCGCACAAAAGGCTCAATATCAAACATCATTTTATATCCCTTTATTTCGTCAAGCTCCTCGCGGTAACGCCTGAAGAACTCATCTTTCACAAGAATATGATAAACATTAAGAGAATTTTCCGAAAAATATCCGTGTTCAATCCCGGATGGAATTACAAAAACATCTCCGGCATTCACTGTCATACTCATTTTTTCAATATAATGGCCGCCGCTTCCATTTATCACAATATTTATTTCACAAAATTCGTGTGAGTGCATTCCAATTGTGTAATCTCTGTGCAGAAAAGCACGTACAAGATTAACAGGATTATACTCCTCAAAGCAATCGGCAATATACCAACGGTTCTTTTCTTCACGGTGAATCATTTTTTGAGGAATCATATCTTACCTCCAGAGTGACTGTATTTTACAAAAAACAAGTTATATTTTACTATAATTATATCACGCTATCTGCTATAATACAAGTAGAATATAAAAAAGGAGAGTTGAATAAAATGAACAAAACAGCCGAATATTTTAAAAGCATAAATGAACCCTTTGCAAGCGGTTTTTTTGAGGATGAAGGAAAATCAAAATTTTACCGTTTTTCAAAAGCGTACGCACGCTATTTTGAATCAGGAGCACTTCCCGAATATAATGGTGGAAATCTGTATCCCTGCGGAACAAAAAATTCAGCAAACTGTTCGGTAAATATATGTTTCTCACATAGTTATTCTGTGGATTACACCGGCTTAAAGAAGAAATGTTCCGAAGAATACATAAAAATTATAAAAGATGAGCTTGACGTTATTAAATTTCCCTCTCATCCGCATACAATCGGCGGTTACGCATATGTTCATTCTATTCCAAACTATCACCGTATTGAAACCGAAGGTCTGAACTCCTATAAGAAGCGGATTTTAAAATTAAAGGATTCTGATTTTAAAAACGGTCTTTTATGTTTGTTTACAGGAATAGAAAATTTTCATAGCAGAGCTTTGGAAAAGCTAAAGGAAGGAAATGCTCCAAAAAAGCTTATTTCAGCGCTTGAAAAAGTGCCATTTTCTCCTGCAGAAACTCTTTATGAAGCAATAGTATGCAGAAACTTTGTATATTATCTTGATTACTGCGACGATCCCGGCAGACTTGATGCCGAACTTATAGAATTCTACAAAGGCGAAGATATAACGGATTTACTGAGAGAATTTTTTACAAACGTTGACATCAACAACGGTTGGTCATCTGCACTCGGACCCGATTACAACGATCTTACCGTTCAGGTTCTTCGTGCATCAAGAGGAATGCGCAGACCGTCTGTTGAGCTTCGTGTTACCAAAGATATGCCGGATGAATTATGGGAAGAGGCTGTCAAAGCGATAAAAGCAGGAGGCGGTTCTCCCTCTCTTTACAATGAAGAGCTTTATCAGCAGGCTTTAAAAGAAAAGTTTCCGTACATTCCGGAATCCGACCTTCTAAAATTCAACGGAGGCGGATGTACTGAAACAATGCTTGCAGGAATTTCAAGGGTAGGTTCACTTGATGCCGGAATAAATACCGTCCAGGTATTAAGAGAAACTCTTACTTCTTCTCTGTGTTCATCCGAAACTTATAACGATTTTTATGAAAAGCTTTTTGAAAATCTTAAAACAGCTGTAGAAAATACTCATAAAATACTTTCATATGTATATGAACAGCGTACCAAAGAAGTTGCACAGCCTATGAGAACGCTTCTTGTTGATGACTGCATAGAAAACGAAACCGATTTCCACGCAGGCGGTGCTCGCTATAATTGGAGTATTGTTAACTTTGCAGGAACAATTAATGTTATAGATTCGCTTCTTGCAATAAAAGAGCTTATCTATGACAAGAAAAAATATACTCAGAAAGAATTTTTATCATTGCTTGATAATGAAGATGAAGAATTTTTTACCGAACTAAAAAAATGCCGTCATTACGGAGTGGATGACGAGATTGCCGACAGTCTTGCGGCTGAATTTTCAGAACGTCTTTTTGGATTACTTGACAATTACAAGCCATATTTTGGTGATTGTTATTTACCTGCATCCATACAGTTTACAACATATCTTGATGCAGGCAAAGGAATAGGCCCCACACCCGATGGCAGAAAAAACAATGCACCTCTTTGCGATAGCCTTGCTGCCATTCACAGCAATGATAACAAAGGACCTACCGCACTTTTAAACAGTGTTTCAAAGTTGAGTCTTTCAAAAGCACTCGGAACACCTGTTTTAAATTTAAGCTTATCCCCCGAACATATAACCGCTTCCTTAAAACCGCTTATAACAAGCTTTTTTGAAAAGGGCGGAATGCAGGCGCAGATAACCTGTGTTTCAAAAGAAGATATGCTTGATGCACTTAAAAATCCCGATAAACACAAAAATCTTATTGTTCGTGTGGGAGGATATTCGGAGTATTTCAATAATCTCTCGGACGAACTGAAACAAACTGTAATTGAAAGAACTATACAGATATAATATTCAACTTTTAAAAATACGGAGCTTAAAAGTGCTTTAAGTCACTTTAAAGCTCCGTATTTCCAATTTTATTTATTTCCTGTACCAAAAGAATATTATTCTTTAAATGTGAGAAGCTCCTTGAACTTTCCTTCATTTGAAACAAGTGTATCATAATTGCCCTCTTCCACAATTTCACCGTTTTCAAACACCAGGATTCTGTCCACGTTGCGTATAGTGGTAAGACGGTGGGCGACTATTATTACCGTATGGTTCTTCATAAGCTCTTCCATAGATTCCTGTATCAGCTTTTCGGATATATTGTCGAGAGCACTGGTTGCTTCGTCAAATATAAGAATATCGGGGTTGCCAAGCACAGCCCTTGCAATTGCAATTCTCTGTTTTTGGCCTCCTGACAAACTAAGACCGCCGTCGCCAATTATTGTGTTCCAGCCCAAGGGGAGCTCGTTTACAAATTCGTGAACGTGACCAATCTCCATTGCCTTTATTACATCCTGATTCGATGCCTCGGGACGGGCAATTCGTATGTTTTCCATAATTGAGCATTGGAACATAAAGGGATTCTGAGGTACAATACCAAAAGACTTTCGCATATCGTGCAGGGGATAGTCTTTTATGTTTCTGCCATGAAGATTTACGCTTCCGCTATCTACATCATAAAGACGCATAATGAGTTTTGTAAATGTACTCTTTCCGCTTCCGCTTCCTCCAACCAAACCTATGCTTTCACAATAGTTTACTTTGCAGTTGAATTTGTCATATATAGTTTTACTGTCATAGCCAAATGTGGCATCCTTGAATTCTATACACGGCTTGCCGTTTTTCTTTGCGCTTGCTCTTTCTATATCTATATTGCGTGCTCTTCCTTCTGCAGTTTCCGGAGTGTCGGATTTACTGTCTATTATACTCTGTATCTTTTCAAGCCCGGCAATTGCACTGCTCTGATTAAGAAAAATCTGCAATATTGTAGAAAGTGTAGCAAGGATTATACCCATACTGTTTATAAAGGCAAACAGAACACCTGTGGAAAGCCCCCTGTATATACAAAGCAGAGCTCCCGTAAAGTACATAACCGCAATTCCCGAAAACTGTACAAATTCGGGTTTGGCGTGCTGAAGCCACATCGACATCGCCATACCTACCGCCTTTTCGCGCATTGTATCGGTGTGAACTTCAAAACGGGAGATTGTATCGGTTTCCACAGAATAAATTTTGGTAGCTTCCAGACCTTGAATCATATCGTTTATATACTTGCTTGCCTCATTTTCGGTGGATATGTATTCTCCGGCAATTTTTTTAATTTTCTTTCTCGAACGCAAGTTGAGAAAGACCATAATAACTCCTATTGCAAGAAGTATCAATGTAAGAATGGCATCGTATGTAAACAGTGCTGTCAGCGAAATAGCAAAGGAAACGCATTGATACGGCACGTTTATAACACATTGCTGAAGAAACGTTTTTATATTGTTAAGCGGGGAGCCGAATATACAGTTAAAAAGCTCTCCGGATGCGGTTTTATCATAAAAGCTCATAGAAAGGTTCTGCACTCTGGCAAAAAAAGCATTTCGCAAATTGCAAAGCGTTCCCTCCGTAAGATTGAGTGTGGCGTTGTT
Source organism: Clostridia bacterium (assembly GCA_017414505.1). Taxonomy (GTDB): domain Bacteria; phylum Bacillota; class Clostridia; order UMGS1840; family HGM11507; genus RGIG1932. Next base: position 27,314 of record JAFQLQ010000040.1, read on the forward strand.
GGCTACACCAAAACAGAAAATACGAAGAAATGAGATGATGACATACAACGCACTCAAAAAGCCTACAACCTTTACCTTGTCGTTTGTTGAAATCGCAGCGAGTATTCCATCGTCTACAATGTACTTGATAACAAGAGGCTGCAGAGCAATCATTACACCTGTAATAACCGAAAACAAAGCAGCAACAACTATTTTTCTTTCGTGCCCTTTTGTGTATACTCCTATGGTTTTCCAAAAACTTTTTTTCATAAAAAATCCCCCTCAAAAAGCAGGAAAGCTGATTGATTTTATAATAATACGATTTTTTATCCGTTTAAATTTTTAAGCTCATAGAATCTGCCTTTTTTAGCTATCAGTTCATCGTAGGTTCCAACCTCTTCAATTTTTCCGTTTTCCATAACAACAATTCTGTCCGCATCACGAATGGTGGAAAGACGGTGAGCAACAATAAAGGTTGTTCTGCCTTTAATAAGCTCGTTCATAGCCTGTTGAACGTGATATTCAGAAACATTGTCAAGTGCAGATGTAGCTTCGTCAAGAATCAGAATTTTAGGATCTCTTATAAGCGCTCTCGCAATTGAAATTCTCTGTTTCTGACCGCCCGATAATTTTCCGCCGTGCTCGCCTACATAGGTATCAAGTCCGTCGGGCATTTTATCGGTAAATTCATTGATATTTGCAAGTTTTACAACCTCGTTAAGCCTTTCTTCGCTAATGCCCTCAAGGCCGTAAAGAATATTTTCCCTTATTGTTCCCGTAAACAGAATAGAATTCTGCGGAACAACCGAAATAAAGTGTCTGTAAGAACTCAAATTAAGCAAATCTACAGGTTTTCCGTCAATGGTAAGACTTCCGCCCGTAGGCATCATAAAGCCTATAACCATATTAACAATTGTGGATTTACCCGAACCCGATGAACCTACAAGCGCAATACATTCGCCCTTTTCAACATTCAGGTTGAAGTTTTTAATAAAATCGGTTTTAGAATCGGGATATCTGTAACAAACATTATCAAAATTAATACTGCCGTGAACATATCTTAAGCGGATTTTCCCCTGATTATTTTCAACATTATCGGAAAATACAATTTCCGATACGGAACGAATGGATTCAACACCTTTGGTAAGCTCGGGGAACACATTAACAATGCTGGTTACCTTACCGATTATACCGCCAAAATACGACTGATAAAGCACAATATCGCCAACGGGAATTTCACCTTTTATGGCAAGCCATGCAGTAAAAATAAGACAAACGCCGCTTAAAATCTGCCCTACAACCCACGCAATAGAACCAAAATAGGCATTTGTTCCGTCAACAAGCAAGCCTTTTTCCTTAAGATTTTTAATATTCTGTTCAAGTCTTAAAATTTCCTCGTTTTCAAGGCCGTGAGCCTTGGTTACGGGAATCATTTCAATCATATTTGAAACATTTGCGGAAACATCCTCCGAAGCGTGACGAAGTTCGGAATTATTCTTTTGCATCCGCTTTCTGAACACATTCACAAGCATAACATTAACAGGAATTACAAGCAGATAAAAAACTGTAACAGTTCCGCTTTTGCTTGCCGCAATGGCAATAGATACAATCACACCGAAAATTGCAGGCACAATACCTTTAACAATCTGATTGTTAAGAAATTCAATAGCTTCCATATCCCTTAAAAATTTGGACTGAATTCTGCCCGATTCAATTTCCTTATGATATGTTAAAGACAAGTGCTGAAGCTTTTTAACAAGGGTATTTCTCATTCCTGCACTTACAGTTCTTAACATTTTATCCGAAAAACGTGAATACCCTATGTGAGTAGGAATGTTGGATGCAACAACAAGCGTCATCAGAATAAAATTAATCCACATAACGGAATACTTATCATTTCCGTCCATAGTTACGGCATTTATAATATTAGCCGTAAAAATAGGAAGATATAGCGTTACATCCTTTAAAAGAAACAAAATTCCCGATATGAAAATTCTGAAGGCATTTTGCTTTCCGAGAGCTTTTAAAATACCAATTGCAGGCTTGCTGTTTTCCCTGTTTTCGTTAAACAGTTCCTCATAATCAGGAATTCCCCTCTTATCAATACGAGGCTCTTCCTCTTCCTTAAAAATCTGGTTAAGATATTCTTTGCTATCCATTTCCCCACGCCCCTTTTATAAGGTTTGTTTTTTATTTCTGCTGATATATTAACACATAAATTTTATTTGTCAATGGGTTTTAAAAAATTAATTTATTTCTTTTTTATTACACGAAATTCTGTTGACTTTATAAAAGAAATCATATATAATTGTTTGGGGAGGAATTTGTTATGAAAATATCTTCTAAAGGCAGATACGCTCTGCGTTTTATGTGTGATTTAGCGTTAAACGGCAAAAACGGTCTTGTTTCGTTAAAAGCCGTAAGCGAAAGACAGAATATAGGAATTAAATATCTGGAGCTTATTGCCTCCATGCTTCTTAAAGCAGGTTTTATAGAAAGTGTGCGCGGTCCTATGGGCGGATACCGTCTTGCAATGCAGCCAGAAGAATGTACTGCGGCAATGATTTTAGAGCTTACAGAGGGAAATTTAGCCCCCTCGCCCTGTCTTGAAAAAGCAAAAAATAACTGTGTTCTGAAAAACAAATGTGCCACTCTTAAGCTGTGGGAAAAATTAAACGATGCAGTTTACGGAGTTTTAAATACCACAACCCTTGCAGATTTAACCGAAGAAAAGAAATCAACTCCCGATTACGTATTACTTTAACTAAAAAGCAGTAACCATCAGGCTTTCACCCTCTCCGTCACTTCGTGACACCTCTCCCGGAGTGATTAAATCTTTAAATTAAATAATTTTTCTGCGGCAAACCGACTTTGCCGACAGTCTGAACCCCCCGTTATTGATATACGGGGGGTTATTTATTACTGTCTTAAGCTTAACAAACTTAAGTTTTCTTCATATATTGATAGCGAAGAGATTTTCTTCTAATCTCTTTGGAAAGGAATGTTTAAGAAAAATGGAAGATAAATTAATTATGCGTGTAGGCTATGCCTACGTTCCAATACAGGAATTCAAAGATTTGTACAATTATGAAGAAGGCATGGAAAACGGAACTTTGTTCAAAGAGCTCAATATTCCGTTGTCTGAATATCAAAAAGGAGTGTTTTAATAGTGGAAAAAGACAGAGCAGCTCTTTTAAAAGAAATTATGAGCTATGATTTTGCGGCAAACGAGCTAACCCTGTTTCTGGATACCCATCCGGAAGACAAAAAAGCTCTCGAAATGCATAAAGCCGTATCGAAAAAAGCAAACGAACTCCACGCGGAGTACAATAAATTATACGGCCCGCTGACAGCGAAAGCCAATATGTCGGATAAAGAATGGAACTGGATTGAAAGTCCGTGGCCATGGGAAAATTAATGAAAGGATGATATTTTAAATGTGGGAATATGAGAAAAAATTACAAATCCCGATTAATATAAAGAACCCAAACCCAAAACTTGCAAGCTTTATCGTGTCGCAGTATGGTGGAGCGGATGGTAAATGTTTGAGTAAAAATCACCCCCAAAATACACATTTTATCGTTTTTCCGTCTTTTCCGCCTTTTATGATTTCTTTGAAAATTGTTCTTGCCATATTGTTCTTTTCAACATTGCTTACATTTTCGTCTTTTAAAACCTCGGTCAGTCTGCGAATTTCATTTTTGTCTGTTTTTGAAACCTCTTTCGGTGGTTCTTCAGCTTTCTTTTGCTTCATCATAGCTTTCAAATTAGCAATTTCATCAAGAATACTGCTTTTGTTTCTCTTATATTCTTCAAGGGTATCAATCCCGTCCTCGTAAGCTAATTTAACACGCTCCAAACGAATTTCCAGTCGTTGTATTTGAGTTTTTATAATCAAACTTTCATCTTCCGACTTTTCAGTCTCAAAAATTTCAGGCTCGGCAAATGCAAGTTTTACATTTGGAAGCATAGCATCGGATAAAGTATCTAAAATGATTTTATCCAATTTATCAGTTTTAATATATCCAACACCCTTGCAAGTACCTCTGCTTCTGTTTGAACATCCGAAAAAGCCACCTTGATTTGATAATACTGCACCACATTTTTCGCATCTTACAATTCCCGTTAGCCAATGGGATAAATCTTTGCGGTCAGAATTGAAATACTTTCGGAAACGTTCTTTTTGTGCCTTCATTTTTTTCTGTGCCTTTTCCCAAGTTTCAATGTCAATGATAGGCTCATGCTGACCATCGGTTATAATTGCAGTATCAGCTGTATAATTTCTTGATAACTTTCCGTCAGGGTTCCATCTTGTTTTGCCTATGTAAACAGGGTTGTTAAGCCAATATTCAACAGTTCTGTTTTCGATTTTGTTACCACGATGCGTTTTTATTCCCATAGCATTCAAAGACTTTGCAATGGTTAATAATCCTTTGCCGTTGACATAGTCATTAAAAACCTTTTTTATGATTTCAGCTTCCTCCGGCACGATAACAAATTCGCCATTTACAACCTTATATCCATATCCGGCAATAGAAAGCACACCACCTCTTTTAGCTTTTTCTGTCATACCTCTTTTTACTTCTTCCGCAAGGTTGATACTATAATATTCATCCATTGCTTCAATCATTGCTTCAAAAAGAATAGACATTTTATCATCGCCGACATCTTCGCTGATTGAAATAACATCAATATTCAGCTCTTTGCGAAGCATAGATTTATAAACAACACTATCTTCCCGGTTACGGGCAAATCTGCTGTATTTCCAAACCAATATTACATCAAAGGGCTTTGGTTTGCGTTTCGCCAAACCTATCATAGTATTAAAGGCTGCTCGTTTTTTTGTATTTCTGCCACTTATGCCTTCGTCCATAAAAATAAATTCTTTGGGCAATAACATTTGATTTCTTTCTGCATAAAGTTTGATTTTTTCCAACTGACTGTCAGGACTAAATTCAATCTGGTCATCAGTAGAAACTCGTATATAAGCCGCCGCTACTTTCACTTTATAATCCTCCTTCCCGAAAAACGGCAACTATTTATTCTATGCAATAATTTTAGCAAAACCGCTTTTTGAAATCAAATTTTTCAGGTTGATATTTTTATTTTTTTATTATGATATTCGCTCAAAGCACGTTCCTCCATATCCTTTTTCCATTTTTCTATTTCTTTTTCTTTCATACCGGAGAATTCTTTTTTCTCATTTTCTCCACTATCTATGAATAGTTCAACTCGGAATTCATTCATTATTACCACCTCTCATAATTTTATGTTATGAAATTTCTTAAAATAACACATCAAAACTTAATGTTTTTTTATAAAAAAAACAGCACTATCGCTACCTAAAAAAGGTGCATAGTGCTATTTCTGCAGTCATAAATTATAATATTGGATTTTAGAAATTCTCCGGCAGATTTTCAATCTTGCAACCAAGTGTTTTTGAGAGTATAAGCAGAGTTGTTGTTTCACACTTCATAAGAAACAAATTTCTGTCATAATTTCCAACGCTAAATTGGGGTATCAGGGGCGTAGCCGCTAACAAGGGATAATTTGGCGTCAAATTTCCGTGCTTGCTAAAACACAACTTCGCATCTGTAAATAGGCATTCCCTGTTCGGAAAACAGGGTTTCGTATTCCGTCATAATATTTCCCTCAAAACCACTGTTGTGCAAATCAAGAGTTATATTTTTCATTCTTAAACCGTAATCTGCAAAGGAGTTTAGCGAAAATTCAAAAAGCTTCATATTATCGGTTTTAAAGTGCACTTCCCCACCGGGATTAAGCAGTTTTTTGTATATATCAAGAAATCTTTCATGAGTTAAGCGTCTCTTTTTCTGTCCGCTTTTTTTCCAGGGATCGCAGAAATTTATAAAAATTCTGTCGCATCTTGTTTCGGTATCAAATTCCGCAAATACATTTGCATCTCCTGCAAGGAATTTAACATTTGTAAGTCCTGCCGCCTGAACTTTTTCCATAGCAAGCACAAGAACATCAAAATTCTTTTCCACGGCAATATAATTTATATCGGGGTTAAGAGTGGCATTTTCAAGTATGAATTTACCTTTTCCGCAGCCGATTTCTATATAAAGGGGTTTATAGTCACAAAACACGCCTCTTATATTGTTTTTATACTGAAGAATATCAGTAATCATCAGCTCACTGCAGTTTTCCATACGCTCTTCACGGTGTTTTTTTCTTCTCATTCTCATAGTCGGTACATTCCTTTTATGTATATATTATTAATAAAAATTATATAATATTTTAAAGATAGTGTCAACCTACTTGAATAAATTTTAATTCTGTGATACAATATAAATTAATTAATTTTAATGAAAACGGAGATATAAATATGGCAGGTATTTTAACCGCTGTATGGGCGGTAATTATTTTTTCTGTAATAATTTTTGTACATGAATTCGGGCATTTTATAACCGCAAAAGCCTTTGGTGTGCTCGTGCACGAATTTGCAATAGGTATGGGCCCCGCAATTTTCAAAAAGCAAAAAGGCGAAACTCTTTACGCTATCCGTGCAATACCAATCGGCGGTTACTGTAAAATGGAGGGCGAGGAAAACGACAGTGATAATCCCCGTGCATTTTCTAAGAAAAACAAATTGCAAAGGCTTATAATTCTTGCCTCCGGGGCACTTATGAATTTAATTCTCGGATTTGTACTTATAGTTGGACTTATGTCGCAAAATGCATCTTCAGGCTTTGCAACACTTACAGTTGGCGAAGTTCTTGAAAATTCTCCTGCATACGAAGCAGGTATTCAGGCCGGCGATAAAATTATCGGTGTAGACGGAAAAAATGTTTCCTCCTCCGATGAATACCGTATGTACAGAAAAAGCGATAAAGAGGCTCTTTTAAAAATTAAAAGAGACGGAGAAAAGCTTGAAATAAAGGTTCCCTCCAAAGAATACAAATATGATACCGAAACCGGTGAAATAGTTGATATTTCTTCTGAAAGAGAGCTTCCTACCGTTTGGCTTATGGGTATCACATTTGAAACCGAAGACGGAAACCTATTTAACCTACTTAAAAATTCCTTTAAAAAGCTGAAATTTTTCTCCCTTATGATTTTAAATTCACTCGGACAAATTTTAACGGGAAAAATTGGTGCGGAAAACCTTTCCGGCCCCGTTGGAATAGTTAACGAAATAAGTACAGCGGCTAAAAGCGGATTTCTTGAAATTATCTTCCTTGCTGCACTTATAACCATAAATTTAGGACTTTTCAACCTGCTTCCGTTCCCTGCACTTGACGGAGGAAGAATACTTTTTATAGTGATTGAAGCAATTATAAGAAAGCCTGTTCCTGCAAAATACGAAGGATTTTTCCACTTTATAGGCTTTGCTCTTTTAATACTGCTTATGATTTATGCAACCGGCAACGATATAATGAGAATTTTTGTGCGATAAGCAAGGAGTGTACGTTTTTATGAACATAGGAAATGTTAAAATTGGAAAGGGCGAAAAAATCGCCATACAATCCATGTGCAATACCGATACGAGAGATGTAAAAAGTACAGTTGCACAAATTCTTGAGCTTGAAGCCGAGGGTGCTCATATTATAAGAGTTGCCGTTCCCGATATGGAGGCGGCTGCGGCAATTTCCGAAATAAAAAAACAGATTCATATCCCTCTGGTTTGTGACATCCATTTTGATTACCGCCTTGCAATTGAAAGTGCAAAAAACGGAGCAGATAAAATACGCATAAACCCGGGAAATATCGGAGGGGAGGACAGAGTTAAAGCCGTTGTGGACATCTGCAGGGAAAGGAATCTGCCAATCAGAATAGGTGTTAATTCCGGCTCTCTTCCCAAAGAATTTGAAAAACCCTCTGTTGAGGCTTTTATAGCGGCGGCTAAAATACATATTGATTTACTTAACAAATACGATTACGATAATATCTGTATTTCATTAAAATCTTCCGATACAAAGCTTACAGTTGATTCCTACCGTGCCTTTGCGAAGCTTCATGACTATCCGCTTCACTTGGGAATTACTGAAGCCGGAACAACCTATCAGGGAATTATTAAATCCTCTGTTGGCATAGGTGCTCTTCTTCTGGACGGAATCGGCGATACCATAAGAGTTTCTCTTACTGCAAATCCCGTTGAAGAGGTTCGTGCGGCAAAAGGAATTTTAAAAGCCTGCGGACTTATGAAGGATGGAGTTGAAATAGTTTCCTGCCCTACCTGCGGAAGAACAAAAATCGACCTTATCGGTATTGCCGCAAAGGTAGAAAACGCACTGAAGGATATTAAAAAGCCCCTTAAGGTTGCCGTTATGGGTTGTGTTGTTAACGGCCCGGGCGAAGCAAAAGAAGCAGATTACGGTCTTGCCGGCGGAGACGGAGTGGGCATAATTTTCAAAAAAGGCGAAATTGTAAAAAAAGTGGCGGAAAGTGAGCTTGTTTCTGAGCTTGTTTCCATGATAACGAAAGAGGATATATAAATGAAGTTACACGAACTTTTTAATGAATCTTTAATATGCGGAAATTTCAAGGATGTTTTTGAAAACTGCACTATTGAAAACGTAAATATAAATAAAGAAACCCGTAAAATAGACCTTTGTCTTACCTGTAACAGCATTATTCCGAAAAGCGTTATAATAGAGGTTGCGGCAGACATAAAGAAAGAATATAACCTTAAAATTGTTAAAATTTCAACCTCGTATCCCAAAGAGCTTTTCAACGAAGAATATTATATGGAAATTCTTTATTTTACAGAGAAAAAATACCCTCATCTTTACTGGTTTTTAGAGGGAAGCCGTATGAAAATAGGCGAAAGCTCTATTGACATAGTGCTTAAAGATAACGGCATTGACATTTTAAAATACAACGGAATGGATAATATTATATCTTCTCTTATTGAAGAAGAATTTGGTCTTTCCTACAAAATTAATTTCATAGGGAAAGCCCGTCCAAAAGAAACAGAAGAAAGCAAACTGAAAAAAGAGCAGGAAGAGCGTGAATTTATTAAAAAAGCGCTGGAGCAGAGCGCTCAGCGTCAGCAAACCGAAGCTCCCAAGCCACAGAAAACACAGGAAGCGCCCAAACAGCAGTATCAGAGAAAAATAGAATACAAGGAATATAAAATTATTGATTTGAATGCCGAAACCGGCAGAGTAAAAATAAAAGGAGAAATTTTCTTCACCGAAAGAAGAGATTTCAACAACAGTCAGAAAGGCAGTGTAACCTTTTACGTTACCGACCAGGAAAGCTCGGTAATCTGTAAGGTTATAGACAAAAAAGAAAATCTTGACGAGTTTGAAGCTGAATTCAAAAAAGGCTCTTATGTTTATGTTTGCGGTGAAACAATGTATGATAAATACATTCGCGAATTTGTAATTGACGTAAAAATAAGAGATGTTGAAAAAACTTCAAAAACCACAAAAACCGACGATGCAACCGTTAAACGTGTAGAGCTTCATCTGCACACAAATATGAGTGCTATCGACGGTATTAACAAAATAGAAGATTATATGAGCCTTGCAAAAAGCTACGGTCATCCTGCAATTGCAGTTACAGACCACGGTGTTGTACAAGCCTTTCCCGATGCCTATGCGGCGGCAAAGAAAAACGAAATCAAGCTTGTTTACGGCGTTGAAGGTTATTTATGTGAATCGAAAGAGGATATAAAAAATTCTCATCATATAATTATCCTCGTTAAAAATCAGGTTGGTTTAAAAAATCTTTATAAGCTTGTTTCTATGGCTCATATTGATTACTACCACCGTAACCCAAAAACTCCCAGAGAAGAGCTTATCAAGCACCGTGAGGGGCTTATTATTGGTTCTGCCTGCGAAGCCGGAGAACTGTACCGTGCTATTCTTGACGGAAAAAGCCACGAAGAGCTTTTAAAAATTGCAGATTTTTACGATTATCTTGAAATTCAGCCTCTTGGAAATAACCAGTATCTGGTTGACAACGGCAGAGTTGCCGGTCGTGACGGACTTATAGAAATAAACAAAAAAATTATAGAACTCGGAGACGAGCTTGGTAAAAAAGTTGTTGCTACAGGAGATGTTCATTTTCTTAATCAGCAGGGCGGACTTTACCGTGCTATTCTTATGGCAGGCAAAAAGTTTAAGGATGCCGCAAATCAGCCTCCGCTATGGTACAGAACCACTAATGAAATGCTTGCAGAATTTGATTATCTTGATGCTGACAGAGCGTATGAGGTGGTTGTTGAAAATCCAAATTACATAGTATCTCTTGTAGACGATAACTTTGAGCCCGTTCCCCACGAAAAGCATCCTCCCGTAATTGAGGGTGCTGCAGAAGAAATTGAAGAAAAAACCTACAAAAGAGCATATGAAATTTACGGTGATCCGCTTCCCGAAATAGTTAAAGCAAGAATCGAAAAAGAGCTTAACTCAATTATAAACAACGGCTTCTCGGTTATGTATATTATAGCGGAAAAGCTTGTTACCAAATCATTGTCCGACGGATATCTTGTTGGTTCCAGAGGTTCGGTTGGTTCCTCCTTTGTTGCCTATTTATCGGGTATAACGGAGGTTAACTCCCTTTGTCCTCATTATATTTGTCAGAACTGTCATCATTCCATTTTTATTGATGACGGAAGCTACAGTTCCGGTTGTGATATGGAGGATATGAACTGTCCAAAATGCGGAACCTTAATGAAAAAAGACGGCCACGACATTCCCTTTGAAACCTTCCTTGGTTTCGACGGTGATAAAGAGCCTGATATTGACCTTAACTTCTCCGGCGACTATCAGCCCGTTGCTCATAAATACGTTGAAGAACTGTTTGGCGAAGGGCACGTTTTCAGAGCCGGAACAATTGGTACTATTGCGGACAAAACTGCTTACGGTTACGTTAAAAACTTTTTTGACGAGCAGGGCAGAATGTTAAACAACGCTGAAATGCAGCGTCTTTCCATTGCCTGCACAGGTGCAAAGGCAACTACGGGACAGCATCCCGGTGGTATTATTATCGTGCCTAAATCCAACGAGGTTTACGATTTTACACCCATTCAGCACCCTGCAAACGATAAATCCAGCGGAATTATTACCACCCATTTCGACTATCATAAGCTACATGATACACTGTTAAAGCTTGATATTCTCGGTCATGATGATCCTACGGTTTTAAGAATGCTTAAGGACATAACAGGACTTGATCCGGTTACGATTTCGCTTGAGGATAAGGAAACTATGAGCCTCTTCACCTCACCCGAAGCACTTGGCGTAACTGCTGAGGATATCGGTGCAAAAACCGGAACCTTCGGTGTTCCTGAATTTGGAACAAAGTTTACACGTCAGATGCTTGAGGATACCAAACCCACCACCTTTGCAGAGCTGGTAAGAATTTCCGGTCTTTCTCACGGTACCGATGTTTGGCTTAACAATGCTCAGGATATAGTTCTTCAGGGAATAGCTCCCTTTAAAGAAACCATCTGTACCCGTGACGATATTATGACCTATCTTATTCACAAAGATCTTCCTCCAAAACGTGCGTTTACCATTATGGAGCAGGTAAGAAAAGGCAAAGGCTTAAAGGATATCGATATTGAGGAAATGAAAGAACACAACGTTCCTCAGTGGTACATAGATTCCTGTAATAAAATAAAATATATGTTCCCCAAGGCTCACGCCGTTGCGTATGTTACTATGGGATTCAGAGTTGCTTATTACAAAGTGCATTACCCACTTGAATATTACTGTGCATACTATACCGTAAGAGCTGACGATTTTGATTACAGTATTATGGCTAAAGGCAGGGATAAGGTTAAGGATATAATGAGAAACTACGATTCCAATCCAAATCTTACTGCCAAAGAAAAAAGTATTTACACAATTCTTGAAATTGTTAACGAATTTTACGCAAGAGGCTATGATTTTCTTCCCATTGATTTATACAAATCGGATGCAAGCAAATTCGTAAGAGAGGGAGATAAAATACGTCCGCCGTTCACATCACTTAAAGGGCTTGGCTTATCTGTGGCGGAAAGCATTGTTGAAGCAAGAGAAAAAGAAGAATTTTTCACAAAAGAAGATTTCGCCGCAAGAACAAAAGCCGGTTCTTCCATTATTGATATGCTTGCCGAACACGGTTGTTTTAAAGATATGCCCGACAGTTCGCAGATTGATTTATTTAATTTAATATAGAAAAAGAATGACAGCGGAAATGCTGTCATTCTTTTTCTATATTCACAATAACACAAATATCGCCATTTTCGTTTCTTAAATCGAAATAAAATCCGTTTTCTTTTTCGCTTTTGTAAACTGAAATTATTTCTCCTTTCCGCAATTCTTTCAAATATTTAATCTTAAGCTCCGAAACATCCAAATCCTCCGGAAGAAACTCCAGAGCCGCTTCAAGGGATTTTACGTTATTCATATGATTATTGGTGTCAATATCACGTTGTTCCACCTTAGTGGTTCCCATTAAAACAGCCTCGTTATCAGGTTTAAGCTTAATATAAGGAAGATTGTTATCCTCTTCGGAAACGCTATCGTAATAATCGGCAACACCTTCGGGCACACGCACAATCTTACGCTTATCCATATTTACGGTGTACCATACCGCAGTAGCCTTTATTTTAAGTTCATTTTCCTGAAAAACCTCATATTTACGGACTGCATCACATCTGCCAAGCTTCATTATTCCTGTTTTTGCCACAGCAGTTTTATAGGGATCAAAAGGCTTTTCAAAACGGATTCTCCACCCTTCTAAAAGCCAGGCAAGAGAGTCTGTATGCAGGGTTTCAAGGTCAAGTCCAACTACGTGAGAATGAAAAATTGAAATATCCTGCAGAATATCCACAAGAATACTTAATTTTATATTTCTGTTTTTATCCAGGTCGCTATACCTGAATTCGTAATTTTTTGTAAACATAACATCGTTCCTTTTCCTATATTATACAAAAAATTTCTGTTTTTAGCAATAGTATATTGACTAAATACTGCAAATAGTTTAAAATAAAATTATCAAAAATACGGAGGTTATTATGAAACACATATATTTTTGTGCCTGCGATAAAAACGGGGGTATCTACCACTACACAAAAAACGGAAACGAACTTACCTTTTTAGAAAAAACACCTCTTGACCGTCCTATGTATATGATAATAAGAGATGATAAAGCTCATATTATTTTAAAGGAAACCGATTCAAAAACAAAATTCGGCGGTTATCTTACCTTTGACATTGATGAGAACGGAAAGCTTACAAATCCGTCCGAAATAATTTCCACAAATGGAGTTGTTCCCTGCCATCTTGAGGTTGACAGCAATACAGCATATACCGTTAACTACGTTTCGGGAAGTATTTCAAAAACAGGAGAAAAAACCGTAACACACGAGGGAAGCAGTATTCATCCCACAAGGCAAACCTCTGCCCACACTCACTACACTGCACTTACTCCCGACAAAAAATATCTTTTCTGTGTGGATTTAGGGCAAGACAGTATTTTTGTATATGACAAGGATTTAAATGAAATTTCAAGAGCAAAAGTTCCCGACGGTTACGGTGCAAGACATCTTATAAGTTCCGCAGACGGAAAATATGTTTACTGTGTAAACGAGCTTATTTCCTCAGTCAGCGTATTTGAATATTTGAACGGAAAGCTTACATATCTTGATACATACGATGCCCTGCCTGATTTCAAAGAGCAAAACACCGCCGCTGCCATTCGTATTGACGGAAAATATCTTTATATATCAAACCGGGGAGCAGATACCATAACACGTTTTGAAATATGCGGTGACAAATTAAAGCTTCTTGAAAACACCCCTTGCGGAGGAATTGGCCCGAGAGATTTTGATATTACAGACGGAAAAATCTACTGCACAAATGAACAGAGCAACGATGTAACCGTTCTTGCACTTAAAGACGGAAAACCTGTTCTCACAGACGAAAAATATAAAATGGGAAATCCCCTTTGTGTAACATTTCTTGATAAATAAAATTGAGGCATCAGCCTCCATTTTATTTGTTTAATTCTCTAATTTCATCGGCAAAATTACCTTCTTTTCCGATAATTTCAACCCATTTTTTCATAATCTCGTAGGATGAATTTTTGGTAAATACGTGATTCATATGTTCTTTACCGTTTTCTTTCCATTTTATTATCCAAAGCTCGGGATTTTCGTCTTCTGCAATACGTTGGATTAGTGAAACCGAGTTTTTATCCTGCTTGCAAATTCCGCTTGCAATAATTTTTCCGTTGCCCTGCTCATCATAAGCCGTTACGGTATATTCAGCCCTGTGAACACTCAAAGTATCGTTTGCGGCATAAAGTGCAAGCTCGCCGTTTACCTCAGTACGAACTGCCATAAGGGCAAATTCCTGCTGTGACTGACGAATCCAGAAATACGGCAGTTTTTTATTAAGCTCACAGTCCATTATGGAGTAATTGAAAAGCATAGGCCACATATCGCACAGCGACCACCATATAACACCCGTTTTTGTCCAGCGCTGAACACGACAGTATTCAATAGCATCCTTAAATATTTCTGCACATCCCATATTTATGGCAAGGGTGTAATCCTTCCATTCAGAAAATTCAAAATCTCTGCCGAAATTATGTTCGCACAGTTTTTTTCCGGCGTTTCTCCAATTGGTAAAATATCCGTCATTCTGATGAGAAGCATTTCCGGTAAGCACCGGAGAATTCCATAGCCTTTCAGCTCTTGATTTTTCTCTATTGAAAATTTCCTCGTTTACTGTTATTGCATTTACAAGAATCGGGCCTGTTTCACCTATAAAATAGCTTTTTAAATCTCTTAATACTTCTCTGAAAGTAACAGAATTGGGATAAAGATGAGATTCCGGCTGAAAATGTGTCATATTACCTAAGCGTCGGTCTGCAAAATTTTCATCAGAAGCGTATGGCGAACTGTCCACATATGTACGGTATGGATCAAAGTGAATAACCGCATCTTTAAGAATTTTTCTTGCAATCACACTGTCAGACGGATTAACCTCCGAGCTTATATTCTGCCACATCATACATTCGTCGTTTTCGTTGTCACCGCACCATACTGCAAGGGATGTATGGTTTCTGTATTTTCTGATTACCTGTTTTGCTTCTTCGGCAACAAGACGACAGTACCATTCGTCGGTAGGAGGAATTTCGCAGGCAAGCATAAAGTCCTGCCATACCATAATTCCGTTACGGTCGCAGAAATCAAAAAAGGCTTTATCCTCGTATATTCCCCCGCCCCATATACGAACCATATTGCAGTTTAAATTTATAATTTCATTAAGCGCTTTTTCGGATTTTGTTTTTTCATCGGCTTCAGATGCAAGGGCGTCAAGCGGTTTCCAGTTTGTGCCCCTTATAAAAATCTTTTCTCCGTTAATCTTGAAAACAAATTCACCCGTTCCGTCTGCCATAATATCTTCGGTACGCTCCAAACGCAGTTTTCTGAACCCGAAAGGCTGTTCATACAACGCTGTTACCTTTTCATCAACTAACATTTCAAGCTTTATATCGTATAATTTCGGTTCACCAAATCCGCTTGGCCACCATAAGTCAACCTTATCTCTCGGAATGGCAGCTTTAAAAGAACCCTGAACAAAATGTACTGCTCTTGTTTCTTCAAAAACAGTATTTCCGTTATCGGATACAGTCATTTTAAGCTTGTGGTCAGCAAGATATTTTTTGTCTGTTTTATACACCCAGTTTGCACCGATTGAAACATTGTTTTCGTCAACCGACATTGTATATAAATATACATCGTCAAAACGAACTGCCGGAACTTCTTCCAGATAAACAGAACGGTAAATTCCCGATGTTATAAGGCGCGGAGCATTATCCCAACCCCACTGATGGCGTGCCTTGCGAAGATATTTCTGTGAATCGTAATAGCTTATTTCGCCGTGCGATGCAGAATACATATCGTGAATATGTTCTCTTGCCCACAAATCACAACTGCGGATAACAACCTTTAATTCGTTGGATTTTTCCTTAAGCTTTCCGGTAACATCAGCAGTATATGTCATATGCATATTACAGCATTTAAGAAGCTTCTCACCGTTAAGATAAATCTGCGCAATTGTATCTATTCCCTCGAACACAAGATTATTTGTGTACCCTTCTTTTTTACCGGACGCATCAAATGTAGTTGTATATGTCCAGTCGTCAACAATCTCGAATTTTGCCATTGCATATTCATTATCAGCAGGCATATACTCTTCGGTTAATCCAAGCTCTGCAAGCTTAGGTTCTATATTTGAAGGAACTTTAATTGTTGTATCTATTTTTTTATCACCATCAGGCAGAGTGAAGGATAAATTCCACTCTCCGTCAAGAAAATGTTTTATATTTTTCAAAGTAATCACATCCTTTAAACTAATTTTATCATACAGAAAAATAAAAGTAAACCTACTATTAGTAGATTTCCTTCTTTAGCTACTCTGCCAGATATTTTGCCACTTTACCCATACCGGTCAGCATATATTCCTTTATATCCTCCGGGAAATTGGGAATATTGGATTCAAGTGTCATACAGCCCTTATACCCAACATCCTTTAATGCCTGTTTAAAAGAATCCCAGTTAATTGTTCCGAAATACGGCATATTGTGTTCATCCTTTGTGCCTTTATTATCGTGTACATGAAGTGAAACAAGCTTATCACCGCAAAGGCGAACCATATCGCCAATATCACCGCCAAATAAATTTGCGTGGCCTGTATCTAAGCAAATTCTGAGATTAGGCAGGTTAAGGCGGTTTACAAATTCAACAGTTTTCTCCACCGAATGCAATATATGGTGTGTAACAATAAGATTTTCAAAACAAATAATTACCCCGAAAGGCTCTGCATAAGCACAAATTTCCCGTATAAATTTCTCGTTTAATTCCTCAACCCGGGAAGGATTTTCCTCTTCTCCCCAACCGTAAGGCATAAGAGGGTGCACAATAAGGTATTCTATCCCCATATAATTGCAGGCTCTTACTGCTGTTTTAAAATATTCAAGATTTTTTATTCTGTTTTCTTCGGTTTTATCATTAACCGGCCATGGCCCGTGTGCCTGACAAAATTCAATCCCCGCTTTATTTGCCTGTTCTTTTTCTGCAAGACAAATTTCTTTAAGCCGTTCCTCTGTTGCAGAAAAAAGCTCGTGATTTGTATCGGCAACAATCTGCAAATCCGCACAGTCGTAACCGTGGCGCTTCATTCTTTCGTAATCTGTTTTGTCAGTTCCGTTTATGTAATATATATCCGTCCTCATTCCGGTTTTCATAAAAATACCCCCAAATATTCTTTTGGGGGTATTATAACATACTTAAGATTGGTTTGCAAGAGGATGAAAACATCAGAGATATTTATTTTTTAAATCGTTATATGTGTTTTTGTAAAGAGCATATGCCTCCTGATATTTTCCGGTTAAAATAAATTTTACGCACGGACAAATTAAATTACTGTATATTTCTCTGTATATTGACTTATAATTTTCCAGTGCATTTATTTTCGCAACTATCTGAGGTGCAAATTTGTAATATTCTTTTATATCTTTCTGCATTTCTGGATTAGATGACATATAGTTATCCCTGAACTTTCTTAAAAGAGTAAGTTCTTCACAGTTATCAGGCTTATCCATAGCAACTACACATGCAGTAGACAAATAGCAATTACTACCACCGTTATCTTTATAAATAGGACAATCATCATACGAATAATCCCTGCAATAGCGGTAATAAATATCCGAAGAAACATAATCCTGTTTTTTCATACAATAATAATCATTACATCTGAAATCATAATAAGAACAACTCATTTTCAACACTCCTTTTATCTTGATGTATGAGACAGTTTTTCAATCATCAACTTAGTAATAGCTTGCTCTATACGATTCGAAGCCACTTGTATTTTATGATAATATTCGGTATCAATTTTTTCGTACATATTATCTAACATATCAAAATATTCATTTCCATACAATTTGACAAGTTTTCGAATTATAAGCAAAATATTTAATACAGCAATAGCTCCGAATATTATACTCCACAAAATAGCTGCTCCGCCAACATTGTAAGCTGCAAACGAAAAAAACAGACAACAGATAATATTACCTACAAAATTTTTTTCCGGTATATCATATAATTTAAGTGAAAACGATGTTACCTGCCTTTTGTACTCTGCAATCGCTTCAGCGTGTGCATCTAATAGAGATTTAGGAATTAGCATCATAGGATTTGAACCATCTGCGACCTTTTTATTGTAGTCATCTAAAGCCCTTTTGTAACTATTACTAACATATTCTAAATCACTTTCGAATTTTTCTTTGCAAAATCTTATAAGTCCATCTTTGTCTTTACGTTTGTAAATTTCTTTCATCGTAGCTCTTGACACTATTTTTCCTCCGTTCAATATTATTTTGCACATTATCAATTTGCAAAATGAAAAAGAAAAAGTTCTCCCTCCTGCCTTTCATAAGAATTTACAAAATAAAAAATGCGCCAACCGCAGTCAGCGCATAAAAACGCAAACTCCGATTGTCGCCAAACAAACTCAAGATAGATTTCAGGATATACCCATAAAACCATAGCTTGCGGAACTTGCATTTTTAACAAAATCCATATAAGCTATAGTTACCTGAAAAAGAGTATAATACTCCTGAAAAATATAAAGATATCCTTAGTCTATCTTATTTGAGTTTATTTGGCTTTATCATTATAGCACAAATTTTTAATATTATCAATATATTTTTGAAAAATAAAAACCGCCACCTTTACAGTGACGGTATAAAATGTTATTTTGACTTGTCAGTATTTGATTTTGCTGTAAGGCACTCTTCATATGCGAAGCGTCTTCATTATTGTTCCGCAGGAACGCTTAATTGAAAAAAACGGTAGATTTTCTATCAAAATCTACCGTTTTTTCTTGGTGCGAGTGTTCATAACGTGTCAAAATTAAATAACGATAAAACGGCGTCAAATCGCATAATTCAGACATTGAGAAAGATTCCGTAAAAGGAATTTTTCTCTTTTTTTATTCCGTACATTCGTCAAAACAATCTCCTTTTGATAAAATGTAGACACCAAAACAAAGGAGGCATTATCACTATGAAAGAAAAAATTATTGAAAACGGAATTGAGTATGTCAAAATCGGTGATTACTACATTCCAAACTTAAAGGCTCCCGAAGGAAATTACAACATCGGCAGGTATGGAAAATTGCACTCAATATTTATTAAAGAAAATCGCCCTACTTTCTACTCGATAAAAATGCTCAACGGAACTTGGCTTGCATATCTTGAAGAAATTGACACAAGCGCAAAGGAACTGGTTGATAGGCTTATAAAAAATATGGCGGTCAAACAAGGTATCACAGAGGAACTCAAAGCAAAAGACCAAATAGCTTGGGTTGGTGCTATGAACAACATTCGCCATTCAGCAGAAGAAATATTATATAAAGACCTTCTTTTTCGCTGAAGCAAGTATTAGCAAGCACGACATTTGTACCCCCACAAAAGCCCTTGTTAGGACTTTTGTCCTAAAACCTGAATGATAGGAGGAAAAGTTATGAATTTTATTGAGGAACTATACTACGGAAACATCAATCCAAACGAAAAGCGATATGACAAAGACACCCATTATGCCAAAACAATGCGGAAGTTTTGTGATAGCGAAAACGAACTTGGAAAAATGTTGAAAGGCAAACCTCTGCATCTTGTAAATGACCTTATCAATGCAAGTGATGAGATTGTTGCCATAACAAGCATTGAAAACTTTAAACTCGGATTCCGTCTTGGTGTGCAGATGATTTGCGATAGTCTTATCTGCGATGATAGTATATTTAAAGATTTATAGGAGGTTGCTATGAAGAAGATTATAATATGTTTAATATTTTCAATAACAATTACATCTACAGTAAATGCAGCAGAG
>JAFQLQ010000041.1 GCA_017414505.1 Clostridia bacterium
AATTTAAAAAAGCTTGCCAAATGGAAATGGAAGGGCAATAATACCCCTTCCAACTTACTCATTTTTATCTTAAATTTAATAAATATGAAGAAAAACCCGATTTTTGCTTAATGCAAAACGGGTTCTTCGACAGTCTGAAAGTTCGGTAAAAAACCGAACTTTTAATATGTTTTTTAATAATTGATTAACGGTCTGGGATTTATGGGTTTTCCCTGGGTTCTTATTTCAAAATGAAGATGAGGCCCTGTGGAATTACCTGTATTTCCAACCTTACCTATAAGCTGTCCCTGAGAAACTCTCTGACCTGCTTTAACATTAATAGCACTTAAATGTGCATAATAGGTCTGATAACCGTTTTCGTGGTCTATAACAACAAGATTTCCGAAACTTCCGTAATATCCTGCTTTGATTACAGAACCGCCGTCAGAAGCAATAACTGCCGAACCGGTAGCACCTGCAAGATCCACTCCGTTATGATTTCTACCCCATCTTGCACCGTAATTGGAAGTAACCTTTCCTTTGAACGGGCAAACAAATTTACCTGTAGCAATAGTTTTCGGCTTTTCTTTTGTACCAACTCTTAACTGTTTTGTTACGGGTTCAAGGGTTATATTTTCGCTTTCAACGGTTTTTGAAATTTCATAACCGTTTTCTCTTATAATTTTATAATTAACGTCTTTTGAACCGTTTACGCCTTCAGAAACAACAACCTCTGTTCCTTTATAGCTTTCGGCATCGTATGTTGTAATAGTTTCAAAAGGAATTTCTTCTGTGGCGGACGCATATTCAACTGTTACAACCTTAAGAACAGGAGATAAATCGCTTACCTGAATCTGCTGACCTATCTGAAGTGTTTCCGGAGTAACACCGGGATTTAAGCTAAGTATACCATTTACATCCATTCTGTATAAAACGGCAATTTCAGAAAGGGTTTCGCCCTGAACTACGATATGAGTTTTTACATTTCCGGAGGGCATTTTAAGTTCTGCAACAATTTCTTCAGCACTGTTTTTAATAACAGTGGATTTTTCTTTTATTGCTTCAACCGAAACAACACCGTTAAAGGTAGTTTCTGCAATGTTTTCACCGGTAAATTCGGCTTTGTATGAATTAAGAGCAGCCTCTGCATCTTCCTGAGTTCTTGCCACAGCAACAATTTTACCGTTGAACATTATACCAAAGCAGTCTTCTCTTACATCATATGTTTCAACAATGGTTTCTTCCATTGCTCGTTCAGACTGAACATCATCCTTTTTAACAATGGTTAATCCAACCTTTGCTTCGGTAAGCTCTGCAACATCATCTCCGTTTATATCGGAAAGATTCTTCTGTGCCTTTTCAATAGCGGAAACCGCATCTTCTTTAGTTGCGCAAACACCAAGCACTCCATCACTTGCCACAACATTATAAGCAAGTGTGAAATTGTTGCCGATGATTCCGGCAGTAATGCCGATAACGGCAACGAAAGCGGTTACGCCGGCGCAAACTTTTTTGTTTAATTTTCTGTAATTTTTTACGCTGTGATTATTTCTTTCATAAAAGAACTTATCAAAATCGATAGTCATATCGTTTTCGATAGTTGTCTTTTTAGAAAATTTCAATTTTAAATTTTTCAATTCAGCTTTTGAAATTTCAGCTGATTTTTTTGCTAACGCAAAATAAGGTTTAATATTTATACTGCGATGTTCTTTAGTGTTTTCCTTAATTTTTGTTTTGAAAAACATTATCAATCATCTCCTTGTTTTCTCTCCGTTTTCAGCTTCGGGAAATGTTACTTTTATGTTACGAAACGGAGAAGCGGGTGTAATTTTACAACAAAAATTAAAAAAAATCAAGCAAAAAGGGGTATTTTTGCCCATTTTATTTAATATCATTATATTAAAAACCGCTTGATTTCGCGGGTTTTTGGAAATTGTGAACTTTTTGTTAACGGAGGGCGATTTTATGCTTATTTTTAATGCTTCAAAGGAAAAAATCCTTGCAATTATGGGGTTTTTGTCGATTGTTATTATGATTTTTCTCTATATTTCCAACGGAATAATTTATTTAAGCGACAGGTATGTAACAAGAATAAAAATAGAAAATACCGATGAAGCATTCAGAGAATTTCTTAAAAGCTACGGGCTGACAGCTTTGCCGGAGCAATGCGTTACCGAAACTGTGAAAATACCAAAAATTTTTGATGATGCTTATAAGGATTATGAACGGATTCAGAACGAAATGGGACTTTCTTTAAATGAATTTAAAGGGAAAAAGGTTACTCGCTACACATACCGTATTGAAAATACATATGACTTACGGACTTTATATGCCAACATATTATATTATAAAGGATATGTTGTAGCTGTGGATGTAAATTGTCCCGATCTTGAAACGGGATTTGTGAAATCTTTTCTTGATATATAGAACAAAATAATGTATAATATAACAAAAGAAAGGACTGATACAAATGAAAATTATGGTTGCTTCGGATATTCACGGTTCGGAATTTTACTGTGAGAAGCTTATAGATGCATATAAAAGAGAGGGAGCAGAAAAGCTTTTGCTGCTTGGTGATATTTTATATCACGGTCCCAGAAATGATTTGCCCGAAGGCTATAAGCCCAAGGGAATTATAACTATGCTTAACAATATGAAAAACGAAATTCTTTGTGTGCGGGGAAACTGCGATACTGAGGTTGACCAGATGGTTCTGGAATTTCCCATAATGGCAGAGTATGCTATTCTTTATTATAATAACAGAGCCATTTATGCAACTCACGGCCATATTTTTAATGAAAGCCGTGTTCCTGCTCTTAACAAGGGAGATATTCTTCTTAACGGGCACACTCACGTTCCGGCGGTACGCCCTTATCCGGATTATATTTATATGAATCCGGGTTCTGTTTCCATACCCAAAGGCGGAAGTCAGCACAGTTATATGATTTTTGAAGACAACAATGTTTTCTGGAAGAATTTAGACGGCGAAATTTACAATAAATATGTGCTGAAATAGCCTGTTTTTCCGTTAAATTGAAATTGTAAGCCTTTTGTAATTGCATTGTAACAATATATGTAGTATAATAGTAGCATAAAGATATGTTATAATGTCAAAATAAACGGAGGTGTTGCAAATGTTAAAAAGAATATCATGTTTAACAATGGTATTACTGCTCTTATTTTCATTTGCTGTATTTGCTGCACCGCAAACATTACCAGCTGATATTTCAAGTACAACATGGGGTATTTTAACCGTTACTAATCCTTCGGAAAGTTTTATTACCTCTTATGATAAGGTTCATAATATTTCCGGTTACGCATCAAACGGTGTAAATATTTCAATATATACTAAAACCGGCAGCGGATATAGTCTGCTTTATCGCAACGGCGCTCCTCTTTCCTTTAATGTAGGGGCATCGGGAATGTTTGTTCAGCCCGTATCTTTGGGCTACGGCAAAAACAGCCTTGTTATACGTGCAGAATTAAATGGTCAGGTTCAGTATGTTTTAAGAACAGTTACTGTACTTAGCTCCAATATTCTTAATCTTATAAACGGTTTCAGTTTATTCTAAACCTGTTAAGGGCGACAAACTAAAATATACCGAAATTACGCCTTTTCAGGCAGATTCGGATAACTACTGTCAGACTAAGGTGAATTTTATGAAGTTTAAGGAAACGGTTAAATCTTTAATTCTTACTTTTCTTATATGTTCATCTGTTATTTTAACATCTAAAATTTGGTTTTCTGAAGAATTATGGTCGCAGCGCGGCTATAATTCTTTTGATTATATGATGAAAACAGTTTTTTCTAAATTTTTTAATAATAAATCTTACAGCTCTCTCGAATTTGAACAAATTTTTTATCCTAAACAAATAATGGTAAATTCCGGCGGTCTTTCTCAGATGGTTACACCGTCATCGGAGGATTATGTCATTTTTAACGGTGCTGCAAAAAAATTACTTGAGCAGTTTTTCAAAGAAAGTCAGTTTGAAGAAATTACTGAAAACGAGCTTTTAAAGGCATATCAGGCACCGTCTGTGTATTACGATTTTTCCTCCACAGTTTCTTTTGATATGCTTGGAGACTATTTTAATGCCGATTTGCCTGAAAACGTTGATTTAACTTCTGCAAAGCATTTGCTTATTTCTCTAAAAAAGGACAGTGCGGGAAACACCAATATTTATGTAAAAAACAACAAGAATAAAAAAATATATAAGTTCTCATCAAAAAGCTCCGCAGAAGAGCTTACTTCTGCGGCTGACAGAGTTACAAAAAATGTTTCTCCCGACGAGAAATTTTATTCCTACGCTTTTGAAAACAGCTTTGATAAGCCTGCAGACGGTGTGGATACAAAATTGCTGCTGGATTCTTATATGGTTATTAATATCAACAGTGATGCCGTTTCTTATATTGAACCTTATATCCCTTACAACAGCGAGGATACGGGAAATATAAGCGACCTGCTTAACTGCTTTTCAATGAAGCTAAGCTCCGCACGTCAGTTCCCGGATAAACAGCAAACCGAAAACTTTGTTGAAAATTTTGCTACACTTAAAATACATAAAAACGGACTTTTACAGTATGATGCGGTTGACGACAGCAAAGGTCTTCTTGTAACCGATATGGCAACCGGTGATTACGGATTTGTAAAAAGTGCCGGAGATCTGGCGGCTGAAGTTTACGAAATAATGGGAATTGACAGTAAAAATATTGTTTTTAATTCTATGAAATACACTCCGGAAAATTCCGAGTATATTATAACCTTCGACTATCTTGCAAACGGTCTGAAAACCTGCGTAGACTTTGCGTCACATCCCATTACCGTAACTATCCGCAAGGGAAAAATTGTTTCATTATCGCAGGTGCTTCTCGGTTATAATACCGGAGGAGGCAGTATGGAAATTCCTTCGATGATTACTGCCCTTGATAATTTCTATTCAAAATATGATGTTCAGAAAAACAAAAACGTTATAATTGAGGATATGTATGTTGTTTACTATGTAAGCGAAAATGAATATCCCACCATCAAGTGGAATGTAGTTCTTTCTGACGGTTCAGTAATTTTAATATAAAGGAGAAAAATTATGGAAATATTATTCAGTTATTATCCCGGGAGAAAAAGAAGAGCCATAACATTCAGTTATGACGATGCCAGAAAAAACGGTGATGTGCAGCTGGTAGAAATGTTTAACCGTTATAATGTAAAAGGAACGTTTCATCTGGGTTCTGAAAGAATGAAAACACAAGAGGACAAGGTTTCACTTGAAGAAGCAAAGGAGCTTTATAAAGGCCACGAAATTTCCTGTCACGGCGCACATCACTATTTTATGGAAAATGTTCCGTTTGGTACAATGGTTAATGAAATTATGTCGGACAGAAGTACACTTGAAAAAACAGCAGGATATACCGTAAGAGGAATGTCTTACCCCTTTGGAAGCTATTCGGACAGACTTATCGGTGTTCTTAAAAAATGCGGAATAGAATATTCCAGAACTACCGAGGGAACAATGAAATTCGGTATTCCAGAGGACTTTATGAAATGGCATCCAACCTGTCACCACAGATTTGATCTGGAAGAGCTCCTTGAACAGTTTGTTACAAGAAAATATTTAGATATGCCTCTTTTCTATATCTGGGGACATTCGTGGGAATTTGTAAGAGATAATAATTTTGATAAAATGGAAAATTTCCTGAAAAAAGCTACTCAATATGATGATATATGGTTTGCAACAAATATTGAAATATACGATTACATAACGGCTGTAAGAAGCCTTAAAATTTCGGTGGACAATACTATGATTTATAATCCAACCTGCACAACAGTTACAGTTGAGGTTGACGGAGAACCGATTGATGTTAAACCCGGAAATAATAAGTTAATATAAGGAGAGAAAAAATATGGAAATATTATTCAGTTATTATCCAGGAAGAAAAAGAAAAGCAGTTACTTTCAGTTACGACGATGGTCAGAAAATAGGCGATACCAAGCTGGTTGAAATATTTAACCGTTATAATGTAAAAGGAACATTCCATCTTAATTCAGCTGGAATGGACGGCACAACACAAAAAATTTCACTTGCTGAAGCAGAAGAATTGTATAAAGGTCACGAAATTTCCTGTCATGGCGCAAATCATTATTTTATGGAAAATTTGCCGGAAGGAATAATTATGGACGAAATTATTAAAGACAGACAAGCTCTTGAAAAAATAGCAGGATATACGGTAAGGGGAATGTCCTATCCTTTCGGAAATTACTCTGACAGACTTATTGAAGTTTTAAAAGTGTGCGGAATGGAATATTCAAGAACAACCAAAGCGACAAATAACTTTAAAATTCCCGAAGATTTTATGAAATGGCACCCAACCTGTCACCACGGGGCTGATCTGGACGAACTTCTTGAAAAATTTGCAAATCACAGATATTCAAATATGCCCATTTTCTATATTTGGGGACACAGCTTTGAATTTGTCAGAGATGACAATTTTGATAAAATTGAAAAATTTCTTGAAAAAGTTACAAAATATGATGATATATGGTTTGCAACCAATATAGAAATTTGCGATTACATAACTGCTATAAGAAACCTTAAGATTTCGGCAGATAAAACTATGATTTATAACCCTACCTGTACTACTGTAACAGTTGAGGTTGATGGAGAACCGTTTGATGTTAAACCCGGAAACAATACTTTATAATTGTACTCTCTGTCCAAGAGAATGTAAAATAAACCGTTATGAAAAAGTCGGCGCCTGCGGAGCGGGTGCCGATATTTTAGCTGCGCTTGCAGGTGTGCATATGTGGGAAGAACCTCCCGTCAGCGGAACAAACGGCAGCGGAACAGTATTCTTTTCAGGTTGCACTCTTAAATGTGTTTACTGTCAGAACAACGAAATTTCCCATTGCGGAAAGGGAAAAATAATTTCTGTAACACGTCTGGCAGAAATATTTCTTGAATTGCAGGAAAAGGGCGTTCATAACATCAATCTTGTAACACCAACACATTTTGTACCACAGATTATAAATGCACTTGATATTGTAAAGCCCCGGCTTAAAATACCGGTTGTTTACAATACAAGCGGTTACGAAAAACCGGAAACCGTAAAAATGCTAAACGGTTATGTTGACGTATATCTGCAGGATATAAAATATTTTGCCGATGAGTATGCAGTTAAGTATTCCAACGCAAAAAAATATTTCAAATATGCAGTTTCTTCCCTTTGTGAAATGCTTAATCAGCATCCGAAACCAGTATATTCAGACGGACTTATTAAAAAAGGTGTTATTGTCCGTCATATGGTTTTACCGGGTGCGTATAAGGATTCAGCAAAAATCCTTGAACAACTTAAAAAGATTGCAAACGGCGAATTTGTATTAAGTCTTATGAGCCAGTATACCCCTGTGGGAATTAGCGAAAGTTATCCTGAGCTTAACAGAAAAATTACCAGCTTTGAATACAAAAAAGTTGTAAATAAAGCTATTGAACTGAAGTTTGAAAACGGCTTTATGCAGGAAAAAAGCTCGTCAACAGAAGATTATATCCCAAGCTTTAACTTTGAGGGATTATAGTTGACAATTATTAACAAAAGGTTTATAATTGCAGTTGAAAGGGGATTTTGATATGAAAAAGAAATTTTTAAGTATTCTTATTGTATTTACAATTATATGTTCCTTTGCGGCGATAGATGTAAATGCATTTTCCAATATTGGCTTTTTCCCTATAAATTATGAATATTGGTTTACAACTGATGACTACGGCAATCCTGTGTTTGAAGTTCTTTCTTTAAATAATACTGATAAAGCTATTCAGGCGTACGAATTTACTTTTATCCCGAGAGATGCGTTTGGCAGAGACCTTGCAAATGCAATGACAATTAGCTATTATTATTCAGAATTGGATTATAAATTAGATCATGAAACAGTAATTTGGGATGCATATAATTATTATTATGCTTCAACTGGTACAACAACCTGCCGTCTGGAAAGAGTATTGTTTGCAGACGGCAGCGTTTGGCAAAACAAAGGAAATTGTTACGAAGAAGCAAATATTTATATTAGCGGTAAGCAGCTTTCGGATGGCACATATTTAGTGGATAAAAACGATCGTAAATTAACTCTGCTCTGTACAGGATACAGTGCCTGGGCATATGAATGGTATATCTGGGATGATTATTATGGTTGGAAATGGTTTGACAATGATGTGGCCACATCCTGTTCTGTATGGTCTGATTCTGCAACAGTTAAGCTTGTTATAAACAGAAATCCGAATTTATATAAAATCGTAAGCTTCAGCGTTGCGGAATATCCAGAATTTACTATGTCAATTCCAAATTCCTACTCCTCGGATTACCGTTCTTACGGCTCTTATAACAGTTATTATAACAATAATGATGTAATAATCACCAAATCAGGTGGATTGCCTTATACCATCAATCTGTGGGATGATAATAATGATGCCTATGCACGAGCATGGTACATCTGGGATGATGCACAGGGATGGGTTTGGTTTTCCGATGCAAAAGGCCCTAGCTGCAATTTGTGGTCTGCAGGCTCAAAGGCAATAAAACTTGTTCATAACAACAACCCAGAACTATATACAATATTCTCATTTACTATTAAGCCGGAGAAACTTAGTTATCCGTCCGGTTCTTATCAGCAGGGAACATATATTTAAACACAAAAATCCGGGAACGATTCCCGGATTTTTATGTTTTTGCCTCCCTTCTATTGCAATTTTCTCTCTCATGTAATATAATGTAAATATGTATTTACAGCCGTATTATAACATAAACGTCTGTCTGATGCTATGAATTATTCAATTTGAAATATGGAGATTTCCGCATGGATATACACAGAAATTATAAAATGGAAAACACGCTGAATCATCTGGATATTGTAATTACAGATAACGGATACGTTAAAACAGATGAAAGCTGGGGACAGAAAAATGTACTTTCGCCTTATTCACGCCTTTATTTTATAGAAGAGGGAGAGGGCGTTTTAAAATTCAGCAATCATTCGGTTACAATGAAGCCGGGGTATGTGTATCTTATACCTGTAGGCATAGTTTTTGATTTTTATTCAGACGATTATGTAAAAAAACTGTTTTTTCATATCAATATTTATCGTGAAAATATGTATGATTTTACTGCAGAATACAGAAAATACGGTCAACTTTATCTTGGAGAAGAAAAAATTAAAAAACTTATACAACTTTATCACAGCGAAAATTTTTCGGATGCATTACGCCTTAAAACGGAAATTTTTTCAGTAGTTGCTGAAATTACCAACGAAATGACTATTAATAATGATGAGATTTTATGCTATTCCGAAAGCATACTTAACACCATTGAATATATAAAGGAAAATCTTTCCCTGAAACTTTCCGTTAAAGAGCTTGCCGACAGACTGTTTATTTCGGAAAGTATTTTAGCGAAAAAATTCCGCAAAGAGGTTGGTATAACTCTTGGAAAATATATAGATAAAATGGTTTTTTACGAAGCAGAAAAGCTTATTATGCAGGGAGATTTAACCATAGGTCAGATAAGCGAACAGCTGGGATTTTGTGACCAGTTCTATTTTTCAAGAAAATTCAAGGAACGCTATCAGGAAACCCCACAGAGCTATATTATGAAGTTAAAGCACAATAAATATGTGTAAAAAACTTCCGTTTTTTTACATTAGATTTTTTAAAATACTTGAAATTCCGTATTTTTTGTGTTATTATTAATGAAAATAAAATTGAACAGTAAATTTGAAAGGATTGATTCACATGGATAACAACAAACGTCCCGAAACTATGGAACGTATTAACAGTAAGGCATTGGCAGAAGCCTTTATTAATGAGCAGATTAAGGAAATAAAAGAACAGGTTGGCGATAAAAAAGTTCTTCTTGCTCTTTCGGGTGGCGTGGATTCTTCCGTAGTTGCGGCACTTCTTATTAAAGCAATCGGCAAGCAGCTTGTTTGCGTTCATGTAAATCATGGACTTATGCGTAAGGGAGAAAGCGAAGCTGTAATAGAAATATTCCAGAATCAGCTTGATGCAAACCTTATTTATGTTGATGCAACTGATAGATTTTTAAACCTTCTTGCAGATGTGAACGATCCTGAAAGGAAAAGAAAAATTATCGGCGGCGAATTTATAAAAGTTTTTGACGAAGAAGCCGCAAAGCTCACAGATATAAAATTCCTTGCACAGGGAACAATTTATCCCGATATTTTAGAAAGCGACGGAGTAAAAGCGCACCATAACGTTGGCGGACTTCCCGAAGATATGGAAATGGAGCTTGTTGAGCCTATTAAACTTCTTTATAAAGATGAAGTAAGAGTTGTTGGTTCTGCTTTAGGATTGCCCGATGAAATGGTTTACCGTCAGCCCTTCCCCGGCCCCGGACTTGGAGTTCGTTGCCTCGGCGCAATCACTCGTGACCGTCTCGAAGCTTTAAGAGAAGCAGATGCAATTTTAAGAGAAGAATTTGATAAAAACGGATTAGCAGGAAAAGTATGGCAGTATTTTATTGCTGTTCCGGATGTAAAAAGCGTCGGAGTTAAAAACGATAAACGTTATGAAGGCTGGCCTGCAATTATCCGTGCGGTTAATACAACCGATGCCATGAGTGCAACAATAGAAGAAATTCCTTATGAACTTCTTCATCATATTACCGACAGAATCACTCACGAGGTCCCCGGAATAAACCGTGTGCTTTACGACCTTACTCCAAAGCCAATCGGAACAATCGAGTGGGAGTAATATCGGTCGGCTTGGATGTTGTTGTAAATTTTAATAATAGTATTTTTAAGGAGCATAGCAAAATTTGCTATGTTCCTTGTTTTATGCAAATAATCATGAAAAAGTCAGAGTTATTATTGCTCCCGTAATCGAAGATTATAAATCCGGCAAAATTACTTATGCAGAAGCAGAGTTCAACGCTCGAAATAAGATTTATCAATCTGTAAATCCAAACTTTAATCCCGATGTAGAATATATAAAAGACCCAATATACAGAGATATTCCATCAGTGGATAATAGCTTATTTATACTTGCAAGAAAACTTTTATTAAATTAAGTATTCGTGCCCCGTCATTCAATGGCGGGGCATTTTTCTTAACTTACAATTAACATACATTTGCTTTTAGAGTTTACATATACTATGTTAAACTGATAC
>JAFQLQ010000042.1 GCA_017414505.1 Clostridia bacterium
GATTGTTTTTTTTATTTTGAAATACCTCCGCAAATTTAATCCTTCAGTATGATGCTGTTATCAAACAGCAAGCTGTCGCACATCATTATAACACCGAGTCTAAATCCTATTTTGAAATTTTCAACATCGCTTGTAGCACTTATTTCATCGCTTGCATTTACAAGCTCATTAAAAAGTTTCAAGTTTTCTCCATTTAATTCCTTTGACAGTTTCCTTTCAATGTCCGAAAAGATTCTTACAGCTTTTTCATAAGGAAGAGGTTTTCTGTTTCGGTTTTCGTTAGGATTGATGTTTCCATAATATAATTCATCAAGAAAGCTCATTTTCGCACCTCCATCAAATAGACAAAATCTCGCAATACAAATTCTTCTGCCGAGTGGCGAATGTTGTTCATAGCACCCACCCACGCCATTTGGTCTTTTGCTTTGAGTTCTTCGGTGATTCCTTGTTTGACCGCCATATCTTTTATGAGCTTATCAATCATTTTCTTTGCAGTTGTGTCAATTTCTTCAAGATATGCAAGCCAAGTACCGTCGAGCATTTTCATCGAGTAAATGCAAGGTCGGTTTTCTTTAACAAATATTGAGTGCAACCTACCATACCTACCGATGTTATACACTTTATCATCAGGTACAGTTAGGTTTGGGATGTAATAATCGCCGTTTCTTACATACTCAATTCCGTTTTCAATAAATTTTTCTTTCATAGCGTAAACGCCTCCTTTGAATTTGGTATCTTCATTTTATCAGAAGGCATTTAATTTGACGAATGTGCGGATAAAAAAGAAAAGCTGAAAACCTATTTTACTGAGTTTTCAGCTTTAACTTTTGCCTTTGCTATGCCAATTCAGCTAAATTTTCATATTTTTCAAAATTACTTCCTTATCTGGTCTTGGCATTTCCGCCTTTCTTTTTTAATTATCCGTTAAATATTTCCTGATAACCTCATATGCAGTATCGTAGTAGCAGTAACCTACCGTTCCGTACGGTGATTCAAGAAGTATGTAATCTCCGGGTTTATCTCTGCCCTCTTCCAGTACAAGCAGTCCGTCGTTTCTCATACGGATAATTTCTGCAATGTCGTCAGAATCGGTTATAGTTACAATTTCCTGACCTTTTTCCATTTTTTCAATCGCAACGGTCACTCCGCTCGAAGCTTCCATATAATACTCGTTAAGCTGTTTTTCTTCTTCCTCTGTAAAGCTTTTTTTCAAAGTAATTGACGCAGGAAGCGAAGAATTTATTTTTTCATAATATCCGTTGTTTTTCAGCCATTCGATAGTGTTTTTATATGCCGAACGGATTGTAATATAATCCAGATGATGCATATATTCACGCTCTTTAATACCTTCATCTACCATTTCAAGGAATGTTATTCTGAAAAGATTGTTGCCGGCATAATATCTTAAATCCTTATATCCAAGCGTATCAATATCGCTTAAAATTGCCTCATAAAATCCGTCGGTGTTTTCCATAACAATATTCATATCGCCGTAATTGGTAGTGAGATTAATCTGGCTTACTTTATCTCTTTCCAGACGGTAAACCGAATAAACGCAGGGCTTGAATTCAGGATGCGAAAACAGCTTATCTACATATTCTTTTTCTCTTTCGTAGCTAAGTTTGTTGTAACAGCGTATAAGTGTTCTGCCGTTTTTAAGCTTATACTCAACATAAAGCCTTTCGTTTATATATTCGGTTGCCCATTCATCACCGCTGTACCATTCCTCGTCATCCACAAGCGATTTGTGAAGCTCTGTAATTGTTGAAATAATTTCTCTGTTGGTAATTTCTTCTGTTCCCCGTGACTCAAATCCGAAAGAACATATTATACTTTCAATACTGTCAGCCTCGGGAATACGTTTTTCGTATCCCAAACCGCCTGTTTCTATTGAAACGCAAACAGCAATTACAAAAACCGAAAACGCCAGAAAGCCTTTGTATTTTCCAAAAACCTTAACAGATTTTGTGATAACCATTTCCAGAGCGAACCATACTACAAAGGTTATAAGAAGCACCGAAACCGC
Source organism: Clostridia bacterium (assembly GCA_017414505.1). Classification (GTDB taxonomy): domain Bacteria; phylum Bacillota; class Clostridia; order UMGS1840; family HGM11507; genus RGIG1932. The sequence goes on from JAFQLQ010000042.1 coordinate 2,027, forward strand.
CATTAAAATCATATTTGCATCGTTGGCACTGAACGCAAAATAGCCAAGCATGGAAACCGCAAATGTTATAAGCACCTTGAATATGGGATTTAAAATCCCGAAGGCTACGACCTCACCTGCTGTTTCAGATTTTCTCTTTTTATAAAGCAGATAGGAAACTGCAAGAAGCACAACTGCAATCAAAAGAGTAATCACAATTTCCAATACACCGATAAGATTCGGGAAAACCTCTTTTGAATAAAATGTGCCTAAAAGATTGCAGTATCTTACCATAGGCAGATGCGTTACAAACTGTTCAGACCAAGTGCCCGTTTCGGTATATCCGTAAAGATTCTGAGTGAAAATTCCCGTAGTAAGCAAAACGTACGCCGCAGGCAGAAGATTTATTATGTAGGTTACAACAATAGCCGCAAAGGAATTGCCCGTAAGCATTACTGCAACAACACTTATTGAAAGCATTACAAAATTTATAAATAACTGCCACAGTACAGAAATCACCACATAGGTGACATTAAACTGCATTGCCCCTGCAGTAATTACAGTTACAATACCGTTTAAAATAACGGGCACGAATACAAGCGTAATAATTGAAAGCAGATTTGTTATATACATTGCGCTTCGTGAAACAGGCAAACTGTGGAACATATCCACCTGCTTTCTTGTGTGCAGATATCTGTAAACAACCACCGAAGCAATAACAGGCACAGCAAATATTGCGCACAGAAACTGCGGAATATGGTGATGCTTGAAATAACCGTCGTAAGGGTATTCAAGTGCCATAGCTATGGGCCCCGAAATAAGAAGTATTATAAAATACAGAAACGAACCCCATTTAAAGCGTTTGAGATTGTTTTTAAAAAGTCCGGAATTAAAGAATTTGTTCTGCAAGCTCATATCCCATACCTCCCAGCTCATAAATAAATATTTCTTCAAGTGTTAAATTAACTATATCAAAAATTTTAGGATTGTAAGCTTTTATTTTTTCGCTCACCGGCTCCATTTCGCCTCTTACAATAAGAGTTCTTACCGAACCTAATTTTGAAAGGTTCATCACCTCCGGCATAGCGGAAAGCTTATCGTCTATATCCTCATCAAAAGCCGCCTGAATTTTGAAAATATTACTTTTCAAATCGTCAAGAGCACGTTCAAGCACCATTTTTCCCCTGTGCATTATTCCGATACGGTCGCATAAATCCTCAAGCTCGCGCAGATTATGGGAAGAAATAAGCACAGTCATCTCTCTGTCGTAAACATCCTGATTGATAAGCTTTATAACATTTCTTCTCATTACGGGATCAAGTCCGTCAAGAGGCTCATCCAGAATTAAAACCTCCGGCTTTGAAGAAAGTGCCATCATAAACGCAACCTGCTTTTTCATTCCCTTTGACAAGCTGTTTACACGTCTTTTTTCGTCTATTTTGAAAATTTCCTTAAGCTTTTCATATCTTTCCGAATCAAAATTTTTGTATATGCTTTTGTAAAAAGCCGCCGTTTCTTTAAGGCTGAAAGTGTTAAAATAGAAAACATCATCGGATATGTACTGAATTTCCTGCTTGAGAGGAGGCTTTTCGTAAACACTTTTGCCATCTATTAAAATTTCTCCCTTATCCTGCCTGTAAACACCGGTTAAATGCTTTATAATAGTGGTTTTTCCTGCACCGTTAGGCCCTACAAGACCGTAAACACAGCCCTTTGGAACATTAAGATTAAGTCCGTTAAGAGCAGTAAAACCACCGAAAGTTTTTATTACATCTGTAGTTTTTATCATAAATTTCACTCTCCTTTATATATTCTGTTTATCAAGTCTATCAATTCTTCCTTAGGCTCTTTTAAATAACAAAGCTCAGTTACTGCCTTTTCCACCGCTTCAAAAAGCTCGGCAGTTTTCTTTCCGCCCGCATCACTGACCGAAGAGGCAAAAACTCCCTTTCCGGCAACAGTATAAATGTATTCCTCGGCTTCAAGCTCTCTGTATGCGCGCTGAACAGTGTTGGGATTAACCGCAAGAGAACAGGAAAGCTCCCGAACCGATGGCAGTTTATCTCCGTCAGCAAATACTCCGCTTATTATAAGCTCCTTAATGTTATCTTTTATCTGCTCGTAAATTGCACGTCTGTCTTTGAAATTTATGTTAAACAAATTATCACCTCCCGTATCAACTGTATTATTTGTGTTAATACAGTTAGATTGTAACACAACATATTATGTTTGTCAATAGATTTTTAAAAAAAATTTATATTGCATTATTATTTTATTTATCTCCCATTTCTAGATAAGTATTGATAATTGATTTTTTAAAAAATTACTAGTTAATATGCATAAAAACATTTTATGACTACAGAAAAATATACGATTAAGTATGAATATTTTTCTGCGGAGGTTATAAAATGGCAAAGTTAAAGGATTTAAAAGATTTAGTTCAAAATGTCAATTTGACAGAAGAACAGATTGCAGAACTTCTTACTATCATTATTGATATGAAGAAGAAAAATGAAAATGTTGAAAAAGGTAAAGTTGTGTTACCACCTGAATTAGTAGCATTGTTAGAAAAATGCACTATAAACAGAGGAGAA
>JAFQLQ010000043.1 GCA_017414505.1 Clostridia bacterium
AGAACCGTGGTCGCATCGAGATGGGCAAAGGTGGTAGCGAGCGCAGGGGCGGTAAGGTCATCCGCAGGCACGTAGACCGCCTGAATGGACGTGATGGAGCCGCGCTTTGTTGAGGTGATGCGCTCCTGCAGCATACCCATCTCAGTTGCAAGGGTGGGCTGGTAGCCTACCGCAGAGGGCATACGTCCAAGCAGTGCAGAAACCTCGCTTCCTGCCTGAGTAAATCTGAAAATATTATCTATGAAAAGAAGTACATCCTGTCCTTCTTTATCTCTGAAATATTCTGCCATTGTAAGACCGGTTAATGCAACTCTCATTCTTGCTCCGGGCGGCTCGTTCATCTGTCCGTAAACCAAAGCGGTTTTATTTATAACACCGGATTCTTTCATTTCGTTATACAAGTCGTTTCCTTCTCTGGTTCTTTAACCAACACCGGAAAAAACTGATAAAACACCGTGTTATTTGGCAACGTTTTTTATAAGTTACATAAAAAGAACGGTTTTACCAACTCCGGCTCCACCAAACAGACCAATTTTACCACCTTTTGCATATGGACAGATAAGGTCAACAACTTTTATACCTGTTTCAAGAATTTCAGTTGTACTTTCCTGCTCATCATAGGACGGAGGTTCACGGTGAATACACCATTTTTCCTCTGTCTCCGGTGCAGGCATATTATCAACCGGATCACCAAGCAGATTAAAAATTCTGCCAAGTGTTTTTTCACCAACGGGTACGGTTATTCCTGCGCCTGTGTCCACAACCTTTGCGCCTCTTACCAGTCCATCAGTTGAACTCATAGCAATACATCTTACAACGTCATCTCCGATATGCTGAGCAACCTCGACTACAATTTTTTCGCCGTTATTATCAACTTCAAGAGCGTTCAGCAAATTGGGAAGATATCCGTTTTCAAATTTTATATCAAGAACAGGGCCTATAACCTGTATAACTCTTCCTGTATTATTTGAGTCCATATATATCACCTCTTTATACACTTTAATTTTCAGCCCCGGCAACTATCTCTGTTATCTCCTGAGTAATTGCCGCCTGACGGGCTCTGTTATAGCTTAAACTTAAGCTGCTTATCATTTCATCAGCATTTTTATTTGCAGACTGCATTGCGTTTCTTCTCGCAGAAAGCTCTGAAGCATACGATTCTGAAATACCGCCATAAATCATTCCGCCGATATACTGTGGTATAATTTTGTTAAACACACTTTCTGCGGATGGTTCATATAATATTATTCCGGATTTTTTATCTTTCTCATCATATACAGCAGGAAGAACATCTACCGCTGCAGGAGTTTGAGAAAGTACATTTATAAATCTGGTATATACAACTTTTAATTTATCAAATTTTCCGTCCAGAAATGCTTTTGCAAGCATTTCACCCATAAAAGCGCAGTCAGAAACAGAAACATCTTCCACAATGGCATAATCTTCAGAAAAAATATTTATACCTCTTCTTGCAAAGTATTCAACAGCTTTTTTTCCGATTGGTAAAACAACATCATTTTCGCTAAGCAATACAGACTTAAACAAATTGCTGTTATAACCTCCGGCAAGACCTCTGTCACCTGCAATGACAACATAACAGGTAGCCGGGTTTTCTGCTTTTACAGCTTTGCAAAAAGGAGAAGAAAAATCTTTATTGTTTTTTGCAATATCATCCAAAGTATTTTTAAGCACATCAAAATAAGGACGGGATTCTTCAATGCGTTCCTTTGCTCTTCTTAATTTGGATGTTGCAACAAGCTCCATAGCTTTTGTTATCTGCTTGGTGCTTTCAACACTTTTTATCCGGTTTTTTATAGCTTTCATTGAACCTGCCATAAAATCCTGCTCCTTTACTGTTTATTACCCGAAAATCTAACCTTACAATCATTTATTGCGGTTTGAATTTTTTGTGTGGTTTCTTCTGACAAATCACCTGTTTTGGAAATACTTTCTATTATTTCGGGCACAGTATTTTTGATATATTCAAACAATTCCTGCTGAAATTCTCCAATATCTGAAACCGCAATATCGCTAAGATAATTGTTGATTACAGCATAAATTATAACAACTTGCAATTCAACGGGCAACGGAGAGTTTCTGTCCTGCTTAAGAACTTCAACTATTCTTTCACCCTGTGCAAGACGTGTTTTTGTATCTTCATCAAGGTCGGAACCAAACTGAGCAAACGCCTGCAATTCTCTGTACTGAGAATATGCAAGTTTTAAGGTTCCTGCAACCTTTTTCATAGCTTTAATCTGCGCATTTCCACCAACACGGGACACGCTGATACCCGGGTTTACCGCAGGCATAATACCGCTATGGAAAAGCTCGGTTTCAAGGAATATCTGACCGTCTGTAATAGAAATTACATTGGTAGGAATATAGGCAGATACATCCCCTGCCTGGGTTTCAATAATCGGAAGTGCAGTAAGAGAGCCTCCTCCGTATTCAGGTGCAAGACGTGCTGCACGTTCCAGTAATCTTGAATGCAGATAGAATACATCTCCAGGATACGCTTCACGGCCCGGAGGACGTCTGATAAGCAGCGAAAGTGCTCTGTATGCAACCGCATGCTTTGACAAATCGTCATAAATTACCAGAACATCTTTGCCCTTATACATAAAATACTCGCCCATTGTACATCCGGAATACGGAGCAATATACTGAAGAGGAGCAAGCTCAGATGCGGTTGATGATACAACAATTGTATACTCCATTGCACCGTTTTTTTCCAATGTATCAACAATCTGTGCAACGGTAGATTTTTTCTGACCGATTGCAACATAAATACATATTACGTCTTTTCCCTTCTGATTGATAATAGTATCAAGACCAATAACCGTTTTACCGGTCTGTCTGTCACCTATAATAAGTTCACGCTGACCTCTTCCTATCGGAATCATGGAATCGATTGCCTTAATACCTGTTTGCAGAGGAACGTTAACTGATTTTCTTTCTATAATTCCGGGCGCCTTACATTCGATAGGACGTCTTTCGGTGCATTTTATTTCACCTTTACCATCTATTGGCTGTCCCAGAGAATTTACAACTCTTCCTATAAGAGCTTCGCCAACAGGAACGCTTACTACATTGCCTGTTCTTTTTACAATATCGCCCTCTTTAATTTCACTGTCCGAACCAAGTATAACAAGGCTGACAGAATTTTCCTCCAGATTAAGAGCCATTGCGTATTCGCCGTTTTCAAATTCAACAAGCTCGTTTGCCATACAATTATCAAGGCCGTGTGCTCTTGCAATACCGTCGCCAACTTCTATAACATAGCCTGTTTCCTTCTGCTCTGTTTTATTGGAGTAATTTTTTATTTGTTCTTTGATTATTTTTGAAATATCTCCCGAATTAAGCTGCATTTTTTCACATCCTTTTAATGTATTCTGCTATGCAAAAATATGTTTTTTCAGATTTTCAAGCTTTGTTTTAAGGCTTCCGTCAATCTGTGAATTTTCAAATCTGATTATTATGCCTCCAAGACAAGACGAATCAACAGTATTTTCAAGAACAATGTTTTTACCCGTCATTGCAATCAGTTTTGAAACCAATTTTTCTTTATACTCGTCGCTTAAAGGTTTAGCTGTAACGGCTGTAACATTTTCAATTTTATTATCTTTGTTATAGCTTTTTACAAAAACATTTTTGCACTTTTCAAATCGGTACACACTCTTTTTTTCAGATAAAATCTTTAAAAAATTAAGCGTATATTCATGAATACGGTTTTCAAAAACCTCGTCCAGCAATTTGCCTTTTTCCTCTTTGCTTATTGTGGGTGTATCAAGCAGATTTATATATTCCGGATTCTCGCATAAAAGCTCCGAAATAAGATTAAAATCGTTAAGAATAACCTCAGACAAATTTTCTTCACAGGAAAGGTCGTAAATTGCTTTTCCGTAATTTAAAGAAAAATCCGTCATTCGGAGTCACCCATTTCATTAATAAAATTTTCAATTAATCTGTCATAATCTTTTTCGTTAATATCCTTTTCAATAACCTTTTCGGCAATAGAAACAGCTATTTCAGAAATATCTTTTTTAGCTTCATTTATAGCATTTATTTTATCTCTTTCAATATCCTTATTTGCCTTTTCTTTGATATTGGTTGCCTGCTCCTGAGCAGTTCTTATAATTTCTTCACTGCGAAGTTCGGCAGTTCTTGTAGCGTTTTTAACGATTTCATTAGCTTCGTTCTTTGCATCAGCTAATTTCCTGGTATATTCCTTTTCCATACTTTCTGCACTGTTTTTAGCATTTTCTGCATCGGAGTACATGGAATTTACTTCGTTTTCACGCTGTTCTAAAATGTTTTTTATAGGTTTGAAAAGTATTTTTTTCATTAACAGAAAAAGGATTAATAAATTTACCCATGTAAAAATAATTTCCCAGAAATCAATTGTAACAAAATCAAGATATTTCTCCATGGTTTACCTCCCTTTTAAAACTTTTAATAACAAAATTACAGTAGTTTAATTAAGGGATTAGCAAATAACAAAATTAAAGCTACAACTAAACCATAGATACCTGTTGATTCTGCAACAGCGCAACCAAAAAGCATAGTTGATGTAATATCGCCTTTTGCCTCCGGCTGTCTACCTACTGCTTCTGCGGCTTTACCCGCAGCATAACCCTGACCGATACCGGGGCCGATACCGGCGATCATTGCCAAACCTGCTCCAACTGCTGATGCAGCCAAAATAATTGCTTTTTCTAACATAATAAATGTCCTCCTTGTTTTATATATTAAATTTTATTCTGCTCCTGAAACATATACCATTGTCAACATTGAAATAATATATGCTTGCAAAAAGCTTGTAAACAAATCAAAATAGATTGAAAGAATTGCCGGTAATCCCACCTGAAAAATGGGAATCTGACTAATAAAATCATTCGGAATAAATCCAAGAACAGTTTTACTCAACGAAGCAAGAGCGCCATAAATCAATGATGTAATTACAACACCCGATGCAATATTACCGAAATGACGAAAAGCCATTGAAATAGGATTTGCTATTTCGCTTACAAGATTAAGCGGTGTTAAAAAAGCTACCGGTTCGGCAAATGATTTTATATAGCCCCATACGCCTTTGTGCTTTATTTTGTTTGCTTGAATCATTATAAACGTCATCAATGCCCAACCGAGAGTTACGCTAAAGTCTGCTGTATATGCCCTTAAGCCAAATAGACTTGAAAGACTTCCGAGAATGGACATTGTAAAAAGAGATCCTATATAAGGTACAAATTTTATATATTTTTCACCCATTACATCTTTTACAAGATTATAAAGCATAAGATACAGTTTTTCAGCAACTATTTGCTTTTTACTCGGATTTTTCACACTTAAATTTCTTGTAAGCCAAATACAAACAGCAACAGTAACAGCCATGACAAACCACATATTGACAATAGATTCAGTAATTTTGATTCCACCCAATATGGGGATTTCGTAATATATTTTTGGCCCGTTAACCTCTATATTCACTAATCCTGACCTCCCTTTTTAGAATCTATAAAAGTAAGTACGTATATAACTATTCTCGGAAAAACAAGCGGAATCGCTGTTGCAACATAGTTAAAATATGGTGCTTTTATTGCCCATAGAACAACTGCTGCTGTAAGAATCAATCTTAAAGTATAACTTGTTCCCATTGTTGCCTGCGCACCTTTAGTTCCTTTTCCCACAGATTTTTCAACGCTGAAACCAAGTAAAACAAAATTAATTATTGCATAAATACTTCCGAGTAAGCCGCCAAGAACCACTTTGGAATCAAAATATCCGGCTACCAAAAAGATAAGCAGCATCACAACGTATAAAACCAATACTCCTATAGCCATTCTTCCTATTTCTTTTATTACAGATTTTGATAACAAAACATCACCTTTTTCTGACTATATACGATCTTCGTTAATATTTTTTATGAATTTTATAAGATTTAAAAATCCACTTACGACACCAACTATAATAGCAAGCAACATCCATCTGTCGTTAAGATTGAATTTTCTTATAAGCCAGTTTGTAAAAAACAAACATAAAACCAGAGGTGTTACAATATCAAGTCCCAGCTGAGTTACCGTTGCCATTGCTTTAAATATCCGCCGTTTATTGTTATCAGGCATTATTTCACCTCAAAATCAGCAGGTCTTTCGCTGCGTTTTTTAAAATAATGCAGAATGGCTTCAACTGTTCTTTTTGAAGCAAGACCGTCACCGTAAGGATTAACAGCTTTAGCCATTTTATCGTAGCTTTCTTTATTCTCCAATAAATCAACTGCCATTTCGATAATATCAGATTTATTAACACCAGCCATTTTAACTGTTCCGGCAACAACCGCCTCAGGTCTTTCAGTTTCATTTCTTAATACAAGAACAGGTTTTCCAAGTGAAGGAGCTTCCTCCTGAAGTCCGCCTGAATCTGTCATAACCATATATGCTCTGTGAATAAGATTATGAAGCTCTAAAACATCAACAGGATCAATAAGAAATACGTTCTCTAAATTTCCAAGAACATCAAAAGCTACTTCACGAACTGCCGGATTAAGATGCACAGGATATACAATCTGAACCTCATCTTTGTATTTTTCGGCAATTTCCCTGAGCGCTCCACAAATGTTTTTAAGCGGTTCGCCAAGATTTTCTCTTCTGTGAGCAGTTACAACAATAACTTTTTTATTAAAATCAATATTTTTCAGTTCTTCTGTTTTGAATTCATAATTTTCTCTTACAGTTGTTTTAAGAGCATCAATTACAGTGTTTCCCGTAATATAAATGCTATCCTCATTTATAGCTTCTTTAAGAAGATTATTTTTATTGTTTTCTGTAGGTGAGAAATTAAGCTCGGCAATTGCTCCGGTCAGCTTTCTGTTCATTTCTTCCGGGAAAGGAGAATATTTATCATAAGTTCTCAACCCTGCTTCAACATGGCCTACAGGCACCTGATTATAAAAAGCTGCAAGAGCACCTGCAAAGGTAGTTGTTGTATCACCGTGAACAAGAACAATATCAGGTTTTGAATCTTTTATAGTTTCATCAATACCCATTGTAGCTCTTGTTGTTATATCCATAAGAGTCTGACGGTCTTTCATTATATTAAGGTCATAATCGGGTTTGATTTCAAAAATTTCAAGCACCTGGTCAAGCATCTGACGGTGCTGAGCAGTAACAGTAACAATAGATTCAATTTCTTCATATTTTTCAAGTTCCTTTACAAGAGGAGCCATTTTTATAGCTTCAGGTCTTGTGCCGAAAACTGTCATAACTTTTATTTTACTCATTTGTATTTTCCTCACTCTCATCTGAAATTTCTTCTAAGTGCTGAAGATATTCTTTATCAATATTTTTGTCTTTATAGTAGTATTTAAGTCCAAATAGGAATCCAACTAATGCTATAACAAGCGCAAGTGTACGGTTTACACCTCTTGTAGCAAGAACAATAGCGGTGATGGACAACATTGCAGATGCAGTTGTAAGCATAGTTACAGTTTCTCTGTGCGAAAAGCCTTTGTCTATTAGTCTATGGTGAAGATGACCTCTGTCGGCAGTCATTATTCCCTGCCCCTTGCACAGTCTGCGAATTATAGCAAAGGATGTGTCAAAAATAGGCAATCCAAGAATAATTACAGGCACAATATAAGTCAAAATACCAAAACTTTTAAACATTCCCTCGACAGAAAGTGTCGCCAGAATAAAGCCTAAAAACAATGCACCTGTATCACCAAGAAATATTTTTGCAGGATGATGATTATAGGGTAAAAATCCGAAACAAGCTCCTGCAACTGCTACAAACATTATAGCAATATTCGGATTTTCCATTACAATGGCAATAAAGGCAAGGGCGAGCGCAGAAATCGCACTGATACTTGTTGCAAGTCCGTCAAGACCGTCAATCAGATTAACTGCATTGGTCATAACAAGAATCCATACAAATGTTACAGGATACGCAAGATAATGCAAATCAATTGTGCTTTTTCCAACTCCGAAGTAAAAAGGATTGGTTAAAAACTCAATCTTTACATCAAAAGCGATAACTATAACTGCCGCAAGAACCTGTCCTGCAAGTTTAACTATTGGCTTTAACTGATATTTGTCATCAAGTATTCCGGTAATAACAATAATAAGTGAACCGGCAAGTATTGCAAGAATTTTCTCATCAATTGCCTTAGAAAAACAAATAACACTCAGTAAAAATCCAAAGAATATTGCAAGACCGCCCATTCTTGGAATTGGTCTTTTATGCATTCTTCTTTTATCTCTTGGAACATCTACCGCATCAATTTTATAAGCCAGAACTCTTATAATCGGAACAATTGCAAAGGTAAAAAGATACGCAAGTGCAAAACCGAATACAATATTTAAATCAATCATAATTTATCCCTCTTAAAATCTATCTACAAAGCCAAGCTTTCTGTGAACTTTTCTTAAAGTTCTTGCAGCCATTTTGTAAGCATTATCGCTTCCGTTTTTGGCAACTTCTTTCAGATAGTCTTTGTTCTGAAGAAGATAATTATATTTTTCTCTTACATCTTTTAAACCTTCCGCAACAGCTTCACCAACTGCTGCTTTGAATTCACCGTAGCCTTTACCTTCAAATTCCTGTTCAATTTCTTCGTAGCTTCTGCCGGTCATGCTTCCGTAAATCGTCATAAGGTTTTCAATACCCTCTTTACCTTCACCGCGGATAATTCTGTTGTCCGAATCAGTAACGGCACGCTTGATTTTACGGATTATTGTATCAGCATCATCTATAACAGAAATGTAAGAATTGACATTCTCATCAGACTTTGACATTTTTTTTGTAGGATCAGCAAGTGACATTATTTTTGCACCCATCTTAGGAATATATGGTTCAGGCACTTTAAACACATCTCCGTAAATTCTGTTAAAACGTTCTGCAAGATTTCTTGCAAGCTCAAGATGCTGCTTCTGGTCAACACCAACAGGAACAAGGTCTGTCTGATACAGTAAAATATCAGCCGCCATAAGAACCGGATAATTAAATAATCCTGCACCTATATTTGCATCCTGTTTGTTTCTTGTTTTATCCTTAAACTGTGTCATTCTTGATAACTCACCCATATATGTTGTGCAGGTAAGCGCCCAGGAAAGCTCAGCGTGCTGAGGAACATGAGACTGGAAAAACAACAGACATTTTTCCGGATCAAGTCCGCATGCAAGATAAAGAGCAAGAAACTCCATACATCTCTGTCTTAACTTTGCAGGCTCCTGCTGAACAGTAATAGCGTGCAAATCAACAATAGAAAAAAGGCAGTTATATTCCTCCTGAAGTTCAACCCAGTTTTTTACAGCACCAAGGTAATTTCCGATTGTAAGAACACCTGAAGGCTGAACTCCGCTGAAAATTATTTTTTTATCGTCCATTTTAAAGTAAGCTCCTTTTAATTACAGAGTTTTTAAAACTCCTGCAAGTATTTTTATACCTTCAACAATTTTCTCATCAGACATTGTAGAATAATTAAGTCTGAACATATTTGAAGTTTTTGTCATATCTACCATAAAGGTAAATCCGGGAACAAATGCAACCTTTTTGTCTATACAAGCTTTTACAACCTCAGCCGAATCAATACCTTCTTTGTTGATTGTACAAAGAATAAACAAACCGCCCTCAGGTCTTGTGTAGGTTACAAACTCAGGGAATGTTTCATCCATTGTTTTCAACATCAGTTCACATTTGTGCTTGTAAAGCAGTCTTGCTTTTTCAAGATGTTCTTCAAAGTCGTAATTTTTAAGCCATTCGTAAGCAAGCGCCTGAGCAAACTGATTAGTGTGAACATCATTAACCTGTTTTAGTATTTCCATTTTTCCGATTATTTTACTGTTTGCTACAACAAAGCCAATTCTCATACCGGGAGATAAAACCTTTGATAAAGAACCTACATATATAACAGTATCACCATCAGTATCAAGAGATTTGATAGTGGGAACATCTTCACCCTTAAATCTAAGTTCACCGTAAGGATTATCTTCTATTATAATAATTCCGTTTGCTTTACAGATTTCAAGAATTTTCTTTCTCTTCTCTAAGCTCGTTGTTACACCGCCTGGATTCTGGAAAGTGGGAATAATATATGCAATTTTTATATTTTTGTTTTCTTTTATTGTTTTTTTAAACTCGTCAACATCCAGACCGTCGTTCTGTAAAGTTACACCGAAAAGTTCTGCTTCGTATGTTCTGAAACTGTTCAGAGCTCCGATAAAGCTGGGGTTTTCGCAAACAAGTCCATCGCCTTTGTTAAGAATTGATTTTGCCGCAAGGTCAATTCCCTGCTGTCCGCCGGTTGTAATCATCATTTCGTCAGAATCTTTTACAACACCCTGTTTTGTAAGACGTTCCTTTAAAATTTCAATAAGAGGCGGATAACCATTGGTAACACCGTAATTAAGATATGCTGCAGCATTACCTACAAGTAATCTCTGTGAAATTTCGTTTAGTGCATCAACAGGATAAGTATCCGGAGAAGGAACACCTCCTGCGAAAGAAATAATATCAGGTTGTGCAATAACTTTAAATATTTCTCTTATTGCCGAACCTTTTAAATCGGACATTCTGTCCGCAAAATTAAATTCCATTTTTTAAAACTCCAATCATATAAAAATCCAAAATATGGCTATTTTAATTATTTTAACATATTATATATAAAAATACAAGATAATTTTTTATTTTTTTAATTCGGTTATGCGAAATCTTGACTTTTAAAACAAAATGATATATTATTATATTATAATAATTAAGGAGGCAACAAATTATTATGAAAATCATCGTTGATGCTTTTGGCGGAGATAATTCGCCTGATTCCGTAATAAAAGGTGCATATCTTGCTGCCAAAGATAATATTGATATAATACTTACCGGTAAACAAAGCATAATAGAAAGCAAAATGAAAGAATTTGGTTTAGAGCCGAATCCTCATATAACAATTGTTAATGCTGAAGATAAAATTCTTGGCGAAGATGAACCGGTTAAAGCAATAAAGGAAAAGAAGGATTCTTCTATGGTTGTAGGCTTGCGTCTTCTTGCCGACGGTGTGGGGGATGCCTTTGTAAGTGCCGGAAATACCGGTGCTGTTCTTGCAGGAGCAACTCTTATAATAAGAAGATTAAAAGGCATAAAAAGAGCCGCCCTTGCAACAGTTATTCCAACAGCTAAGGGCCCTGCTATTCTTACGGACTGCGGTTCCAATGTTGTTTGTAAGCCTGAATATTATCCTCAGTTTGCGATGATGGGTTCAGCCTACCTTGAAGCTGTAATCGGTGAAAAAAATCCGAAAGTCGGGTTAATAAATATTGGAACAGAAGAAACAAAAGGAACAGAAACTGTTCTTGAAGCATATGCTTTACTGAAGGAAAATTCAAATATCAATTTTGGCGGTAACTGTGAAGCCCGTGATGTTTTAAAGGGCGACTTCAAGGTTATGGTTGCAGACGGATTTACCGGCAACGTTATTCTTAAGGTTATTGAAGGTGTTGCAAAAGAATTTACCGGAAGCATGAAAGAAATGTTCTTTAAAAACATTGCAACAAAGGTTTCTGCACTTATAATGAAAAAAGGTCTTAAGGAATTTAAAAAGAAATATGACTACAAGGAGCATGGCGGTGCGCCGATTTTAGGTCTTAACAAGCCTGTTATAAAAGCTCACGGAAGCTCCAACGATTATGCAATTTACAAAGCAATAATTCAGGCAGATACCTTTGCAAAACAGGGTGTAATTGAAAAAATACAAAAAAATATATAAAAAAGTGTTGACACATTAAGGAAATTATAATAATATAGTAGCAGTACATAGCATTTTACAACAATAAGGAGGTGCAGTTGAATGATTGATAAGGTAAAACAAATTATTGCCGATCAGCTTAGTATTGACGAACGCGAAATATCCCTTGATAGTTCATTTACTGACGACTTGGGTGCTGACTCTTTGGATGTGGTTGAACTTTTAATGGCTTTTTCGGAAGAATTCGATATGGAAATTTCTGATGAAGAAGCAGAACAGATTGTTACCGTTGGTGACATTGTGGAATATTTAAAAGAACACGAATAATGCTTTAAGCGTGGCTCAGTGCCGCGCTTAAAATATTTTAACTGAGATTGGAGAAAAAAATGAACAGTAACTTTTTTAACGAGCTTTCCATTTCAAATGATATAAAAAGAGCCCTTGAGCGAATGGGTTTTTCTGATGCAACACCTATTCAGGAGCAAGCTATCCCCCCGCTTTTAAACGGTGAGGACATTATTGCCCAGGCTCCTACCGGTACAGGAAAAACCTGTGCATTCGGAATTCCGGCTGTAGAGCTTATAGACCGCAATGAAGAATTTATTCAGACGGTTGTTTTGTGTCCAACAAGAGAGCTTGCAATTCAGATAACTCACGAGCTTAATCAGGTTTCTGCTTTTTCGGAAAGGCTTAAAGTTGTTGCTGTTTATGGCGGTCAGCCTATTGAAAGACAAATTCTTGCCCTTAAACGCAAGCCTCAGATAGTTGTTGCAACTCCCGGCAGACTTATGGACCATATGAGAAGAAAAACAGTTAAGCTGGACAAGCTTAAAATGATAATTCTTGACGAAGCAGATGAAATGCTTAATATGGGATTCCGTGAAGATATAGATACAATTTTAGAAACTGTTCCCGAAGAAAGACAGACTGCATTGTTTTCTGCAACTATTTCCCCGGAAATAAAAGAAATTGCAAGACTGTATCAGAAGCCGGATGTTAATTTTATAAAAACCACAACAAATGAAATAACAGTTTCCAACGTTGAGCAATATTATCTTGAAGCGAAAGGCAGAAAGAAAACTGATGTGCTTATGAGACTTCTTGATACCGGAGATTACAGATTAAGCCTTGTTTTCTGTAATACAAAAAAATCCGTTGACGAGCTTTATGAAACACTTATTTCAAAAGGCTATCAGGCGGAAGCACTTCACGGAGATATGAAGCAGGTTCAGCGTGACAGAGTTATGAAGCGTTTTAAATGCGGAGTTGCAAATATTCTTATAGCAACAGATATCGCCGCAAGAGGTCTTGATATAGATAATGTGGATGCAGTTTTCAACTACGATATTCCAAATGAATACGAATATTATGTTCACAGAATAGGCAGAACGGGCAGAGCTAACAATACAGGTGTTTCCTACACTTTTGCATCCAACAAGGAAATGTTCAAATTAAAGGAAATAATGAAATTTACTAAATCCAATATTTTGCCGTTCCGTTCACCGTCTGAAGAAGATGTAGTTAATATAAAAACAAAAAAGCTTGTTGAAGCTTTAAAAAACAACATTTCAGAGGAATTAACAGAAAAGTACCGTAACTATATTTATGACATTGAAAACGCAGGAATAAGCCTTACAGATTTTACCGCAGCGCTTATTGATGCAGTTATAAATCCCCTGCCTGTTAACGATGCAGTAGATGAAAAGAAACGTATGACATTTGATACCGGCGCAGAAAAAGATATGGTACGTTTATTTGTAAGCGTTGGAACTCTGGATAAAGTGAGACACAGACATTTAAAGGAAATGGTTTCGGTAAACACTTCTATGGAAAGTCACCTTATCGGTGCTATTGATATTTATGATAAATATTCCTTTATGGAAGTTCCTGTTGAGTATGCCGACGAGGTTATTTCGGGAATTTCGGGAACAACTTTCAGAGGAAGAAAAATTTCGATTGAAAAAGCACAGAGAAAGAGATAAATTTCAAACCCCCTCAGTCAGCTTGACGGAAAGCAGTAGCCTTAATGCTTTCACCCTCTCCGTCACTTCGTGATACCTCTCCCGGAGTGAGAGGCTTTTTAAGGCGCCCCTCTTCAGGTGAGCCGGATTTGCTATAGGCAAAGGCTGAGGGGTTAAATCTTTAAAATTTTTTTCTGCGGTAGACCGGCTTTTTCGACAGTCTGAGCGCCATCCAAAAAAACGGATGGCGCTCTTTTAATAAAGGAGAAAAAATACAAAATAATTATTCAATTACATCCGATAAATGCAATCTTTCTGCCGGAGCTTCTTCTGCAGAATTGAAATTAATTGCCCGGTATAAAAGTACAGCTGTTTCTGCTCTTGTAAGCTGAGATTTGGGATTCAGCTTTCCGTCCGAACCGATAACCAGCCCTTTTTCTATTGCTGCTGCAATATATCTTTTGTTCTCAGCCTTTAAATCTCCGCAATCAGAAAAGCTTTCCTCAATTATACTTTCATCAATGCTTTTTACATCAATTCCAAGAGCTTTCACAACCGAAGCAATTATATCCTCACGGATTGCAGCATCAGAAGACGTATTTTCTGCTTTGTAATTGAAAAGTCTGTCAAGTAATAATCCAAGATGATTGTAAATTATGGAATCATCTGTTCCGAAATATCCGTTGCCATAGCCTTGAATTATGCCTTTGTTTGCTAAATATCCAACTTCTTTATACGCCCAATGAGCCTCGGAAACATCGTTGAATTTTAAAATGTAATTTATTATTTCTTCTTTTGGTTGATCCACTTTTTCTTTTTCAGGAAGTTTTTCGGGTTGTTCTATTGGTTCTTGCTTTTCTTGTTTTTCTTCCGCTTCTATATTATCATCTTTCCATTTTTCCAGTGCTGAATCTTGATTTTCTTCCATATATGGCGTTGATCCAGTATTACTTGATTCTGTTGTATCAGCTACATTGTTTATCTTTTCTTCAATTTTATCAATCTTATCTTCTAAAACAATTTCATCTTTTATTTTAGGGACATAATCGAAAGCATCATCAACAACGCAAATATCTAAAAATTCAGCTTCTGTATAAACCTTATCTTTTTGATTTGCAGTGTACGGAATTATATAATTACCATTTTCGGTTATTGCATAAAAGCAAAGAACATCGTTTACATTCTGAGTAGTTGAATTTGTAGTCATCATATTAACAATTTTAATTTCTTTTACATCACTTATACTATTTTCATTCAATATTTTTTGTATACTGCCGTCAAATATAAAATCTATAAATTTTTCTCTTTTTATTATATTTTCATAAGAAAGACTTTTTTTAACCGATGAAATATACCATTTTCCTTCGTTTTCATAAGCTTCTTTTTTTAATTTTTCTTTTTCTTTATCTGTATAAATAGATATATTATCAATTTTTTTTGCTCTTTCATCAGCATCACCGTATATTGATGCCGTTGCATAAGCTTCGAAATCCAACGGAATATACCAATTTTCTCCGTAATAATCAGCTTGATCTTTGTCTATTAATGGAGCTTTGTCAATAAATGTATAAGTATAAACCTTAAATGCCCGATTTATTTCATATGTTATATTTTGTGCCGGAGTCGTCTGAGATAAATCGCCTGTTTCGGTTTTTGACGAAGTAGGTGCAAAATATCCACGTATGACATTACTTTCACGAATTAAAGATTCGATAATCTCTAATTCGTTATTCAAAGCACAAACACTTGATGTAACAAATAAAGAAAAACTTGTAATTAGTGTCAATATTTTCTTCATAAGAAAACCTCCTTTATATAGGCTAACAAACCAGTACAAGAGATTGTTGGGGAGGAACACCCAATTTAGATGTTCCTCTAAGTAATGTTTAGCTATTGTACATCCAATGATTTAACTTCATTAAGAGTATATAAATTATTTGATACTAAATTATTGCTATTATAGGGAATAATATACTCAGCATTATGGGATTTAACAGAAATAGCGAAAATGCCTTTGTTTAAAATGTTAACATATTTTATGTCTGCATTTGTTATTTCTTTAGTATTCAATTCAGTATTTAAAATTTCTTTATCAATGAAATTTTCAAGCTCGCTTGAATCATATGGTGTTTTTACCGATGACACGTACCATGAACCATCTTCTGTTTTTTTAGAAATTGTTATATAAGATAGTTTGCCGTTTTTTTCACAAGGAACAATCCACCCATCATGATCATTAGCAATTTCTAATGTTTGTGAATTTCCGTTTAATTCTGCGTTATAAACCTTTATTGCAGTACTAAAAGATATATCACTTTCTGTATTTACCGTAGTAATACCATTTTCAACATCCTCACGTGATAAACCGTTAGCCGTATATCCTTTTACAACATTACTATTGCTTATCACCTGGAGCAACATTTTATTTTCTGTGGCATTTTCGGATAAAACATTAACATTTGGAGTTGTTTCATATGAATCATTTACTGTAGCATTATTTAAATTTTCGGTTTGAGTAGCAAAAGCTACTACTGAAATAACAAGAGAACAAATAACCATTGATATAATTAAAAAATTTTTTTTATTCATAATAATTTTTCCTTTCTTAAAATTTTAATATACCTTCTGAAAAGCAGATCTGTAATTAGATTCAATAATATTGGTCGCTGTATATTCATAAACCATACTGCTATATTGTGTACCATTTGCTATAAAATCATCATAATCAGCTATAATTAAATCGCTTTTCATCGGGCAATATAGCTCTACTGTATTTGTTGACAAATTAACACTTTCGAGAATAACATACATTCTTGACAACGGCAAATTTGCTCCTGCCAAAAGCTCGTTTTCTAAATAAAATATTATAGGTTGGTCACATTCCCACAGAAGCCACATCAATTCTTCTATAGTATAAGTTTTATTTGTTTCAATCTCGAATTTAGGTTTAAGCAAAAGATGACCTGAATAAATGTAATTTGTTGCAACAACTGTTTCTTCGGGAGTTGCCTTATACTCACCCGTTCCAAATTCGGATTCAAAATCCGAAGCATATGCTGAATTTATGAAATCATATGCCTTTTTAAAGTTTCTACCCGAATCACAATTATAGAAACGATTATTGAAAGTTCTGTTTCCTAACAAATCAGCACACACAGCCCAATCTGCGTTTCCTATATTGATAAATTCAGATTTATCATAATTGAACATATATTTTGTATTTTTGTTATATGAAACTATAAGCTGATAATTATAAAGGTTTGTATAAGTTTCGTTCTGTGAATATACTCTTATAAAATAAGTTCCCGGTTGGTCAAAAATTCCATACATAACACGTTTTCTTGCTGCTGTAGCTAACGTTTCATTACTGAACACATTAGGTCTGCTGCTCGAAGATGCAGTTCTGTAATAAACATCAAAATTATAAACAACTTCATCCGGAATTGTTAAAGTTATTGAAAACGGTGCCGGTGCGTCGGTTTCAGCAACATCAAACTTGTACCAATGATATTGTTCATCTGCTGTTAAGGTTGTCGATACTGATACATTATTAGTTATATCACTTGCACCTCTATAACCGCCTACAAAGTACAAACTCGCTGAAGCCGAAAACGAAAACAATGCATTCATTATCGTTATTACTAAAATAAAAGATAAATATTTTTTAATAAATTTGCTGTTCATTAAATTTCCTCCTTAGTTTTTAATCATTAGATTTTAATTTATTTGTATTTTATGAGTTATTAAGAAACAATGGAATCATCTCCTTGTATTATATAATTATAGTTTAAATATCCGTTTTGACGGATATATGCTATACTGTGTTTAGGTACTGTGGATTAGTTCTCATCTCCTACCACTTGATGGTTTTTTTAAGGCTCTAACCACAGTCTCTTTGTAC
>JAFQLQ010000007.1 GCA_017414505.1 Clostridia bacterium
CAGGAAGCTGCCAAGATGACCAAGAGACAGCAACGTGAAGCAAGACGTATGCAGCGAAAAGAAGCTTTGCTTCAGAAATTGGATAACGTTAAGAATTATTTTGTTGAGGATAAAAGTAAAACGGGGTACTAAATGAGACTGCTTCGCCGATTGAAAACCAAATACGGCATTACGCATCCTTTTTGCGTGCTGAGTTTATTGGCATGCTTGGTTTTCTGCGTGTTTATTGTAGGTTATATGCTTTCACAATATACACCGGCAGTTGAAACGGTAGCGAATACCGGGATGGCTAATGTTAATCCGGATGAATTACACGCTTTTGGTGAAGAGATATTTGATACTGTTATCGGTTCCTATGCCCAGGCGGTAGCAATCGGTATCGAGCCGTTACTTGCGGGTTTGGTGCATGGGGGTTTGGGATTGGTAAATTCAGTGATTGGTATGCCCCTTGAAATTGAGACAACATATTTTTCCATACCGGAAGTTTTCTTGATTGTGATGGCGGTTTTCTTAATTGGTAAATTAATGCAGTGCTTTGAATGTACGCGTTCTTTTACAATGTTGACTTACGGTGAGTTTGAGAGAATATTCGGCTATCTTTTGATGGTTTGGATTTCCTGTAAAAATGTTATTAAAATCATATATGTTTGTGATAAATACAGATTAATGCTAGAAAACTTGTTTGTCGGCGTGGAAATTGAATGGATTATTGCAATCTTTGTCTTTGCAACCGGCTTTTTGTCGGCGTTTTTCGGTATTATGATTTTCTATATCACCAAAACACTGGTGCTGGGGTTGCAGATTATGCAGTTATCCATATCGTTCTTCCCTTTTACATCGTTCCTTTTTGAAGTGTTAAGGAGTAGTGCAACAGTGTTGTTTGCAGTATTTAACCTGTTATTTCCGAAGGTTGGGTTTGCGTTTAATTGTACGGCTTTTATAATCGGAATTGTATTTCTGGCTCAGACAAGCAGCAGTGTGGAATATTTTCGCGTGATTTACCTGGAATCACTTTTGATTCCGTATTATCGTTTTAAGGGGGAAATTACGAAGCTTTACAAAGATGTTCCTACGGAAATACGTAAAAAATGTGCAAATCTTAACAACATTATTATCCCTGTTTTTTCTATGGAGCGGTTTGAAATTGACGAAGTAGATGTGGCAGGACATGAACAGTGGTGGATGGAGATTGCTGAGGACGGACTGCATTTTTACCGTAAAAAATTCCTTTCACGGAAGGTTGAAACCTTCAGCATAGGGAAAAATGAGAGAAAATGGTATTTTAAGGATAACTGGAAATGTCTTGAACTCTTTGATTTAAACGGCCCGGAGGAGAATATTATCCGCTTATTTAAGAAACCGGAGCGTAAGCTTGCGTTTGTGGTAAGCAGGGAATACGAGGCGGTTTTTGCGGATATCACAGCGGGTATGGGGGCGATTGATTACAATGCCCTGAAAGCAAAACTTACGGAAGAACGCCGTATACATATGGAGAAAGATAACAAAGCATTTTATGCTATAACACAATAAAGATTAATCTAAGCCACAGGAGGATGAAAAATGGCAGTATTAAAACCGTTTCAGGCAATCAGACCGAAGAAAGGATTAGAAGAGCAGATGGCAGCCCTTCCCTATGACGTATATAACAGGGCAGAAGCTAAGGTTGTTGTAGAGAAGAACCCTTTGTCATTCCTTGC
>JAFQLQ010000044.1 GCA_017414505.1 Clostridia bacterium
TTGGCGGAAAGCAGTGGCCGTGAGTCTTTCACCCTCTCCGTCACTTCGTGACACCTCTCCCAGAGTGAGAGGCTTTTCACCGGCACTTTTTCATTGATAAATAATTTTTCTGCGGTAGACCGACTTTTTCGACAGTCTGAAGAAGCCTCTCGTTGAGAGGCTTCTTGTTTAATACCATTGATTAAAGGGATTATTATATATCCCCCACGCGAAAATAATCAGCGGAATATATACGGGGAAGCTGTCCTCTTTCCCATCAGAAATTATCAAGCATGTTTTCAGCATTTTTTATAGCCTTCTCAACTTTTCTTTTCATAAAACGTCTGTCGCTGTCTTTAAGCGGATCCATCACTATTCCCATTATTGCGCCTATTACTGCACCTGTTACGATTCCTTTTACAAATTTTCCCATTTTATCCCGTCCTTTCTGTTATTTTTTAGCCGGCTTTTTTATTATTTTCATTTCAATTTTAAAAATTACAGTAATTTAATGAAAAAAATCAAAAAAATGTATTTTACTTTTTCAAAAAAGTATGTTATAATAACTATGTATGTTTAACGAAAGGAAAAAAATTATGTCTAATAATTACGATAACACAAGTATATCATCTCTTAAAGGTGCGGACAGAGTTCGTAAAAGACCTGCCGTTATTTTTGGTTCTGACGGTCTTGAGGGATGTAAACACGCAATGTTTGAAATTCTTTCCAACTCTATTGACGAAGCGAGAGAGGGTTACGGAAAAGTTATAGAAATAAGACGTTTTAAAGACCATTCCATCGAAGTTACCGACCACGGCCGCGGTATTCCCGTTGATTACAACCCCAAGGAAGAACGCTACAACTGGGAGCTTGTTTTCTGCGAGCTTTACGCAGGCGGAAAATACAATAACAACGATGGCGATAACTACGAATTTTCTCTTGGTCTTAACGGACTTGGTGCCTGCGCAACCCAGTATTCTTCCGAATATATGGATGTTGAGGTAAAAAGAGACGGCGTAATTTACAATCTGCATTTTGAAAAAGGTGAAAACATAGGCGGACTTAAAAAATCAGAAGCTACCGATAAAAAAACGGGTACAAAAATAAAATGGCTTCCCGACCTTGAAGTTTTTACCGATATTGATATTGAACTTGAACATTTTATAACCGTTATCAAAAAGCAGGCAGTTGTTAACGACGGTATCACTTTTAAGCTTTACGACCAGAAGGAAGACGGAAGCTTTGAGCTTTTTGAATACTGCTATAAAAACGGTATAAAGGATTATATTGAAGAAATAAACGACGAAAAGGGTATGACATCAATTCAGCATTTTTCAACAGAAAAGGTTGGTCGTGACAGAGCCGATAAGCCTGATTACAAGGTGAAAATCAACGTTGCATTCTGCTTTAACAATCAGATTAACCTTATCGAATACTACCACAACTCAAGCTTTCTTGAATATGGAGGTTCGCCGGATAAGGCTCTTAAAAACGCCTTTGTTTTCGCAATTGATAAATACTTAAAAGCAAACAACAAATACAATAAAAACGAAAATAAAATCAGCTATAACGATGTTTTCGACAGTTTGATTTTCATTTCCAATTCTTTCTCTACTCAGACTTCCTACGAAAACCAGACCAAAAAGGCTATCACAAACAAGTTTATTCAGGAAGCTATGACCGAATTTTTAAAGGAAAGCCTTGAAATTTACTTTATAGAAAACAAGCAGGAAGCAGATAAAATTGCCGACCAGATACTGGTTAACAAAAGAAGCCGTGAACAGGCAGAAAAAGCCAAGCTTAATATAAAGAAAAAACTAAGCGGAACAGTAGATATGTTAAACAGAATTGAAAAATTCGTTGACTGCCGTAGTAAAGACCTTGAAAAAAGAGAGCTTTATATAGTTGAGGGTGACTCGGCTTTAGGTTCCTGTAAAATGGGAAGAGACGCGGAATTTCAGGCTATTATGCCCGTAAGAGGTAAAATTCTTAACTGTCTTAAAGCAGAATACGATAAAATTTTCAAAAGCGAAATTATAACCGACCTTATGAAGATTTTAGGCTGCGGTGTTGAAATAAAAACCAGCAATCAGAAGGATTTATCCGCTTTCGACCTTGATAAACTACGCTGGAACAAAATTATAATCTGTACCGATGCCGATGTGGACGGTTTCCAGATAAGAACCCTTATTCTTACTATGATTTACCGCCTTGCACCCACTCTTATAGAAGCAGGAAAGGTTTATATTGCAGAATCTCCCCTTTTTGAAATAACAACAAAAAACGAAACCTATTTTGCCTATAACGAAAAGGAAAAAATGGAAATTCTTGATAAAATAGACGGAAAATATACCATTCAGCGTTCAAAAGGTCTTGGTGAAAACGAACCGGAAATGATGTGGCAGACAACTATGTGCCCCGAAACACGCCGTCTTATTAAAGTTATGCCCGAAGATGCCGAAGCAACCAAGGTTATGTTTGAGCTTCTTCTTGGCGATAACCTGCAGGGAAGAAAGGATTACATCAGAGATTTCGGACACACTTATCTTGAAATGCTGGATATTTCGTAGGAGGTATTTTTATGTGGACAAGAGCTGAACTTAAGCAAAATGCAAAAGAGCTTCTCAAACCCAATTATCTGAGATTTTATTTTATAAGTCTTGCATTTGCTGTTCTTTCGGGAGATTTAGCATCTTCTTTTACCGGCAACAGCAAATACGGTTTTCACTTTAACGTAAACTTAAACGGTGAGGAATTTATTCCCTCCTGGCTTATGCCTGTTGGTGCAATTGGCGGTGTACTGGCGATAGTACTGACAATTTTATACTTTGCCTTTGTAGAAGGACCGCTTGAAATAAGCGTTGCACGCTTCTACCTTTCAGGGCTCAAAGGCAAACCCGATTTTAATACTCTTGAGCACGGATTTTCAAGAGATTACTACAAAAACAATGTAAAGGCAATGTTTTTATCCAAGCTTTACATATTCTTATGGTCGCTTCTTTTTATTATTCCCGGAATAATAAAATCTTACGAATATTACTTCGTATCATACATACTTGCAGACGATCCCAACCTTACTCCCGAAGATGCAATGGCAGTAAGCAGCAACCTTACTCACGGTCACAAATTCAGTATTTTCATTCTGGACTTATCATTTTTAGGATGGTATTTTCTTGGAATGCTGTGCTTTGGTGTTGGATTAACATTTGTTCTGCCTTATGTTCAGGCAACAAAAACATTCTTATACCTGCGCCTGAAATATCTGGGACTATCAGATGAAAGGAACTTTTAAAAATTATGAATTACATGGAACAAAGGATAACAGATTCCTTAAAAACCAACTATATGCCCTACGCAATGAGCGTTATTATATCCCGTGCAATTCCCGAAATTGACGGTTTCAAGCCATCTCACAGAAAGCTTTTATACACCATGTATAAAATGGGACTTTTAACAGGGGCAAAAACAAAATCCGCCAACGTTGTAGGTCAGACAATGAAATTAAATCCTCACGGTGACGGTGCAATTTACGAAACAATGGTTCGTTTAACCAGAGGTAACGAAAGCCTGCTTCATCCGCTTGTAGATTCCAAGGGAAACTTCGGTAAGGTATATTCAAGAGATATGGCTTATGCTGCGGCACGTTACACCGAGGTTAAGCTGGATCCTATTTGTCAGGAACTGTTTAAAAACATTGATAAAGACACCGTTGAATTCGTAGACAACTACGACGGCACCTTAAAAGAGCCTACCCTGCTTCCCGTAACTTTCCCATCCGTTCTTGTAAATGCAAACCAGGGTATCGCGGTAGGTATGGCTTCCAACGTTGCCAGCTTTAACTTAGGCGAAGTGTGTGACGGTGAAATTGCCTACTTAAAAGACGAAAACTGTGATATTACCGAATACATTGAAGCACCCGACTTTTCAACCGGCGGTTTCTTGATATACGATAAAGAACAGATGAAAAACGTTCTTGAAACCGGAAGAGGAAGCTTTAAAGTTCGTGCAAAATACACTTATGACAAAAAGGAAAATCTGATAGAAATAACCGAAATCCCCTATTCAACAGCGGTTGAGGTTATTATGGATAAAATTATAGAGCACATCAAGGCAGGCAAGCTTAAAGAAATAGGCGATATTCGTGACGAAACTGACAAAGAGGGCTTGAAGCTTACCATTGAATTAAAAAGAGGAACAGATCCGGATGCTCTGATGCTTAAGCTTTATAAAATGACTCCTTTAGAGGACAGTTTCGGCTGCAACTTCAATATTCTTATTGACGGAAAGCCCGAAGTTATGGGTGTTAAAACCATTCTGGAAAAATGGACAGAATTCAGAATAGGCTGTATCAAGCGTCAGACAAGATACGATATTTCCGTAAAAAGCGAAAAACTGCATCTTTTAAACGGTCTTAAAAAGATACTTCTTGACATTGACAAGGCTATAAAAATCATAAGAGATACCGATGATGACGGCGAGGTTGTCCCCAACCTTATGAAAGGATTTTCAATTGACGAAACCCAGGCGGAATTTATCGCCGAAATTAAATTGAGAAACCTTAACAAAAAATACATTATGAACCGTTTGGCAGACATTGAAAATCTGTTAAAAGAGCTTGACGAATTAAATGCACTGCTTTCCGATGAAAAGCTTATTAAAAAGTATATGATAGACGAACTTACTCAGATTAAGAAAAAACACGCAAAGGAAAGAAAAACAATTCTTCTTAAATCCGACGAAGTTGAAACCTTCAATGCCGAAGAAAAAATTGAAGATTACAACTTGAAAATTTATCTCACCAAACAGGGTTATATCAAGAAAATTCCACTTGTTTCCCTTCGTGCAGGCGGAGAACACAAGCTTAAAGAGGGCGATAAAATTCAAAAAGAATTTGATGCAACCAATCTTGGCGAATTGCTTGTATTCACCGATAAATGTAATGTTTACAAAACAAAAATTTACGAAATCGAAGACTGTAAATTAAGTCAGATGGGTGAATTTTTAAAGAGCTCTCTTGAAATGGAAAAAGACGAAGAGGTTATTGATATTTTCTTAGCCGGCGACTATAAAGGTCACTTTGTATTTGCCTTTGAAAACGGTAAGCTTGCAAAAATTCCGCTTGAATCCTACGCTACAAAAACCAACCGTAAAAAGCTTATCAACGCTTACAGCGACGGTTCAAAACTTATCAAAATTCTGCACATTACCGAAGATATTGATATGGTTGCTTATTCCAATGTAGGAAAAATTCTTGTTTTCAACACCGCTTCCGTAAACGCAAAAACCACAAGAAGTTCAAACGGTGTTCAGGTTATGACATTAAGAAAAGGTGCGACCTTAAAACGTATTTCCGAGCTTGAAAGAACAAGGCTTAAAGAGCCTGACTATTACAGAACAAAAAATATTCCCGCTGTTGGCTGTTTCCAGAAAAAAGACGGAGAAGATGATGCAGGACAGATAAAAATGTTCTGATAGAATCAAAAAAGGAGAGTTATTATGAAAAAAATTTTAGCAGTTTTATTAGTATCAACTCTGATTACAAGTCTGTTTGCAATACCTGTTTTTTCGGAAGAAAAGCTTCTTAATACAGGAGATTATATTCTTTTTGGCAAATATGACAAAGAAGAAATTTTGTGGAGATGTGTAGGCTACGACGAAAACGGTGCTTTGATGCTGGCCGACCGCATTATAATGCTAAAGGCATACGATGCAACTCAGTATCACGATCCCGACAGGACAAATGCTTCCTCAAACTATTGGGGAAATTCCGATTTAAGATGTTGGCTTAACACAAGAGAAGAAGCTGATAATATCGACTGGCCGTTTCCTTTTAAGCCTACCGAAAAGAGGGTTACTCTTCATCCGTACGACTCTGAAAAAGGTTTTCTTCACCCGGATAATTTCACAGATAAAGAATACGGTTTTATAAAAGAAGTAACTCAGAAAGCTACGTTGAATGTAGTAGACGCAGGTCGTATTAAAGAATTTGGCGAAGAGCAATACCGTTTTGAAAAAACAAACAGCATTACTGCCGAAGAAATAATCACAGGCTACGATGCAGCTTTCGGAACAAACGTTACAGACAGAATCTTTCTGTTGGATTTAAAACAAATTCTTGAAGTTTCAGCAATATTCGGAGACTATATCCGTACCACACCTACCGACAGGGCAAAAAAATACTTTTTAAGAAACAGTGATTACGAATATTTTTACTGGACAAGAACTCCCTGTGTAGCTGCAACAAAACAGTCAATGACCTATTCTATTCCGAGTAATTCAACTTCACTTGGATATTCGCAGGCAAACAATGGCGAAGGCGGAGTTCGTCCGGCATTTTATCTTGACCTTGAAAAAGCACATCCTGCAAATGGCGACGGAAGTAAAGAAAATCCCTTTACACTTGAAGCAGGAAAAGCAGAATCCGAAGGTTTCTTAATAAGAATTGACGGAACATATCTTTCCACAGAAAATGAACCGGTTATGATAAACGACAGAATTATGATTCCCCTAAGAGATGTATGCGAAGCACTGCAATGCGAAGTAGGATGGATAGGCGAAACCGAAACTGCTACCATCAGCAAGGATGCTCTTTTAATAGAAGTTCAGATAAACAACAATGTTATAAAAAGAGATAACAGCGGTGTAAAAGACGAAATTAAAATTGACGTTCCTGCCACCCTGCTTGAAAGCAGAACTTACATACCTTTGAGAGCTGTTGCAGAATGCTTCGGATATGAAGTTTCGTGGAACGATACTTTTCAGACCGCAATTATAGATTCTGTGAAATAAAATTTAAAATTTCTCTTTGAAATTATTTTAAAAATATGTTATAATATAAACACAACGTGTAGTTTGTCGATGACACAACGTAAGTCCGGTTGTCGATAATCTACACGTTTTTTATTTTAAAGGGGTTGTTATTATGCTTAAAATCAATTCTGTTGTAATGTACGGTTCAAGCGGAATCTGCCGTGTTGCAGATATCAGGAAAGAAAAAATAGGCGGTATTGAACGTGAATATTACATTCTAAAGCCGGCTTACGATGAAAATTCTACAGTTTATGTACCGGTAGACAGTGATGATTTACATAAAAAAATCAAAAAAGTTCTTTCTCCCGAAGAAATTTACGAGCTTATAAAAAACATGCCGGACGAAGAATCCGACTGGATTGTAAATTACAAGGAAAGATGCGAAAAATACAAGGAAATTCTTGATAACGGAGACCGTTATGAGCTTATAAAAATGATTAGATCCATCCATTTAAGAAGCGAGTATCTTTCCGAAAGCGGAAGAAAATTAGGCAATGCCGACAGAACTGCTATGAAGCGTGCCGAAAAGCTTCTTCACGAAGAGTTTGCTTTGGTTTTAAACATCGAACCCGATGAGGTTATTCCGTTTATTATGAAGCAAATTGAACCTTCTGAAAAAAAATCATCATAAATTTACCTTTTGTAATTTACTTTATTAATATACTGTGATATAATTAATAAAAAGGAGGTAATTTTATGCTGAAAACAATAGATTTAATATCAAAAGAAAAGATAATAGTAATAATAAGAGGCTTATCGGAAGAAAATGTCTTAAAAACTACTCAGGCAATGTATGAGGGTGGTATCAGACTGGTAGAAGTAACATTTAACCAAAGTAAACCTGCAGAAGAAACTGCAAAAATTATAGAAAAACTTGCAAAAGAATTTGACGGCAAGGTTTCAATCGGAGCAGGAACAGTTGTAACCGAGGAACAGCTCATCGCGGCGGCAAATGCAGGAGCAAAATACATTATCTCTCCTAATACCGACATTGGTATAATCAGAAAAACCAAGGAGCTTGGCCTGGTTTCACTTCCGGGTTCACTTACCCCCACAGAAATAGTAAATGCTCATAATGCAGGTGCGGATTTTGTTAAAATATTCCCCGTTTCCTCAATGAGCAGTGATTACATCAAAAATATCTCAGCACCCCTCAATCATATAAAATTCCTTGCAGTAGGCGGTGTTGATATAAATAATATGGAAAGCTTCTTCAGACAGGGCGCATGCGGAATAGGAATAGGCGGAAATATAGTTAATAAAAAGCTTATCGAAGCAGGTGAATTTGACAAAATAACCGCGCTTGCAAAAGAATATACAGAAAAAATCAAAGCTATCGGAGGCAACAAGTAATGCTGATTATTATTGACGGAGGAACAACAAACACAAGACTTTCGCTTGTTTCCGACAACAAAATTTTAAAACGTATAAAAGCAAATGCAGGGGCAGGAAAGGCTGATTTATCAGGAAATAATGAACCGCTTAAAAATGCAGTAAAAAGCGGAATTTCTGAGCTGCTTGCCGAGAACAATCTTAAAGAAAATGATATAAAAGCAGTAATAACCTCGGGTATGATAGGTTCGGAGCTTGGTTTGTACAATGTTCCGCACATCAGCGGCCCTGCGGATATAAAAAAGCTTTCCGAAAATATGAAAAAAGTAATATTTGATGATATATCATCTATTCCGTTTTATTTTATTCCCGGCGTTAAATTTATTGGTGACGATTTAACCGAAAGTGATATAATGCGTGGTGAAGAAACCGAATTTTTCGGACTTGATATTAAAGAAAACCAATCTGTAGTTGCAGTTTTGCCCGGAACTCATACCAAGCTTGTTATGGGCGAAAACGGTGAAATAACCGATTGTGTAACAAGCCTAAGCGGTGAAATGCTTGCAGTTCTTTCTAAAAATACAATCCTTAAAAATTCGCTTCCTAATCCCCTTTCTAAAAATCCTGATATGGAATTTGCAAAAAAAGGATATGATTTTGCTACCAAAAACGGCGTAAATTCCGCACTTTTTAAAATAAGAATTTTAAAAATGTTTTCAGATGTAACTGATGAACAGCTTTGCGGATTTTTTACAGGTGCTGTAATTTCTGCAGACATCAATATAATTAAAAACTACGAAAACGTTATTATCGGTGGTTCACAGCCTTTAAAGGGCGTGTTTTCCGAATTAACACAATATGCTTCGGGCAGAAAACCTATTATTTTAACAGATGAAGAAGCCGAAACCGCAACAGTATGGGGCGCAAAGAAAATATTTGAATATAACGCATAAATATGAAAAAACTCCAAACAATATTAGCAAAAATATATTGGAGTTTTTTTATGTATAAGAAGCTTGGCGACCAGACGGTCAAATTTGAAAATCCCCCAAGAATAAAGGGATTTTACTCAATTGTGGGCGAAAAAGAGGGACAAGGCCCATTAAAAAACTTTTTTGATATGATAGTTGACGATGCCAAATTTGGCGAAAATTCATGGGAAAAGGCGGAAAGTAAATTTATTGAAACCGCAATGTCAAACGCTGTAACAAACGCTGAAATTTCTATGAAAGATATAGAATACGTGTTTGCAGGCGACCTTATAAATCAATGTATTGCAAGCAATTATGCAGTCCGACAGATTGGCAGACCGTTTTTCGGTCTTTACGGAGCCTGCTCCACAATGGCGGAAAGCCTTTCTCTTGCGGCAATGTGTATTGACGGAGGTTTTGCCAAAAATGTAATTGCCGCAACAAGCTCTCATTTTTGCGCAAGCGAAAAACAGTTTCGATTTCCCCTTGAATACGGAGGAGAACGCCCTCCCACCAGTCAATGGACAGTTACGGGAGCCGGAGCCGTGGTACTTTCCAACGACGGACAAGGCCCCTTTGTGGATTATATTACAACCGGAAAAGTTATCGACCTGGGAATAACCGATATGAATAATATGGGTGCGGCAATGGCACCTGCAGCTGCCGATACCATAATCTCCTTTTTTAAGGACACTGAAAAAAGCTTTGATGACTACGACCTTGTAATAACCGGAGATTTAGGCTCGCTTGGAAGTGAGCTTTTAAAGGATTTGCTTACTCAGAACGGCTTTACGGTGAGCAGTAAATTGCAGGATTGCGGAGTAAAAATATTTGATGCAGAACTTCAGGACGTTCATTCAGGAGGCAGCGGCTGCGGCTGCAGTGCCTCGGTGCTTACAAGCTATATTTTAAAAAGTATGGAAAAAGGCATTTACAAAAAGGTTCTTTTTGTGGCAACCGGTGCTTTAATGAACCCCATTATAACTCAGCAGGGAGAAAGCATTCCCTGCATCGCACACCTTGTTTCTCTTGGAACGGAGGTGTAAATATGGAATATGTAAGTGCATTCGTTGTAGGCGGAATTTTATGTGCAATCGGTCAGATTCTTATTGATTTAACAAAGCTTACACCTGCAAGAATACTTGTTTTATATGTTGTTGCAGGAACAATATTATCCTGCCTCGGTCTGTACAAACCGCTCGTTGATTTAGGCGGTGCAGGAGCTACTGTTCCCCTTACCGGTTTCGGGCATACTCTTGGTACAGGAGTTATAGAAGCAGTTAACGAGCATGGTTTAATAGGTGCGTTCACCGGTGGCGTAACTGCCGCCGCAGGCGGAATTGCAGGAGCAATTTTCTTTGGATTTTTAATAGCTTTAATTTTCAGTCCCAAGGCAAAAAAATGATACAAAGAACCCGATTATTCGGGTTTTTTGTTCTATTTCGGTCGAAAATGTTACCAAATTGTGAACGGATATTACAAAAACTTGACAAAAAATCAAATTTAGTATATAATGCTTAACCGTAAGGAGAGTGATTCTTTGCTGAAATTTATAAAAGTATCTTTAACAACAGCGGCTTTAATTCTCTTAACTTCGGTTTCCGCTTTTGCACAGAATGTCGGCGTAGTAAGCTGTGATGCTCTTAATTTAAGATCCGGTCCCAGCACGGCAGACTCGGTTATAGGTACTCTTTACAATGGTACAGTTGTTAATATCACAGAATTTACAGGCAACGGCTGGTCTAAAGTTACATACAACAATTTAGCAGGCTATGTTGCAACACAGTATCTTAACGTTCGTTCTTCAGACGGAACTTCAAGAGGTGCTTCAAGAGCAGGCGCAATTGAGCAGAGCGGTTATACAAACGTTTCAGCGCTTAACTTCCGTGTAGCTCCAAGCACAGGTGCTGATATAATCGGTGCTTATTGCCAGAACACTTCTGTATATGTTATAGAGGATGTTGGCGAAGGATGGTACAAAGCATCAATAAACGGCGTTATCGGTTATCTTGCAGGTCAGTATATTACTTTAGGACAAGCTCCTAAAGTATATAATAACAAAGGTCAGCAGATAGTTGAATACGCTAAGCAGTTCTTAGGTGTTCCCTATGTTTACGGAGGTAATACTCCAAGCGGTTTTGACTGTTCAGGACTTACAAAATACGTTATGGCTCATTTCGGAATAAATATTCCCAGAGTGGCAGACGATCAGTCCCGAGCAGGTACATATGTATCGAGAGATGCACTTATGCCCGGTGATATAATTTGCTTTAACAACGGCAGATACAACGGTGTGAACCACGTTGGAATTTATGTTGGCAACGGTCAGTTTATTCATGCACCGCAGCCCGGTTATTCCGTTAAATACGATACTATTTTATCAGGATATTACAACGACTGTTACTACAATGCAAGAAGATTTTATTAAACACAAAAAACGGCTTTTCAGCCGTTTTTTTATTTTATAATATTTTGTGGAACAATTGCATTTATTGCTTTTAAAGCCTTGCAGATTTCAGAATAAGAAACCAGCTTCACATTCTGATTATTTTTTGCCGCAAGTGCAGCGGCGCATCCTGCAGCCTGACCTGTAGCCATACAGGTTGCCTCAACACGTACAGCACTGTTTGCATAAGTATCGGAGGAGATACATCTCCCTGCACAAAGAATATGCTTTGAATTATTCGGAATCAGGGCTGAATACGGAATTTTAGCCACAACATTTTCTTTATGGAAAACCTGTTCTATGCCTTTCATAATATGTCTGTCTACAGGATAAAACGCATAACATACCGAATCTGGATAAAACACACCGTTAATATAATCTTCCGCAGTAATTGTACTTTCGCCTACTATACGGTTCGTTTCACGCACACCGGTTTCTTCCGCCACGAAATCTATTTCTATATTTTCAAGTCCGCTTATATTTCTGTAAAATCTGAAAACCTTTAAAACCTGATTAAAGGCTTTTTTATCAAGTTCAGTTTTTCCTGCAGAGGTATCGGCATTGCCGCACCTTATATGCATATCAATTTTCTGTTTACGAAGATAACTCATAAGATTATCTGCCGAAATGTGCTCCGGCAGGTCAGCCGAATAAAACTTCTTTTTTATTTCGTCCGCAGACACATTGGCTATATCATATCCCGAAATATGATTCTGGAGTGTAGCAGGCTGTAAAAGCTCACTTTTTTCAACCTCATACCCAGCTATCTGAACTAAATTTGCATCACCTGTTGCATCTATTGCTTTTTTAGCCGTAATAGCGAATAAGCCATCTTTACCGGTTATAATAAGCTTAAGATTATTGTCATTTTCCTCTATTTCGGAAATCATAGAATTGCATATAACTTTAACTCCCGCCTCATCACACATCTGAAACAACACCGAAACAAAAACAAATCGGTTCAGTCTTATTTGCTCGTGCCAATGACGTTCTGGTTTAAAGGTTATTTCCGGCATTTTTCCTCCACCCATATTTATTGTACGTTCAACAGCTTCCCAGCAAGGGCCGTTTATAATTTGTTTTCCCCACGCAAAAAACAATCCCGGAAAATTAACATTTGCAACTGTCATTGTTCCGCCCGGAATACTGTTTTTTTCAATTAATATTGTTTTTGCTCCGCTTTTTGCCGCAGCAATAGCTGCAAAAACTCCCGCCGTGCCACCTCCGATGACAACAACATCAGTCGACATCTCTCTTTTTATTTCGCATATAAAATTCATAAAATTTCTCCTCATTTATTGACAGCTCATCAATTATATTTTATAATTAATTATATTATAATCAGAATATAATTCTCTGTAAATACAAGATGTTAATTATATTTTATAAAATATTAAACAGGATGATTGCAATAATGTTAAATTATGAAATTATAGAAAGGCAGGAATTTTTTGTTAAAAAAGGCTGCCATCCAAAAGACTGCATTATAATGATTCTTAACGGAAAATTCAACTGCTATATATCCAAAAAGAATTATTTTGCAGAAAAAAATGATATATTTGTTTTTAATAAAAATTCATATTTTGAAAGGAACGTTACAGAGCCGATAAGATGTGTATATATTCAGTTTGATGCTTTCCCCTTTGATTTAAGCGACGGAATAATGAAGATTTCAGATTCAAAACGTATAAACAATAATATTTTATATCTTGAACAGGCAATAAAGGAAAATAATTATTCGCTTATAAAACATTTTGTTGATGATATTTTTATACTGTACGAAAAGTCGGTTTACAGTCCTGATAAAAACAATGATACTATTGTTTCTGAGTGTATTGACTATTTTGAGAAGCATTACAAAAATTCAATTAACCTTAATGTTATAGCAAACGAATTTCATATTTCCAAACAATGGCTTATTGCAAAATTTAAAAAATATACAAACAAAACTCCGATGGAATATCTTAACGAAATACGCTTGAATTACGGAAAAGCTCTTTTGAGAGACAGCGATAGCTCTATCGGAGAAGTGGCGGAACTCTGCGGCTTTGATAATGTGTACTATTTCAGCAATACTTTTAAAAAGTATTGTGGATTGTCACCTACACAATACAGAAACAACTTCAGATTGTAAAACAAAAAGGGCGTATCTCAATAAGTGATTTTTCACTAAATTGAGGCAACGCCCTACCTTTTTATGCTATTTTTTTAGTTTTTCCATATCGTTTTTACGAATTTCAACACGTCTTACCTTACCGCTGATGGTTTTTGGAAGTTCATCAACAAATTCCACTATTCTGGGATATTTGTAAGGTGCGGTATGTGTTTTAACGTATTCCTGAATTTCCTTTTTAAGCTCTTCGGTACCTTCGTTGCCCTTTGTAAGAACAATGGTAGCTTTTACAATCTGACCGCGAACTTCATCGGGAACGGGAGTGATTGCACATTCAAGAACATAAGGAAGCTCCATAATAACGCTTTCGATTTCGAAAGGCCCGATACGGTAACCGGAGGATTTGATAACGTCGTCGATACGACCTACATACCAAAGGTATCCGTCTTCGTCCATTGTAGCCTGGTCCCCGGTATGATAGAAACCGTCGTGCCATACTTCTTTTGTTTTTTCATCGTCAAGATAATAGCCGATAAACAGTCCGCAGGGAACATTTTCTTTAGTACGGATGCAGATTTCACCTGTGTCACCGGTTTTACATTCGTTTCCGTCGGGATCTAAGATTACAACATCGTAAAGGGGACTTGGTCTGCCCATTGAACCGATTTTCGGTGTTGAACCAACAAAGTTTGCTATTGAAAGTGTAGTTTCTGTCTGCCCGAAACCTTCCATAATGGTAAGACCGGTTGCTTTTTTGAACTGATTGAATACTTCGGGGTTAAGCGCTTCTCCTGCTGTTGTTGCATATTCTATTGAGGATAAGTCGTATTTTGATAAATCCTCTTTGATGAAGAAACGATACATTGTAGGGGGTGCACAGAATGTTGTAATATGATATTTTGCAAACATCGGCAAAATATCTTCCGAATGGAAACGGTCAAAGTCGTAGGTAAACTGTGCCGCTTCGCACAACCACTGACCGTATAATTTACCCCACAGCGCTTTTCCCCATCCGGTATCGGAAATGGTGAAATGCAGTCCGTCGGGATTTACATTGTGCCAGTGTTTTGCAGTTGGGTAATGACCTAATGCATATTTATATGAATGCGTTGCAATACGGGGATATCCTGTTGTTCCGGAGGTGAACAGCATAAGCATAGGATCGTTTCCGCAGGGAGAATTTTCGTTGCGGAAATAATGTGTACTGAAACGTTCCATTTCTACATTGAAATCGTTCCAGCCGTCTTTTTTCCCTCCTACAAGAATTTTTATCATTCCCGGAAACTCATTTGCAGCTTTTTCTGCTTCTACAGATACATCACCGTCTGCAGTACATACAATCGCTTTTACTTTTGCGGCTTTATATCTGTATTCAAAATCGTGTTCCACAAGCTGATTTGTTGCAGGAATTGCAATTGCACCGATTTTATGCAATGCAAGCATACAGAACCAGAACTGATAATGTCTTTTTAATACAAGCATTACAGTGTCGCCTTTTTTGATACCAAGCGATTCAAAATAGTTGGCGGTTTTGGCCGAATATTTTTTCATATCGCTGAAAGTGAATCTGCGGTCGGTTTTATCGTTTGCAACCCACATCATTGCAAGCTTATCGGGATTTTTTTCTGCAATTGCATCAACACAGTCGAATGCAAAGTTGAATTTATCTTCGTTTTTAAATGATATTCCGTTAAATACGCCATTTTCATCGTAAGATGATTCGATAAAGTTATCAGCAACAGTTTTTACCTTGTTTTGTACAACTGCGGCTTTTGCGGCGATAAACGGTGCTTCGGGATATTCTTCACTAACCTGACCGTCCTGCGGATTAAGAACAACTGCGTGAAATTCACATCCGCCTTCGCTTACGGCAATCATACCGTGAGGGATGATACTGTTATAGAAGATAGAATCGCCCTCATTAAGTATATCAATATGGTTTCCAACCTGAACCTTAAGAGAACCTTTTACGATAACGTCAAATTCCTGACCGTTATGGGAATTAAGCTTGATAGGTGCGTTCTGCTCCTCTGCAAGATAGGGAAATTTAACAAGAAATGGTTCTGCAAGCTTTTCTTTGAATTTTGGCGCAAGGTTATTGTAAACAACGCCCTGTTTTTTTATAATCTTAAGTCCTTCGCCTTTTCTTGTAATTGCAAAGGATGTAAGTGTTGTGCTTGTTCCCTCTAAAATATCAACAACCTCAACACCGCAAGCTTTTGCACATTTATAAATAAATGTAAAGCTAAAATCGGTTTCGCCCTGTTCTAAAACTTTATAATCTTCTACTGATACACCGGTTAGCTTTGCAAGCTCTTCAGGTGTATAACCTTTTGCTTCACGCAGGTCTTTGATTCTGCCTGCTACTTCTTTCAAATTGTAATCCATTGTTTTTTTGCTCCTTTCATTTCCGTTACTTAATTATTTACGGCTTTGAATAAAACAAAAAACCCGTCTCAAAAAAACTTTTGAGACGAGTTATTAAACCCGCGGTACCACTCAAATTACGGAAGAGAATTTCCGTCACTTTCCAGGCTCTAACAAGCCTTTTGCCTTTACGCAGCATTACGGAAGGAGTCTACTTGCAATTAAGCTTTCGGTCCTCCGACTCAGAAGTGATAAGTCATTGGAAAGATTCACCATTGCCTCGCACCACCCGGCAACTCTCTCAAAGCTTCTCTAACCGACCGTCTTCGTCATAGTCGTTTTTGTGATATTCAAATTTATAAATATAATACTCCATTGAAAACGAATTGTCAAGAGTTTTTTTAAATTTTTTTAAAATTATTTTTTCAAACCTAAAATTTCTGCGGATTCATCACGCATTTTATATTTAAGAATTTTAACTGCGGCATTCATTGGAAATTCATTAACAAAAAGAAA
>JAFQLQ010000045.1 GCA_017414505.1 Clostridia bacterium
TTAAGACAATATGCCTTGAATTGGCATATTGATAGGCAAAATGCAAGTGTTGCGATGTAAGCAACATGGACGAAAGCAACGTAAGTTGCGATACATTAATCAGCTCCGCGAATGCGGTGGTGAGGTGTAGCTTTGAAAAAAGCGTAATATTTTCCACCTCATCTGAGTGCTTACGCACCCACCTTCCCCTCAAGGGGAAGGCTTTCACTAAAGATACCACACTTATTCACTATTACTTATTACCTCGGTCAATCCCTCAGTCTCTTCGAGACAGCTCCCTTTACACAAAGGAGCCTTAGATCCCTCGACCTTGCTCGGGATGACGAGGGGGGAGGGATCGGGATGACAGAGAGAGGTACAACGTGCACCCATCCGTCATTCTGAGCTTGTCGAAGAATCTGATTTCGATAAGTTTATCAACACGCTGGCAGATGCCGAAAAAGGAAGGTATATTTCGTCAACCCTCTCAGTCAGCTAACGCTGCCAGCTCTCCCGGAGGGCGAGCCAAACGCAGACAGTACTAAGGTACGGCAAGGCTCATTTTGGCGGAAAGCAGTGGCCGTGAGTCTTTCACCCTCTCCGTCACTTTGTGACACCTCTCCCGGAGTGAGAGGCTTTTCACCGGCACTTTTTCATTGATAAATAATTTTTCTGCGGTAGACCGACTTTTTCGACAGTCTGGAACCCCAAACCAAAAAGGTTTGGGGTTTACTGTATAATATCAAATTTGGGAAAATAGTATGCTTTTTTTCTGTTTGTTTATATATTATTTAAAGCTCTTCTAAGTCGCATGAAGGTTAGTCTGTTGCGCACAAACGGAGAATATTCAAGGATAATATCAAGTTTTTCATTGGGAACTTCAATGTCGCTAAGTTCAGATTTTACCCCGAGTGTTTCATATTTTTCAATTAATTCTTCGTATGTGGGAACAGTATCTATGATGTCACGGATTTTATCTGATTTTTCTTCTATAAGCCGTGCAGTTATGCCCGATGCACAGTCATCCGAATTTTCTGCAATAATAGCACTGCTTAATCTTTCTCCAAACATATTTTTTATATAGTCAGGACTTGCCTTGCAGTAATTTTGCCATTTTAAATTGCTGTTTTTAAGCCGATGATATTCCCTGCAGGCAATTAATGTGCCAACCCCGACTTTTTCTCCGTGTAACGCATCGGATTTTACACCCAAACCTTCGGGTTGCATTTCTATTAAGTGGGAAATGTGATGTTCTGCACCGGAAGCACAGCGGGAGTTGCCTAACAATTGCATTGCAATGCCTGACATTAAAAGTCCATAAGTAAGCTTTTCATAAGCAGTTATATCACCGTTTTTTATTGCTTGTGCACTTTCTGTAACGGCTTTTGTTGCCTCCATAGTCATGTTGTGGATGTTATTGCAAAAATATTCATTTGTCAATGTGTGTGCTATTTTCCAGTCTGCTAATGCTATGAATTTTCCAATCATATCTCCAAAACCGGAATTTGTAAGAAACATCGGCGCTTGTGATATAATATCAAGGTCTGCTATAACAATTTTGGGTGCAACTGCTTCAAATGTCTTTTTAAACCCGTCCCATGTCATTGCGGCAACGGAGGAACAAAATCCATCAACACTGGCTGCAGTTGGACACGATACAAAGGGGATACCTTTTTCATAAGCACAGTAACGTGTTATATCATGGATTGTACCGGAACCAACAGCAATCATATAGTCGCAGTTTGCCGGAATTAGTTCCATAGCTAAGGCTACTCCGTGATTGTCTGCGTGAAGATTTTCAGGTGACAGGATAATTTCCTTGTCCGCTTTCGGATGAAGCATGTGTGTGGCGTTGTATGTATTTTCATCATATATTGCTGCAGAATTTCCTTTCAGTCCGCTTTTTTCTATATATTCATCAGCTTTTGACAGACATCCGGATTCAATTATACAAAAATCTGTTGTCATTTTATGCTCATGACCGCAAGAACATTTAACGTTATATTTTTGACTGTCTATTATCATTGTTTTTCCTCCTTTTGTCCGTAATAGGCGTTTTCACCGTGTTTTCGAAGATAGTGCTTATCAAGAAGCTCTTTCTGAAGCTTTATATCGGGCTTTAGAACAATGGTGTGCCATGCCATCATTGCCACCTCTTCCAGAATAACAGCATTTTTTACCGAATCTTTTGCATCCTTTCCCCATGTAAAAGGTCCGTGAGAATGCACAAGTGCCCCCGGGATACAGTTAATATTTTTTCCGTTGAAAAGTTCTGCAATAACCTTGCCGGTTTCCAGCTCGTATTCTCCCGATATTTCTGCAGAAGTCATCTTTCGTGTGCAGGGGATATCACCGTAAAATGAATCTGCATGAGTTGTACCAAGTGCCGGAATATCCAATCCACATTGCGAAAAAATTGTTGCCCATCTTGAGTGTGTATGTGTAATTCCACCGATTTCGGGGAACTGTCTGTATAACTCCAAATGAGTAGGTGTGTCTGAAGAAGGCTGCCATTTACCTTCAACCACGTTTCCTGCGAGGTCAACCACCACCATATCTTCAGCTTTCATATTTTCATAATTTGAACCTGACGGTTTTATTACAACATAGCCGGTTTCTTTGTCAATTTCCGAAACATTTCCCCATGTCAGCGTGACAAGATTTTCTGTTTTTAAAGTAAGATTGGCGTTAAGCACCCTTTCTTTTATGTTTTCCAGCATTAAATCACCTCATATTGACTAATTATCTTTTTATGATATAATTATATAAAATGATTGTTTGTTTTCAATATTTGGCGGAAAAATAGATAAATAATCATAAAAAAACTAAAAATGGGCAAATAAGGTGATAAAATGAGCATATCGAAAAGACAAGAACAAATTATGGAATTGTTGAATAAAAACGGATTTATAACAGTAGAGAAACTTTCTGAATTGACATATACTTCCGCCTCAAGTATTCGCCGTGATTTGACAAAACTGCAAAATATGTATTTTATTAAACGCACACATGGAGGAGCTAATATATTAAATGCTAATCAGGTGGCTCCGCTTGACAACCGGTTGATGCAGAATACCGTTGCAAAAAGAAAAATTGCCAAAAAAGCAGAATCACTCATTTGTGACGGGCAGATTATAATGTTAGACGGGTCAAGCACTGCCGGATTTTTAATTCCGTACATTGCGAAACATAAAGATATAACTCTTTTTACCAATAATATGATTACTGCAATCAACGCAATAAACTATGGCGTTAAAACACATTGTATCGGTGGAACCAGCGTTAATAACTCTGCTGTATTATCAGGACCTCAAAGCTACAAAATGATTTCTGAAATTCATCCTGATATTTTGTTTTTTTCATCCTATGCGCTGGATAAAAACGGAATTATTTCTGATCCTACAGAAGAAGAAAACTACCTTCGCATGCTTATGCTGGAAAACGCCGGACAAAGTGTTTTTTTGTGTGACTGTGATAAGTTCAACAGAAAATCACTGTATACGCTTGCATCAATAAATGACGTTGATATTGCCGTATTTGATATAGTTTGGAAAGAATTAAATGCAAAATGCAAGATACTTTGAGAAAAAAACCGCAAATATTTTGAAGCAACAGAAAACGAACAAGAGCCTGAATGAAGCCCTTGTCCGTTTTCTTTAATATAATACAATCTGTAATATTTTCATAAAAATAACCAAAAATATACATAAAAAATAATTTTAATGAGTTGTTTTAACAGTTTTTAAAATAAATAAAAAAAATTTGAAAAAAGGGTAGAAATTTTGAAAAACATATGTTATAATATGCTAATGTAGATACAAATGCAATTTTTAGGAGGAGAGTATAATGAGTTATACTGTAAAAGAAAGCAACAAGAAAGAGGTAGTTTTTGAAATTACCGTTTCTGCTGAAGAATTTGAAAAAGGTCTTCAGAAATCGTTCGTTAAAAACTGCAAGAAATTTGCCATCCCCGGTTTCAGAAAAGGTAAGGCTCCGAGAAAAATGGTTGAACAGTATTACGGTGAGGGCGTTCTTTTCGAAGATGCAGTTAACGAATTAATTCCCGTTCACTATGATGAAACTGTTAAAAACGCTGATTTTGATATAATTTCACAGCCCGAAATCGAGCTTGTTTCTATTTCTAAAGAAGAGGGATTTGTTTTCACTGCTAAAGCTTACTTAAAACCTGAAGTTGAAATTAAAAACTACAAAGGTATAAAAGCTGAGAAAAATGTGTATACTGTAAGTGAAGACGATGTTAACAGAGAAATCGACACTATGAAAGAAAGATGCGCAAGACAGGTTGAAGTTACTGACAGAGCTGTTAAAGAAGGCGATATCACAAACATCAACTTTGAAGGCTTCTGCGATGGTGTTGCTTTTGAAGGCGGAAAAGGCGAAAACTTTGATTTAACTATCGGTTCAGGTCAGTTTATTCCCGGTTTTGAAGAACAGCTAATAGGCAAAGGCCAGGGCGATGATGTTGAAGTTAACGTAACATTCCCCGAAGAATATCATGCAGAAGAGCTTAAAGGCAAGGCTGCAATGTTCAAAGTAAAAATTAACTCTGTTACAGAAAAACAGTATCCTGAGCTTGATGATGAATTCGCAAAAGACGTAAGTGCTTTCGATACATTCAAAGAACTTAAGGAAGATGTTGAAAAGAAGCTTGCTGAACAGGCTGAAAAGAGAACTAAAGAAGAGTTTGAAAACAATGTTCTTGAAGAACTTTCAAATATTGTTGAGGTTGAAGTACCCGATTGCATGATTGAAGAAAGAATCGACGGTCTTGCAAATGATTTTGCTTACAGACTACAGGCACAGGGTATGTCCAAAGAAATGTACTTCCAGTACACAGGCTTAACAGAAGAAGCTTTCAGAGGTCAGTTTAAGGAAAGAGCAGAAAAACAGGTTAAAATTTCTCTTGCTCTTGCAAAAATTGCTGAACTTGAAAAAATCGAAGTTACAGCTGAAGATGTTGAAGCTGAATTCAAAAATATGGCTGATGCTTACAATATGGAAATCGATAAGGTTAAACAGTTTGTAAGAGAAGAAGATTTAAAAGAACAGCTTGTTATGAATAAAACTGTTGAATTTGTAACAGAAAATGCAGTTGAAGGCAAACCTGCAAAGAAAACTGCTGCAAAGAAAACAACTACAAAGAAAGCTGCTGCAGATAAGGAAGAAAAACCTGCTGCTAAAAAAACAACAGCTAAGAAAACAACTACAACAAAGAAAACCGCAGCTAAAGCTGAAGACGGTGAAACTAAAGCAAAAAAAGCTCCTGCTAAAAGAACAACCAAGAAAAAAGCAGAGAGTGAAGA
This sequence comes from Clostridia bacterium, assembly GCA_017414505.1. GTDB lineage: Bacteria > Bacillota > Clostridia > UMGS1840 > HGM11507 > RGIG1932. The sequence goes on from JAFQLQ010000045.1 coordinate 5,304, forward strand.
ATAATTAAAAAGGGTGATAATTTATGCCGTTAGTACCTTACGTTATAGAACAGACCAGTAAAGGTGAACGTTCTTATGACATTTATTCAAGACTTTTAAAGGACAGAATTATTTTTCTTTCAGAAGAAGTTAACGATGCTACTGCAAGTTTAATTGTAGCTCAGCTTCTGTTCCTGGAAGGTGAAGATCCTGATAAGGATATTAATTTTTACATCAACAGTCCCGGCGGTTCAATTACAGCCGGCATGGCAATTTATGACACTATGCAATACATAAAGCCGGATGTTTCGACTATATGTGTTGGTATGGCGGCAAGTATGGGAGCATTTCTGCTTTCCAGCGGTGCAAAAGGTAAACGTTTTGCGTTGCCTAACAGTGAAATTATGATTCATCAGCCTCTTGGCGGAACTCAGGGACAGGCAACTGATATTGAGATTCACGCTAAAAGAATTATCCGCATGAAAGACCACTTAAACGAAATCTTAAGTGAAAACACCGGCAAGCCTCTTGATATAATCAAGCAGGATACCGAAAGAGATAATTTCATGTCGGCTAAAGAAGCTATGGATTACGGTTTGATTGATAAGGTTATAACCCGTAAATAAAGATTTAAAATACAGGCGTTCGTTTCGGGCGCCTGTATAATTCTAAATATTAAAAGGAATGTAAATATGAGCAAAGAAAATTTAAATAACGGAATATGTTCATTCTGCGGAAAAAGCGCTGATATGGTTGAGAAGCTTATTTCCGGTCCCGGCGCAAATATCTGTAATGAATGTATCCGCCTTTGTAACGAAATTATTTATGATAACGAAGAATTTCATTATTCCGAGGGCGATGTTGATTTGGGCGAGCTTTTAAAGCCCAGAGAAATAAAGGATATTTTAGACCAGTATGTTGTTGGTCAGGATGCTGCAAAAAAAGCTCTTGCAGTTGCTGTTTACAATCACTATAAAAGACTTATCAATATTTCGGAAACAGACAGCGATGTAGAGCTTCAGAAAAGCAACATTCTTCTTCTCGGTCCTACCGGTTCGGGAAAAACTCTTCTTGCACAGACTCTGGCGAAAATTCTTAATGTACCTTTTGCCATTGCCGATGCTACAACACTTACCGAAGCAGGTTATGTGGGCGAAGATGTTGAAAATATTCTTTTAAGACTTATTCAGGCTGCTGATAACGACATTGAGCTGGCTGAAAAAGGAATAATTTATATAGATGAAATAGATAAAATTGCAAGAAAATCCGAGAACCCTTCAATCACCAGGGATGTAAGCGGTGAAGGTGTTCAGCAGGCACTTCTTAAAATTCTTGAGGGAACTGTTGCTTCTGTTCCTCCTCAGGGCGGAAGAAAACATCCTCATCAGGAATTTTTGCAGATTGATACATCAAATATTCTGTTTATATGCGGTGGCGCATTTGACGGAATTGAGAAAATTATTGAACAGAGAACAGGAAATAAAACTATGGGCTTCAATTCCGAAATTATTTCCAAAAACGATAAAAAAATGGGCGAAATTCTTAAAAACATTCAGCCTCAGGATTTGCTGAAGTTCGGTCTTATACCCGAGCTTGCAGGAAGGATTCCTGTTATAGTTACTCTGGACAATTTGGATGAAGATGCACTTGTTTCTGTTCTGTGCGAACCGAAAAATGCACTTACAAAACAGTATAAGCATCTGTTTAATTACGATAACGTAGAGCTTGAGTTTGAACCCGATGCTTTAAGAGCTGTTGCAAAAGAAGCTCTTAAGAGAAAAACCGGGGCTCGAGGCTTAAGAGCGATTATGGAAGATATTCTTCAGGATGTTATGTTTGAAGTTCCATCTCTTAACAATATTGAAAAGGTTGTTGTGACAAAAGAGTCTGTTCTTAAAACATCTGCACCGAAAGTTATCGAAGCTCCAAAAAAACAAATTGATATGATTTCTTAATGAAAAGATGGAAAATTTTCCATCTTTTTTCTGTTGAAAAAATCTCAAATATCTTGAAAAGTTTACCTTTTTATGGTATTATTGTTATAACAAATTATATAAGGAGAGTAAGAGAAATGGATTACATTAAAATTCTTGACAAAGTAAAAGCAAAATATGACATTCTGATTGATAAAATTGGGGCAGACTGTCATTTTACAGGTAATTTCCTTGAAAATGGAGAACCGGAAATTATCAATGGGGATATTGACTACATAGAATGGGTTGCATCCTTCTACACCGGAACGGCTTTGCTTCTTTATTCGCATTACAAGGACGAAAAATACCTTGAATACGTAAAGAAAATGATGCCTCTTTTTGAAAAATATATGGAAATTTCCGAGGCAGTAATGCATCACGATGGAGGATTTTTATATATTCTGTATTCAGTTGCACTTTACAAGCTTACCGGGGAAAAGCAGTATCGTGAAATGTCAATAAAAGCGGCTTACGGACTGGCGGCAAGATATATGGTTAACGCTCATTCTATTGGCGGATTCGGTAGTCCTCATTCCGAAAAGCCTATTATGATAGTAGATGATATGATGAATATTCAGCTTCTTCTCTGGGCTTATCACGAAACAAAAAACAAATATTTCAAAAACATTTACGAGGAACATATTGGCACCGTTATAAAGAATTTTGTAAGAGATGATTACAGCGTTCGCCATGCGTGCTATGTAAGTAAGGAAACAGGGGAGCTTGTTGGCGAGAGAAACTGGTGCGGATATTCAATAGGAAGCTGGTGGTCAAGAGGAAATGCGTGGCTGATTTTTGGTTTATCCAATGCAGTTTCGGATATTTTGGATGACTACAAAAAAGACGAGTATCTTCTTACTTTATTTGAAAACTGCAAGGCTTTTATTGGTCAGCTTGATGAAACTATGATTCCAAGATGGGATTTCAGAGCTCCGGAAGGGGATAAAAGGGTTGATACTTCGGCGGCTGCTATTGTGGCTTCTGCTTTTTACAAGTTAAACCAAGTAAGCAAGTCTAATATCGCTGTATTGAAAAGCTTTGGTATGGACGGTGTTCTTGACGGTAAATTAGAAGAATACGCAGATACTATGATTAAGAATATCGTAGAAAAATACTGGGAAAATGAATCTGAATATTTTGTTATAAATAATGCATTTAGCAATGATTACGGCTTCAGCCTGTGGGGGGATTACTTCTTTGTTGAAGCACTTATAAGAAAAATTCACGGCGAAGATGCTGTGGATTTCTGGAGCTGATAAAATTAAAGCTTAAAAATTGCCTGCCGAGAAAAAACGGCGGGCAATTTTTGTGTTTGTTGGAAGTAATAATTATTGACAATTATACACAATTGTGATATGCTGAAAACGATGGCTTACATCAGAAAAAGTGGATTCCTATTATTGAAATAGGAAGAAGGGAGAAGAAAATAATGAAACAAAAAGAGGCAATTCGTGATGCTAAAAGCCTTGGTATTTATAAAATGCTAATCCTTGGCTTACAGCATATGTTTGCTATGTTCGGTGCAACTATCCTTGTTCCGATTCTGGTAAACACTTATTTTGAGGGTGAGGGGCTTTCCATTCAGGTTACACTTATCTGTGCCGGACTTGGAACATTGTTCTTCCATCTTTGTTCAAAGCTTAAGGTTCCTGCATTTTTAGGTTCGTCTTTTGCTTTTTTGGGCGGTTTCCAAACCGTTGCTCAGCTTGATTCCGGTATTTTTGCCGGTATGACTATGGGCGAAAAATTACCGTATGCGTGCGGTGGTATTGTTGTGGCAGGTATTTTATATCTTGTGCTTGCGCTTGTTATTAAGCTTGTTGGCATTAAGAGAGTTATGAAATTTCTTCCGCCTGTTGTTACCGGCCCAATTATTATTTGTATAGGTCTTTCATTGGCACCATCTGCAATTTCAAACGCTTCTGCCAACTGGCTTTTAGCGTTTATTGCACTGGCTACCATAATTATATTTAACATCTGGGGTAAGGGAATGTTTAAAATTATTCCTATTCTGATGGGTGTTGTTATTTCCTATGTTGCGGCTGTTATTATGAACGCTGTTGGTATGACAAATGCTGACGGAAGCGCAATTCTTAATTTTGCAAGCGTAGGAGAAGCAGGCTGGGTTGGATTACCGCCTTTCCAGATTTGTAAGTTTGATATAACTGCAATACTTGTTATGGCTCCTATCGCTCTTGCAACTATGATGGAACACATTGGCGATATTTCTGCTATTTCTGCAACTGTTGGCGAAAACTTTATTAAAGATCCCGGTCTTCACAGAACATTGATTGGTGACGGCGTTGCAACAGCTCTTGCAGCTTTGTTTGGCGGACCTGCTAACACTACTTACGGTGAAAATACAGGTGTTCTTGAACTAAGTAAGGTTTACGATCCCAAGGTTATTCGTCTTGCAGCGATTTATGCTATTGTACTTAGCTTTATTCCTAAAATTTCAGGGGTTATCGCATCTGTACCCTCCTCTATTATCGGAGGTGTAAGCTTCATACTTTACGGTATGATTTCTGCTGTCGGAGTAAGAAACGTTGTTGAAAATAAGGTTGATTTCACAAAATCCAGAAACCTTATTATTGCGGCGGTTATTCTTGTTTGCGGACTTGGATTTTCAAGCGGTATAACATTCAGTATTGCCGGTGTTCCCGTTACTCTTACAGGTCTTGCAGTTGCTGCTCTTGCCGGAATTATTTTAAATGCAATTCTTCCCGGAAAAGATTACGAATTTGATGCTGAATAATTAAAGTTAAAGGTGCAGAACCAAGCGTTCTGCACCTTTCTTATTCTTTTCTTACACTGCTTGCTGTAAAACCGTAGTATTTTTTAAATACTCTGCTGAAATGATGGGGATCTATAAAGCCTACCTCTTCGGCTATTTCGTGTATTTTTTTATCACTGTGTTCCAGTTCTTCCATTGCTTTTTCCATACGGACTCTCAGCACATAGTCCTTGAAATTTTCATTGGTGTATTTTTTGAAAAAAGTGCTGAAATAATAAGTGTTTTTATACGCCATTTTTGCAACCGATTCCACAGTTAAATTTTCGTTGAGATGACTGTGTATATATTCGGTTATAAGCTTTATTTCAAAACTGTTTCTCACACTTTTACTGTCGCTGTTCTGATTCGTTATATCGTTTATCATTTCATAAAGAAATTCTTTTATTCTGATATTTCTTTTACATTCTTTTATAAATCCCAGCGTTGCCTCGGGTGAATATTTATCCATAAGTGATGTATCCGAGATAAGCTTTCTTAGTTTATCTACCACCGAATAAAACTGAATTACAGCAATATCACGCACACCGCCGCTTGCATTTAGAATCATTTTCGTAAAATTTTCAAGCTCTTCAAAGGCAGATTTTGTATCTCCGCGATGCACTTCTGAGAAAATTCGCTCGGAAACAGCGCTTGCATCATATGTACCGGATGGACATAAGTGATTTCTGTCCTCTTCGGAATATACTTTGTTTTCATCAAAAAAGAACGACATTTCAAGTGCACGGCAGGCTGAATTGTAGGAATGTACTATTCCGTTAAAGCCTCTGTATGGCTCGCCAACTGCATAATCAGCGGATATTCCTGCTTTTTCCAGAAGGAGTTTTGCATAATTAAGCGCTTTTGCAAAGTTGTTTTCCGAACCGGAAAACGGGAAAACTATGCAGATATGTGCCTTGTACCTTAAAAGCATACAGGATTCGGGCATTGTATTATTAACAAATGCTTCAAGAGTGGGAACATCGGAGGTGTTTTCGCATTCGGCAATCACAACTCTGTAATGAGTGCTGGAAGCATTATCCTCTTCAACAGGAAAATCCATATTATAGAGAGCATTACTGCTTTTTTTAGTAATTATTTCGTTGTGAAGCTTTTTAACAAGGGAAATGAGTGCAGAAGGATCCACCGGCTTTATAAGATATTCGGAAACTCCGTAGGTCATTGCTTCTCGTGCGTATTCAAAATCCTTGTAACCGCTTATAAGCACAAAAAGAGGCTTGTTCGGCATATTGCTGCATTGCTTTATAATTTCAAGACCGGAAAGCTTCGGCATACAAATATCGGTTATAACAAGGTTAGGCTGCTCGGTTTCTATGATTCTTTTTAGTTCTTCACCATCACTTGCTGTTCCGCAGATTTCTGTTTTATCCTTAAGCTCGCCTAAAATTTTGCAAAAGCTTCTTAAAATAATTTTTTCATCATCAGCAATGGCAATTTTTATTTTCATTCCTTTCATATTACTTCGCCTCTCCTTTTTCCGACATAGGTATTTTTAATCTTATGCTTGTTCCCAGCTCCTTAAAGCTTTCGATTTCTGCGTTAAACTGCGGACCGTAAAAGAATTGCAGTCTTCTGCATACATTTTTAAGACCTATATTTTCGGATTTTGTATCTTTTTCTTCGCTTTCAAGCTGTTTGCGCAGTTTTAACAGATGTTCCTCGTCCATTCCGTTTCCGTTATCCACTATGTCAATTATAAGAATTTTATCGGAGGAAAGCATAATATTTACGCTTATAACAAGCTTTCTTTCCGGATTGTATCCGTGTTTTACGGCGTTTTCTATAAGCGGCTGAAGAACAAATTTCATAATTTTGTATTCCTTTAAGGAATCCGCAATATTTATATTTAAAAGTATGTTTTCTTCATAGCGCATATTTACAAACGTAAAATAGTGGTGTACTATATCTATTTCTTCGCGGATAGTTACAAAATCGTTGTTGTCCGAAAGCATATACCGAAGCTGTGATGCAAGGGATATAATCATTGAGCTTACCTGACTTGCATTCTGCTCTATGGCAGTTGCGTTAATGAGCTCCAGCATATTATAAAGAAAATGCGGATTAATCTGCATTTTAAGAGCGTTCAGCTCGGCTTCCTTCTGCTTGATTCTGGCACTGTAGGTCTGGCGGATATGCATATCAAGGTCGTCTAACATTTCGTTTACTCCGGATGCAATCTGTGAAAGTTCGGTTACCTTTTCTTCCGTCAGACGAATGTTTAATTTTCCGTTTCTTATGGTGTGCATCTGTTTAACCATACGTGTTACGGGTGCTGAAAGCAATTTTGAATAAAAAAGTGAAAGCAGAATAAGTATGGCAGCTATAAAGAGTAAAGTAATGTAGAAAATCTGCTGTATCATATCTGTTTCAGAGGTAAGGTCGCTTCGGTTAACTCTCATTAACAGTTTCCAGACATTGCAGATATCTGTTTCTATATAAAAAGTATCCGGTCGTGGAAGACTGTTGGAAAAATCGTGCTCCAGTGTATAAACAGGTGCACCGTTTGTATCTATGTAGGTATCAATATCCCTTGCATGGCTTGAGTATATACAGAAGTTATTTTTATCCGTCATGGTAATATGAACATTTTTTTCACCGTTTTGCAGAAGCTTGCTGAAGTAGGTGGGGTTGATATCGACTATAATTGAGCCGGCATATTCATTTTCGTTGTAGAAATTTTTAGCTACACTTATAACGTATTCGTTCATATTGTTGAAATACCCCTGCGAATGATGCAAGGGAAGTGCCGATGCATCTGCTCCGAGAGCCTTTATTTCGTTTATCAGTTCACCGTTTGAAAACTCGTATTCCAGATAGGGATATTTTTTGTATCTGGACATATGCTCCCATGCTCCGGAGGCGTTTACTGCAATTACATTTTCTGTGTTTACGTTGGTTTGCAGAAGTATGTTCATAAGCATCTGCAGACTTTCGTTGCTTTTTTCGTCCTCGATAGAAGAAAGTAAATCGGGAATTCTTGCAGACGGCATATAGTTTTGCAGAGAATCCAACTGTGCAGTCATCGCAGTTATATCATTGGTGACAGTTTCACGGAAATTTTGCTGAGTATTTCTCAGATATTCAATTGTACGGGTTTGAATAAATCCGGAAAAATAGCTGAATCCGAACATACCAAGAAGTAATATGGGAATAAGCCCAATGGTGATGTAGGACAGGATAATTCTTCCGGACATACTGTATCTTAAATCGGAAAATCTTTTTTTCATATTTTTTCTCCTGATATAAATAAATCCAGGTTAATTATAGCACCCTTTTTTAAATAAAACAATGGATATTTTTAAAAAAAGTGGATATTTTTAAGATTTTTATTTTGATTTGGCAAACACAGTATTTTACTTGTGTTTAAACAACAAAAAATGTCAATGGACAATTTGTCTGCAAGGTTGTAAAATGATATATAGTAGGTAAGTTGTATAAAATGGAGAGTTTACAATGAAATTAAGTTATAAAGATGTGTCTTTGATTTTTGATGCGGATAAAGGTAAAATTATTTCTCTTAATGACGGAAAAAAAGAATATATTTCAACACCTGTTTCTCTTTTTAAAATATCTCTGCGTAACGAGAACGGTGAACAGCTTTTTGAAGAGTCGGAAACTATGAAAATGACGGCTTCTTCAGAAACAGAAAATCAGATTACTGCCCGTTATGACGGTGATTTTTGCACTGCAGAAATAAAAATAGAAACAGACGATAAAATTTCGTGGTTTATAAAGATAAAGCCAAGGAAGGATTTAATTGCTGAATGGGTGAATTATCCTCAGATTGCTGTTCCTGATGATTTATCGGAGGATGGATATAATATCCTCTGGGGCTTTAATGAAGGTGTGCTTGTAGACAGTATGGAGGAAAGGGAGCTTAATTTTGCTTACATAGAGCCCGAATACCCTTCAAAGGGGCTTATGGGACTTTATCCTGCTGTTGTTGAAACACAGTTTATGGCATATTTCAGCAAAGAATCGGGACTTTATATTGGTGCTCATGATATCGAAGATTGCCTTAAAGGTGTTGATTTTTACAGAACTGATAAAGGCGGTATTTTACTGGAAATACGTAATTTCTGCGGATGCCGTACAGGAGAAGAATACTGTATGCCTTATCCGGTTGTTGTTCAGTTTTTTAAAGGACAATGGCAGGATGCTGCGGAAATTTACCGTAAATGGTTTGACGAAAATAAAAAAGATGATTATGTGCCGATTCTTAAAAATAAAAAATTACCGGAATGGTACGGAGAATCCCCGGTTGTTATAACATATCCTGTGCGCGGAACTCATGATATGGATATTATGACTCCAAACGCAATGTTTCCTTATATAAATGCAATGAAGCACGTTGAACGACTTGAGAAGGAGCTGGAGAGCAGAATTCTGGTGCTTCTGATGCACTGGGAAGGTACTGCGCCTTGGGCACCGCCTTATGTGTGGCCTCCGTTTGGCGGAGAGGACGAACTTAAAAAGTTTATAGATGCGCTTCATGAAAGAGGCGACGTTCTTGGTGTGTATTGCAGCGGAATTGGCTGGACTGTTAAAAGTAATGTTGATGATTATGAAACATCAGAGCAGTTTGAAAGGGAAAATTTAAAAGAGGAAATGTGTTTATCGCCTAAGCAAACACTTCCGTATTCAAATATATGTACAAATCAGAGGGTTGGTTATGATTTATGTCCTTCCCGTAAATTTACGGTGGACACTTTAACAGACCAGGTTGAAAAAATGGTTGGCGCAGGAATTGATTATATCCAGCTGCTCGACCAGAATCACGGAGGAACTCCTTATTTTTGCTACAGCAAAAATCACGGACATCCTCCTGTTCCCGGAAAATGGCAGGTAGATGCTATGAAAGAAATTTTATCCGGTATTACCGCAAAGTCGGGAAAAGTTTTATTCGGATGCGAGTCTGCTGCTGCCGAGGCGTATGCGCCTTATCTGCTTTTCAGCGACAACAGATTTGAGCTTAATTATGTTGTAGGAAAACAGGTTCCTGTATATGCATATATTCTGCATGAATATCTTAATAATTTTATGGGAAATCAGGTTTGCGCAGGCATCTGGCTTGACCATGATAACGCACCCGGCAATATTTACGAAAGAATAGCTTATTCTTTCTCTGCCGGTGATATGCTTACACTTGTTCTTGACCAGTTTGGCGAAATTACGTGGAACTGGGGTGAGCTTACAACAACCACAATGCCGTCTCAGGAAAATGTGAAAATTCTTGTGCGTAATCTTAACAGCTGGAGAAGAGGTTACGGTAAAAAATATCTGCACACAGGACGTATGACAAAGGGCTTTGAAATTGAGTGCGGTGTGAATGAATTTGCAAGAGTTGATTTGCCGTCCCTTAAGCGGAGCGCTCTTCACACTTCTTCCTGGATTTCGCACGAAAATACTTTCGGGCAGTTTGTAATTAATTATAATGACAGGGCAGAAAAATTCAGTGTAACACTTCCTGACGATGGATATAAGCTTGTTTTTGCCAACGGAACCCGCAAAGAGCTTAATGCAGGAGTAAATACAATAAGCATAGAGGCTTTTTCAGCAGTTTTTATTGAAAGGAAATAAAACAGTTAAATGTTTTTATATAAATATATTTTGTAGGAGGATTTCAGATGAAATTAAAATTTATGGCAATAATGCTCGCTGTTTTGATGATTATATCACAAACTCAGGCATTTGCGGCAACTGAGTTATCGGATAAGGTGACGGGTGAGCTTAAGGCTTTCGGCATCTTAAAAGGTGATGAAAACGGAGAGCTGAATCTTGAAGAAAATATCACACGTGCGGAATTTACTGCAATGGCGGTTCGCACACTTGGCATAGACGACTGGTCTTATTCGGTTTTTTCATTTAATGATGTTGCATCCGATGCATGGTACTATGAGGATGTTATGCGGCTTGTTATGACCGGTTCTATTGCAGGTGTAGGCAACGGTATGTTCGGGCCTGATGAGCCTATCACAAGAGATCAGGCGGCTAAAATAATTGTTGCATCACTTGGATATACTTACCTTGCAGATGAAAGAGGCGGTTATCCTACCGGCTATCTTGCTACGGCAGGTCAGCTTGGAATTTTTGACAAAACATCAATCGACAATGAAAATCTTACAAGAGGCGATGTAGCAAGAATGCTTTACAACAGTCTTGATGTTCCTCTTATGGAAAAATTGCATTCCGGCAATGACGATAAATTTGTAGTTGGCGAGTCAACTCTTCGTGATGTGCATATTTATTCTGATTCGGACGGTCTTTTTGTAAAACAGAGAGGTATTGTAACTGCAACTCCCGAAGCATGGCTTATAAAACCGTATCCGGGAATTGAAAACAATCAGGTTGTTATTGACGATGTTCTGATGAATGCAGGAAACACCAATGCCGGTATGTATCTTGGTATGGAAGTTGATTATTATGTATCGGCTGACGACCAGACCGGCCCTTATACCTTACAGCACGTTGTTCCTACCGACCACAACAAGATTTACACATTTACAGAAAAAGATTACGAGGGAAAAAACAGCTCCGGTATAATGTACGAAACAGAAACCGGTACAAAAACAATTAAGCTGGACGGCTTCTGCAGTCTTGTACGTAACTTCAGACCAATTCCGAGCCCGTCAGATTCTGACTACGCTCTTGACAGAGGTTCTGTAAAAATTATAGATAACAATGCAGACGGAAGCTTCGACTATGTGTTTATAGAAGAATTTGAAAGTGTAATGGTTGACAGTATTACAGAAAACGGAATTCGTCTTGACAGCACAACTCCTTTTATGGGTGTTAACTACATAAATCTTGAAGAAAACGACAACATAAGCTATTTCCTTACCGACAGTGATGGAAATGCAATCGGAATTGACCAGCTTTCTGAGGGTGATGTGTTAAGTATTGTTTCGGATGATGCAACCGTTGTGAAAATGATAAAGGGAAGCAAGCCTTCTGTTACCGGTACGGTTAATGCACTTTCCGAAAGTGATAATATTATTACAATAGACGATGAAAATTATTACCTTGAAAATAACGTTCCTTTTGATATTTCAATTGGCGATATCAGTAAGTTTTCTTTCAACTTCAGAGGTGAAATTGCTTTTGTTGACATTGCTCAGTATGTAGATTTATACGGACGTATTTTAGGAGCAAAGGAATCTTTTTCAGAGGATGCAAAAGTAAGAATGGTTATTCCCGGAAGCTTCAGCTACGATATCAAGGTTGATGATTCTGAAGAGGACAACACAACAGAAACCCCCATTCTTAAAGGTGCAAATTCGGCAGTTAAAACAATAAAGCTTGCTCCTAAGGTTAACGTTTACGGAACAAGAATGGAATCAGCCGCCGCTGTAAGACAGCTTGCAGAAGGCGAAATAGTTCGATACAGTATTAATTCGGCAGGTGAAATAACAGATATTGAAGCTCCCGAAATTACCGGAAGCGATGTAATGGTTAAATCGCAGAAACGTTACTACAACGGATATGAACAGATTTTCGGAGGTATAAATGCAGGTGCTTTTGCGGTAGAGAGTACAACCAGCGTTCTTTGTATTCCCGATGATTCCGGAATAGAAAAAGAAGATGACTATCTTGCATCGGTTGAAATCTTAAACGGCAGTGCGTACATAGTTAACGGATACGACCTTATTTCTGAAAACGAAGTTGCCCGCCTTATTGTTATAAAGGTTCCTTTAAGATACGAAACTGCAACCGGTTCGGAGGAACAGGCAGAAGCGATTTTGGAAAAAGCAGTTGAGGTTCTTGATGAAAACGGAGATGCCGTAAGCAAGCTTATCTACTGGCAGGACGGCGTAAGAAAGGAAACGGAAACAGAAGCCGGATGCAATCATCAGAGTCTTCAGCCGGGGGATGTATTCCTGATGTCCATAGGTGTAACAAGCGGAAAAATAGCTAATATTCAGCGTCTTGCACGTCTTAAAAATCTTCAGCCGGGTGTTATAAGTCTTGGAAACAACAATGTAAGCAATATTCTTGGCGGTTATCTTAACATGGGATATCCGGTTTCGGTTGAATACGGCAAAATAAATGACCTTAATTACCGCCGTACCGATGTTATAACTCTTGGTATGGATAAGGATAATGTTTCGCAGAAAACATTTGATATCAATGTTCGTAACACGCCGGATATATATGTATATTATAAAAATTCAAACCGTATTGCTCCCGGGGATACGGGAATGATTTCTCCGAGAAGTTTCGGCTCGGAAAACAACGAAATGGTGCTTGTTTATGAAAAATATTTAAGTCCCCGTTTGGTTGTTATAGTTAAGGAATAAGAAAATTTTAAAAGGAGAAATTTATATGTTTAACAGACATTTTACAGTAAAATCCATAATTTCGGTTTTACTTATCTGCACTTTTGCCGTTTCTTCGGTTGGTGCAGCTGTTTTGCCGGAAAAAAATGAAGATCTGGAATTTACTTATAATATAGATATGAGCACATACGAAGACGGACCTGTTACAGATGAACATGTAACAGATTTTACCAATCTTAATTTGAGTGTTATTACCGATATATACGATGTATATTTTGAGGATGGTGCTCTGGTTCAGAAAATAACGAAAAATATGCCGTCAGGAAGTCAGTGCGGTAATATAAACAGTTATTACAATCTGATTAAGGACGGAAAAAGAAAATATTATGAGATTTGTTTTTCATCTAATCTGAAAAAACAGATTAAATTCGCTTTTGCGTGTCCCACAGGTGCATACAACAGCTTTATGGCAATTGACTTAAACACAGGCGGAAATTTCAATATGTACGGAAACGCCAATAAAAAAACCGGCACACTTCCTGCAACAGTACTTAACTTCAATCCCTTCAGTGAGCCTGTTAAACCGGGAGAAATATGTGTTATAAGAATGCTTTTTGATACAGAAAATGATGAAATAGATGGTATCTGGTGGGCAAAAGAATCCGAAAATTATACTTTTATAAAGTATAATCCATTTGGCGATGTTGATTCTCCTATTGGATATGCAACTTATTATGAAACGGAAAGTAATAACCGTTTCAGTAAGCTGGAGATTTATTCCACAGGAGTGGGTGCTTACGCAGCAGGCGACGAGGCACTGCGTTTTTACTATTTAAGAACATGGGAAGATATAACCAGTAAATACGAGCTTGCAGGCAACGAACTTACTGCAGAATTTGAAAATCTTCTTGACGTCAGCGGAACTGTAACAGGTGACCTTGAGCTTCCAACGGTTTGCGCTTCTTATCCGGAGCTTGAAATAAACTGGGTATCGGATAATCCTGATATTATTGCAGACGACGGAACAGTTACTCTTCCATCGGATAATACCGAGGTTACGCTTAATGCGTATATTGTTCACGCAGACGGTTCCTATGCGGATATTGAATGGAAAATTCCCTATAAGGTTACTGTTGCCGGAACAGACTGCGAAGATTATATTGTTTCGCACGATACATTTATCGGGGATGCAGGTCTTGCAAAATGGGATGTAAGTTCAACGGGCGGAACCGCATATATAGATGAAAACGGTCTTAATATTGAAAAAACTGAAGCAGGAACTCTGTTTACCGAAAGAAAATTCGGAAAAGGCGATGTTGATTTTGTTCTTAAAGGAAAAGTAACCTTTGAAGCGACTATGGCTTCATCGGGAGAAAATTCTCAGTCAAGCATAAAAAGCTCAGACGGTACGGAGCTTCTTAAAATCTGCTTTGAGAATAATGGCGATAACTCTATGTTTAAATATATCTGGAAGGACGGAGAATACAGTAATTACAGCAATGGTGATATCAAAGTAAAGGCTGTTTTTGATGTTGATTCAGGTACAATGGATTTATACTATAAAGGAAGAAGAATTAAAAAGGCAGTTCCGTTTTACGGAGAAGCTTCTGACATAGCAAGCTTTTACAGTCTGGTTGAGGGTGGAACGCTTTATATCAAAAAGCTTACAGTATCCATACCTAATGAAAACCGTATCAGTATGATTGAAAAACAGCTTGAATGGGATAAAATTTCTCCCGATCCGATGGAAAACGTAACCTATGCTAATCTGTTTACCGAAGCGATAGCAGGAGTTGGTATTGAATGGAATTCCGATATTCCTCAGATTATTTCTCCCGATGGAGAGGTAATTCGCGGAGAGAAAAGCGAAACAGTAAACCTTACTGCAAAAATATTCAGAAAAGAAAATCCCGATATTTTTGTTGAAAAAGCTTTTGTTGCAACAGTACCGGGCATAGACAGCGGAAATCTTGCATACCGCAAACCGATAATGACCGACCTTATTTCTGAAAACGATACAGCTAATCTTACAGATGGAAGCATAAATTCCGTTTTTGCAAGTGAAGGACGTGAAAAAATCGGAACAATAACTGTCGACCTTGGCGAAGAATTACCTGTGTCATCAGTTGTTCTTAACGAAATTGCCACCGACGGTGTTTATGCAATAGAAGGATTTGACGTTCAGATTTCTTCTGATAAAACAACCTGGAAAACAGTATATACAGGTTCTGCAATAGGGGAGCTTACAACATTTGCATTTAATCCTGAAATTGCACGTTACGTTCGTGTTAATATAACCGATAAAGCGACCAGAGCATCTGTTAAGCTGGCTGAATTTGAAGTTCGGTTTGATGCTTCGGACAGCGAAATTGCAGCTGCGGATGCTGAAAGAATTTCTTACGACGCAGAATATGAACTGACATCTGATATCATTCTTCCCACGAGCGGAATTTTTGGTTCTGCAATAACCTGGGAATCAAGCAATCCGAATATTATTGATAACAATGGAAAAATTGTTGAAAAGCCTTTAAGAGATACGGTGGTAACTCTTGTTGCAACCGTAACCAAAAATGATGCTAAAGCAACAAAATCATTCCGCCACGTTGTGACAGGTCAGGCAATCGGACTTCTGCCAATTGTCGGAGGCGGTTCCGGCGGCGGAGGCGGTGGCGGAGGAGGAAGCTCTTCCGGCGGAAGTAATGTAGTTATTCCCGTTACTACACCTTCTGTTGAATCCGTTATTCCTGCAGTGAATAATAACACAGATGCGTTTTCGGATCTTGATTCTGTTTCCTGGGCAAAGGAAAGCATTGCAGAGCTTAAAAAGCTTGGAATTGTATCCGGAAGCGGAGATAACAAATATGAGCCTCTGCGTGAGGTTGCCCGTGAAGAATTTGTAAAAATGCTTCTTGTTACAGTAAACGGTGAAGTTGAGGATTCTGATTCCGAACTGCCCTTTGCAGACTGTGTTTCCGGCGAGTGGTATCAGAAATACATTTCAGAAGCTTTTGAAAGCGGTCTGATAATGGGTATGACAAATGACAGCTTTGGTATAGGTATGAACATAACCCGTCAGGATATGGCTGTTATGATTGCACGAATTCTTGAAAAATCCGAAATAGATATCGCTACAGAAAATTCTCCCAAAGAATTTTCTGACGGCAGTAATATAGCAGGCTATGCAGTTTCGGCTGTAAACAAGCTTAGCGCTCTTGGCATTTTAAACGGTGATGAAAATTTAAGATTTAATCCTGAAGCTGCCGCAAACCGTGCGGAAGCGGCACAGGTTATGTATAAGCTTTTAAATGTAATTGAAGAAAGTAAAAAAGAGATTGCCGAAACAGAAGAAAACGTACAGAACGAAGATGGTCAGGAGGCAGAAAATGAAGATATTTCATAAATTAACCGCAGCAGTTGCCGCTTTTACCGTATCTGTATCGGCAGGAGCTTTATTGCCTCTTAGTGCTTATGCTGATGAATATGAAGGCTGGGATGAGCTGGATTTAGCCAATGAACAGCGTGTGCTTGCCTTTGTAGATGACGGTCAGACTATTTATTCTGATGAAGAATTTTACGGTCAGTTCGATACCGTTGCAGGCGAATGGGTTAAGCCCGGTTTGCTGGATTATGTGGAATATCCCGGGCTTGCCGCAGTTCAGGAAGCGGCTAAAAAGAGCGACTACGAAACTGCAAAATATGAGCTTCTGGAGTTCTATCGTGATTTGTACGACACATTTCAGCCGGTTTACAACAATGTAAGCCCCAATGCAAATCTTATTTATCAGGCTTACGCTATAAAGAATAACTTTCAGCTAAACTCGGCTATGGTACCGACAGTGCTTGGTATTCCCGTTATGGGTAATGAGGACGGATATGTAGAAATAAACATTACCGACAGAATGAGCTCTATTCTTGCACAGCCGTCTCCTGTTTATTCTGTTGAGCTTTTCGGCCTTAAAAAAGACGGAACCTGTATTTCGATAGAAAGTCTCGATGCGGGTTCGGGTCATCCTCCGGTGGTAGAGGTAAGGTCAAAGGGTGTTGTTCAGAAATTTGTTGCAACCGATGACTCCTATATTTCACCGCAGGCAAATTACGACAAAAATTACGGTCACGAGCCGGAAATACTTGCGGAGGAAAGCATTTCTTCCATTGGTCTTGAACGTCTGGCAGACAGTAATACAAAAAGAGGTCTTATAAAATTTGACTTTACCGAGCTTGATGCCGCAACAGCGGTTGATTCTGCTTACCTAAAGCTTTACGGCAGAAATGCCAGCGGACTGGGCAGCGGCGAGCTTTTGGTAATAGAATATTCCAACAATACCTGGAACGAAGACGAAGTAACCTATTATGAAGGGCAGGAGGGTTCAACTCTTGAGCACGGAACCTTCTCCAACTACGGAATGGACAGCTACCGCTTTGACGGCGGTGTTGCTCCTGTAAGAGACGGTATTTACAATGTTTTTGCTTACCGTTATCCCGAAGAACTTCTTCGTTTTGCGTGGGCTACTGTTTTTTCACAGCTTTATCATTACGACCAGGATGAACGTCAGGCTCTTGCATTTTTCAATCAGTGGATAGGATACCTCAATCAGAGAGGTAAAGAGCCAAGATACGATAAAACTCTTGACGGACATTGCCGTGACAAAAATATTTGCGAAGCAATGTACGAAATGATAAACAGTAAATATATGTCGGCAGAAATTTTCTCGGCAACTTTAAAATATATGTATATGGAATGCCGTGCACAGATAGACGGGCCTTATGAACCCGGTAACTGGGGTGTTTATCAGCTAACCGGTATGACAACTATGGCGGCTTATCTTCCTACTCTTACCCTTAACGAAGAGCTTATTGAATGTATTCAGCAAAAAGCGGCAGATAAAATTGCCGAAGCTTATTATGATGACGGAAGTGCTTACGAAATTGCGTGGAGTTATTCCTTTACCGGAACATTTATGGGTGTTGTTGAAGCAGAAGGTATTTTAAGACGCTGTAACAATTTTGAAGATTCCATTTTCCCCGGTGATATTCAGGAAAAATGCTACGAAATTCTTAAATATTTCGCATCATTGTTAATGCCCGGCGGCGGTAACCCGCAGGTGGGTGACGAAGCCGGATATACGGGACGAAGCTATCACAACGAAAACCGTAATCAGCTTATTTACAAAGTTGTTGATGTTCCTTTCTGGAGATGGCTTGCAACAGACGGTGCCGAGGGTGAAGCTCCCGACTGGACTACTGTTCGCTACACCGCTACAACAGATCCCAATGAGTTTAAAAGCGGTGTATACACAATGCGTGATAACTGGACTCCCGAGGGTGTTTACCTTTATACCGATGTGGACGGAAACATTCCTCCCGGACATGGACATCAGGATGATAACCATATAATAGTAAAGGCATACGGACAGTATCTTCTTACCGACCAGAGCTTCTCATCGTATGCTACAAACTCCGTAAAGCTTGCTCAGACATTATATCACAATACAGTTACTATTGATAACACAACGCAGAGCTTCGGAAAAACTGCATATGAAGGTCTTAATCCCGTAAAAAAAGAAAAACGCTACGAAACAAACAGTCTTTATGTTAACACAACACTTACAACTCCGCAGAACGGTGACCATCACGGACTTCACACAAGAAATATTCTGTTTAACAAAATTGGTGCACCATTCTGGATTGTAAACGATTATCTTGAGCCCCTCAGCATGACAAGAGAGCATAACTATCAGCAGAACTGGCATATGCTTCCTGCGGCAAATCCTACAATGGATGAGGATATGGTCGGAAAAAGTAATTTCTCCGAAACCGCAAACATATGGATTGCTCAGGCTAATACCGATGATATGACCGAAGCGGTTGTTCACGACGGATATTTCGGTCAGGGAAATTCAAGATTGTATGATTCTCATTATCTTAATTATGTAAAGGATGCAAAGGGAAATGTTCTTTATGATACTGTAATTTACCCGGAACGTCCCGGTGTCACCTCTGATGTAAGCAGTTATGCGCTTCCCATTGGAGATGTAGAAAATAACGGTGCAACTGCAATGAGGGTTAACATTGAAAGTGACGACGGAACCTATGTGGATGCGGATTACTATCTTGTTCACGATCCTCTGCAGCAGAGGCCAAGAAAATTCGGAGCTTATCAGACAGACGGTCGTTCCACTTATATAGGCAGAGATGCAACCGGAAAGATATCACAGGTATTCCTGCAGGATACTGCGGAGATTTCCGATTCCAATACGGGCAAAATTCTTTTCAAAGCCGAAGCACCTGTTTCTGAGCTTGGCTACACAAAAGAATCTTACCGTCTTGCAATGGCATCTTCTGCAGAGGTTGACCTTGATACCATAACAATTTATCTGGAAAATGCCGGTGAAATTACCGAAATTATTTTAAACGGTGAAAATGTTGACTTCAAAAAATCGGGAAATTACATTTACTTTGGTTCAGAGCCGATAATCACGGATGATAAAACAGATGATGTGGTTACACCTCCTGCTTCATCCGATCCATCCGGTAATCATGGCACAGGAGGAGTACTGATACCTATTATTCCTTCCGGCGGCGGTTCCGGTGGCGGAGGTTCGTCCGGTGGGGGTGGAGGCTCGTCCGGTGGTTCGGCAGTTGTGGTTCCTGTTACACCGTCAGAGCCTGCAATTCCGGAAGCTTTCTTAAACGAGCTTGAAACTCACTGGGGTAAGGAGGAGCTTACCGATGCTCTTAAAAACGGTATATTAAAAGGTCTTAACGAAGAAACATTGGGTCTTTTTGAAACTACCACAAGAGCTCAGTTTGTAACTCTTATTCTTCGTGCAATGGGGATAGAAGCTGAAAAACATGAAAATGTATTTACAGATGTTCCCGAAAATGAATGGTACAGAGATTATGTGCTTACAGCGTATAATAAAGGTCTTGTAAACGGCGTGGGAGAGGGAAGCTTCCTGCCCGATGCTGAAATAACCCGTGAGGAAATGGCAAAAATTATTACTCTTGCTTATGCTATGGTTAAAAATGAAGAGATTTCCGTTTCCGATACAGAAAATTTTGCCGACGATTTATCCATTTCCGACTGGGCAAAGGAATATGTATATTACGCAAGAAAATGCGGACTTTTAAAGGGTGATGAAAACAATGATTTTCGTCCCCATGACAATGTAACCCGAGATGAGGCAGCCGTTTCAGCTGTCAGACTTAAAAATCTTATAAAATAATAATATTATTAAGGAGGAACAAAAATGAAACAAAGAAAACTAATTGCACTTCTGTGTGTTTTAAGTATGCTTTTTACTTTTATTACACCTGTTAGTGCAGAAACAACCATTTTAGCCGGTGCTCAGGAAGACGGCAGCTTTTTAATCGGTGATTTTACCGATGCAACAACTGCTTCCGCATTTCATGCAAGCGGCGAAGAGGATCGTGACGGTAACGGTTATAACGCTGCCGGTGGATATCTTACTCTTAACGAATCCGAAATTTACGGTTCGCAGGGTGAAAACTATTTTATACAGAATCCTGCTGTTTTTTCAGAACTTGATTTTTCCGATTACGGTATTTTCAGAATGAAATACGCTATCGAAAAGAATAACTGGGAAACAACCGGAAGTATTAAAAATTATTTCACCGTTGTACTTTCCACAGCAGAATCTAATGCAAATTCTGTAACTTATTGCGAAAACGAATGTTTGTATTACGAATATGATTTAAGCAATGTAAATCTTACTTCTGCTCTTACAAAGGGTGAAATCGCTGTTCCGTTAAGCGAATTTAAAACCGCTTTCGATGGTATGGTAAACGGTTCTGAGGTTGCTGATAAAAAGGATGGAACAACTGATTTAAGCGATATTAAATCTATTTCAATTCTTGGTTCTTCTTTTGGTGTTGACCCCGAAGATGATATGAATGGTGTAGTTGAAGGTCCCGGTACCGAATGGAAAGCGTGGACATTTATCAACGGCACTATCGAAGATGATTTAAGCTGCGGTTTTGGCGTTTATGAAATGAGACTGCTTAAGCTTGTATCCCTTGCTGCAGAAGAGCTGGATTTGGTTATGGCAGACCAGTTAAAAGTTGCTAAAAATACAACTCTTAATCTTCCTCTGGCAGTTTCCGGTGCAACAGTTGCATGGAGCTCCGCTAACGAAAGCATTATTACAAATGCAGGTGTTGTTACAATGCCCGCAAATGATACAGATGTAGTATTAACTGCTACTGTTACCGCAACAGACGGTTCCACCGCAACAAAAACCTATACTGTAAAAGTTTATGGTACAAATTATACAAAACTTAAAGCAGGAAAACAGGCAGACGGAAGCTACTTAATCGGTGATTTTTCGGATAAAACTACCGGTAATGCTTTGATTGCCGGTTGTACTGCAACAAATTCTAACTATGATACTATCAGTAACTTTGTTCCGTTAACATGGCACACAGACCCAATAGGAAGCAGATTTGAAAATTATATTTATAATAACCCCGTTGTATTTGATGATCTTGATTTTTCAGAATACGGAATATTAAATATAGATTTTGTAATTGTGAAAGACTACTATCAAAATCAGTTGAACAACTGTTTTTCTATTGTCCTTTCCACAGCTGAAAGAGATGCAACAGCACTTACATATTATCAGAATGAATGTTTGTTCTATGAGGTTGATTTCAACGAACGTACCTTAACGGGACAAAAAACCAGATTTAACTTATCAATTCCTTTGAACGACTTTACGCTTGCTTTTGACGGTATGAAAGATAACGTTCAGGGTGTTGCTGACGGCAAAATTGATTTAAGCGAAATTAAATCTGTTTCTATTATGGGACAGGGCTTTAAAGGTGCTGTTAACTCAACATTAGGAACCAGAAGTTCAACTCAGATGTTTAAAAGACCATCTGATAATGACAACACAACTTGTGGCGGTGGTCTTTACAGCATAAGCTTGTTTAAGCAGGCTAATGTTGTAGGAGCAGAGCTTGATACATTAATGGCAGACTACGAAAGATTTATTGAAAATACAACAATCACATTACCCACAGAGCTTACAGGTGCAACAGTAACATGGAGCTCTGACAACGAAAGTATTATCAGCACAAGCGGAGTTGTTACACTTCCTGAAAAAGATACAGTTGTTACATTAACAGCTTCTATTACAGCTGACGACGGAACAACAGCAACAAAAACATATTCATATACTGTTTTTGGTACAACTTCTACTCTTAAAGCCGGCAAACAGGCAGACGGAAGCTACTTAATCGGTGATTTCACAACTCAGGAAATGGCAACAATATTCAAATCAAGCGGTGCAGAAAACACCACCGGCGGATGGGATAGTGTAAATAAATTCTTTTCAATGAACTGGACTGTTAACACAGGTTCCAGAGGTGAAAATTACATCTACAATCATCCCAATGTGTTTAAAGACCTTGATTTCTCCGAATACGGTATGTTCAACATAAGATTTTCAATTGACAGAACAAATTTCAAGGATTTCCCGACAGTTGAAAACTATATGACAGTTGTTCTTACAACTGCAGAAAAAGGTGCTGTACCGAATACATTCTATGAAGATGAATGTTTGTATTACGAAATTGATTTAAGAGATTATCCTTTCACTAACAGTTCAAAACAGGATATTAACCTTACAATTCCTTTCAATGAATTCAAGGTTGCATTCGATGGAATGGCAAACGGTACTCAGGGCGAAGCAGACGGAAAAGTTGATTTGGCAGATATCAAGTCATTCTCACTTGTTGCAGGTCCTTTCGGAAGCCGTATTAAAAACGGTCCCGGTGCTACAGATTCTCCATACTGGGCATTTACAAATTCCGGTGCTGCAAAATATAATAATAGCGGAGTTGCAACAGAAGTTGAAAGATGTGGTGCAGGTTTATACAGCATAAGCTTATTTAAGCAGGCTAACTTCGCAGGCGAAGAGCTTGATACCTTAATGGCAGGCTACGAAAGATTTTACGAAAATACAACAATTACACTTCCCGCTAAGCTTACAGGTGCAACAGTAACATGGAGCTCTGATAACGAAGCTGTTATCAGCAAAGACGGTGTTGTTACACTTCCTGAAAATGATACAACTGTTACATTAACTGCTGCTATTACAGCAAGTGACGGAACAACAGCAACAAAAACATATTCATATAAAGTTTTTGGTTCTGTTATTTCAATTAAAGCAGGTGCTCAGGCAGACGGAAGCTACTTAATCGGTGATTTTTCAGATGCGGCAACCGGTACTGCTATGTTTAATGGAAGTGCTGGTCAGGCTTCTAAATATGATAGTGTTTATAAATGGTATACTTTAGGATGGCTAAGTGATAACATTAATCTTTCCAGAGGTGAAAACTATATTTACAACAATCCTGTTGCATTTAAAGACCTTGATTTTTCAGAATACGGTCTGTTCAGCATGGATTTTGCAATAGTTAAAAATGATTATGTAACATATCCTAAGATTGACAACTACTTTACAATAGTTCTTTCTACTGCGGAAAAGGATGCTGTTCACACTAACTATTATCAGAATGAATGCTTGTATTACGAAATTGATTTGAATGAATATCCTCTTACATCTAACATAACTAAATTTAACTTAACTGTTCCGTTTAGTGAATTTACAGTAGCTTTCGACGGTATGAAGAATGGTGTTAAAGGTACTGCTGACGGTAAGGTTGATTTAAGTGAAATTAAATCTATATCTATTTTCGGAAAAGGTTTTGCAGCAGTAGCAAATTCAGAGGGCGGTCATGTCAGTGCAGACTACACCTTTAAGAATTCCGGTCAGGCTTCAGATAAAAACTGCGGCGGTGGTCTTTACAACATAAAACTTCTTAAACAGGCTACTCTGGCAGGCGAAGAGCTTGATACTTTAATGCCTGCTGCAGACAGATTTACTGAAAATACAACAATTACATTACCCACAGAGCTTACAGGTGCAACAGTTAGCTGGAGCTCTGATGATGAAAGTGTAATAAGCACAAGCGGAGTTGTTACACTTCCTGCATTGGATAAGGTTGTTAAATTAACTGCTTCAATTACTGCCGACGACGGAACAACAGCAGCAAAAACATATTCATATATTGTTTTAGGTGTTAAATCTCCCTTAAAAGCAGGAAAACAGGCAGATGGAAGCTACTTAATAGGTGACTTTAGCGACAGAACTACAGGTAATGCTTTAATTGCAGGTTGTACTGCAACAAATTCAAATTATGATACTATCAGCAACTTTGTTCCGCTTTCATGGCATACAGATGCAATAGGAAGCAGATTTGAAAACTACATTTCCAATCATCCCAATGCATTTAATGAGCTTGATTTCTCCGAATACGGAATATTCAATATGGATTTTGCAATTGTTAAAAATCTTTGGGAAAAATATCCCAATATCAGCAACTGGATTACAATTGTTCTTTCCACAGCAGAAAAAGATGCAACAAGGCTTAACTATTATCAGAATGAATGCTTGTTCTACGAAATTGATTTAAGCAAATATACGCTTACAAGCCAAATCAGCGATTTTAGTCTTTCTGTTCCGCTTTCTCAGTTTACCGTTGCATTTGATGGAATGAAAAACGGTGTTCAGGGCGAAGCAGACGGCAAGATTGATTTAAAAGATATTAAATCAATCTCCATTATGGGCCAGGGCTTCAAAGGTGCTGTAAACGCAGGGGAATTAGGCAATTTATCTTCAACTCAGGCTTTGAAGAGCTCCGGTGAGGATAAAATTGATACATGTGCAGGCGGACTTCGCAAAATATATTTAAGCAACTACACAGTTTCCAAACCCGTTATTTACTCCGGTGATGCCGAATTTACAGATATGACTTTAGCTTCTGATGTTTACGGTAAAGCTGAGTGCGTTGTTGCTGAGGGTGTTACCAAAAAGGTTAACGCAATTATCGCTCTTTACAACGGCGGAGAGCTTAAAGCTGTTGACTCTAAAGAAGTAACACTTGCAAACGGTGCAATTTCAACAAATTCACTTTCCTATAATCCTACCGATTACGATAAAGTTTCGGTTTATTTGTGGGATAGTGCAACTATGGCACCAATAACTGTAAAAGCAACACTTTCTAAATAATAATTTTAATTTGCCTCCTCCTTGGTGGGGAGGCAAATCTATACGGAGAAGATTACTATGAATTTTGAAGAACTTATAAAAAAAGAACTTGACGGAATACTTGCAAAAATTGATAAAAATATGCTTCTTTATAAGGATAAAACTCCGCATATAAACGGCAATCTTAAATACAGCGAAAATCTTACCGAGGACGGCAACTGGACAGGAAGCTTCTGGTTCGGAATGGTTGTTCTTGCTGTAATAATCACGCAGAATGAGCATAAATACAAACCGTATCTTGATTCCTTTAAGGAATTTTATTTTAAAAGAGTAAGAAACGGTTATAAAGACCACGATTTAGGCTTTCTTTATCAGCTTTATGCGGTTGATGCATACCGTGTAACCTGCGATATGGATTATCTTGATATGGCAGATATGGCGGCAAGATGTTTGTATTCCAGATACAATCCAAACGGTGGATTTATAAGAGCGTGGAGTATGCTTGGCTTCCCTCAGAGAGAAGGAAAAACTATTATCGACTGTATGATGAATCTGCCTCTTTTATTTTCCGTTGCAAAATCCGGCGGAGATGCAAGATATTATGAAGCGGCGAAAAATCACGCTTTTGCGGCTCTTAATAATATTCGTGAAGACGGAACTGTTTATCATACCTTTGATTTTGATGTTCTTACCGGCAAACCCATAAAAGGTGAAAACGAGGGTGGATATTCCGATGAATCCTGCTGGTCCAGAGGACTGGCGTGGGCTGTTTACGGTTTTTATCTTGCCTGGATGCACACAAAAGAGCAGGCGTTTCTTGATGCAAGCATAAAAACTGCCGATTGTTTTATGGCAAACGTTAAAAAAGGCGAAATGCCCTTATGGGATTTCCGTCTTGATGATGAAAATGATAAAAATATTGATACCTCTGCGGCTGCAATTGCTGCCTGCGGAATGTATCAGCTTGCTGAAGCTGTTGGTGAAAACAAATACAGAGAATTTGCAGATGATATGCTCTATACATTAATAACAAAGGAATCTCATGTTTTCGACGATGATTCTGAAGCACTTTTAGGAAACGGAATGTGCGGAAGCTGGATTGACGGAAAACGCAGAACAAACCAGTGGGCTACCATTTGGGGCGATTATTTCTATATGGAGGCACTCACATTAAGAAGCGGACTTAAGGTTCGTATGTGGGATATGTAAAATAAAAAGCGAATTACCTTCCACGGTATTCGCTTTTTAATATTTCTGCCATTTCTTCGGGCGATTCTGCACAATTGCCGTTCAGCCACATTTTTATAATGGAATTAAGTCCGTTTCGGAAAAATTCTATGTGATATTTTATATATTTCCCGTCAAAATCGCTTTCGGCACGGGAAATATCATAAACATAAGTCTGATGCTGTTCGTCGTATCCTAATTTGAAATAAATTCTGTAAAGAAACTGATTTTCATATATATGTCTGAACATTGTTACGGCATCCTGATTGCTGTTTTTGCCAAACTGCTCATCAAAATCCTTTTCAAGCTTGCTTCTGAGCTTATCTGCAAGGTCGTAAACATCCATATAATTTGCATAAAATGTGCTTCGGTTTAACCCTGTTTTTTTGCAGATATCGGTTACTGAAATTTCGTTTAATTCTTTTGTAAGCAGCATATTTACAAAAACATTTTCAATTTTTTCCATAGATTCTCTTTTTCTTTTATTGTTTTTTACATTCATAAAATTACCTTCTTTTTATTATTCCAACACTTGTTGTTAAATTGATGGTTGAATTTAGATTTTAAATTTATTATACTATAATTACATTAACAAAACAAGTGTTTGGTTAATAAAAATATGGAGGTATTTATTATGAAAAAAAGTAGTTTTACAGCAATGATGCTTGGAACCGTTGCGGGAGTATTGTTTTCTCTTGGAATGTGTATGGCGCTTCTGCCCGAATGGAATGCTTTTGGGCCGGGAATCGTTTTTGGGGCTGTTGGAATTCTGTTTGGAATTATAACCGTAATTATATGGAGAAAAATGGAAAACAAAGCCCCCATAAGACCTGACCGCAAATTAGTTGCGCTTACTGTGTTTGGCATAGTTGGTGCGCTTACACTGGGAATTGGTTTGTGCTTTTGTCTGGTGTGGGAGAAAATGATTATTGGCACAATTATTGGTCTGGCGGGGATTTTACTGTTGCTTTGTCTTGTTCCTCTTACAAAAGGAATTAAATAACGGAGGTGTAAAAATGGCAAAATCCAAAATAGTTGACATAAGTAATAAAATCGAGGATGCAGTTGTAGAAAGTTATAAAAAAATTGAAAAGAATGTTACAGATGCTTATACTGCGGTAGAAGATAAGTTTGTTGAACGGTATTTATTGCACGAAGACGAAACCATTGAGCAGGCAAAGGAAAGGTTAAAAAATAATATAAAATAACAGGATGACAGAGAATTTTCTCTGTCGTTTTTGCGTTCATAAATAATTAACAAAACTTTTTTACAAAACTGTTGAAATTTTCCTTTTCAGAATGGTATAATAAAAATTAAGAGATTTTTGACAGAAAGGAAGTTTTTTTATGCTTAAACGGATGATTTCCTGCATAAGAGAATACAAATTGCCCACGATTCTTACGCTTATATTCATTGTGGGCGAAGCGATAATTGAAACTTTTATTCCGTTTATTACCGCTGACCTTGTTAACGGTATAAAGGGCGGAATTGAAATGGATACCATTTTAAAAACCGGCTTGCTGCTTGCCCTGATGGCTTGCTTGTCTCTTGCCTGCGGTGCGATTGCGGCACTTACCTGTGCTAAAGCTTCTACCGGCTTTGCAAAGAATTTAAGAAAGGATATTCTTCATAAAATTCAGAGCTTCAGTTTTGAAAATATTGATAAATTTTCCTCATCTTCTCTTGTAACAAGAATGACAACGGATGTTTCAAATGTTCAGATGTCTTTTATGATGATTATAAGAACTGCAATCCGCAGTCCGCTTATGCTTATATTTTCCATTGTTATGGCTTATGTTATGGGCGGTGCGCTTGCTACTGCATTTGTTGTTATAATTCCTATTCTCGGAATAGGGCTTTATCTGGTAAGCAGAAAGGCTATGCCCGCTTTTCGCCGTGTGTTTAAGAAATACGACCGTCTTAACGAATCCATTGAGGAAAATGTTCAGGCAATGCGTGTTGTAAAGGGCTTTTCCAGAGAGGATTATGAAAAGGAAAAATTCGGTGTTGCGGCAGAGGATATAAGAAACGATTTTACAAAAGCGGAAAGAATTGTTGCTTTAAACACACCGCTTATGAACATCTGCATAAATATCAATATGGTTTTTGTTCTTTTTATAGGTTCAAAAATGTCCATAGAATCTATGGGACAGACTGTCGATGTAGGGCAGATTTCTGCAATGCTTACTTACGGAATGCAGATTTTAATGTCGCTTATGATGTTATCTATGATTTATGTTATGCTTACAATGTCGGCAGAATCAATCAAGCGTATCTGTGAGGTTTTAGACGAAGAGCCTGCTCTTAAAAATCCTGAAAATCCCGTTTTTGAGGTTAAAGACGGTTCCGTTTTATTTGACAATGTTAATTTTAAATATTCTCTTAATGCCAAGAAAAATGCACTTTCCAATATTAATATAAACATAAAATCCGGTATGACTGTTGGCATTATTGGCGGAACAGGTTCGGGAAAATCTTCGCTTGTTCAGCTTATTTCACGGCTTTACGATACCACCGAGGGAAGTGTAAAGGTTGGCGGAATTGATGTTAAAAACTACGATGTAGAAGCCCTTCGTGATGCAGTTTCTGTTGTTCTTCAGAAAAACGTTTTGTTTTCGGGAACAATTAAAGAAAATCTGCGTTGGGGTAACAAAAACGCAACTGATGAGGAAATTACCGAAGCCTGCCGTCTTGCTCAGGCAGATGATTTTGTGCGTTCTTTCCCGGAGGGTTACGATACTAAAATTGAGCAGGGCGGTACAAATGTTTCGGGCGGTCAGCGCCAGAGACTTTGTATTGCAAGAGCACTTCTAAAAAAACCGAAAATTCTTATTCTTGACGATTCTACAAGCGCTGTTGACACCAAAACCGATTCGCTTATAAGAGAGGGCTTTAAAAAGTTTATTCCCACAACAACAAAGATTATTATTGCTCAGCGAATTTCTTCGGTTATGGATGCAGATATGATTATCGTTATGGAAAACGGCTATGTTTCGGCTGTGGGAACTCACAGTCAGCTTCTTTCTGAAAGTGAAATTTACCGTGAAGTTTACGAACAACAGACAAATGGAGGTGACAGCGATGAATAAAATGCCGGGAAAACCAAGAGCGAAAAAAGGCACATTTAAAAGAATTATGAAAACTCTTATAGGATATTATCCCGTTCTTGTGCCTGTTACAGCTTTCTGTATTCTGTTTTCAGCGGTTGCGGCAGCTGTTCCCGACCTTGTTATACAGAAAATTGTTGCAATTATTGATAAATGGTATAAAACGGGCGACTGGGCTTCGGCTTATCCCGAGGTTTTAAAACAGATTATATTTCTTATAATTCTTTATGCTATTGCTCTTGCGGCAACCGTTTTGTACACGCAGCTTATGGCGTTCATTACGCAGGGATTTTTAAGCAAGCTTCGCTGTTCTATGTTTGACGGAATGCAGAATCTGCCTGTAAAATATTTTGATACTCACAAGCACGGCGATATTATGAGCCATTACACCAATGATATTGATACTCTTCGTCAGCTTGTTTCCCAGGCTCTTCCGTCTTTAATACGTGCCGGAACTGTTGTTGTATGTGTTTTTGGAATAATGCTTTATTTCAGTGTTTGGATGACACTTGTTTTGCTTATCGGTGTTGCTGTTATGTATGTTGTTTCCAAAAAAGTTGGGGGCGGCTCTGCTAAGTTTTTCATCCGTCAGCAGAAATCAATGGGACGTGCCGAGGGCTTCGTTCAGGAAATTATGAACGGTCAGAAGGTTGTTAAGGTATTTAACCACGAGGATGAATGCAAGGCGGATTTTGATAAAATAAACGAAGAACTGTTTGAAGACAGCAGACGTGCTCACGCTTATGCCAATATTTTAGGGCCTGTAATTCAGAACATAGGTAATCTTGTTTACGTTGTAGTTGCTATGGCAGGAGGACTTTTCCTCACCTTTAATATTCCCAACATCAGTCTTTCGGGAATGGCTTTCGGAATAAGCATAGTTGTTCCGTTCCTTAATATGACAAAACAGTTTACGGGTAATGTTAATCAGCTTTCTCAGCAGATAAATGCAATTGTTATGGCGCTTGCAGGTGCGGACAGAATTTTCACTCTTATGGATGAATGTGCCGAGGAGGATAAGGGCTATGTAACACTTGTTAATGCCAATATTGATGAAAACGGCAACATTACAGAAGCAGAAAAACACACAGGTCACTGGGCGTGGAAACATCCTCACAGCGACGGAAGCCTTACTTACACACTGCTTAAAGGCGATGTAAGAATGAATGAGGTTGATTTTGGTTATGAGGAGAACAAGCCGGTTTTAAAAAATGTTTCTGTTTATGCCGAACCGGGACAAAAGGTTGCTTTTGTTGGTGCAACCGGTGCAGGTAAAACAACAATTACAAATCTTATAAACCGTTTTTATGATATAGCAGACGGAAAAATCCGTTATGACGGAATTAACATTAATAAAATAAAAAAATCAGATTTACGCCGTTCTTTAGGCATAGTTCTGCAGGAAACAAATCTGTTTACCGGAACTGTTATGGAAAACATCCGTTACGGAAATCTTGAAGCAACCGATGAGGAATGTATTAACGCTGCAAAGCTTGCCGGTGCAGACGATTTTATTACAAGACTTCCCGGCGGATATAATACGGAGCTTTCAAATAACGGCTCCAATCTTTCTCAGGGACAAAGACAGCTTATTGCCATAGCAAGAGCTGCAGTTGCCGATCCTCCGGTTATGATTCTTGATGAAGCTACTTCTTCCATTGATACACGTACCGAAGCAATTGTTCAAAGAGGTATGGATAAGCTTATGGAGGGAAGAACTGTTTTTGTTATTGCACACAGGCTTTCAACTGTTAAAAATTCCGATGTTATAATGGTTCTTGACCACGGTGAAATTATAGAAAGAGGCACTCACGATGACCTTATAAAAGAAAAAGGCGTTTATTATCAGCTTTATACCGGTGCGTTTGAACTGGAATAAAAATTATCCCCTTTCGTTAGACGAAGGGGGATTTGCTTTTACAAATCATATGCAATTGCTTTTCTGTTTTTATAATAATAGCATTTTTTAAAGCCTGTTTCCTTTAAAAAGGCTATTGCTTCGTTAAAACCGTTACCAATATTTTCAGAAATATGGGCATCTGAACCAAGAGTTATAAGATATCCGCCCATTTCGTAATATTTTTTAATAATCCATTCATCCGGCATAAGGGTATTGAACGCAGTGCCAATTCCCGATGTATTTATTTCCATAGCAATTGAATTTTTTATTATATATTCAAGAATTTTTGTAATTTGTTCTTCGTAATCCCTGCTTGAAATGCTGCGGTTATATTTTCCGTTTATATAGCGGAGAGGACAGGTAAGATGTGCCATTATATCGCAGGGGAGTGTTGTAAGAGTTGTAAATACATCGTCAAAATATGTATGCATAAATTCATTTAACTCTTCAGAGGAAAAATCAGAAAAATCAATCAACGAATAAGGTCGGTCGCTTTTTTTGTGCTTTACTTCGTGCACTGAGCCAATTATAACATCATAGTTGTGGTTTAGCAGAATATCATTTGTATATTCCATGTTAAAAATGCTTTCACCGATTTCTATTCCTTTTAAAACTTCGGGAGTTCCGCTTGAAAGCTTGTTGACTTTTTCCGCTTCTTTTAAGGAATTTGCAATACGTTTTTTTACATTGTGTTCAATATAATACTGAATGTCGCAATGGTCAGTTACTGCAATGGCAGATATGCCTTTGGTTTTTGCAGATTTTGCAGAATCTACCGCAAAACCGCTTCCATCGTGTGAATTGTGGGTGTGGGTGTGCATATCAAACATAGTTAACCTCCGAAAAACATTATACAGATACTATAATACCAAAAATAAAAATTGTCAATATCGTTTCAATTTTATTTTTTTGTTGCAATAACACCGCATATTGTGGTAAAATATATTGGGAGGTGAGAAAACTGCAAAAAATTTATATGTGTATTGATTTAAAATCCTTTTACGCATCGGTTGAATGTGTTGAGAGGGGACTTGATCCCATGAAGGTAAATCTTGTTGTTGCCGATCCCGAAAGGTCGGAAAAAACCATATGTCTTGCTGTTTCTCCTGCCCTTAAAGCGCTCGGTGTAAAAAACCGGTGCAGAATTTTTGAAATTCCGAAAAATATAGAATACATTGTTGCTGAGCCCCGAATGCAGCTTTATATAGATTATTCTGCTAAAATTTATGGGATTTATCTTAAATATATTTCCAAGGATGATATCCATGTTTATTCCATAGACGAGGTTTTTATTGATGCCACAAATTATCTTGAATTTTATCATACAACGGCAAGAGATTTAAGCAAAATGATTACCGATGAAATTTATAACACTCTCGGAATACGTTCAACCTGCGGAATAGGCACAAATATGTATCTTGCAAAGGTGGCTCTTGATATAACTGCAAAGCACGCCGATGATTTTATTGGTTTTTTAAGCGAGGAGACCTACAAAAAAACATTATGGGACCATCGTCCTCTTACAGATTTCTGGCGTGTGGGTAATGGTACTGCAAACAGACTTGCCCGTTACGGAATATTTACCATGAGGGATATTGCCGGGGCAGATGAGGATTTTTTATACAGAATTTTCGGCATAGATGCCGAGCTTCTTATTGACCATGCTTATGGAATTGAACCCACCACTATTGCTGATATAAAAAGTTACAAGGCGAAAGCAAACTGTCTTACAAGCGGTCAGGTGCTTATGCGTGACTATAATTTTGAGGAAGGCCGTCTTATTGTTAAGGAAATGATGGATTTATTATGTCTTGATTTGTCGGATAAGGATTTGGTTACAAATTCCATAACGCTTCACGTTGGATATTCCAATAAGCTGGATTTAAAGCCGGCTCACGGAACAACTTCTTTAAGAAGTGAAACCAATAATGCTGAGGTTATGGTGGATGCTGTTTCTTATTTGTATGAAAAAATTGTTAATCCTAAGTTTCCTATACGGCGTGTTAACATAACCTGCAATCACGTTGTGGAGGAGCAATTCCGTCAGTTTTCTATGTTTGATGAGGAAGAACACACAGATAAAAACCGCCGTATTCAGAAAACGGTTGTTAATATAAAGAAAAAATACGGCAGAAATTCCATTGTAAAGGGTATGAATTTACAGGATGCCGCCACTACAATGGATCGGAACCGTCAGATTGGAGGGCATAAAAGTGGAGAAAAATAGCCGTCCTAAAATGAGCAGGGCAGACCGTGCAAAGCAGTTTGCACCATTTTCTGCACTGCGAGGCTTGTATGAAGCTCTTGAAGCCAAGGAAAAGGAAATAGAACTGGAAAAGGAACAGAAAACAGAGCCGTTTACGGAATGTTGAGAGGATTTTTATGGAAAAAGTTGTTTTAATAGGTGCGGCATTGCCCGATGATAAAAATGCCGAAAAAAGTATGGCGGAGCTTGAAATGCTTGCCGAAACTGCAGATTGTGAAACTGCCGCATATTTTCTTCAGAATGTGAAGGCATATGATTGCCGTACTTATGTTGGAAGCGGAAAGGTAGAAGAAATAAAGGAATTTATTGATGTAAATGATGTTACAATGGCGATTGTAGATGCGGAGCTTTCCGGCTCGGTAACACGAAATTTGGAGGATGAACTGGGTGTTACGGTAATAGACCGCAGCCGTCTTATTCTGGATATTTTTGCGGCACGTGCAACCTCCAAAGAGGGAAAATGTCAGGTTGAGCTTGCTCAGCTTAAATACATTCTGCCACGTCTTTCGGGAATTGGCAGAAGCTTATCACGTTTGGGCGGAGGTATAGGTACAAGAGGCCCCGGTGAAACCAAGCTTGAAACCGATAGACGTCATATAAGGGCACGCATTGAGCATCTTACCGAGGAGCTTAAGGATATAGAAAAACACAGAAGCAATATAAGAAAAAAACGTCAGAGAGAGGAAATACCGGTTGTGGCACTTGTCGGATACACAAATGTTGGTAAATCCTCCCTTATGAACTGCCTTACCGATGCAGATGCTTATGTTGAAAACAAGCTTTTTGCAACTCTTGATCCTCTTATGAGAAAGCTTCGTGTAAGTGATACTCTGGAGGTTGTTTTAAGCGATACGGTAGGTTTTGTAAGCAAGCTTCCTCATCACCTTGTAGAGGCGTTTAAATCCACTCTGGAGGAAACGAAATATGCCGACCTTATTCTGCACGTTGTGGATTCCTCCTCGGAAGAAATTGAAATGCAGATGCAGGTGGTTGATAAAATTTTAAACGAGCTTGAGGTAACTGATAAGCCGGTGATTACGGTGTTTAACAAAACAGATATAAAAGAACCGCCTTCTTACCTTTGCACCAGAGATACGGTTAATATTTCGGTAAAAAACAAAGAAAACATATCCGCACTTCTGGAGCTTATCGAGAAAAAGTTAAACGACGGAAAAATTAATCTTACTCTTATGATACCCTACACAGAGGGAAAAATTTTAGGCGAGCTTTACAAAAACAATCTTATTTTAGAGGAAGAATGTACCGATAAGGGAACAAAGGTAAAGGTTTTTGTAGAGGAAGCACGATATAACAGTTTAAAGGAATATATTTACGATGAATGATAAATTTCTTGTTCCGCTTAAGGAAGCAAAGGCGGAAATAACCGAAAAAAAATCTGTTTTTATAGGAAGAATTAAAAATGTTGAAACCGAAGAGGAGGCTCTTTCCTATCTTGAGGAAATTAGAAAGCTTCACAGAGATGCAACTCATAATGTTTACGCTTATCAGATAAGAGAAAACAATATTGCACGTTTTTCGGATGACGGTGAGCCTGCAAAAACTGCAGGAGCACCCATTATGGAGCTTATTAAAAACGAAAACATAACCAATGTTATAATAGTTGTAACACGTTATTTTGGCGGCACACTGCTTGGCACAGGCGGACTTGTAAAGGCTTATCAGCGTTCTGCAAAGGAAGCTGTAAATGCCGCAGGCATAGGCGAGCAGACAAAGTGCACAGAGTTTGTTATAACTGCTGATTATACCCTCTGGGGCAAGGTGGAATATGAGCTTAATAATTCAGGTGTTCTTGTTCTGGATTCTGAATATACCGATTCGGTAAGCGTTGCGGCTCTTTGCCCGAATGAGGATTTTGATGCCTTTGTAAAACGTATTACCGATGTTACAAACGGAAAATGTCAGCCGGTTGTTACAGGCGAGCGTTTTCATGTGTTTTAGTAACCTGTTGAGAGTAAATTTTTCTTTTAATTACAAAATTTAAAAAAAATTCATTAAAAAGTCTTTTCTTTTTTGTGAATATGTGATATAATTAATCCAAATTGTCTACTAAGCATTAAATCAAAAGAAAAATTTTTGGAGATGTTCGGATGAATTTTAAGAAATATATAAAAATAGTAAGTATGACAATGCTTATACTTATAGCAGTTTTTGCAGGTATGTATGCAGCTAACTACAGTATGGATGTTCACAGCCTTTTCAACGGCGTTTTTGTGGATGAGGATGCCGGTGTTTCTAAAATTGAAGGCGGCAGGGTAAATGTTCTTCTGCTTGCCACCGATAAGGGTGGATTCCTTACAGATACCATTATGGTTGCTTCTTTTGATAAGGAAAGAAATGTTGTTAATCTGCTTTCTATTCCCAGAGATACAAGAGTTAAGGTTAATAACCGAAACTATAAAATCAACTCCCTTTACGGAATGGGAAAAGAGGGTAAGCGCCAGGAGCTTGTTATTGAAAAAATAACAGAGATTACCGGGCTTCCCATAAACTACTATGCTGTTGTTGATCCTGACGGATTTGGTGATATTATTGATATTTTAGGCGGCGTTGAAATTGATGTTCCGCAGAGAATGTATTATGTGGATCCAACTCAGGATTTGTATATTGACCTTTATCCCGGTCTTCAGGTTTTAGATGGGGACAAGGCGGAACAGTTCTGCCGTTTCCGTTCCGGTTATGCAAATGCGGATTTAGGAAGAATTGAGGCTCAGCAGATGTTCATAAGCGAGCTTGTTAAGCAGAAGCTTAAACCCAAATATCTGCTTAAAGCAAGACCTCTGTTTAAGGAAATTCAGGAAAATCTTAAAACCAATATCGGTTTGGGTGATATGACAACATTTTTACCGTTAATTAAGCTTCTTGATCCTGAATGTCTTGATTCCTATCAGCTTCCCGGTTATCCGAATATGATTGGCGGAGCTTCCTATTTCATTTGTGACGATGAAGAAACTGCTGAACTTATTGATACTGTGTTCTTAGGCAACGTACCCGAGGAAGAAACACTTGAGGGAGAAGACGGCAAAGAAACAGGTAAAAAATCGGAGGAATAGAAAATGTCTGCTTTTAAGGCATATGATATAAGAGGAATTTATAATAAGGATTTTGATAAAGATACAGCTTACAGAATTGGTTTTTTCTTAAAGGATTTATTTGGAGCAAAATCAATTGCCGTTGGCCGTGATTGCCGTTTAAGCTCGGATGAAATTTTTGAATATCTCACAAAAGGTATAACCGATTCCGGCTGCGATGTGGTGGATTTAGGCTTAACTACCACTCCAATGACTTATTTTGCGGCTTTTGAAAAGGGCTTTGAAACTGCAGTTATGATAACTGCATCCCACAATCCTAAAAATTACAACGGATTTAAAATTTCCGGTCCGAATGCTGTTCCTGTGGGAAAAGAAAGCGGACTTGCCGACCTTGAAAAATGGGTTAACGAAAAGGATGTTTCTGTTTCCGTAAATAAAGGAAAGATAACTTCTCTTGATATAAAAAATGAATACATAAAATTTATGAAAGAAAAAATTGCCGATATTTCCAGTCTTAATTTTGCTGTGGACTGTTCAAACGGTTCTTCGGCGGTTATTTCAAAAGAAATTTTCGGGGATAAGGCAATTTATTTAAACGATGTGCCGGACGGGAATTTTCCCGGTCACAGTCCTAATCCGATGATGGAATCGGCACGAAAGGATTTAAAAGCCTGCGTTAAGGAAAATGCTCTTGATATCGGTATTATTTTTGACGGTGACGCCGACAGGGTAATGTTTCTTGATAATAAAGGAAAATACATCTCTCCCGACCTTATTCTGTGCGTACTTGCAAATGCACTTATTGAAGAAGAGGGCGAATGTGTTGTAATGGATATACGAAGCTCAAAGGCGGTGTATTATTACGTTAAGGAGCTTCTGGCTGAGCCTATTATCTGGAAGGTTGGGCACGCATATGCTAAAGCGAAAATCCGTGAAACGGGCGCGCTTTTTGGCGGAGAGCTTGCAGGGCACTATTATTTTAAAGATTTCGGCTGCTGCGATTCCGGCGTTCTTGCCGCAATTTATGTTCTTAATACTCTTGCGGAGTTTAAAGAGGACGGATACGAAATAGCAGATATTATCAAGGAATTTTCGGTTTTTGCATCTTCGGGAGAGCTTAATTTTAAAACAGATAATAAAGACGAAATAATTAAAAAGGTAACCAGGCATTATAAGAAAAAAGATTATATCAAATTTTATGATTTTGACGGTATCCGCTACGAGTTTGATGAATGGTGGTTCAATATGCGTAAATCCAATACAGAACCCTATTTAAGACTGGTGGTTGAGGCTAAAGATAAAAAAATGCTTGAGGAAAAAATTGAAGAACTTAAAAAATTTATAATATAATTCAGAAAATTATCCATAATATTAGTAATTCACAAAGAAAGGAATACAATATTATGGATAATCTTGCTTTAATTCTAACAATCATCGGTGCAATCAACTGGGGTTCAATAGGATTTTTTGGCTTCGACATTGTAGGAACAATCTTCGGTGGCCAGGGCTCCTTGCTTGCAAGAATTATTTTTGCCGTTGTCGGTCTTGCTGGACTGTGGGCAATTACGATTCTTTTTAAAGATAAAACTCCTCAGAATGTAACTCACGTGCACCGCTAAAAAGGATGGTTTTTGTGACAAATTTAATTGTCAGACTTTTTGTTAAAAATTATGAAAATACTACCGACATGAAGGTAAGGGAAGCTTACGGCAAAACTGCAGGTGCGGTGGGTATTTTCTGCAACCTTTTACTAAGCGTAATAAAAATTATAATCGGTTATCTGTCTGCCACAATTTCCATTGTGGCAGACGGATTCAACAACGTTTCCGATGCGGCATCTTCCATTGTAACTTTGCTTGGTTTCAAGCTTTCGGGTAAGCCTGCCGATAAGGAACACCCCTTTGGTCACGCAAGATATGAATACATATCGGGACTGATTGTAGCTTTCCTTATTATTTTTATCGGGTTTTCACTTTTTAAAACCTCGGTGGAAAAAATAATCACTCCTGAGCAGGCAAAAACGGGAATATGGTCGGTTGTAGTGCTTCTTTTTTCGGTTGTGTTAAAGTTGTGGATGACTGTTTTTAACAGAAAAATTGCCGAAAAAATCAATTCAAAAACACTTGTTGCTACTGCACAGGATTGCATTAATGACGTTTATGCAACCCTTGCGGTGCTTGTTTGCGTTTTTATTTCACGATTTACTGATTTTAACATTAACCCGATAGCAGGTCTTGGCGTGGCTGTTTTCATTATTATAAGCGGAATAAAGCTTGTTAAGGAAACGCTTGATCCTTTGCTTGGTCAGATGCCTGATGAGGAGCTATGCAAGGAAATTACCGATAAGGTAAAAGCTTATGAGGGAGTTATCGGTGTGCACGATCTTGTTGTGCACGATTACGGGCCGGGCAGACGCTTTGCAAGTATTCACGCTGAAGTTGACTACAAGCAGGATATTATGAAAAGTCACGAAATATGTGATAATATTGAAAGAGAACTGGGCGAAGAGCTCGGTATTGAAATCGTTGTTCATTTAGACCCGATTGTTACCGACGATGCACAGACAAATGTTCTTAAAGCCATAACGGAAAAATGTGTGAGGGAAATAGATGAATCGCTGCACATTCACGATTTTCGTATTGTTAAGGCTATAAATTTTACCAACCTTATTTTTGATGTGGTTGTGCCTTTTGAATTTCCTTATTCCGAAGCGGAAACAAAGGCGCTTGTGGAGAAAAAAATAAAGGAGGTTGACACCTCCTATTTTGCAGTAATTTCCATTGACAGAGCTTAGTTTTTATATAACTTTCTCGGCGAAATTCCTGTTTCCGAAACAAAGGATTTATAAAAATTTGAATAATCGCCGAAACCGGCAATCAGGGCGGACTCGTTAAGGGTTCGCCCTTCTTTGTATAACTGCTGAACCCGTATTATACGTTTTTTTGTTATGTATTTGTTTACGGTAAAACCGGTGTGCTCCTTGAAAACCCGGCAAAGATGATATTTTGAAACAAAAAACTTTTCCGAAAGCTTGTCTAAGGACAAATCATCTTCAAGATGTTGATTTATATAGTCAACCATATTCCTTACAAGCTTATTGGGCGCAATTCCGGCAAAACTGCTGTCCTTAAGCTTGTTTAAGGTGTATAAAAATTCAATTATGGAGCACTTTATAATAATTTCGTCGCTGTTTTCCATAATACGCTTTTCAAGCTTGCTCAAAACCGGAATAAGCTCCGAATCAAGCACCGCTTCTGATGGAATAATGTTTTTGTGACCTGTTTTTCTGTCGGTAAAAATTTCCATATAATTTTCACATTCATATTTTCTGAAAAAATCTTCCCTTATACGCAGAACAGAACGCTCATATTTGGCAGGGGAATTATGCAGAATACGATGCATTTCGTTTTCGCGGGTTATAACAATATCGTAGGGATTGAGGTGGTAAACTGTTCCCTCTGCAATAAAATCCGCATCACCGCTGAAAAATATAAGCACTTCAAAAAAATCGTGGTTATGCAGAAAATAGTCCTTCTGTTCGGGATGCTTGTTGTTTTTGTTCATATAATAGTAATCGTTATTGTCACTGCCGTGCTGAAAGATTATGTTTTCCATAAAATCACCTCTTGATTTTATTTTATCACATAATGGCAATTTTTGCAATGTTTTTCGCAATATATGAATTGTAATTATGAAAAAATTGTTGTATAATGTATTTTGAGGTGATTTATATGGAAATGACATTCAGATGGTATGGGGACAGTGACCCCGTAACTCTTGAAAAAATAAGACAAATTCCGGGCGTAACCGGTATTGTTTCGGCAATTTATGATATTCCCGTAGGCGAGGCGTGGCCCTACGAAAAAATTGTTGAGCTAAAAGAAAAAATTGAAAAATCGGGACTTAAACTGATGGTTATAGAAAGTGTTCCCGTTCATGAAGATATTAAAACAGGCGATGGAAACAGAGATTTATACATAGAAAACTACTGCACAACTTTAAGAAATCTTGCAAAAGCAGGAATTGATTGTGTTTGTTATAATTTTATGCCGGTGTTTGACTGGACACGTTCCGACCTTGCATATGAGCTTCCGGACGGTTCAAATGCTCTTATCTATAAGGAAGAAACAGTTGAAAAAATGAATCCGCTTACCGGTGATTTATCTCTTCCCGGCTGGGATTCAAGCTATACAAAGGATGGCATGAAAGCTCTTCTTGAAAAATATTCGCATATTTCCGAGGAAGATTTATGGAACAACCTGAAATACTTCTTAGACAGAGTAATTAAGGTTGCCGAGGAAGTTAAAGTAAAAATGGCAATTCATCCTGACGATCCGCCCTGGGGAATTTTTGGTCTGCCCAGAATTATTACAAACAAGGCGAATGTTGAACGTTTCTTAAAGCTTTACGACAGCGTTTACAACGGTCTTACTCTGTGCAGCGGTTCTCTTGGTGTTTCTAAGGATAACGATATTGTTGATATGATTTATTCTTTCCCCGAAAGAATCCATTTTGCTCATATCAGAAATGTTAAAATAACCGGTGAAAAATCCTTTGAGGAATCTGCTCACAAATCAGAATGCGGTTCTCTTGACATTTTCAAAATTGTTAAAGCATACCACGACACCGGCTTTAAAGGATACATCCGTCCCGATCACGGAAGAATGATATGGGGCGAAACCGGCAGACCGGGTTACGGCTTGTATGACAGAGCTTTAGGTGCTGTTTACATAAACGGTTTGTGGGAAGCTGTTGATAAAATGCAGAATTCTTAATAAAGAAAGGAAAACGGCTATGGACAGACGTATAGGTGCACAATATTATACAATACGTGATTACTGTAAAACTGAAAATGATTTTGATGAATCCTGCAGAAAAGTAAAGGAAATGGGCTACAAAATAGTTCAGTTGTCCGGAATAGGCGATTTTGACGGCAATTTTATAAAATCCGTTCTTGATAAATACGGCTTAAAGTGTGTTTGCACACACCGTCCGGCAGATAACTATTTAAACAATATTGAAAAAGAAATTGAATTTCATAAAACTATTGACTGCAAGGTTTGCGGACTTGGCGCTATGCCCGGTTTTAACACAAAGCAGGAGACAATTGATGAATTTGTAAATAACTTTAAAAAAGTGGCTGAAAGACTTAACGAGGAAGGGCTTATTTTTGCATATCACAATCACGCTTTTGAATTTGAAAAACGTGACGGAAAATATTGCTTTGATATTATTACCGATGCGCTTCAGTGCGAAAATTTCAAGTTTATTCTTGATGTTTACTGGCTTTCTTATGCCGGAGTGAATCCTGCAAAATTTATTCGTGAAAGAAAAGGTAAAATTGCCTGTGTTCACTTTAAAGACCTGCAAATTTCAGAAGGTCACCCGAAATTTGCGGAAATCGGTAAAGGCAATGTGGACTGGGATGATGTAATTGCGGCTTGCGACGAAGCAGGTGTTGAGTATGCGCTTGTTGAGCAGGATTCCTGCGATGGAAATCCCTTCGACTCGCTTAAAATCAGTTATGATTATTTAAGTAAAAAAGGCTTTAATTAGGAGATGAAAAATATGAAATTACCATTAAATATTGACTTAAAAGGCAAAACCGCCGTTGTAACCGGTGGCGGCGGAGTTCTTTGCAGTACCTTTGCAAAAGCCATTGCGGCTTGCGGTGCAAAGGTTGCAATTCTTGATTTAAGGGAAGATGTTGCAAATAAGGTTGCAGAAGAAATTGTTGCTGACGGCGGTATTGCAATCGGTGTTGGGGCAAATGTTCTTGACAAGGCAGTTCTTGAAAATGCAAAGAAAATTGTTAACGAAAAATTCGGTTCCTGCGATATTTTAATAAACGGTGCAGGCGGAAATCATCCCAAGGGAACTACCACTAACGAATATTACTTTGAGGGAGATATTAAAAAAGATATTACAAGCTTTTTTGATCTTGATCCTCAGGGGGTTGAATTTGTTTTTAATCTTAATTTTCTTGGAACTTTGCTTCCTACGCAGGTTTTTGCGGCAGATATGCTTGACAAGGAGGATTCGGTTATTATTAATGTATCTTCTATGAATGCGTTTTCTCCTCTTACCAAAATTCCTGCTTACAGCGGTGCGAAAGCGGCTGTTTCCAACTTTACTCAGTGGCTTGCCGTTCACTTCTCCAAGGTGGGAATAAGAGTTAACGCAATTGCTCCGGGCTTTTTCTTAACTGACCAGAACAGAGCGCTTTTAATTGATGAAAAAGGCGAATATACAGAGCGTTCCAAAAAGATTATTTCACAAACTCCTATGGGAAGATTTGGTGAAAAAGAAGAACTTATCGGTACACTTCTGTGGCTTCTTTGCAAGGAAGCTTCCGGATTTGTAAACGGTGTTGTAATTCCCGTTGATGGTGGATTTTCAGCGTATAGCGGGGTGTAAAGATGCTTTTTACAAATACTGAAAAATTTAATTTTGCAAAAGATCCTGCAGTTGTAAATTTTAAAGGTACATATTATCTTTACTACACCATTAAAATAAGAGAAAAAGACGATGATGGGTGGGATAAAATCGGCGTTGGAATTGCGGTTTCAAAGGATATGGAAAACTGGGAAAATGTTTCTGAGGTTTCTATGGATATGCCCTATGAGGAAAAGGGGATAGGTGCTCCTGCGGCGATTGTTCTTAAGGATAAGGTTCATTTGTTTTATCAGACCTACGGAAACGGTAAGCTTGATGCAATTTGTCATGCGGTTTCCGATGATGGAATAAATTTCATAAAAAATTCTGATAATCCGGTGTACAGACCAACTGATGACTGGTGTTGCGGAAGGGCGATAGACGCCGATGTGTGCGAATTCAACGGCAAGCTGTTTTTATACATTGCAACCCGTGACCATGAAATGAAAATTCAGAAAATTGGCGGTGCATGGGCTGATATTGATTCGGATTTCTCAAAAAAATCCTGGACTCAGCTTACAAACGGTTCTGTTCTTGCTCCTGAATTGAAATGGGAGGGTAAATGTATCGAGGCTGCCGCAACTATTGTGAATAACGGAAAAATGTTTATGTTTTACGGCGGTTCCTACAATTGCACTCCTCAGCAGATTGGATGTGCTGTTTCCGATGATGGCGTGTTCTTTAAAAGGGTGTTTAGTGAGCCTTTTATAAAATGCGGAAAAGCAGGGGAGTGGAACAGTTCGGAATCCGGTCATCCATATGCTTTTCGTGATGATGACGGACGTGCTTACATTTTCTATCAGGGAAGCTCCGATATGGGTGAAACCTGGTATTTGAGCAAAACAGAAATTATCTTTGATGAAAATAATATACCACATTT
The DNA here is from genome assembly GCA_017414505.1 of Clostridia bacterium. Classification (GTDB taxonomy): domain Bacteria; phylum Bacillota; class Clostridia; order UMGS1840; family HGM11507; genus RGIG1932. The sequence continues at coordinate 49,263 of JAFQLQ010000045.1, forward strand.
GGTATAAGTAAAAAACTCAAAATAAGAGGTATCGTCTAAGTCGATACCTCTTATTTTGCATTTATTCCCAGTGCTTCCTTTGCCAGTTTATCCGCTTCCTCGTTATAGGCAACACCTGTATGTGCCGCAACCTTAACAAAGCTTACTTTGAGCTTTGTTTTTATTTTTTTATAATATTCCTTATACTGTTTAGTGGAGGTAAGATTTGCTTTCCATTCGTCCTGCGCCCATTTTCCTATTCCCTCGTAATCGTGGTAGATAGTAAGAGTTTCGTAGCCGTTATCAACGGCATATTTCATAGCTGTCATAGCGCCTTTTAACTCACCGGCAACATTACGCATTTTTGCCGCATCCTCGTTTTCTCCCACTCCGTTCAAACGCTCTTTTACCTCTCCGTTATAAAGTAATACTGCTCCGAAACTGTATTTTCCCGTTTCTGAATTATAGCTTCCGTCAACATATGCCTCAAGTCCGGCTAAAGAGGGGATTTCAAATTCCTGCTGTTTTGCACCGTACATATATTCTTCTGCTTCGGGGAGAGTTGCAAAGCCTTTGTATTCCGCTTTCGGAAAACCGTCTATCTGAACTTTTGCTTCTTCCCATGTTTTATATATTCCGGGTGTTAAGCCTTTTTTTACTGCATAAAAATTTTTCTTCGCCATTTTCATCATCCTTTAATTTAAGTATATCAGCAAAATAAAAAAAATTCAACTTAATTATCAAAAAAAACAGATTTGCTATTGATAAATTGATTTTATTATGATACAATATACTATGAAAAAGTTTGAAAATTAAATATACAGGGGTGGTAAAAATGGATTGTAAGTACAAGAGAGTGCTTCTTAAACTAAGCGGCGAAGCACTTGCTTTGGAAAACGGCTTCGGACTTGACTTTGATAAAATCAAAAAAGTCTGCGAGCAAATTAAAATTCTAACAGAAATGGGTGTTCAGACTGCAGTTGTTGTTGGCGGCGGAAACTTCTGGAGAGGAAGAAGCGGCGGTTCTATGGACAGAACAAGAGCAGACCATATGGGTATGCTTGCTACTTCCATAAACGCACTTGCTATTGCCGATACGCTTGAAGCTGTGGGTGTTACCGCAAGAGTTCAGACAGCCATTGAAATGAAACAGATTGCCGAGCCTTACATAAGAAGCAGGGCGATTCGTCATCTGGAAAAGGACAGAGTTGTTGTTTTCGGCTGTGGAACAGGAAATCCGTTTTTCTCCACCGATACTGCGGCTGCACTTCGTGCCGCTGAAATTGATGCAGATGTTATTCTGCTTGCAAAAAATGTTGATGCGGTTTACAGTGCCGATCCCAAACTTGATAAAAATGCTGTAAGATATGATTCAATTAAGTATCTTGACGTGCTTAATCAGGGACTTAAGGTTATGGATACCACCGCAATTTCTATCTGTATGGATAATAATATTCCGATTGAGGTTTTCGGTCTTGACACTCCCGAAAATATCATAAGAGTTGTTAAAGGCGAAAGCATCGGAACTCATATTAATAATTAGGAGGATAAGAAAATGAAAGAAATTATGTCGAATCTTGAATCCAAAATGGAAAAATCAATTGACTCCCTAAAAGGAGAATTTGCAACAGTAAGAGCCGGCAGAGCTAATCCTGCAATTTTAGATAAAATTACTGTTGATTATTACGGAAATCCCACTCCCCTTAATCAGGTTGGAACAATTGCTGTTCCCGACCCAAGAATGATTACTATTCAGCCCTGGGACGGAAGCCTTCTTCCTCTTATTGAAAAGGCTATTCAGAAATCCGATTTGGGTATTAACCCCACTAACGACGGTAAAATGGTTCGTCTTTCTTTCCCGGCGCCAACAGAGGAAAGAAGAAAAGAGCTTGTTAAAGATGTTCACAAAATAGCAGAAAACGCTAAGGTTGCTGTAAGAAACTTAAGACGTGATGCTATTGATAAATTAAAGGCTAAGAAAAAAGCTAATGAAATCACTGAGGATGATGTTAAATCGGGTGAAGAGCAGATTCAGAAAATTACCGATAAATATATTAAGGTAGTTGATTCTGTTCTTAAGGAAAAAGAAGCTGAAATTCTTACAATCTAAAGATTATATTTATAAAGGAGATATATTAAAATGGCAATTGAAAAAGAACAGGTTATAACAAGAATAACCGACACAGGCGTTGTTGCTGTTGTTCGTGCTGAAAATGCAGACATGGCAAAGAAAATTTCCGCAGCTTGCTTAGAAGGCGGAGTTAACGCAATTGAACTAACATTTACAGTTCCCGGAGCTCACAAGGTTATTGAAGAGCTTGCAAAAGAATATCAGAATGGCGAAATGATTCTTGGTGCAGGTACAGTTTTAGACCCCGAAACAGCAAGAACAGCTATTCTTTCCGGTGCTCAGTATATTGTAAGCCCTTGCTTTAATGCTGAAACCGTAAGACTTTGCAACCGTTACAGAATTCCCTGTATGCCAGGTGCTATGACCATTAAAGAAGTTGTTGAAGCTATGGAATCCGGTGCTGACATTGTTAAAGTTTTCCCCGGAGAATTATTTGGTCCCAAGATTATAAAATCTATAAAAGGTCCGCTTCCTCACGCTAAAATTATGCCTACCGGCGGTGTTGACGTTGATAACGTTGGCGAATGGATTAAAGCAGGTGCTGTTGCAGTTGGCTGTGGTGGTGCTTTAACTGCAGGTGCTAAAACAGGCGATTTCGGTAAAATTACCGAAACAGGTAAGCTTTTAGTTGCAAGAGTTAAAGAAGCAAGAGGTCTGTAATTTAAAATATGAAAGGTTGAATATAAAATGAGTAAAGTTGTTACACTTGGCGAAATTATGCTAAGACTTAAATCTCCCGGTCTTGAGAGATTTTTCCAGTCTCCCACATTGGAGGCTACATTCGGCGGCGGCGAAGCTAACGTTGCTGTTTCCTTAAGAAACTACGGTATGGAAGCTGCTTTTGTTACAGTTCTTCCGGATAACGATATCACAAAAAATTGCTTATATCAGTTAAACGGTTTTGGTGTTGATACCTCAAATGTTGTTCTTGGCGAAGGAAGATTTGGTATCTATTTCTTGGAATCCGGTACCAACCAGAGACCTTCCAAGGTTATTTACGACAGAGCTTATTCTGCTCTATCCCTTGCTAAACCTGATGCAATTGATTTTGCAAAAGCTTTCAATGGTGCTACATGGTTCCACATTACAGGTATTACTCCTGCTGTTTCCGCTTCCTGTGCAGAGCTTTCTTTAAACGCTGTTAAAGCTGCTAAGGATATGGGCTTAACCGTTTCCTGCGACCTTAACTACAGAAAGAACCTTTGGAAATACGGCAAGGACGCAAAAGAAATTATGTGCGAACTTGTAAAATATGTTGACGTTGTTATTGCTAACGAAGAAGACTGTCAGAAATCTCTTGGAATTGAAAACAATTCTGAGGTTGAAGCAGGCGTTCTTGATACAAAGAAATATGAAGAACTTGCTAAAAACGTTATGAATACATATAAAAACGTTAAGAAAATTGCTATCACTTTAAGAGAAAGTAAGAGTGCTACTCATAACGACTGGTCTGCTTGCATCTACGACGGTAAAGAGTTTTATGTTTCCAAGAAATACGAAATCAAAAACATTCTTGACCGTGTTGGCGGCGGCGACAGCTTTGCAGGCGGTTTGATTTACGGTCTTAACAACTACGATAACAATGCAGATGCACTTGAATTCGCAGTTGCAGCAAGCTGCTTGAAGCATTCCATCTCCGGCGACTTTAACAGAGTTTCACTATCCGAAGTTAAAGCTCTTATGGGCGGCGACGGTTCCGGACGTGTTCAGAGATAATTTTTAAATGCGGGCGCTCTCGTTGAGGGCGCTCGGTGCTTTTTAAATGATATACTGCTGTTTGCAGAATTTTAGGATGTACATTTTTTTGAACATAACATTTGTTATAATACTCAGAAAAGAGGTAAATTTATGAATTACAGAGAAATTCAGGAGCAAAGAGAGCTTGACACACTTTCTCCATTTGCAACTAAATCAGCTGATTCAAAGGGACGTTTAACCAATGAGCCAAAATGTGATCAGAGAACCGACTTTCAGCGTGACAGAGACAGGGTAATTCATTCCAAAGCCTTCAGACGTTTAAGCCACAAAACTCAGGTGTTTTTATCTCCCACAACCGACCATTTCAGAACCCGTCTTACTCACACTCTTGAGGTTTCTCAAATTGGCAGAGCTATAGCAAGAGGTCTTTTGTTAAACGAGGATTTAGAGGAGGCACTTGCACTTTCTCACGATTTAGGTCACACGCCTTTCGGACATACGGGGGAAAGGGCGCTTAACGAAATCTGCCCTCTCGGATTTACTCATTATGAGCAGAGTTTAAGAGTTGTGGATACTATTGAAAAGCTTAATCTGACATTTGAGGTGCGTGATGGAATTGTTAACCACGCAGGGAATAATCTTGCTGAAACTCCGGAGGGGATAATTCTTAAATTTGCCGACCGTATTGCCTATATTAATCATGATATTGACGATGCTATCCGTGCAGGTGTTTTTACGGAGGCGGATTTACCGCAAAGTCTTACCGATATTCTGGGAAAAAGTCACAGAATGCGTATTAACACTATGATTAAGGATATTGTTGAAAATTCAGGTGACGGATCCGAAATAAGGATGAGCGAACAGGTATATGAGGCGATGCTGGGACTGCGAAGCTTTATGTTTGATTATGTGTATACTTCTAAATTCGTAAAAAAAGAAGACGAAAAGGCGGAAAATCTTATTTTTAAATTATATGAATATTTTAGCTACAATAAGGATAAAATGCCTTTAGAATACGTTGAAATGTTAAACGATTTTGAAACTGCAAGAGTTGTTACCGATTATATTGCCGGCATGACAGACCGTTATGCTATCAATTTATTTGAAGAATTATTTGTTCCAAAATCTTTTTCCTGATTTTTTTGAAAATAAAAAGGGTTTTTAATAATAAATGTCGAAATTATAATCAGGAGTAATTAATTATGTTTTTTGATGATATTTTTTTACAGGAACTGCGTGACCGTAACGACATTGTTGATGTAATTTCAATGGATGTTGATTTAAAACAGTCGGGCAACAGATTCCTGGGACTTTGCCCTTTTCATGGGGAAAAAACTCCGTCCTTTCACGTTTCAAGAGACCAGCAGTTGTATTACTGCTTTGGATGTCATCAGGGCGGAAACGTTATAAATTACATACAGAAAGCTAAAAATCTTGATTTTAAAGAAGCAGTTGTTTTTCTTGCAGAGCGTGTTAATATGCCCGTTGCCGAAGACGACGGTGTTGTTTCCAAGGAATACGAGCTTAAAATGCGTATTTATGAAATGAACCGTGCAGCGGCAAGATTTTTCTATAACAATCTTAAAACCGAGCAGGGGAAAATTGCGGTTTCATATCTTAAAAACCGAGGTCTTTCCGAAAAAACTATCAATACCTACGGTTTAGGATACGCTCTCAACAGCTGGAATGCTCTCTATAAGCATCTTTCTTCGATGGGTTACAGCGAATACGAAATGTTAAAAGCAGGACTTATTGTTAAAAAGGAAAAGGGTGCTTTCGATTTCTTCCGTAACCGTGTTATGTTTCCTGTTATTGATCTTAGAGGAAATGTTATCGCCTTTGGCGGACGTGTTTTCGGCGATGAAAAGCCAAAATATTTAAATACAGGTGAAACTCCTGCTTTTAAAAAGAGAATGAATCTGTTTTCATTAAACAAGGCAAAAAATACGAACAAGGATTACATTATTCTTGCCGAGGGCTATATGGATGTTATAAGTCTTTATCAGCACGGATTTACCAATGCTGTGGCATCTTTAGGAACTGCTTTTTGCGAAGACCACGCAAAGCTTCTTAAAAAGCATACTGCCAATGTTTATATTTGCTACGATAACGACCGGGCAGGGCAGGATGCGCTTCATAAGGCGGCTAATATTCTTGTTAAGGAGGATGTATCTGTTAAGGTTTTAAAACTTACCGGCGGAAAGGATCCCGATGAGATTTTAAAACGGTTTGGTGAGGATTATTTTTCAAATATAATAAAAAATGCCAAGCCTTACACAGAATATGTTCTTGAGCAGGAGAAAAAAGATGTGGATTTAACCTCTTTTGAGGGCAAGCTTAAATATGCCAGACAAGCTGTTAAAGCACTTCTTAAGGTGTCGGATAATTTAGAACGGGCTCTTTATATAAAACAGCTTTCAAATGAGCTTGATTTATCTGAGGATATGATTCGCTCTGAATATGAAAAACAGTATAAAAGTTCCCGTAATGCTGTTATAAAAAAGACAGAACAGAAAGAATTTTACCGCAGAAACAGTGTCACTACCGAAGACAGACTTCAGAGTAATTTAGCATCTTGCGAGGCTGAGCTTATCAGCATTATAATTAATGATATTGACAATTTAAATAAAATAAAATCAATGATAAATGAAGAATTTTTCACGGTTGAGCTTTACCGTAAAATTTTCGGAATAATTTCGGAAATAAAGGAAGCAAACCGTGGATTTGATACAAATCTTATTGTGGACAAGCTGAATGATGCCGAGAAAAGTGAATTTATAAAAATAATAATGTGTGATGTAAAATATGATGACTTCAGATCGGCGTTTAACAGTCTTGTATCAAGAATAGGAATGTTGAAAAATCAATTGGGGATTAAAACTGCGGCTTCTGCCGAAGACCTTAACCGGCAGCTGAAAAATTTAAGAGCCAGAAAAGGTATTAATCCCGCTGAATAATGGGGAATGAAGCTTGCTTCATTGAAAGGAGTATTGTTTATATGTCGGAAACAATCAGCAAAAGAGCTGCCATAAAAGGCTTGCTTGAAACTGCAAAGAAAAACGGAAAAATTACATTGGAGGAGCTTAACGACAGATTAAGCGAGGTCGATATCAGCGTTGACGATATTGAAAAAATATACGAGCGTCTGGAAAAAATGGGAATTGAAATTATCGGCAGTGATGATGATTCTTCTCATCTTGAATATCACGAAAATGAAATTGAGGAGATAATCAGCAAGGAAGGTATAGGAATTGACGACCATGTAAGAATGTATCTTAAGGAAATTGGTAAGGTTCCGCTTCTTTCTACCGAAGATGAAATAGAATATGCAAGAAAAATGGCAGAGGGGGATGAAGAAGCTCAGAAAACCCTTGCCGAAGCCAATTTAAGACTTGTTGTTTCCATAGCAAAAAGATATGTTGGAAGAGGAATGCTTTTCCTTGACCTTATTCAGGAGGGAAATTTAGGTCTTATCAAGGCAGTTGAAAAATTTGACTATACCAAAGGTTATAAATTTTCCACTTATGCTACATGGTGGATTCGTCAGGCTATTACAAGAGCTATTGCTGACCAGGCAAGAACTATAAGAATTCCCGTTCATATGGTTGAAACAATCAATAAGTTACTTAGAGTTTCTCGTCAGTTACTGCAGGAAAAGGGAAGAGAACCCACTCCCGAAGAGCTTGCTAAAGAGCTTAATATGACTGTTGAAAAAGTAAGAGAAATTCAGAAAATAAGTCAGGATCCCGTATCCCTTGAAACTCCTATCGGTGAAGAGGAAGACAGTCACCTTGGTGATTTTATTCAGGATAATGATGCTCCGGCTCCTGCTGATGCCGCTGCTTATACTCTTCTTAAAGAGCAGTTCAGAGAGGTTCTTGACACTCTTACTCCAAGAGAAGCAAGAGTTCTTAAACTTCGTTTCGGTCTTGAAGACGGTCAGATGAGAACTCTTGAAGAGGTTGGCAAGGAATTTAACGTTACCAGAGAAAGAATAAGACAGATAGAGGCAAAGGCATTAAGAAAATTAAGACATCCCAGCAGAAGTAAAAAATTAAGAGATTTCCTTAATTAATATAAGGCTCAGACGGTTTTCTCCGTCTGAGTTTTTTATTAAACACGAAAAAATGAACTGTTGGTTAATTTTTATTGACAAATTGATATTAATGTGATATTATAATCTTGTAACAGAATTGTTACAAAAGTTAATTATATATGTTTATAAAAAAATAAAAATAAAAACAAAAAGAGGTAAGAAAAAATGAAAAAAATTCTTTCCATTATGCTTACAATCGCAATGATTTTAAGTACAGTAAGTGTTGTAGCTTTTGCGGAAACAGAGGATACAGCAGCTGTGCTTCTTTCTGAGATTGAAAGCGTGTTAAGCAGTGAGGAAATCACTGTTACAGAAGATGGTTTAGTCAGTGAAATTAACACTGATGAAACAGTCTCAATTAGCGAGACAATTACTTTAGCAGACGGTGCAGTTGTTTACGCACCTAATTTAACTGCTTCGTTCACCAGTGAAGCAGGTGCAACTGTTACTGTAAATGCTCCCAATGCATCGCTTACAGCAGGCGGAGATTTAACATTTGCAGGTACAAATGCGTTAAAATCTTTCAGTGCAAGTTATTATAACAACACCATCAACATAGGTGCTGATGCTTCTCTGGAAATTACCGGTACAGGTCGTGTTACAATTGGATGGGGAAATACCTTTAATATTACAGGTAGCATTGAAAATGCAAAAACAACAGATAAAACTACTGTAACACCTTCATTAATTGTTCCTGCCGGAGTTTCCATAACAGGCTCGGGTGCGAATGTTAATGTAACAAACGCTTACATTGTATCCGGCAAAGATGATACAAGTAAAAACAGTGCAGCAAACGGTGTGTTTAATTTTAACTTTATAAACAGTATTTATGATGTGGCCGGCAAATTCTGCTTGAGCGTACCCACAAGCGGCTGCAATCCTACATTTAATATGAATTTTGAAAACAGTGTTATGAATGTAAAAAGTCATGCTGTATTTGCCGCTCCTATAAGCAATGTTATTTTTGACAATTCAGATCTTAATGTAGGAAGTTCTATGCGTAATAGCGGTACAATGACAGTTAAAAATGGTTCTGCTGTGTCTGTGTCCGGTATGATTCAGGCCGGAGAAAACGGCGGCAACGATGGAACAATCATAGTTGATAATGCAACTCTTGATATAGAATGTTCTTCAGAAGGACACGCTATGGACGGGTTGGGCAACGGTAAGCTTATCGTTAAAAATGGCGGTTCGGCTGATGTTGATTACATTAAAGATTCATCAATAACAGTTGATACTTCTGCTACACTTACATCAGAAAATGTTCTTGGCGAGTCCGAAATTTTAATTGATTTAGGAAATGTTCCGGCAGGAACAGGTAATGTTACTGCACCCAATCTGAATATCACAAATACAGACGTTATCTCAAATATGGTAAAACCTGCTGACGGAAGTTCTGATATTGTAATTAAAGATGACGGAACAATTGATTATAAAGTTTATAATTTTGCAATAGCAGGCCAGGGCGGATTTGAAACACTTCAGCAGGCTGTTGATGCAGCAACAGGGAATGCAGTAATCAATGTTAATGTTGGTAAAATTACCGGAGATGTAACAATTGTGCAAAAAGATGGCGTTAACATTACTATCAATGGTAACGGTGCTGAATACAGAGATACAATGTATATTCACGGTCAGGCACGTTTTGATGGTGCGGAAACTCTTACAATAAGCGGAATTAACTTTAACTCTGATGTAACTCACGATTTCATCAGTTCCAACACAACAGCTTCCAAAGAACGTTATGCTCATAATGTAACAATCAAGGATTGTACATTTACTTCCGAAAACACTGAAGCTGACGTTGTTGCAACACGTTTCCGTCAGGCTTATAACATCAAAATTGAAAATTGTACATTCACAGATCTTCATTCCGCAATGTGGGCTACCGGCGGTGACAGAATTACTGTTGATGAAATAACAACAACAGGATGTAAAAACGGTCTTTCTGTTGGTACAGCTGACAATGTTGTAGTTAAAAATTCTGTAATTAATGCAGAAAATGGCTACGGAATCCGTGCAGATGGTAGTGGTGATTACTCTCTTGTAATTGAAGATACTACAGTTGAAGCCGACTACCCTGTTATCATCCGTAAAGCAACAAACTCTGATTACAGCCTGGAGCTTAAGGGTGAAAGCACTTTTGCAGGAACAAATGATGAAGGCTACGGTGTAGTTATAACCTCCGGTGATGATGACGAAGCGTTTGTTGAACCCGAAAACGATATTCAGCTAAAGGTGGAGAATGATGTTACTGTTGGAATCTTCTCTTCTCATGAGGCGTCAGTAGACGGAGTTTATTTTAAAACAATTGCGGATGCAGTTGCAGCTGCAAGCAATGACGATGTAGTTATTGTTAAACCCGGAACATATGATAATCTTCCTGCAATTGCAAAATCCATTGTAATCACAGGTGATCCTAACTACGGTAAAGCATCCTTGTTTGCAGGTTCTTCTTCAATAGAAAAACCCGTAATTAATATTTCTGATGTTTCTGATGGCGGTGTTAAATATCAGGCTCTTGATGTTACATTTGATAATATCGTATTCAATGTAAAATCTGATGCTGTTGCAAACGCTGAATATTATAATTGTGCGTTAGGTCATCATGTTGAAGATCAGAAAACGAGAGAAAAACTAACAGTTACAAATTGTGATTTTATCAATAACAGTAACCTGGGCTTAATAGCTATTATGGCTCACATTCCGGATTATACTGTAACCGGATGTACTTTCAAAAATTTTGACATAGTTATCTATACAGCCCTTGATAAGAGTAAGCTTGGCACAGTAAATGTATCTGATAATACATTTGAAAATGTAAGAGAATTCTACACAGGCTACTGGGGTAAAGAAAATGCAGCAGCATCTCTTGTAATTGATAACAATAAATCAACAGACGGAACATCCACAATCATTGGCGTATATGACTATGCAAAGGAAACAATCGGTGCAGATGCTACCGCATTTGATGATGTTACAGTAACAGATAACAATGCAACTGTTATATTTACCAACTACGAAGATGGCGCTTTTGATGCAACAGTAAGCGGTAATGACAATGTGATTTATACATATAAATCAGAAGATATGCTGAGAGCACTTTCCGATAATTTACCGGAAGGCGAGGTTTATGTAGGCTACGGAACAAACAACGAAGTTAAATATGTTGTTGAAGACGGTGTTATCAGCACTGTATCAGGCGTAGAGTTAATATTTGTTAAAAATACAGATGCAGAATATGCAAACGAGCTTCCAAACACTGTATGGGATATCGTTCTAAAATCCTACGATGATGAATTCATTAACAGATTAAACTCTGCTGATTTCACTTTTGCTCTTGATTCCGATAAAGATATGAAATACGAAATCATTGCAACAAATGATGAAGTTACAATCAACAATGTTGATAATGATGCTAACCGTTATGAATTCCATTATAAAGGAAAAACAGGTACTGCAACTGATACAGCAACAAGAATCAAGCTTGGTACAGTTAAATTTACAGGTTACGGTGAGTTTACTTTCGGTGTAGAAGCTGTAGATACAAACGCTGCTCACGCTACAACTAAATTTGATAACGTTGTTGACAGTTATACAGTAGCTAATACAAAGCTTGTTATAAACACAGATAACGATACTGATGAAGATGGTGTTATTGAATCTGAGGTTAAAGTTCCCACAAAAGCTTTAACAATCAATATTGACTTCCCGAATGCAGTTGAGAAAAACATTGCTTCTTATCAGATGATGACTGTAACAGTTACAGGTGACGATATCGAACCCTTAACATACAACCTTGGCGAAGAAATGACAAATGACGGTAAATATGTAATTGAAATTGAAAATAAATTAACACTTAACAATGCATATACTGTTGAAGTTTCAGGTGAAGGTTACAGAACAGCACGTTACACAGTAACAATGACAGATGCAAAAGAGCTTAACTTTTGGAACAACGTTAAGGATGTAGCAATTGAAGTAGAAGAAGGAAAATCCTCCTCCGCTAAAAACGTAACATTCCTGGCAGGCGATATCGTAAAAGACAGCAATATCAATATTTACGATTTATCCGCAGTAGTATCCTACTTCGGAACAATAGACCTTAAAAACAACGGCGAAGCAGAAAAATACATCAAATACGATTTAAACCGTGACGGCAAAATTGATTCTAAAGATGTAGCTTATGTACTTGTTTCCTGGGGTAAATAAGATAATAAAAACCGGCTTTCGAGCCGGTTTTTTTAAATGCAAAATTCAAAATGCAGAGTGTCGAAGAATCTGATTTCGATAGGTTTTTATAGCATAAAATTGGTTCACAACGCAAGATTTGCAATGTTTATGACAATATTTGAAAAGTAATTTGAAAATATATATGTTAAAATTAGATTACTAAATTCGAAAGGAATGACTTTTATGTTTACATATTCAGCTTTTGCCGATGAAATTGCATCGGATTTAAGTATTCAGATTACTGAACTCAAAAAACACGGAATGAATCATATTGAAGCAAGGGGAATAAACGGAAAAAACATTTCCTCTTATACTGTTGCTGAAATAAAAGAAGTGAAAAAAATTCTTGACGACAATAATTTTAAAATATCAGCACTTGGTTCTCCCATAGGAAAAATACAGATAACAGATGACTTTGTTCCTGAGCTTGAAAAGTTCAAAAACACTCTGGAGCTTGCAAAAGCTCTTGATACCAAATACTTAAGGATGTTCAGCTTTTTTATGGATACCTCAAAGGCTGAGGAATACAGAGATGAAGTTATGGAACGTCTTTCAAAGTATGTTGAGGAAGCAAAGGGCAGCGGAATAATGCTTCTGCACGAAAATGAGAAAGATATTTACGGAGATACTGCGGAAAGATGTCTGGATATTTTCAAAACACTTAACAGTGATATCCTTCGTGCTACTTTTGATCCGGCAAATTTCGTTCAGTGTAAGGAGGACACCATAAAAGCTTACGGGCTTTTGAAACCGTACATTGAATATATGCATATAAAGGATGCAAAGTGGGAAAACGGAGAGGTTGTTCCTGCAGGTATGGGTGACGGCAATGTGGCTCAGATACTCTCTTTGTTAAAAGCGGATAATTTCAGCGGATTTTTATCCCTGGAGCCACATCTTGGCAATTTTGAAGGCTTTGCCGATTTAGAGGGCGGAGTTACCGTTAAAAAAGAGGCAAGCGGGCCCGATAAATTTGATATTGCATATAAAGCGCTTGATAAAATAGTGAAAGGGTTGAATTAAAATGATAAGAGTTGGAATTATAGGTTACGGAAATATGGGTTCTTCCCATGTGCGGAAAATTCTTGACGGAGAAGTTCCGGGAATGACTGTTACAGCGGTTTGCGATAATAATCCTGCAAAACTGGAAAAAGCCAAATCTTTGCATGGTGATAAGCTTAAATATTTTGCAACTACTGACGAATTTTATGAAAATTCCGAAGTAATGGATCTGGTTGTTGTTGCAACTCCTCACTACGATCATCCCGCACTTGCAATTGAAGGCTTTAAACATAATCTGCACGTTATAACCGAAAAGCCTGCCGGTGTTTACACAAAACAGGTTCGTGAGATGAACGAAGCGGCTGAAAAATCTGATAAGCTTTTTGGAATTATGTATAATCAGAGAACAAACTGTGTTTACAGAAAGCTTAAGGATTTGATTGAAAGCGGTGAGCTTGGTGAACTTAAGAGAATGGTTTGGATTATAACCAACTGGTACAGACCTCAAAGCTATCACGACAGTTCAAACTGGAGAAGTACATGGGTTGGCGAAGGCGGAGGAGTTTTACTTAATCAGGATCCTCATCAGCTTGATTTATGGCAATGGCTTGTTGGTATGCCCAAAAGAATAAGAGCTTTTGCAAGCTTTGGAAAATACTACAACATTGAGGTTGAAGATGATGTTACTGCTTATGCCGAATACGAAAACGGTATGACTGCCACATTTATAACCACAACCGGCGAAACTCCCGGAACAAACCGTCTGGAAATTTCGGGAACAATGGGTAAAGTAGTTGTTGAAAACGATGTTATAACATTTTTCAGAAACCGTATCGACGAAAGAGAGTTTAACCGTACCTGGAAAGGTGGATTCGGCAATCCTGAGGTATGGAAATGTGAAGTTCCAACTGATGGAAAGAATGAGGCTCACGTAGGAATTTTCAAGAATTTTGTAAGTGCTGTTGAAAACGGAACACCGTTACTTGCTCCCGGTGAAGAGGGAATCAAAGGTCTTACCATTTCAAATGCTATTCATATGTCGGCATGGAAGGATGACTGGGTAGAGCTTGATAAGCTTGATGAGGATGAATTTTACAATATGCTTCAAGATAAAATTAAAAATTCAACCTTTAAGAAGCAAGCGGTTGAAGATAAAATATTAGGTGTTGGCGGAACGCATTAAAAAAAGCCCTTCGGGGCTTTTTTTATATGAAAATACTGATGCATATGGGAATTGTAATACACGCAAGCGTGCTTGAAATGCAGGCAAGACGTGCACCGATTTCGCAGTTTTCGTCAATAAGTCTTGGAAATACAACGGTGTTTAATCCGCAGGGCATAGCAAAAAGCAGAATTGCTGATAGCAGATATTCTTCTTTTCCGATAAGCATAAGCACAAGTGCTACTCCGCAGGGAATAACTATAAGTCTTAAAAATACTATGAGATAACCTTTTATATCAGAAAGCAGTTTTCTTAAATTAAATTCCGAAATAACCATTCCGGTAAGAAGCATACTTACAGGCGCCATACAATTGCTTGACGAGTTCAAAATATTGTTTACAAGACCGGGGATTTTAACACCTGAAAGCCCCACGATTCCACCGGCAACAAGGGCAATCATAACCGGATGTATAAGCTTTTTTAATGTAAATTTTCTTTTTGTTAACATACAAAAACCAACTGTGTAGGTAAAAACAGAAACCGGAATACAGAAAAACATCATATTCATCAGCGCCTGTTCACCGAAAAGTGCTTCAGCAAGGGCGTAACCCATATATCCCGAATTAGGAACAATAAGCGAATATGTATAAATATTGCGCTCATAGCTGTTTTTTGTAAAAAGCTTGGCTGTAAAAAACGCCAGGACTGATATGCATATAACAATAATTGTGCTTGTTAAAATAGATTGCCAGTTTAATGAAAGATATTTTACCGTAAGATTTGAAGAAAAGGTTTTAAAAACCATACAAGGCAGAAAAATATACACCTCAAGAGTTGATAAAAGCTTTGCGTGAGAACTGTCTGCAAGCTTTTTTCTGCATAAAATATATCCTGCCATTGCAAAACAGAACAATATAAAAACCTGTTTAAATACTGTTAACATAATTTTCACCCGTAGGATATTATAATACAAAAATCTTGAAAAGTAAATAGTAAAATAGACTTGAATGATGAAGTTTTTTGTGTTATAATATTAACAAAATAACATAAATGCAAATATTTTTTTTGCCCCCGTGTTAAGAAAGTGATAAAATTTAATTTTTTGCTTGAATTTGCCGAAAAAAAGGTGTATAATCAATAAGTTCGTGAAAAATTACAATTTGGAGGGGTTAAAATGATTTCACAGATTCTTGCTGTTGCTATTTTCGTTATAATGTTTTTGGTTATTATAAGCGAAAAAATTGAACGGCATATTGTTACGCTTGTAAGTGCTTTGCTTACTCTTGTTCTGGTATTCGGTTTTGCTATGAAAGATTTTGGCGCAATTGTTGAAACCTTGAATTTCGGTGTTTTTATTCAGCCGCATTTCTGGTATTCAAGCGGCGAATCTGCCTCGGTTGCAAGCGGAATAAACTGGGAAACCATTGTTTTTATACTTGGTATGATGATAATGGTTGAAGGTATGGCAAGAGTGGGATTTTTCCGTTGGCTGTGTATGAAAATTGCCAACCTTGTGCATTACAAAACTATTCCGATTTTTATTACATTTATGCTAATGTCGGCTGTTCTTGCAATGTTTATTGACAGTATAACAGTTATTCTGTTTCTTGCTGCTGTAACAGTTGAGCTGGCAGGACTTTTGAAATTCAATCCCATTCCTATGATATTAGCAGAAATTTTCTGTGCTAATTTAGGAGGTTCGGCTACTATGTGCGGAGATCCTCCCAACATTATAATTGGTACATCCCTTGGATATTCATTTGGAGATTTTATTTCAAATACCGGTGTTGTGGCGGGAATTGCACTTGTGTTTACTATTCTTTATTTTTATTTATGCTTCCGCAAGGAGCTTTCTAAAAATGAAAATAAAAATACCGAAATCAAGCATCCCGATCCTAAGGATGCAATTACCGATAAAAAAGGCTTTGTATTAAGCTCTTTGATTTTTGCTCTGGCGGTTGTGCTTTTGGTTACACATTCTGTTACAGGACTTACAGTATCTACAATAGGTGTTTTAATCGCAGTTCTTACACTTGTTGCCGCACCGAAGCATATATCCGAAATGATGTCCAAGGTGGATTTCAAAACCTTGCTTTTCTTTGTTGGACTGTTCGTTGTTGTTGGCGGTCTGGAGCAAACAAAATGCCTTGAGGCTATTGCAGCATTTATTGAAAAAGTAAGTGGCGGTAATGCTTATATGATTATTTTTATAATTATATGGGTTTCTGCAATTGCAAGTGCATTTGTAGATAATATTCCTTTTGCTGCAACTATGATTCCTGTTATCAGCGCTATTTCCGCAAGCTCGGGAATGGATCTTAAAACTCTCGCATGGGCACTGTCTATGGGTACTGATATTGGCGGAAGCGCTACTCCTATTGGTGCATCTGCAAATGTTGTCGGAATATCGGTTGCTTCCCGTGAGGGTTACATAATAGGATGGGGCAAATACTGCAAGGCGTCTGCGCCTGCAACTATAATTGTACTTATTATTTCTACAATATATATTTTTGTAAGATACCTTTAAAATTTAAGGAGGGAAATTAAATGTCAAAACCTTTAATTATTACTGTGGGACGTGAGTTCGGAAGCGGGGGACACGTTATTGCTGAAATGCTTGCCAATAAGTTTGGACTTCCTTTGTACGATTCCAATATTCTTGAGGAAATTGCTACAAACAAAAATCTTAATCACAGAGATATTGAACGTTATGACGAAGCTCCCAAAAATAAGTTCTTTACAAGAACGGTGAGAGGTCATTCAAGCTCTCCTGCGGAGCATATTGCTCAGATGCAGTTTAAATACCTGCGTGAAAAAGCCGAAAAAGGCGATTCCTTTGTTGTGGTTGGAAGATGCTCGGAAACAATTTTAAGAGGTTATCCCGGAGTTGTTTCGATTTTTGTTCTTGCTGATAAGGAAGCTAAAATTGACAGAATAAAAAATCTTAATAAAATTTCTTCTATTGAAGCTGAAGTTATGATTAACAAGCAGGACAGACAGAGAAAATTCTATCATAATTATCATTGTGCAATAAAATGGGGCGATTCCAGAAACTACGATATTTCCATAAATAGCAGTAAAATGGGAATTGAACGCACTGCTGATACTTTAGAAGCATATATTAAAGAAAGAATGGCAGACTGATAAGTTTGCTTTAAATCAGGCTTAACCTAAGAATGGTTAAGCCTGTTGCATAAAAGGAGTTTTTTATGAATTTTACAGGTCATTTCAAAACTATAACAGCGCATAAGCTGCTTGTAATGAAGTATTGTTTTCGGGTTGGGCTCTACCGTCAGGGACTTATGCACGATATGTCTAAATATATGCCATCGGAATTTTTAATTGGCGCAAAATATTATAAGGGTACGGAAAGTCCAAATAATGTTGAAAGGCGTGAAACGGGTGTTTCCTCTGCGTGGCTTCATCACAAGGGGCGAAATAAGCATCATTTTGAATACTGGATGGATTACGGTCTTGACAAAAATAAAGGTATTGTCGGGATGAAAATGCCGAAAAAATATGTTGCCGAAATGTTTTGCGACAGACTTGCCGCCAGCAAAATTTATATGGGTGATAAATATTATCAGGAATATCCACTTGAATATTTTAACCGTTCAAGACATAGAATTATAATTCATCCCGAAACCGAGGCAGAGCTTGAGAAAATGCTTGTTATGCTTCGTGATAAGGGAGAAGATGCGGTTTTTGAATATATTAAAAGAGAATTAGTGAAAAAATAAACGTGCCGGTACGACACGTTTATTTTTTTATATTTACTTTTTAAATACAATCGCAGTCCATCCGTCGTCTTCGTTTTCGTCAAAAACAGTTATGTTTTTGTTGCCAAGTATATATACCGCAAAAACTGCTAAGTAATCACAAAATTTACAAATTGAAAATGAAATTTTGCTATGATATAATTTCAGTATAATGATGACAAATGTTCAATTTAAAAATCTGTAGGAGGAAACAAAATGAGAAAGTCACTTATAATTCATCCATCAGAGTTGAGTATTGATTGGATTGATAAAGCCATAAAATCCGGTTGTAATGCTATTGGATTACATCCCATCGGAGGAGAAAATGCACATTTATCTGCTGAAGAATTGCTTTGTGATTTAGAGAAAAAAGAATTCAGAAAATTGATAGATTATGCAAAAAAATCAGGTCTTGAAATAGAATATGAAATGCATGCTGCACGTTATTTTCTTAAAGAGGAATTATTTGCTGAACATCCCGAATATTTCAGAATGAATGAAACAGGAGAAAGAACGACGGATTTCAATTTCTGCGTTTCAAACGAAGAAGCACTTGAAATTGTTGCAAACAATGCTGCAGCCCTTGCTGAAAAGCTTTATGGAAGTTGCAGAAATTATTATTTCTGGCTTGATGATGTAAGAGAAAGTGGTTGCTGTTGTGACAAGTGTAAAAACTTTACACCATCTGATCAGCAGATGATTGTAATAAACAAAATTGCAAAAAAATTAAGAGAAATAATCCCGGGCGCACGCATAGCTTATCTTGCTTATCACGATTGTTTAGCGCCTCCCAAAAGCGTAAAACCGGAAGAAGGAGTTTTTCTGGAATATGCTCCCATAGAAAAATGGTATGGCGACAATATTGTTAAAATGGAAGAACTGGATGGAAATATAAAAGAGCTTATTGAATTTTTTGGTAAAGAAAATTCAAAAGTTCTGGAATACTGGTATGACAATTCTCTCTTCTCAAGATATAAGCTACCACCCGTGAAATTTATCGCAGATAATGAACTTATTAAAAAAGAAATAAAGATTTACGAAGAATATGGATTTGAACAGATTGCGTCTTTTGCGTGTTTTCTTGGAAGTGATTACATTGAATTATATGGAGAGCCGGATTTAAGTGCATTTAATAATTAATATACGAGGAGGAATTAAGAGATGAGAATTAAAAGAAAACTCTTATCGCTGATTTTGAGTGTAACAATGTGTATTGCATATGTTCCTGTGTTTGCTGCGTGGGATGGTTATGTGGAAACCGCAGTTGGCGAAACGCAAAAACTGAAAATAGTAGATACAGATAATCTTAACACAATTATTGCATCGGGGGCATCACCGGATACTGATATTACAAACGGAGCATCTTATTCTGCAAGATGGAGAAATATGCCGTCAACAACACGTCTGGTTTTCAATGATGTTCCGCGTGACTGGACAGAATATGGCAGAATAGAATTTTTTATGCATTCGGCAAAGGCAATAGATACGTCGTTAATCTTTACAATAAGTTGTGATCCTGAAACCAGTTCGGGTGTATCAGAACGTTATTTCTTTATCCCCATTAATTTTACCGGATGGAAGAAATTTGAAATGACCTTTGAAGATATGAAGATAAGCCGTTCAGCTCAGCTTTCCAAAGTAAATTATGTTGCCATCTGGAGCTATGGGTGGGGAATAGCCGAAGCAAACCCCGAAGCTGATGTATGTTTTGATTCAATTTATCTTGCAAGAAGCAGCATAACCGATAATTATTCCGAGGAAACAAAATTGCTTAAAGAGGAGTGCATGGCAGATGCAATTGCAGTTTATGATGAAAGCAAAAATGTGATGGTTAACGGGAAAATTTCAGGAACGAAGATGGAAGCACCTGCAAAAATGCTGAATAACACTCTTATGGTTCCTGCTTCGTTTTTTTCTGAATTTGCAGGAACTGACAAAGAAATTGCATCGGCGCCTCAGATAATAGACGGGGTATCGTATCTGCCGTTTGTTAAGTCAATGACAGCACTCGGAAAAACTGCAGTTGAAAATAACGGTCTTGCTGCAGCAGGAAGTGAAAAGGTAACGGCAGTTACAGAAAACCGGGAGCTTGCGGATTTGATTGCCAGCGAGATATCTAATGTAACCATTGATTCTGCTGAACTTACTGACGAGGATTACAAAAAAGTAAAGGATAAATGGAGAGAAGCTCTTGTTGGAAAAAATAATCTTGATTTATCCGATACAATAGTTGCGAATCGCATAAAAGCTATTGAAAGCTCGGCTGAAAGATACATAAATAATTTAAACAGAAGTGAAAACCGTGTAAATTTGTGGGGTGAAACGGCACCTTTGACAAGTGCGGATATGTCAACCTTGTATTCAAATGTTCTTCAGATGACAATAGGATATGCCACCACAGGCACAAAAATATATAAAAATGAAAGTGTAAAAAATGACATTCTTGATTGTCTTTTATGGCTTTACGATAATGTTTACGGAGAAAATGTATTAAACGGTACAGGATTTTTAAACGGTTCCGGTGGAAACTGGTTTGACTGGCGAATAGGTGTTCCTCAATATATCGTACAGATACTGATGCTTATGGAATCCGACATGACAGAGGCGGAAATAGCCAAATACTTGAAACCTGTTGATAAAAAGGTTCCTTTTCCGGTAGGTACCGGAGCTAATAAAATAGATGAAGGTTATGCGGCGATTGGATCAAGTGTTCTTCAGAAGGATGCAAAACGTCTTATTACTTCACGTGACAGCTTACTTGATACTTTTCAGTATGTAGAGTATACCAACAAGGATGTAAATGGTGAGGGCTTTTACACAGACGGTTCATACATTTTCCATACTAAGCATCCTATGAATGGTGCATATGGTGTAAGTATGCTTGAATCATATGCGAATATTATTTCCATATTGGATGATACTGCTTTTGAAATTACAATTCCTCAGAAGAATAATTATACTGACTGGATTTATCAGACATATACACCGTTTATGTGGAACGGCAATATGATGAGTATGGTAAGGGGAAGAACTATCCGTTCAGGCGGAAGCAGTGCAGAAAGAAGCGCCGGAAGAGAAGTTATTGTTGCGATGCTTAAGATGATGCCTTATCAGAAGCCCGAACATCAGGAAAGAATGAAGGCGATTGTTAAGTATCAGGTAGGAGAACACGCAAACGAGTTTTATCAATATATTCCTGTTTCGCTGATTACTCCTCTGAAGGAAATTATGGCGGATGAATCAATTATTCCTTATGAATACAACAACACAAAAATATATCATAAAATGGACAGAGCGGTTCATCACAGAGATGAAAATAATTATACCTTTGGTCTGGCTATGTCCTCCTCAAGAATTTATAACTACGAAAGTATAACAGGATGTAATTTAACGGGATGGTATATAGGTGACGGTATGACCTATATTTATACAGATTCCGATTCCAGCCATTATGAAAAGGATTTCTGGCAGAACGTAAATCCGTATCGTATGCCCGGAACAACGGTTGATACGCAGGAAAGAGAAGCGGCATCTATCGCTCAGACGAATGAATATTTAAGCAATCAGGATTTTGTTGGTGGTACAGCTGTTGGTGAAACAGGCGTTGCGGCAATGAGCCTTGAATCGTATCATTGTGACGGAAGCTGGGGTAAAAACAGTTATTATTATTATCCTGCAACCAATACATATGATGCACCCATTCATGATAGCTCTCTTGTGGCAAAAAAGGCATGGTTTATGTTTGATGATGAAATTGTTGCGTTGGGAACTGATATCAACAGTAAAAACGGAATAAATGTAGAAACAATTGTGGATAACAGAAAATCCTCCACAACAAAATTGATAAATAAAAGTTCGGTTGCAACAAAATACGAAATAGCAGATGGATTTGCAAGCGCTACTCCCGAAGTAGATAATCCTGCAGGAAATGCTTTTGATGGAGATTTAGGAAGCAGATGGGCGGCAGAAGGCCCCGCATCGCTTACTGTGGATTTGGGAGAAACAAAACAAATCGGATATGTAACAATTGCATTCTTTAACGGAAACAAAAGACAAACTACTTTTGACATTCAGATTTCCAATGACGGGAATATATGGGAAACTGTGTATAAGGGGATGTCCGATGGGAAAACCACCGGGATGGAAGTGTTTGATATAGGCACACATAATGCCAGATATGTGAAATATACAGGTTACGAAAGCACAGGAAGTACATGGATCAGCATAAATGAAATTCAGGTATATTCTCCGGCGCCTGACGGTAAGTTTTCGCTTGATGCTATGCAGAGCATCGGTATGGAACAGATTCAGACAGATGAAGGAAACTGGAGTATGGGATATGACGTGAGAAACCGTGATGTTTCGTTTGTTCAGCTTGAAGGCTTTGGTGGATACTATTTCCCGGAAAGAACAACAGTTAACGCAAGAAAAACAAACACAAATCCCAGTTTCTTTGAGTTGTGGATAGACCACGGCGTTGATCCTGCAGGAGAAGATTACGCTTATGCAATACTACCGGGAAAAACCTATGCGGAAATGATAGAATACAACCAAAATCCGGAATTCGTTGTGATTAAAAACGATTCTAAAATTCAGGCAGTTCGTGAAAAAGACACAAAATCAGTTGGTGCTGTATTCTGGGAAGCAGGTAAATTAGGTAATTATGAAGCAAGCGCACCTATGATTGTTATGGCGAAGGAAGAAGCGGAAGCGGTTACAATTGCTATAAGCGATCCCACATGGAAGCTTGAAGAAGCAACCTTTAAGCTGGGAAGAGACAATCTTGAGCTTTTGGAAGAATGCCCGGGCGCAATCTTCAAGGATGGTGTTATAACAATAGATTTCAAGGATGCACAGGGTAAAACCTTTGAACTTAAGTTTAAAAAAAATAATGTTTGCGAAAATGAAGCAGCTTTAAGCTCTTGCACTTCCGAAAAATAAGGATTTTAACAACGGTTAAAATATAATTAAAAAATCAGGAGGAAGAAAAAATGAAAAAGAAAATTTTTAGTTTGTTACTTATGATAAGCATGCTTATGAGTATGTTTATCATAGTTCCCAAGGGCGATATCAAAAGAGGTTTCGGGAAGTGTACTTACAGTAAGCTTTGAAGATATTTATGATGGTCTTGAAGTTTCGGGGCCTGTGACAGGCTTCCAGTTATGCGGAGCAGACGGAGTATATTATGATGCAGAAGCATTTATTAATACTACGGATACAAGTAAGGTGGATGTGATTTGTGATCAGGTTGCTGAGCCGGTTGGTGTTCGTTATGGATTCGTTCAGTGCCCGGATATAAACCTTTATAATTCAGCAGGATTAATTGCCTCACCGTTCCGTATGGATTAATTGAAATGTATAAGGGGAGCGGAGTGAAAGCTCCGTTCCCGGAAAGGCAGGAATTATGAAAAAATACAGACAATATATAGCCGGATTTCTGGCTGTGTTACTTTTGACAGCACTCTTGACCGGTGGTGTATCAGGCGCTTCCGATCAACTTATTGTATTGAAAACATCAACTGAGGCAGAGGCTTCGGTTGATAAATTAACGGCGGATACAGCGGTTGTACACAACTATTCATATAGTGCAAAATGGGAAAAAACAACTACAGATAATAAGCTTATTCAGTTTTTTAGCATTGCCAATGCAGATATAACACCTTACGGATATTTTAATTTTTGGGTTCATTCGGAAAAAGCGACGAATTCTACGATTAATATTGCTGTTTTCTCAAATTCCAGAAATGAGAACAACAAGAAGGGGCATATTCTGAAGAAAATTAATGTTGACTGGACAGGATGGAAGCTTTTTTCAATCCCGATTGACACTTTTTCAAAATCGTACACTCCTGACCTGACAAGCATCGAAAGAATTGATTTTGATGCCAGAAGTTGGGAAATAACTGACACTGCCGCAAATGAGGAGACTGTTTTGCGTTTTGAAGAAATTTGGTTTTCGGTAAATCAGGCCGGTGATGAAGATACTTCGGAACCGGAAGAAGAACCCGAGATTACAGAGCCGGGGCTTATTGCAGCGTTTTCTTCAGAAAAAGCTGTGGAAAAAGATCTTTATAAGGTTTTAACTGCAGATAATACAATTACCAAAAACTATGAATGGTCAGGAAAATGGCAGAGCACAAATACTAAATCTATTGTCAGTTTTGATGTTTCAGGTATAAATTTTAATGATTACACCAATTTTGAAGCCTGGATTTATTCGGAAAAAGCAACCGGCTCTACCATAAATGTTGCGGCATTTTCAAAGTCAAGAAACGAAAATAATCGTCAGGGATTTATTTTAAAAGCTTTTAATGTTGACTGGACAGGGTGGAGGCTTGTTTCCATTCCGTTGACAGATTTTACACAGCGTTATTCTCCTGATCTTTCCGACATGGAAAAAATAGATTTCGATGCAAGAAAGTGGAACGCGTCTGATGTTGATGCAAGTTCTGAAACTGTCCTTTATTTTGACAGTGTTCGTCTTAACAATAATATAGCGGAACCTCTTGAAATGATTTCATCCTATCCTGAAAACTTGGCAGAGGATGTTCCGCAAAAGGAGGTTGTAATTAAGCTCGGGTTTAACAATGTAATTGCAGAGGACTCCTTATTGTTCGATATAACCGGAGGTGAAACTGCTCCGGTATTTGATGTTAAGGCAGATGGGAAAGAAATTACTATAACTGTTGAAAATCTGGATTATAATACGGTCTATACCGTAAGCGGTCATGGAATAAGAGATATTTACGGGTTTGCAACAGATACATCATTAACATTTAAAACGATTGAAAAAGAACTTCATACTGCTGTTCCTTCAAAAAATGAAGACGGTAAAATTGACATTGTTGCTGCAAACCCGGAAAATACGGATAAAACAGTAATTATTAATGTTGTAACTTCAAAAGCAGATGGATCCGTTTTGTTTACTCAAACTGAAAAAACATTACAGGCAAAAAAGTCCGATGAATATGTTATTGATTATACTCTGGGCGATGCAGAGCTGGCAAGAGTATATGTAACCGATGAAAATGGAAAGCTTCTGCACAACGGTTATCTTGAAATTTCACAGGACGGTGCAAAACAGATTTTCCCCACCGATGTTACTGGTGAGAACGAAACGGAAATAACCATTACTCATGCCATGCTTGAAAAAGAGAAGGTTACGGTTGAAGGAAATCTGAAGGGCAAAATACCGGTAACAATTAATCTGTGTATAAAAAATGATACCGGAATTGTTTTCAGCGATGTTTTAATTTCAGATAAAGAAGAAATTGAAATACAGCTTCCGATAAATATTATTTCTGAGGGAAATTATACGCTTTCTCTTGAACCTCGAAAGGGAAAAGGTGCATCAAAAACTGTACAGTATCTTTCCGAAACGGCGATGGAAGAAATTAAAAATGCGATTAATTCAAAACTGCCGTCTGAAACAGAAGTATTGATTGAACAAAATAAAAATGCTCTGTGGATATCAGGAGAATTAGGATATAAAGTAATTGCAGAAGTTCTTTACGAGCAAAAACCTTATGCCGATTATACAAAGATAGCTGAAACAGCGGCAAATGCCGAAAAACTCTTTAAAAAGATTAATTCCTGTATGAGTACAGAATTGTCGGATTTGTTGGTTGCAAATAAGAATATTATACTTTTTGGCAGTCCTTATGCTGATGATTATGAAAAACTTTCGGAAGAGGATAAAAACAAAAAGAACATAATTCTTACCGGAAAAACCTATACAAGTTTTTCAGAATTCCGTGCAAATTTCAACAGTGTGATGCAACCAATACTGATAATTCCTCTTCCCGGCGGTTCTTCGGGAGGCGGTGGCGGAGGCGGCTCCTCTTCAGGTGGTAAAGCATCATATGTTAATGTAGATAACAGTCTGCTTGCAGGCAATACTGTGAACTCTGTTGAAATTTTTAACGATATTGAAGAGGTTTCATGGGCAAAAGAAGCAATAATTTCCATTTACAATGATGGAATAATTTCAAAGCCTTCTGACGGAAAGTTCCGTCCCGCAGATGAAATTACAAGAGCAGAATTTGTAAAGATGTTTGTTATGCTTCTTAAACTGCCGCTTGATAAGGAATGTAATTTCAATGATGTGAATAAAAACGACTGGAGTTATCCTTATATAGCGGCGGCATATGAAAATAAAATACTATTCGGTAAAACAGACGGAAGCTTTGGAAAAGATGATTTTATAACACGTCAGGATATGGCGGTTATGCTATACCGTGCACTTAATATGAAAAATTCAACCGGAGATAAATTTTTGGATGATTCTGAAATTTCGGATTATGCAAAGGATGCCGTTTATACAATGCGCAGTAAAGGTATTATAAACGGCATCGGAGATGGAAAATTTGCTCCGAAAAATAATGCTACCCGTGCGGAAGCAGCCAAAATTATATTTGCAGCTAAGGAGGCGGAATAATGAAAAAAAGAATATTATGTTTAATTTTATCAGCTATTACAGCTATTCCGTCTTTTGTGGTTTTTGCCGGACAGGATAAAAATGATGTGGATAATTTTGTAGAAGAAAAGCTTGCGGCGTTTGGTATTATAGCTGCAGACGAACAGACAAACGGAAATATCACAAGAGCACAGCTTGCTGAATTTGTAGTTAAAATGTCGGGACTTGAAGCAGAAAATGTAGCGGAGGAAAGTCCGTTTGGTGATGTAGATGCAACTGAAAAAAGATGTGGATATATTTTAACCGCATATAAAACAGGTATTCTTTCAGGTACCGGAGCAAATACTTTTTCTCCTTTGGAAGAGGTAACTGTTTCGCAGGCGGCAAAAGCTTTTGTCACCACCTTGGGTTACAAGGCGCTTGCAGAGGAAAAAGGCGGATATCCTGCGGGGTATCTTATAATGGCAGATAGTCTTGATTTGTTTGATGGTGTAAATGCTTCTGATAATGATGTTCTTTCTGTAAGAGATGCAATGAAAGCGGGTTTAAACACACTTGAAACCGATATTATGGAATCTGATAAAATCAGTTACGAGGGAACAACATTAAAAGTTGAAAAAAATGCCACGTTGCTTTCCGAAAGACTTAAAATACTGAAAGCTGAAGGTGTTTTGGAAGCAGATGCCTATACCTCTCTTTATTCAAAGCAGGGAACTCTACCCGGAAGAATAGTTATTGACGGTGTAACCTATTACGGTGAAAGTAACCTTTTGGGATTTGATGTTGAATGCTATTATAAGACAGAAAACGATTTGAATTATATCGTATATATCGGTAAAAGTGGAAGAAATACTACCTTAACTGTTGATGCAGAAGATATAATTCCTGAAAGCACAACAAAAGAAAGTCTCTCATATGAAATTGATGACAAAACCAAAGAAATAAAAATTCCCCGTTCTGTATCCTTTGTTATAAACGGAAAGCAGGCAAAACTGACAGATGCATTGCTTTCTCCTTATAAAGGCAACGTAACTTTTATTGATAATGATAACGACGGAGAATATGAGGTTATTTCGGTTACTTCCTACGAAACCTTTGTTGTAAGCGGATATTCCAAAATGAGCGGTATGCTTGCGTTTAAATACGGAAAAACAGCAGAGAATTTAGATGGAACATATGACGAATTTGATGTTTTTATAACTAAAAACGGTAAAAAAATTACTGCTGAGGATTTGCATGAATGGAACGTTGTATTAATGGCAAAATCCACAGGCGAGGGACGTAATAAAAAAGTGCTGCTTGTAAGCGATAATAAGGTGGAAGGTACTGTTGAAGCAATTGGAGAAGATTATATTGTAATAGGTGAAACAACCTATAAAATATCCGGACAGATGCTGCATAAGCTTTCTGCAGGTATAACCGGAATTTTCTATATTGATGCATTTAATGAGGTTGTTGCATCAAATGCTGTCAAGGATATTGTTTATGGATACTTATATGCTATGGCTGAAGATAAGCTTGACGGCTATAAACTTAAAATTTTTACGGAAAATAACCGTTGGGTTACTTTGTTTATGAAAGAAAAACTGAATTTCAACGATGAATCCAAAAGTGACAGTATGGTATTTAAAGCATTAAAGGAAGAAAGCTTTCCGGGGAAACACACAGACGGCGGAATGCTGATATGCTATAATGTGGATAACGACGGAAAAATAAACCGTATTTTTACACCAAAAAAAGTTGTACAATGGTCGGATGAAGCCGAAGAGGCTCAAAAGAACGGAACGTTCAGGCTTGAAGCGGAAATTCCGTCTGCACTTTTCCGAGATACAACACGTTCGTTGGAAAATCTTGTGTATCTGGACGGCAACACAAAAATTTTCTGTGTTCCTGAAAATTCATCAGCGGAGGATTTTCAGATAGTTGCTTTTAATAAACTAATTGGCGATGCAGCAGTAAAAAATATTCTGGCATATGATATGGAAAAGAACGGTAGTGCCGGCGCAGTTGTTATTTCCACAAGTTCCTTTAACATAAATCCTGTTTCAAATCTGATGCTTGTTTATAAAACATATCCTGCTATTAACAAGGAGAAGAATCTTTGCTATATGGTTGAAGGTTCTTATAAGGGTTTTGATATGAAAATTTATACCAAGGATCAGAGTATGCCGGCAATTTTGCCTCAAAAAGGTGATATAATTCAGTTTATGCTTGATAACGATGGATATCTTTCAAAAATTAATGTGCGTTACAATACTGCTGATGGAGATTATCAGAAGTTTGCAAAGGACAGGAAGTATTTAAATGCAGCGTTCATAGCAGGTGAAGTTTATTATGTTGACAGCGAAACGGGCAGAATAGTAATCGATTACGGAACGGAAAAGGGTGCTTTTGATACTGCAATACGTCTGGAAAATGTTTATTTGTATAATAAACGTACAAACAAGGTTACTGCAGGCACTATTCATGATATAGAAAAAGGCAGCTATGTTTTCGGAAGATTCAGATTTTATCAGGCTAATGAAATTTTTGTAATAACGGAGGAATGAGAAATTGAATGACAATATTATCAAAATTAAGAAAAAAAAAATCTTGTTATCTCCATAAAAGAAGAAATAATACGCAATAAATATCTTTATATCCTGGCAATACCAATAATACTTTATTATTTTATATTTTGCTATGGTCCTATGTTTGGTATTGTAATTGCATTTAAAGATTATCAGGTGTCAAAAGGCATTCTTGCAAGTAACTGGGTTGGATTCAAGTATTTTATTGAATTTTTTAACGGACGGTATTTTGCCCGTACAATGATAAATACCTTGCTTATAAGTTTTTATGATTTGCTTTTTGGTTTTCCTGCACCGGTGATTTTTGCACTTCTTTTAAACGAAGTTAAAAATACATATTTTAAAAAGACGATTCAGACAATTACATATCTTCCGCATTTTATATCTATGGTTGTCATCTGTGGAATGATAGTTGATTTTTTCTCAAGTGATGGACTGGT
Source organism: Clostridia bacterium (assembly GCA_017414505.1). Lineage (GTDB taxonomy): Bacteria > Bacillota > Clostridia > UMGS1840 > HGM11507 > RGIG1932. The sequence continues at coordinate 78,748 of JAFQLQ010000045.1, forward strand.
AACAAAGCTGATTGTTTCACTTGGCGGAAAAAAGATGGATTATATGGGAAGTGCAGCACATTTCAGACCTATTTATATAGGAACAAATATCTGGGCATCAATAGGGTGGAGCTCAATTATTTATCTTGCGGCACTTTCCGGGATTGATCAGGAACTTTATGAAGCAGCAGTTATTGATGGAGCAGGGCGTTTTAAACAGTTGTGGCATATTACACTTCCCGGTATTGCACCAACAGTAATAACAATGCTTATTTTAAGATGCGGACAACTTCTTAGTGTAGGCTATGAAAAAATTATTCTGCTTTATAATTCGGGAACATACGAAACGGCAGATGTTATATCATCATATGTTTACAGGATGGGGCTTGGAAGCTCGCGCTACAGCTATTCTTCAGCGGTTGGGCTTTTTCAGTCGGTTGTTAATCTCATTTTGTTGTTTGCGGTTAATTCACTGTCTAAAAAATTCAGCGAAACATCATTATTTTAAGGAGTGGATATTATGGTAAAAAAAGAAACTACAAGCGAAAAAATATTTGATGTATTAAACATAATATTTATGCTTCTTATGATTTGTGTTACTCTTTATCCCTTCTATTATGTTGTGATGGCTTCACTTTCAGACAGCGGAGCACTTATGAGACATGAAGGGGTACTTTTGAAACCGGCAGGATTCAGTCTTGCAGCATATAAAATGGTGTTTAAGAATCCCAATATCCTTTCAGGCTATCGAACAACTATTATTGTTGTTTTAGCCGGAACAACAATAAATATACTGTTGACATCCATTGGTGCTTTTCTTCTTACAAGAAAGAAATTTGCCATAAGAAAATTTCTTTCTTATATGATGATTTTTACAATGTATTTCAGCGGAGGGATGATTCCTACATATTTGCTTATATATAAGGGACTAAACCTTGGTGATTCTTTGCTGGCACTTATTATTCCGAGCGCTATAAGCACCTATAATCTGTTGATTATGAGAACAAATTTTGCGGCAATTCCAGAATGCATTGAAGAATCGGCAAAAATTGATGGAGCAAATGATATTGTTGTGCTGTTCAGAATAATTATGCCGCTTTCGCTGCCTATTATAGCAGTTATGATTCTTTTTTACGGAGTTGCTCACTGGAATTCGTGGTTTAGTGCCATGATTTACATACGTACAAAATCAAAATATCCTCTTCAGCTTATTTTAAGAGAAATTTTACTTCTGAATTCCACCGAATCAATGATGGAAGGCTCAATGGGTTCGGATAAATACAGCATTGGCGAAAGTATAAAATATGCAACTATCATAGTTGCAACATTGCCTATACTTTGTGTATACCCTTTTATCCAGAAATATTTTGTAAAAGGTATGATGATAGGTGCAGTTAAAGGTTAAATTTTCACTTGAGAAAAATCTGAAATTATGATACTATATAATTTATCAAAAGGAGAGAAAAAAATGAAGTCTAAATGTAAAAAAATTATTACCGGAGCATTGTGTGTAATAATGGTGCTTGGAATGGCAGGGTGCGGAGAAAAAAATGAAACCGTACAGAATGAGAAAAAAAACAGCTTTACCTATTGGGCAAATATGCCAGCCGGAATAGTTTCTGTATATCAGTCAATGGGTGAAATAAAAATGTATCAGCAGATGGAGAAGGAAACAGGAATACATATCGAATTTATCCATCCTGCTGCAGGACAGGTAAGCGAACAGTTTACTCTTATGATGGCTTCAAGAGAATTTCCGGATTTTATAGAATATAACTGGAACTCTTATGCAGGCGGTGCGGAAAAAGCTTTGGAAGATAATGTTATAATAAAACTTAACGATCTTTTTGATTCAGTTGCACCGAATGTAAAAAAGATGATTGAAAGTGATGAGAATTACGAAAAATTAGTAAAAACCGATAGTGGTGCTTATTTCTGTTTTCCTGCACTGAATACAGGTTCTTACCGTATTTTTGGTGGCCCTATTATCCGCAAAGACTGGCTTGATGAGCTTGGACTTTCTGTTCCCGAAACAATTGAGGATTGGGAAACTGTTCTTCGTGCATTTAAAGAAAAGAAAGGTGCAACAGCTCCCTTTACAGCAGATGCTTCATTAATGTCATCTTCCGAGCTTACAAATGCTTTCAATACTGCGTTTAATGTGGGTAAAGGTCTTTATATACGTGATGGAAAAGTTGTTTTCGGGCCTATGGAGAATGGATATAAAGAATGGCTTCAGCTTATGAATAAATGGTATGCTGAAGGTATTATTGATAACGATTATAACACCAATAGTTCAAGTGCAATTGAAGCAAAGGTTGCAAATGGTTATACAGGCGCATTTTTCGGATATGTTGGAGGTTCAATAGGAAAATACTTAACTATGATGAAGCAGCAAGATCCAAAATTTGATCTTGTGGGCGTACCATATCCTGTTATGAATAAAGGCGACAAAGTTAATTTTGCAGCTATTGAATCAGATGTTCTTGCAGGTGCAGCGCTTTCTATTACATCTGCTTGTACGGATCCTGAAACAGCGGCAAAATGGGCTGATAACTGGTACACAGAAAAAGGCCGTATGCTTTCTACCTTTGGTGTAGAGGGCGAAACTTATACTATGGTTGACGGAAAGCCTGTTTATACAGATACAATTCTTAAAAATCCCGATGGTTACAGTATTAGTGAAATGCTTCAGCAGCATTGTCGTGCTACTGCCGCATCTCCCGGATTTAATACAGAAGATGAATATCTGGAACAGTATTACGAATATGACCGTCAGAAAGAAGCTTTTAAAACTTGGTCAGGTGTAACTGAGGATGCCCGTAAGCATCTAATGCCTCCCATTACTCCTACTATTGAAGAGAGTGAAGAATTTGCGGCTCTGAGCGCAGATATAGATACTTATGTTTCAGAAATGGTATTTAAATTTGTATGCGGAACAGAACCTATAGAAAATTACGACTCTTTTGTTGAAGAATTGAAAGAGATAGGCATTGAGCGTTACCTTGAAATTAATCAGAACGCTTATGAGAGATATTTAAACAGATAGAGCTTAAACAAAGAGAGGAAAATCTATGCGTATCTTAAATAAGATATCCGAAAAAATAGGTTGGAGAATACGTAGTAAAAGGCAATATTATTTGTTGCTTGTAAGTTATGCTACCATTATTTTAATCACAATGCTTGTAAATCTTTTCGGAAGCGGAGTTGCACAACGTGTTCTTGAAAACGAAAGAGAAAAAGCCGATATTAGTATGATTGAAAATATACGGAGTAATATAGATGCGAATTTTGAAGATGCAAAGAAGTCTGCTTCAAGACTTCTTTCTTCAAATTCTGTCAAGGTTTATCAGAATGCATTTAATCTGGATATTGTCAGAAAAAATGATTTTGCACTTGATATTATTAATAATATTTCAAACTGCGTGGCAAACAGCAGTTTTGTGGAAAAATGCATAGTAGTGATTTCAGGGAAAGACAGCTGTTTTGATTCTTTCGGAAAAAGCGATACATTGCTTACTTACAGTATGTATTTTTCCTCGTATTATTCATCTTGTGAAGAATGGCTAAATGATGTTTTTTCAAATCAGGCAAGCAGATTTTTAACTCTTGTTTCAAATACGGGAAAATCAACTCTGTTTTACATCGGTCAGGAGCCGTCATATCCGCAGAAATCTCAAACGGCTGTAATTATAGAATTTGATACGGAATCAATTGAAAGATATCTTAAAGAAATTTCATCCAGTTCTGGAGATAAAGTATATATTTTAAGTGGAAACGGAAAAGGATTGTTTGGATTTAATGAAGGTGATGCTTCGGGAGTATTTGAAGGTGAAAAAGGATCTTTTTTACATAAAATAGATAAGAATTATTATATGATTCACTATACTTCATCCTCAGTTGTTGATTTTAAATATGTTTACAGCATTTTAAGAAACAGCTATGAAAAAACCGTAAATTTTGTTAAAATATGCTTTGTTTTATGCTATTTAATATGTATTCTTGCCAGCGGTATTTTAGCATATGCTTTCACAAATGCCAATTACAGACCGCTCAGTGCACTTCTTCGTAAACTGCAAAAAGGTGAGAATGCTGATAATATTGATTCTGAATATCAGTATATATGGAATTTTATTGAAGAACTGGAAAAAAACAAAAAGGAAATTGAAAAGAAATCCGATAAACAACAACGTGAACTTAAGAAAAATGTTATTTCACAGATTTTACTCGGAGGTATTCGCTTAACAGATACAAAAAGTGAAGTGCTGCGTGCAAACGAAATAAATTTCTTTGATAAATATTTTCTGGTTGCTGTGTTTGATGTGCAGGAAGCAGGAGCAATAGGCGATGAGATTACAGATGATAATCTGGCTATGGTTCAGTTTTTAATAAAGAATGTATTCTCTGAGCTTTTAGAGGGCGTTGCTGTTACAAATTATTGTGAAATAAACGAGCTTTGTGCCTGTGTTATTTCCTTCAGAGAAAATTCCGGCTATGAAAATATAATAAATAAAGCGGTTTACACAAGTAATTTTCTTAATAAAAAGCTTAAGATTAGATTTAAAGGTGCATTTAGTCAGGTTACTGATGACATATCAAAGCTTCCCGAGCTTTATGAGCAAGCGTATGAGGTTTCTAATTTCTGTCTGCTTGATAATGATAAATATATTTTTACTTATGATGAGCTTTTATGTGGCTCACGTCGTTATGAGTACAGTATGGAAACACAGCGACTTATCACCCATATGCTGATTTCAGGTGATGAAAACGGTGTAATTAAAATCATAGAGAATGTTTTTAAAAAGAATCTTGGTGAACTGAAGATAAATGCTTCGATGTTCAGACTTCTTGTTGTGGAAATGACTGGCACGCTTATAAAAAATCTTACCGAGAAGAATGACATGACAATAAGTGAAAACAACAGTTTGTGGACTATGTTTGCCTATGGTTTTAAAAATGTAAATCCCAATGAGGTTAAAGCTGAAATTATAAAATGTGCTAAAGAAATTTGCAGTGCAAATAATCAAAATAATTTAGAATTAAAAAATTACAGACTGGAAGAAATAAAAGAGTTTATTCATAAAAATTATTCTGATCCTGATATGAGCGTAAGTATGATTGCGGAAATGTTTCACGTATCTCTTTATCATATATCCCGCAGTTTTAAAAATGAAATTGGTGAAGGAATGGCAGAATATATTCTTGGTTATCGTATAGAAAAATCAAAAGAGCTGTTGAAAAATACTGACGAACCAATAAATAAAATTGCTGTGAAAGTCGGATTTGAGGTTACAAGCTCGTTTAACAGAACGTTTAAAAAACACGTAGGAATTACACCAAAGCAGTACAGAGAATATGAATCGACAGGAGATAAAAAATGAAAATTACAGAAAACAAAAAATTTTTATGTCAGATAATTTTACCTGAAAATCCAACTTTAAGAGAAAAATTTGCTGCGGACGAATTAAAAAAATATATTCAGAAAATCAGCTGTGCAGAGTTTGGTGAAATGTCCGGCTGCGAAAAAAGAATACTGATAGGTGGTCCCGAAAGAAACAAGGCTGCGAAAGAAATTATTACAAAAGAAAAATTTAATGAAATTGTTCCCGGCCCTGAAGGCTTTTTGATCTATTCAAAAGAAAATGTTCTCTTGCTCGCAGGAAGCAACGATGCTATGGAAAGAGGAACAGTTTATGCGGTTTATGAGTTCTTGGAACGTTTTCTTGGCTGCAGCCTGGCGGTTTACAGTAAGCAGGGAGTTGATGCCGGAGAATTTATTCCGCAAACTGATATAATCGAAATTAAGGATATAAATTATGTAAAATCCTGTGCTGATGTTCCTTACAGAACAGCTATTGTGCAGTATGACAGTTGGGTTTCAGATCCAAATCACGAGTTAAACGGGCAATTTATAAGCTGGCTTTGCAAAAATCGTTATAACCGTATTTTAACTTGGGCGAGCATTTATGAAGGCTATAAAATCAATGGTATGCTTGAAGAAGCAAATAAAAGAGGTATTGTTTTCAGTGTTGGTCATCACGAATCAACTCAATTGTTTCTGCCGCCGGAAGGTAACAAGTATTTTCCGGAAAAATATTATGAAACTCATCCTGAGTATTATAAGCTGCTTCCTGACGGTACACGTCATTTCATGAAAAAAGGTGACTATAACGGACAGTTCATACTGTGTGCAAGAAACGAAGAAGGAATTAAAACCGTTGCCAAAAACATAATAAGCTGGCTGGAGAAAAATCCTCAGGCAGACACTATTTGTCTATGGCCAAACGACGGAAACAGCACTTATTGTATGTGTTCCGAATGTCAGAAATATTCCAAAACAGCCAATTATACATACTTTGTTGATTCGGTTGCAAGGCTTGTAAACAGTGTGAAGCCACAAGTTAAAATCGACCAGATTGCCTATGGCGATATACTGGATTGTGAATCTGAAAAAATATCATCATCTGTTATTATAGATGAGGCAACATGGCATTCCTGCGGATTGCGAAAGGTTGGAAAGCCGGATGGAAGCTGTCTTAACGGAACTGTATATGAAGATGTTATTTTAAAATGGAAAAATTCAGGTGCCGAAGTTGTTTACTATGATTATCTGATGGGAAATTACGGTGCTTTTCAGAAATGGATGCCGGTTGCGGACGAAATGCAGGCAATTTGCAAAAGATTTTGTGAAAAAGGAATAAAAGGGCTTGGTACGCAGTTTGAAACTTTTAATATGTGGAATAATGTTTTTAATTATTATACTTACGGTCGAACTGCATACGACACAGCACTTTCGCTTGCCGATAATATGGAACGCTTTTGTAAAATTTTTGGCAGCGCAAGTGAAATAATTAAAGAGATCATTTTATACGGTGAAAATATTGTAGACGGACAATGTGATATAGAAAAATCCAGCACATATCTTATAAAAAATATAGATTTAAGTAAAGTTTACACTTTGTATGAAAAAGCTCTTGAAACAGCTGAAACTAAGCTTGCAAGAAACAATGTAAGACTTATGAGAATGGTGTTCCGATATTCGCATCTTAAGGTTGAAAAAGATCAAAATCCTGAAAACGATAACGGCGAAATTTACTATATGAGCGAAAAATTTAACAGCTATCTAAGCGGAAAAGAAGGCTACGGAATAGCAATATGTGATAAGGATTGTATAAAAGGAAATTTTGAGCCGGATTATTGGTATGCTTTTGAATAAGACAAATAATGATTGTGTTAATGCTGTAATAAAAAGAATATAACAGAAACTTTATCATATTTGGTCGGTTGATAATAGTTTGTTTATTCTTGCAGGAAGACTTTTTTAGAAATTAAATATCCCAAATGACAAAAGGGGCAGCAGTCAATTTGATTTTTTAAAAATCAAGTTGCTGCAGCCCCTTATTATTATATTCTCTTTTTAAATACAATCGCAGTCCATCCGTCGTCCTCGTTTTCGTCAAAAACAACGAAGCCTTTTTCTTCGGCGTAGGAAACTACCTCGTCACGTCTTTCGGTTATTATTCCCGAAGTAATGAAAAGTCCGTTTTCTGCAAGGAAATTATCAATTCCGTTGAACAGCTCTTTTATAATGTCTGCAACAATGTTTGCGATTATAACATTGTATTTGCCGGTAATTTTCTTGAACAAATCGCCCTGAAGCACCTTTATTTCGTTGGAAAAACCGTTGAGTTCAACGTTTTCTTTTGCAATTTTAACTGCAAGCTCGTCAATATCAATAGCCGTTATGTTTTTGTTGCCGAAACGTGCTGCACAGATTGATAAAATTCCACTGCCTGTTCCGATGTCAAGAACATTGCTTTCGTTTGAAATGTATTTTTCAATAAATCCGATACACATTTTTGTGGTTTCGTGTGTTCCGGTGCCGAATGCCATTCCGCTGTCTAAAATTACAGGAAGTTCACCGTCTTTTAACTCGTATTCTTCCCATGCAGGAATAATTACAACCTTTTCACCAAGCTTAAAAGGCTTGTAATACTTTTTCCAGCCGTTTTCCCAGTCTTCAGCCTTTAACTTATCAACCGAACAGGAAAAACCATCAGAAATTGCTTTTTTGCGTATTTCAAGTGCTTCGTTTTCATCCTCGGTGTAGTATTTTACGTGTGCTTTTGTCATATCACGTTCCAGAAGCTTTTCATCAATGTAATCCCATCTTACCTGATTCTGATGTGTTATCATATCGTTGGGATCGTCAATATTAAGACTCCATATATCAAGATTGTTGAAAAACAGTATTCCTTCGTCAAGCTTATCTGCATCTGTTTCGAGCGTTATTTCATACCAGTACATATCAGTTACCTCAATTGAATAAATCTTTAATAGCGTTTAAAAATTTGTTTTTCTTGGAGTGGTTCTGCGGTTCAAATGTATCTTTAAATTCTTTTAAGATGTCCTTCTGCTTCTGAGTAAGCTTTTTGGGAACCTCTATCTGAACAGTTACATATTGATTTCCCTTGCCGATTCCACGAAGATAGGGAATACCCTTGCCTTTTATAACAAACTTGTCGCCATGCTGTGTTCCTTCGGGGATGGTAAGCTCAACCTTGCCGTGAATAGTGGGTATTATAGCTTTTGTGCCCAGCGCCGCCTCCGCAAAGGTAAGGGGTAAATCAATGTAAACATCATTACCGATTCTTTCAAATATTTCGTGGGGCTTAATGGAAATTGCTATATATAAATCTCCGTTGGGACCGCCGTTTTTACCTGCTTCGCCCTCACCGCGAAGGGAAATTCTCTGTCCGTTATCAATTCCTGCAGGAATATCAACGGTAATTTTTCTTGTTTTTCTCTCCATTCCCGTACCACTGCAGTTGGGACAGGGATTTTTAATAGTTTTTCCTCTTCCTCCGCAGGCAGTACAGGTTCTTGTGGTTGCAAACTGACCGAGCACTGTTCTCTGAACAACTCTTTCCTGACCTGTTCCGTTACATTTGGAGCAGGTTTGAACGTCGGAGCTGTTTTTAGCACCTACACCGTTACAAGCCGAGCATTTTTCGTGACGGCTTACTGTAACCTCTTTATCTATACCGAATGCGGCCTCTGTAAAGGTAATTTCAACAACTTTTTCAAGGTCTCTGCCTTTCATTGGGCCGTTTCTTCTTGCGCCCTGAGAGGAGAAACCTCCGCCAAACATACTTTCAAAAATATCACCAAAACCGCCGAATCCGTCAAAACCTCCGAAGCCTCCGCCGCCGAATCCGCCGTTCTGGTCAAATGCAGCATGACCGTATGTATCATACTGGCTTTTTTTCTGGGGATCGGACAGAATTTCGTAAGCTTCGTTTGCTTCTTTAAACTTGGCTTCTGCTTCTGCGTTACCCGGGTTCATATCAGGATGGTATTTTTTTGCTACCTTACGGTAAGCTTTTTTTATTTCATCGGCAGATGCCGATTTTGAAACCCCAAGGACTTCATAGTAATCTCTTTTTTCTGCCATATTTTCACCTCGTTAATATACGGCATAAGGAAGCAGAATTTTTCTGCTTCCTTAGCTTTTATTAGTTATTTTCTTCGTCGTCTACAACTTTGTAATCAGCTTCATAAGCACCGTCGTTTGCAGCACCCTGCTGACCACCCATATTGTTCGGATCAAAGCCTGCCGCATTGGGATCCATATTGGGATTCTGCTGATAAATTTTCTGAGCATATTCATACATCTTCTGCTGAAGAGCATCTGTTGCAGATTTTATAGCTTCGTTATCAGTTCCGGAAAGTGCAGTTTTTACAGCTTCTATCTTGGCTGTGATTTCCGCCTTGTCGTTAGCGTCTAATTTGTCGCCAACTTCGTTTAAGGTTTTTTCTGTCTGGTAAACTAAGCTGTCTGCATTGTTTCTTACTTCAATGCCTTCTTTTTTAGCTTTGTCTTCCTGAGCGAACTGTTCAGCTTCTTTAACAGCCTTATCAATATCAGCTTCGGAAAGATTTGTGCTTGAAGTAATTGTAATTTTCTGTTCTGCACCTGTGCCTAAATCCTTTGCGGAAACGTTAACAATACCATTGGCATCTATATCAAATGTAACTTCAATCTGAGGAACTCCTCTGGGAGCTGCAGGAATACCTGTAAGCTGGAAACGGCCAAGTGTTTTATTATCGGCAGCCATTTCTCTTTCACCCTGAAGAATGTGGATATCAACAGCAGTCTGACCGTCAGCCGCAGTGGAGAATACCTGACTTTTCTTTGTGGGGATAGTGGTATTTCTTTCGATTAATTTTGTGCAAACACCGCCAAGAGTTTCAATACCAAGTGAAAGGGGAGTAACGTCAAGAAGAAGAAGGTCTTTAACGTCACCAGTTAAAACACCGCCCTGAATTGCCGCACCAACAGCAACACATTCATCGGGGTTGATACCTTTGAAGGGATCTTTTCCGATTAGTTTTTTAACAGCTTCAACAACTGCAGGAATTCTTGTGGAACCACCAACTAAAAGAACCTTGTCAATTTCGTTTGCAGAAAGTCCTGCATCCTGCATTGCCTGTCTTGCAGGAATCATTGTTTTTTCAACTAAATCAGCAGTTAATTCGTCAAATTTAGCTCTTGTTAATGTAACATCAAGATGTTTAGGACCTGTCTGGTCGGCTGTGATAAAGGGAAGATTAATGTTAGCTGTGGGAACGCCTGATAAGTCGATTTTAGCTTTTTCCGCAGCATCCTTTAATCTCTGCATAGCCATTTTGTCACCGCTTAAATCAATACCGTTTTCTTTCTTGAATTCAGCAACTAAGTAGTCCATAATTCTCTGGTCGAAATCGTCACCGCCAAGACGGTTGTTACCGCTTGTAGCAAGAACTTCAAATACGCCGTCGCCTATTTCTAAGATAGATACGTCGAAAGTACCGCCGCCAAGGTCGTAAACCATAATTTTCTGTTCGTGGTCTTTATCAAGACCGTAAGCAAGAGCAGCAGCAGTAGGCTCGTTGATAATTCTCTTAACTTCCAGACCTGCGATTTTACCTGCATCTTTTGTAGCCTGACGCTGAGCATCGCTGAAGTATGCAGGAACTGTGATAACAGCCTCGGATACGGGTTCACCAAGATATGCTTCTGCATCAGCTTTTAATTTCTGAAGAATCATAGCGGAAATTTCCTGAGGAGAATAATCTTTTCCGTCTATAGAAACCTTTGTATTGGAACCCATATCTCTTTTGATGGAGATAATAGTTTTGTCGGGGTTTGTGATTGCCTGTCTTTTAGCAACGGGGCCTACAAGTCTTTCACCGTCTTTTGTGAATGCAACAACAGAAGCTGTTGTTCTGGAACCCTCAGCGTTGGGGATAACGGTAGCTTCGCCACCCTCCATAACAGCAACGCAGGAGTTTGTTGTACCTAAGTCAATACCAATAATTTTACTCATAATATATCATCCTTTCGATTTTTATCATTTTTAGTTTGCAACTTTAACCATTGCATAGCGAATTACTGTATCTTTAAATTTATAGCCTGTTTGCAGAACTTCAACTATTTCGTTTTCTTTATAATTGTCGTCCTCAATGTGCATTACAGCGTTGTGCAGGTTGGGATCAAAAATTTCGCCAACACCTGAAATTTCAGTAACATCCAGCTTTGTAAGAGTTTCTTCAAACTGCTTTACTGTAAGCTCAACACCTTTTTTGAAGTTTTCATCACCGTCGTGAGTTAAGGATAATTTAAGTGTATCCAGAACGGGAATGAATTTTCCTACCGTTTCGCCAACAGCATACTGGTAAAGAGAATCCTTTTCTTTCTGAGTTCTTTTTTTGTAGTTATCGAACTCTGCCATTGTTCTCATTAATTTATCCTTTAATTCGTCTGCCTCGTTTTTTTCGGGCTCTTCGGAAACTTCTTCGGTTACTTCTTCTGAAATTTCTTCAGTTTCAACGGTTTCTTCGTTTTTGTTTTTGTTTTCATCCATTTTTATTCACCTCGTTGTTATCATTTTCGGGGGCTTTTAAAGCCAATGTATTTATATTTTCTGAAAGGTATTCCAATGAGGAAATAACCTTTGAGTAGTCCATTCTGTTGGGCCCTATAACGCCCATAACTCCGGTTACATTTTCGGATATTTTGTAGGTGGTTACAACAAGGCTTAACTGGTCTAAATCCTCATTGTCCTGCTCGTTTCCGATAACAACGTTTAAAACGTTGCCTTTGGAGTTGTTTTTAAGTATTTCCCTTATTTTCTTTTCATCGTGAATAAGCTCTAAGAATTTTTTTGCTTTTGCAACATCCTTGAATTCGGGAAGTCCCAGAAGATTGGTTTCACCGCTTAAGTAGATTTCGTTTTCGTTCATTTCGTTTATTGTGGAATAAACAAATTCAAGAATATTTGCTACCGCTTCATAGTTACCGCCAAGCTGCTCGGTTATAACTTCAAAATTCTGTTTGGTTATTTTATCAAGGGTGAGACCTGCAAGCTGAGTATTTAAAACGGATTTTAAATCCGCAATAAAGTCAAAATCAACGGGAGATTTAAGCTTTATGGGGCGACTTTTTACAGTGTCTGTTTCGGTAACCAGAATTAAGAGGATATTGAAACTGTCCAGCATCATAAGCTCAATTTTTTTAAGGGTTCCTCCGCTGAAATCGGGAGAGGTGGCAATTGCAGTTAAGTTGGTGCTTCCTGCCGCAATATTTAATACCTCTTTAATATAATAGTCAAGTTCCTTTATTTTATGCTCCATTTCCGCTTTAAGACGGGCAACCTCTTCCATTGAAACCATGTATTTTTTCATCAGGCTGTCAACATAAGTGCGGTACCCAAGCTCGGAGGGAACACGCCCTGAGGAAGTGTGGGTTTTTACTAAGTATCCAAGCTCCTCCAAATCGGCAAGTTCGTTTCTTATGGTTGCCGAGGAAAGCTCGGGATGGTGGTTTTTAGCAATGTGGGTTGAACCGACAGGCTCAGCAAAAGTGATGTAATCATCAACAACAGCTTTAAGAATTTTTTGTTTTCTTTCGCTTAATTCCACACTACCAACTCCTTTTTAGCAATCAAACCTTTCAAGTGTTAGCACTCTTTTGTTTTGAGTGCTAACAACTGTAGGATATCACTGTTTAGTGCTTTTGTCAAGGGGTTTTTGAGAATTTTTTCATTTTTTTACAATTAGTTCATAATTAGTAATTAAATGAAAGATGAAATTTTTAAAAATACACATATTGACAAACTTTTCTTAATATGCTATTATATATCAAAACGATTGAACGATTGTTCAATCGTAGTGAAAAGTGGAGGTTGATTTTATGACAAAAACATACAGAATTGAAGTAGACTGTGCAAATTGTGCCAACAAAATGGAGGAAGCTGTAAATAAAATTGAGGGAGTTAAAAAGGCAGTAATCAACTTTATGGCTCTTAAAATGATTGTTGAATTTGAGGACGGTGCAGATGTAGGCAAAGTTATGAAAAAGGCTGCGGAAGTCTGCAAAAAGGTTGAGAGGGACAGTGAGATATATTTTTAATTATGAATAAAAAACAGAAAAAAATGTTAAAAAGAATAATCGCGTCTGCGGTTATTACAATAATATGTGCAATTCTGCCTGTGCGAGGCTGGCTGAGGTTTGCGCTTTATATGATTCCTTATATTATAATAGGTTATGATATTTTAACTAATGCGGTAAGAGGAATTTTAAACAAACAGCCTTTTGATGAAAATTTTCTTATGGCGACCGCAACAGTAGGAGCGATAATTTTAGGAGAATACACCGAAGCGACGGCAGTTATGCTGTTTTATCAGACAGGTGAGCTTTTTCAGAGTTATGCGGTGAGAAAAAGCCGCAGAAGCATAAGCGAGCTTATGGATATTCGTCCTGATTATGCGAATATTGAAGAAAACGGTAAGCTTACTCAGGTAAACCCATATGAAATTAAAGTGGGGGATATAGTTACTGTTCTTCCCGGTGAAAAAATACCTCTTGACGGTGTGATTACTGAGGGGAAAACTACTCTTAATACTTCGGCACTTACGGGCGAAAGTGTTCCGCGCGATGCAGAATGCGGTGATGAGGTTATAAGCGGATGTATAAATCTTACCGGGCTTATTAAAATCCGTACTACAAGGGAGTTTAGCGAATCAACGGTATCAAAAATTCTTGATATGGTAGAAAATGCAAGCTCAAGAAAATCCCGTTCAGAAAATTTTATTTCACGTTTTGCAAAAATTTACACTCCTGCGGTTTGCTTTTCAGCGCTTGTACTTGCTGTTTTGCCGCCTTTTGTGAGAATGGCTTTTCTGAAGCTTCCTGCTGATTTTGGAATATGGATTTACCGAGCACTTACATTTCTTGTAATAAGCTGTCCCTGTGCACTTGTGATAAGCATTCCTCTTGGTTTTTTCGCAGGAATAGGAGGTGCAGGGAATGCAGGTGTGCTGGTTAAAGGCTCAAATTACCTTGAAGCACTTTCAAAGGTTAAATGTGTGATATTTGATAAAACAGGAACTATGACTCAGGGAATTTTTGAAGTTGCAGAAATTTATCCTGAGAATATATCCTCCGGGGAACTGCTTAAAATTGCGGCTCTTGCAGAAAGCTATTCCAACCATCCCATAAGCAAAAGTATAGTGAAGGCGTGGAAGAATGAGATTGATAAATCCGGGGTTTCGGATGTGGAGGAAATAAGCGGCAGGGGTGTTAAAGTCAAAATTGACGGAAAAACTGTTTTAGCAGGAAATGCAAAACTTATGATGGATTTTGGAATCAGTATTCCGGAAAATTCTCATATCGGAACTGTTGTTTATATCGCACTTGACGGCGAATATAAAGGACTGATTGTAATTTCGGATACTGTTAAGCCCACTGCAAAGGCGGCGGTTACAGCCCTTTGGAAAAACGGAATTAAAAGAATGGTTATGCTTACGGGCGATTCGGCAAAAACGGCAGATGCAGTTGCCATAAAGCTTGGAATCAAAGAGGTTTATTCCGAACTTCTTCCTGCTGATAAAGTGGAGCTTACTGAAAAGATTCTTGCGGAAACAAAGGGAAAAGTAGCTTTTGTTGGTGACGGAATAAACGATGCTCCTGTGCTTGGCAGGGCAGATGTTGGCATTGCTATGGGTGCACTTGGCTCGGATGCGGCAATAGAAGCCGCTGACATTGTGCTTATGGATGACAATCCCGAAAAAATAGCAAAGGCAATTCGTATTTCAAAAAAATGTATGCGCATAGTTTATCAGAATATTTATTTCGCAATCGGAATAAAGCTTTGTTGTCTTATTCTGGGAGCTTTTGGAATTGCAAATATGTGGGTAGCCATTTTTGCTGATGTGGGCGTAATGGTACTTGCAGTGCTTAATGCAATCAGAACTTTATATGTAAAGGATGTATAATATGAAAGAAAAATATATAAGCGAACAATGTGAAAAAACCGGTTCTCATCTGCATTTAATGAAAATAATTGACGAAAATATGCCCGAGGATGAAAAGCTTTTTGACCTGGCGGAGCTTTTCAAAATGTTCGGAGATTCAACAAGGATGAAGATTCTGTTTGTGATTTTTGAAACGGAAGCCTGTACCTGCGGACTTGCAGAAGCACTTAATATGACAGCTTCTGCAATTTCCCATCAGCTTAATGCACTAAAAAGAGCAAAGCTTATAAAAAGCCGTCGGGAAGGAAAAACTGTGTATTATTCTCTTGCAGATGACCATGTAAGAACAATTATACAAATGGGAATGGAGCATATCGAAGAGTAAATAAAAACGGGACTGTCGTATTGATGACAGTCCCGATATTTTTTATACTATTTTTCAATAACGATTTTTATAGCGTTTGTCTGAGGAGGCAGGCTTCTTGTCATAGCATCTGCGTGAGTTCCGGAGATTTTAACGCCAACCTTTAAATCAGCAGCTTCTCCGCCTTCAATAACGGTTTCTTCGCTGATGTTAAGAGTTTTTGCATCTGCATCCTTTGCAGGATCACCGATGGTTACAAAGCCTTCGCCAACTTCTGTGATTTCGCCTGCAAATTCAATGCCGGAAACCTCTTCAACAGGCAGATTTGTAAGGAAGATTTTTCTTGCAGCAACCTGAGGGGGAATGCTCATTGTCATAGCATCGGAGTAGGAAACAGAAATTGTCATTCCTTCTTTAATATCTTCGAATTTTGCTTCGCCGGAAAATTCGGTTTCTTCAGCAATTTTTACTATAACTTCGCCGCGTGCAATATCGTTTACAGTTAAGGAACCGTCTTCGTTGATTTTTGTTACGTCTACAACGCTCAGAGTTTCAAATTCCCAGGTTCCGTCTTCTGCTTTCTGATAGCAGCCGCCAAGAATTTCATCAATAAAGTTAAGCGGAACATAAGTAAATTCACCGATTAGTTTGGGAACAGTTCCAAGCTCAATGGGAGCACGTCTTGAAAAAGCATAGGAATCAGCATCAATTGAAAATGTTATAAACTGTGCACCCTGTGTAAGTTCGATTGTTCTTGACTCGTCAATCCAGTTTACGGTGTAGCCAAGACCTTCTGCAACTGCACGAAGGGGAAGCATTGTAATGCCGTCTGCCTCAACAGTTTCGATACCTGCGATTCTCATTCCGTTGATTACGGGAAGAGTATCTTCCATTGTTACTTCTTCTGCAGAGATAAGCTCTATGGTATCTTCTGCAAATGCGCTTGCTCCAAGTGTTAATGCTGCAGCCGCTGTAAGGGCAATAATTCTTTTTTTCATAATTTTTCTCCTTTTATGTAAGTTGTTTATTTTTCAAGGCTTTTTTGTGTGCCTTCTGAAAATAAGACGAAAACTTTTTTTAAAAGTTCCGTATTATTTTAAAATTTTTTATTTTTTTTTCAGAAAAAGTGAAAATTATATTTTCTTCATCAGAAAAATCTGTGTAAAATCCGCTTGCTGAAAGGGTTTTGGCTTTTTTTATATCACGAAAGCCTTTTCCCGAAAATTTTATAAAAGCTTCTTTTTTTACCCATATTTCAAGAAATTTTTCGTTGCTGTTGCCAATGTATGCGATTTCTTCGGGCGAAAAATATTTTTCGCAAATTTTTTCGGAATTTTTAATAAGTCTGTCTTTTTTTTCGCAGTCTATTCCAAATTCAGCATCCCAGATGGCAATAAGCACCGTAGAATCGGTGTGTGTTACGCTGATATACGCATCCGAATCCTTCAAATATGGCTTTCCATACTCGTTTCTTAAAATTTCGTAAGTCTTTCCAAAACGGTGAATACAGCTTTTTTTAATGAGTTCGTCGGTATTTTTGCGGGTGTGCCCTTTTACCTTGTTATAATAATATATGTACATTACAGTTTCTCTTTAAGAATATCCTTAAGCCCCATCAGTGCTCTGTAACGGTGACTTACGGTGTTTTTTTCTTCTGCAGTTGCTGTGCCGAAGGATTTTTTTAAATCGTCGGAATAAAAAATCGGATCGTAGCCAAATCCGCCTTCTCCGTTAGTTTCTCGTAAAATGTGCCCGAAAACGTGACCTTCTGCACTGTATTCTTCTGTATCACTAATAACAAATGCAACAGCAGAAGTAAAGTGAGCACTTCTGTTTTCTATGTTTTCAAGCTCGGAAAGAAGCTTTGCTATTCTGTCCGCATCGGTGGCATTTTCGCCTGCATAGCGCGCAGAATATACTCCGGGTGCACCGTTTAACGCATCTACGCAAAGCCCGGAATCGTCTGCAATTGCAGGGAGACCGGAAATTTCATAAACCGCTCTTGCTTTTAAAAAAGCGTTTTCCAGAAATGTAGTTCCCGTTTCCTCAACATCAATGTCAATTCCTGCTTCCTTCTGTGAGATTACCTCAATTCCCAAATCACCAAGAATAGCCTTTATTTCACGCACTTTTCCGGCGTTTCCGGTTGCCGCTATAATTTTCATATCAGTTCTCCTTTTAAGGTTGTTATATTTATTATAACCTAAATTAAAGGATTTGTAAATATTATCCTACATAAAAAACTTAAAAACAGCAAAAACTCCCGCACCAAGCAAACCTACGCCCGGAATAAGCATATAAAGGGGTAGTTTTGAGAGGGAGTTTTCTGCTTTTTTTATTTGGAAAAGTTTTTTTGCGTACTCGTTTACAATTCTTTCGGATTCCAGTAAAATATCGGATTTATCGCCGTTTTTTTTCATATGTGATTTCTCCGTTTCAAAATAATGTTTGATTATATTATTTCTGAAAAGGAAAAATTTATACATTTCTACGTGCTTTGTACTATCTTTGTAACAATTACTGTCATATCATCTTTGTTATCGCCTGCGGCACTCTGAGCTATTTTTATGATTATTTCCGCAAGTTCATCGGGGGCAAATACCATTGCTGCCTGAGCTGCATCTACTATCCAGTCTTCTTTATCAATAGCTTCCACAACTCCGTCGGAAGCCATTACAATTAAATCTCCTTCGGAGAGCCGCATTTTTCGTACCTGCTCTCTGCCTGTTTTTGCAATACCGATAGGCAGACTGTTACCTTTTATAATGTCGTATTCACCGTTTTCCCTTAAAATATAGGTTGCCGCCGCACCTTTTTTTACAAATTCTGCATTGAGATTTTTAAGATTAACAACAAATAAATCTACTGTGGAAAAATAATCCTTGTCAGGTCCTAAAAGCAGAGTTGCATTTATTAAATTAAGTACCGACCGCTTTGAAAATCCCGTTTTCAAAAAATCCTCAAGAAGACGAACTGTAGCCTTTGCGTAGTTAAAAGCGTTGTTTCCACTGCCGCTTCCGTCACAAAGAGCAATAAAATGCGAGCCGTTATTAAGCGCTTTGAACGTATAAGCATCGCCACACCTTTCTCCGGTGTTTTTTGCAATCTGCTTAACCGAGCTTGAGAGGCGGTAAATTTCACATTCTTTAAAGGTGATACGGCATTCCCGTGAACTGCAATGTCCGCTTGTCCTCTCAAAGGGCACATCAAAATAATCTTCTAAAATTTCTGCAATTAACGTAAAGCATTTTCCACGCAAATTGCAGGAATGAAGCACTATTTCCACCTGAGTATTGTCGTCTCCGTCTTTTATAACCGTCAAATCTTTAACTTCTATACCCGATTTTTCAATTTCTGAAGCAAGCTCTAAGGAAATTGCGTTGTCAAAGTAGGGGTTTTCTGTTATTTCATCCTTAAGCTTGTCTATTATAACACCAAGGTCGTAAAAATGCTCTTTAAAAATGTTGGAGCGCTCGTGAATTTTATATTGCCATGCTTCGTTTAAACGGTGAATTTCATATAGATTTTGCAGATTGTTTATTATTTTTTCAGCTTTTTCGCATCTTTTTAAAAAGAAATCGGGCAGGTCTTTTAATGTGATTTTTCCCGATTGGTCAATTTTTTCAACGGAAGAAACGAAAACTTTTGCGGTGTTTTCATAATCGTTTACCCAGCAGCTGCCTCTTAAAAAACAGTATTTGCAGAATTTATCGGTAGTATCGTCAAAAATTGCATTAATGGCATTTTCGTTTTTAGACACCTCTTCTATTTCGGTGTTAACTGTTTCCGAGAGTTTACGGAATGCGGAGGAAAGCTTTTCTAATTTGCTTGCGGAAATTTCCTTTACGGTGTTTGCCTTGTCGTATTCGGTAGAGGAATTTATAAGATGAAAAAACAGCTTTCTTATTTTTTTATCGGGAGTTAAAACTGTGAGAATTCCTGCAATTGCAATTTCAGCAAAGGAAATTACAAGGTAGCTTTCCTTCGCCATGAAAATTCCTGTAACTGTATTTCCAAGAACAAAGCCAAGTATAAGAGCAATTTTTCCGTATTTTTTAAAAACAGAGCTTAAAAGTCCGCAAAGGGAATAAGCGGCAATAAATGCACCTGTATTTTCCGCAGAAAGTCCCACTGCCAGACCTGTTAATGTTGATGCCTGCGCTGTAAATCCCAGATTGGTGTTAAGAGCAATTAAAAAAACAAGGTAAATTCCGGCTATATTTCCAAGCTGCAGACCGTAGGGCAGAGAAATGCTTCCTATTCCCGAAAGTGACAGAGAAAAAAGTATTAAAAACGCCGCAGTTTCAGCCTCGGTGAACAATTTTCTGCTTTTGAATTTTTCCATAACCGAAGCACCGGTTTTTAATATATAATAGAAAACTGCCGAAATAAAAGCATCAAAAACGCATAAAATTATATCGTAAAGAGTAAATTCCTTAAATATTATAAATATAAGGTTAAAAATCAGACTGGTTGCGAAAATTACAAGAGGTGCAGTTTTCTGTTCGTTGGTTTTTGGGAACGCCGTTTTTGTAAGAATAGCCAGAATAACCGTACAGAACATAGTAAGAACCTGCTTGTAAGGGTTAATTAGCGGATTTGATAAAACGCCTGCAACCGAGGCAAAAAACACAAAAATGTTTCCCTTAAAAACCATTAAAAAGGGCAGGGAAAAGGGAGAAAGTGAGCTGAAGATAAGGATTCTTGCAAGGAGAAATGCCAAAGTGAATTTTAAAATTCCCAAAGTCAGACTTTCGGAACGTATTTTTGGAAAAACCGATTTTGCGGTTAATTTTTTTACTGTTTCCATTTTAATTATCCTTTCATATGTAAGTATATAAATTATACACGCATATGGGTGCAAAATTTGTCTTAAACAGTAGATGAAAACAGTTTTTTTTACGACATTTTAGGTTAATTTTATTCATAAACTTGCAAAGGGCAACAAAAAATGATATACTTTAAGTTGAATAATGTTGAAAGGCTTGAGTTACAATGATTTTTGATGGAAAAATAATAGTAAGCGATATGGACGGAACATTGCTTGACGATGAGAAAAAGCTTTCGGAAAAAAATATTAATGCCATTAAATATTTTGTGGAAAACGGCGGCAAATTTTCCATTGCATCAGGCAGAATCCAGTCCAGAGTTTTGATGTATTTAGAACAGATACCTGTTAATCTGCCAATTATAACCATTAACGGTATGGTTCTTTACGATGCAAAAAAACGTGAAGTTATAATAAATGATTACCTTACGGGAAATCCGCTTGCACTTATTAAGAGTGTTATTGAAAAGTATCCGGATGTGGGTGCGGAAATTTTTAAGGACGAGGATATTTATTTTGTTAACAGTAATAAATACATCGAAAAGCATGTTTATGATGAGGGCTTTAATCTTGTTATAACTGACGTAGATAATGTTCCGTATCCGTGGAATAAACTGCTTTTTGCAACTGACAGAAACTTTGAAAAAATTCTTTCTGAGGAGTTTTCGGAGTATTTTTCGGATATTTGCTGTGTGAGAAGCGATGCGGCATATTACGATATTATGCGTAAAGGAGTAAGTAAGGGCTCTATGCTTAAAAAGCTTTGTAAACATGAAAATATAGATATAAAAAATGTTATTGCTGTTGGTGATAATATGAATGATTACGAGTTTTTACAATGTGCCGGAAAAGCTGCCGCACCAATTAGTGCACATCCCGAAATCAGGGGGATTGCGGATATTGTTTTAAGGGATAATAATGATTCTGCAATTGCGGATTTGATTGAGAGGCTTGTGTAGCATGCAAAAAAGGTTGTTTGATTTTAGTCAAACAACCTTTCAGACTGTCGAAAAAGTCGGTCTACCGCAGAAAAATTATTTATCAATGAAAAAGTGCCGGTGAAAAGCCTCTCACTCTGGGAGAGGTGTCACGAAGTGACGGAGAGGGTGAAAGACTCACGGCCACTGCTTTCCGCCAA
>JAFQLQ010000046.1 GCA_017414505.1 Clostridia bacterium
ACCAAGTCCTCTATACTTATCATCTCAACTTGATATCTGTTTTCATATCCTTTTTGCATCATATTTCATCACCCAAGGATATTATACCATAAAACGCAGAAAAAGCCCAGACTTTTCTGGACTTTTTCGACAGTCTGAAAGGGCGTTAACGCCCTTTTTATATGTTAAATTCAAACATTTTTACATCAATAAGCTCGTGGAAAACTCTCTTTTCACCGTTTATTTTTTCTAAAAGCACTTCGGTTGCTTTGTCTGCCCACCCTTTGTTAACCATTCCTACACTGGCATAGCAAAAAGGCAGATAAAGGTGTGAAGATATAGCATCAAAGCCCACTACAGGAACTTTTTTTACCTTATTTATAACCGGCATAATTTCAAAAGCAATAATATCCGAAAATGCAACAATAGAATCAAAATTATATTTTTTCACAATATCTTCCGTAAGCTCATTTATATTTTCCGAAACAGGACTTATGGGGATATATTTTTCTTCATCAATTGTAATGCCTGCTTCTTCGTAAGCTTTTTTAAGACCTTCAAATCTGTTGTTTCCAACTTCGATATATTTATACGAGCCTACATAAAGAGGATTTTTACAGCCTTTTTCAATCAGGTATTTTCCTGCAAGGTATCCGCCCTTAACATCATCTGCACAGATATAATCTGTATCAATTTGAGAAAAATATCTTCCTATCAGTGCATAGGGCATTTCAATTTTTTTTAAAAATTCCACTCCATTACTGCTCTGCTGACAAGGGCACAGAAGCACTCCGTCAACCTGTTTACTTAAGGCAGTTGTTATCGCCTTGTATTCAAGGCTGTCGTCCTCGTTGGTATTTAAAATTATAACAGAATAGTTAAGATTCCTTAATTTATCTTCAATAAGCTTAATCTGATACGCAATATGCGGATTTGAAATATCAGGCACGATTACTGCGATTGTATTAGTTTTTCCAAGACGCAGTGAAACTGCAGAATTATTGGAAACGTAGCCCATTTTTTCGGCGGTTTTAAGCACCTTCATTTTTGTTTCAACAGATATATCATCTATTCCGTTTAAAACATGAGAAACTGTTCCCACCGTTACATTAAGCTTGTTTGCAATATCTTTTAAAGTTACTTTTTTCATACATCATTCTCCTAAAACACTCTCTATTTTATATTTTTATTTCAACTTTGTCAATAAGCTGTTGACAAAAAGCTTCAAACATGTTACTATAACGTTATAGTAAATAAAATAAGGAGGCTTATTTATATGAAAAAAACTAAAATTACTTTTGCGCTTTTCTTCGGAAACAGAGGCTTCTTCCCCGGTGAAGTAGTGGCAGGTGCAAGAGCAGAACTTACAAAAGCTGTTACAGATGCCGGTTTTAACTACATCTGTATGGAGGAGGACAAAACCCGTTACGGTGCGGTAGAAACTCTTGCGGAAGGAAAACAGTATGCAAGATTTCTTAAAGAAAATGAAGGAAAATATGACGGTGTAATTCTTTGTCTTCCCAACTTCGGTGATGAAAACGGAGCAATTGCGGCATTGCAGGATGCAGGTGTGCCGATTCTTGTTCAGGCTTATCCCGATGAAATAGGATTGATGGATTTTGCACACAGACGTGATGCAATGTGCGGAAAATTCGCTATCTGTAATCTTTTACGTCAGGCAGATATCCCTTTTACTCTTACTAAAAAATTTGTTGTTCATCCGTCAAGCAAGGATTTTTCTGAAGACCTTTCTTATTTCGCTTCTGTATGTCGTGTGGTAAAAGGCATGAAGCGCTTTAACATAGGTACTATGGGCGCCAGAACAACTGCATTCAAAACTGTAAGATGCGACGAAATTGCATTACAGAAAAAAGGCATAAACATCGAAACAATCGACCTTAGCGATGTTTTTGCAAGAGTAGAAAAAGTTACTCCTGAAAAAGTTCAGGAAAAGAAAGCTCAGATACTTGAAATTACCGAATTTTCCGGTTATCCTGAAGAAAAACTTGAAATTATGGCAAAAGTTCAGTCCGCATTTGAAGATATTGTAAAAGAATACGATCTAAATTCAATTGCAGTTCGTTGCTGGAATGAATTCCAGACAGTTCTCGGAATTGCTCCCTGCACAAGTCTTTGTCTGCTTAACGAAGCCGGAATTGCTGCTGCCTGTGAGGTTGATATTACCAATGCCATTATGATGAGAGCTCTTTCTCTTGCGGCTGATATGCCTGCAATGCTTCTTGATTACAACAACAATTACGGTGATGATCCTAACAAGGCAATTTTGTTCCATTGCGGACCTATTGCTGAGTCTTTACTGGAAGGAAAAGGCGAAATCACCGAGCATCTGATGTTCAGAAAAAGCTTTGGTGAAGGAACCGGCGTAGGTGTAAACAAAGGCAGAATCAAAGCAGGAAATATTACATTCGGAAGCATAAAAACCGAAAACGGAAAAATATGCGGTTTTGTCAGCGAAGGAAAATTCACCGATGAACCCATTGAAGAAGCTTTCTTTGGCAGCGGAAAGGTTGTCGAAAAGGAAAATCTCAACGCTGTTGCAAACTACATGGCTGAAAGCGGCTACAAACACCATGTAAGCACAACTTTAGGTCATCACGCAGATAGTATTTTTGAAGCCTTTACAAAATATCTTAAATATGATATAGTTAAATTATAAGGAGGTATTATTATGAATAAACTTGGTATTTTTATGAATTTCTGGGAAAAAGACTGGGATGCCGATCACGCAAAATATATAAAAAAAGCAGCGGATATCGGTTATGATGTTTTAGAATTTCAGGCTCAGCCTTTACTTGAAATGTCCGATGAAAAATTAAAATCTTTAAAAGCTCTTGCTGACGAAGTTGGAATAGAGCTTACTTACAGTCTTGGACTTGATCCTGCCTATGATGTTTCCTCTCCTGATGAAAATGTTCGTCTTGGCGGTGTGGATTACCTTAAGAGAATTGTAACTCAGATAGGCAAAATGGACGGAAAGCTTCTTTCCGGTGTAAGTTATGCAGGATGGGGAACTCCTCCCTACATTTTAAACGACAAACGTCCGCTTCTTGAAAACAGCTTAAAAAGTATGCGTTCCATAATCAAAACCGCTGAAGACTGCGGAGTTACCTACTGCGTTGAGGCTGTTAACAGATTCGAGGGCTGCCTTATCAACACAGCCCAGGAAGCACTTGACTATGCCGCTGAGGTAGACAGCAAAAACATTGGGGTTCTTCTTGATACTTATCATATGAATATCGAAGAAAATTCCATCGGTGACGCAATAAGACTTGTAGGCGACAAGCTTACAAGCTTCCACACAGGAGAAAACAACCGTACTGCACCCGGAAAAGGTCATCTTGACTGGGATGAAATTTTTAAGGCTCTTTCGGAAATTTCCTATAAAAACCGCATTGTATGCGAGCCTTTCGTAATGATGGGCGGAGAGGTTGGCCGTGATATTCACGTTTTCCGTGACCTTATTGACAATCCTTCGGAAGAAAGAATTGACGAAGAAGCAAAATATATTCTTGAATTTGAAAAATCAATGATGAAAAAGTGGAATATGTAATATTTTAGGGGATACCATCAAGGCATCCCCTCTTTTTGTATAAAAATCACTTATAAGGAAATAATAACCTTACGAGGTGATGTTTATGAAAAATCTGTCAGTCAAACTTAAAAAGGTTTATTCGGGATTTTTAATTGTATTTTCAATTATCGTAATTATAACAGTTTGTTTTTTTATGAATCTGTGGTACAAATTCGGAATTACTTTAAAGCAGATTCCGTCAGTGATGACAGTTCAAAAAGAAAGTCAGCCGGTTCTTTTGAACGCTCCGGAAGTTAACCAAGAACCGGAAACCGTACCACAGGGAGAAATATCCGAAACCAGTCCGCCTGCAGTTATTCCCGTATACGAAGAAATTGTACCGGTTTCAGCCGAACCCGAAGAAGTTATTACAAAAAATCCGTTTACGCCTATATGCCCGATAGCAGGAAAGGAATTTGGTGAATACAAGGGAGACAAGCTTACTTTTTCTTCTCTGTTTGATGACTGGAGAATATACAACGGAGTGGATATTTATGCAGAAGAAAACACTCCTGTTCTTGCAGTTGAAGACGGTACTGTAGAAAAAATTATCAATGATAAAATTCTCGGAATTTCCATTATAATAAGTCACTCCGAGGGTTATAGCTCGGTTTACGAAAATCTTTCAACCGATACCCTTGTTTCAGAAGGTGAAAATGTTACAAGAGAACAGATAATAAGCGGAATGGGGACAAATAAATTCTACAAAGATAAAAACGGCAATTATCTTCATTTCGAGCTTAAGAAAAACGGCAAAGATATTAACCCTTCCAGCATCTGAAGCTTGTGAAAATCCACAAATAAAAATTTGGTTAATTTGTGGATTTTATTTATTCGTTATAAAATTAACAAACTTGAATAAAAAAAAGCTTTACAAAAGGGGAAATATGTATTATAATGGAATTTGGGTAAAACCAATTTAATGTTAGTAACTCACCCTTAAGGGTGATAAATAAGGAGGTAAATATTCATGGCAAGAAAAATGAAAACCATGGATGGTAACAATGCCGCAGCTTGGGCGTCATATGCTTTTACTGATGTAGCAGCTATATACCCCATTACACCTTCCTCTGTTATGGCCGAAGTAACAGACGAATGGGCGGTTGACAACAGAAAAAATATTTTCGGTCAGCCTGTAAAGGTTGTTGAAATGCAGTCCGAAGCAGGTGCTGCCGGAACAGTTCACGGCTCACTGGCAGCCGGTGCTCTTACAACTACCTACACAGCTTCTCAGGGTCTTCTTCTTATGATACCCAATATGTACAAAATGGCCGGTGAATTACTGCCCTCAGTTATTCACGTTAGTGCTCGTTGCGTAGCTTCTCACGCTCTTAACATTTTCGGTGATCATTCCGACGTTATGGCTTGCCGTCAGACAGGTTATGCAATGCTTTGCTCAAACAGCACTCAGGAAGTTATGGACCTTGGTGCAATTGCTCATCTTGCAGCAATTAAAGGTAAGATTCCCTTCTTACACTTCTTCGACGGTTTCAGAACTTCTCACGAAATAGATAAAATCGAAGTTTGGGATTACGAAGATTTAAAAGAAATGGTTGATATGGACGCTGTTAAAGAGTTCAGAAACAATTCTTTAAATCCTGAACACCCCGTTTTAAGAGGTAGTGCTCAGAACCCCGACATCTTCTTCCAGAACAGAGAAGCTTGTAACAAATATTATGACAATGTTCCTGCTGTTGTTGAAGAATATATGAACAAAGTTAACGCTAAAATCGGTACAGATTATAAATTAGTTAACTACTACGGTGCTCCCGATGCTACAAAAGTTATCGTTGCTATGGGTTCCGTTTGTGAAACAATTGAAGAAACTATCGATTATTTAGTTGCTAAAGGCGAAAAAGTAGGTTTACTTAAAGTTCGTCTGTACAGACCTTTCCCCGTTGAAGCATTCTTAAAAGCTGTTCCTGCAACCTGCGAAAAAATCGCTGTTCTTGACAGAACTAAAGAACCCGGTTCAATCGGTGAACCTCTGTATCTTGATGTTTGCGCTTGCTACGCAGGCAAAGACAAAGCTCCTATGATTGTTGGCGGTAGATACGGTCTTGGTTCTAAAGACACTATCCCTGCAGATATCATTGCTTGTTACAGAAATCTTGATGCTGCTGAACCCGTTAAAGGCTTCACACTATCCATCACAGACGATGTAACAAATCTATCTCTTCCCAGAGTTGAAAATCCCGACACTTCTGCTGAAGGTAACACAGCTTGTAAGTTCTGGGGACTTGGTTCCGACGGTACTGTTGGTGCTAACAAAAACTCTATTAAAATCATCGGTGACCATACTGATTTATATGCTCAGGCATACTTCAGCTATGACTCTAAAAAATCCGGTGGTATCACCGTATCTCACTTAAGATTCGGTAAAAAACCGATTAAATCAACTTATTTAATTAATAAAGCTAACTTCGTTGCTTGTCACAACCCCTCATATGTTGATAAATATGATATGGTTGAAGACTTGGTTCCCGGCGGTAAATTCCTACTTAACTGCGCTTGGGATATTAACGAACTTTCCGAAAGACTTCCTGCAAGCATGAAGAAATACATCGCTGAAAACGATATCGCTTTCTACACTATCGATGCTATCGGTATTGCTAAAGAGCTTGGTCTTGGAAACAAAACCTCTATCGTTCTACAGTCTGCATTCTTCAAAATTGCTGACGTTATTCCTTTCGCTGATGCTGTTGAATATATGAAAGCAGCTGTTGTTAAATCTTTCGGCGCTAAAGGTGAAAAAATCGTTTCTATGAACCATCAGGCTATCGCTGAAGGTGAAAAGAATATTAAGAAAATCGACGTTCCTGCAGACTGGGCTAACGCTACAGATGCTGCTAAGGAAGAAAAAGAAGTTCCCGCATTTGTTAAGAACATCTTAGAGCCCTGTAACAAACAGGCTGGTGACAAAATCCCTGTTTCCACATTTATGGATATGGTTGACGGTCATCTTCCTCAGGGTATGGCTGCATACGAAAAGAGAGGTATTGCAGTAGATGTTCCTGAATGGATTCCTGAAAATTGTATTCAGTGTAACCAGTGTTCACTTGTTTGTCCTCACGCTGCTATCCGTCCTATCGTTATGAATGCTGAAGAAGCTGCTAACGCTCCTGAAGGTATGGTAGGCAAGAAGATGATTGGTAAAGGTATGGAAGATTACTCCTTCTATATGGCTGTTACTCCTCTTGATTGTAGCGGATGTTCAAACTGTGCTAAGGTTTGTCCTGCTAAGGAAAAAGCTCTTGTTATGAAACCTATCGATACTCAGGTTGAAAAACAGGCTCACTTCGATTATGGCGTATCTCTTGCTCCTAAAGCAGACCTGTACGCTCTACCGCTGAACGTTAAGAACTCTCAGTTCCGTCAGCCTCTACTTGAATTCTCCGGCGCTTGTGCTGGTTGTGGTGAAACTCCTTATGCTAAACTTATCACTCAGGTTTGCGGAGACAGAACTTATATCTCCAATGCAACAGGATGTTCCTCCATCTGGGGTGGTTCCGCTCCTTCTACACCTTACACCGTAAATGCTAAAGGTCACGGTCCTGCTTGGGCTAACTCCTTGTTTGAAGATAACGCAGAACACGGTTTAGGTATGGCTGTTGGTGCTAAACAGTTAAGAGAAAGACTAAAAGGTCAGGTTGCTGAAATCAGCGATGCAGGTGTTCAGGAAGCTGCTAAAGCTTGGTTAGACACCTACGAAAGCGTTGATGAAAACGCTGCTGCTGCAGATGCTCTAATCGCTGCTTTAGAAGCTTGCGGAAGTGCAGAAGCAAAAGCTGTTCTTGACTTTAAAGAATTCCTATCCAAGAAAGCTGTTTGGATCTTCGGTGGTGACGGTTGGGCTTACGATATCGGTTTCGGCGGTCTTGACCACGTTCTTGCTTCCGGCGAAGATGTAAACGTAATGGTATTCGATACCGAAGTTTACTCCAACACCGGTGGACAGGCTTCCAAATCTACACCTACCGGTGCTGTTGCTCAGTTCGCAGCAGGCGGTAAACCCATCAAGAAGAAAAACCTTGCTGAAATTGCTATGTCCTACGGATATGTATATGTAGCTCAGGTTGCTCTTGGTGCTGATATGAACCAGACAGTTAAAGCTATTAAAGAAGCTGTTGCTTACAACGGTCCTTCACTGATTATCGGTTACGCTCCCTGTATCAACCACGGTATTAAGGGCGGTATGACAGATACTCAGAAGATTATTAAAAATGCCGTTAAAGCTGGTTACTGGCATACATTCAGATTTGATCCTACTCTTGCAGACGAAGGAAAGAATCCGTTCCAGCTTGATTCTAAAGCTCCCGATGCTTCTTATCAGGACTTCATCTTAAACGAAGTTCGTTACAGCTCACTTGCTCGTAAGTTCCCCGAAAAAGCAGAAGAATTATTTGCTACTGCTGAGGAACAGGCAAAAGCTAAATACGACAGACTTGTTAAATTCTCAGGTTTGTATGAATAATATATAACAACAAAAAGCTCCGATTTTTCGGAGCTTTTTTACTATAAACGAAAAGCACTTTATTTACTACCATTACGTATTATTAGTTTTCCCGTTTGTTTTTTATTACGATTATTAATATATCCTTTTTTCTACTTAATAAACACGTTCAGAAAATAAGATATTTTTGTAATCTTAATAAATCTTATAATATCCGTAAAGATTATCATTTTTTATTTTTTCTGACTGAATACTTTCATCAAGGTTTTCCTTTTTAAACCACACAGCCATTTTTGAATCATTCTGATTATCGCTTACACGGTTATTGCGTTTATAATAGGGAATTAATATCGCTTCGGCACCCTTTGCCGTCTGAACTTTGACACAGTCATTTTCAAAGCCCAACGTCAAATTTTCTTTAAGAGTAAAATCAACATTTCCGCCGTTATCTGCACCCTCGGCGCACATCAGATACGGCCCGTACATTACGCAGGTTCTTCCGATATCGGCTTCTACCTTTGGATTAGCAAAGATTTCAGCCAGTTTAAAGGTATAAGAAATACTCAGTTCATAAATACCTTCGTCAAGGGGTATCGTTGCATAACCGTTTTCAACAGAGTATTCTGCTTTTTTGCCGTTTAACAATAATGTGTAAGCTTCTGCATACGCAGGTATTCGGAAGCTTGCTTTTTTCTGACCTTTTTTAATATTTATTCTGAAATTTTTATTATTTTGCTCTATTGCAAAGCTCTCATTTTCAAATTCGCTTCCCAAATACATATTTACACAAATTTCATCAGCATTATAGCTGTAAACATAGGTAGCAAGCGAAGAATAGCATTTTAAAAGCATAGGAGGACAACAAGGACATTTATGCCAGTCCCAACGATTTTTTGTTCCGTCGTTTACAAGGGCATTGTCGTAATAATAACGCTTATAGTCGTTTCCAACCGAACCTAAAATATTATTATAAAGCGAAAGCTCAAAATAATCAAAATATTCGGATTTCTTTGAAATCAGATTCATTTCAGCCGACCAAAAAGCCAAAGCAATTCCTGCGCAGGTTTCAAGATATGCATCATTGGGAAGCTGATATTCGCCATCGAAGCCCTCCATATCATGACGGGAACCGATTCCTCCGCTTATATGAATTTTTTTCTTTATTACATCCTCCCATATAGCAAGTAATGCTTCTTCATAATCATCACGTTCAAGCTCACGGCGCGCCGCTGCCGCCCCCTGATAGCAAAGACCTGCTCTTACTGCGTGCCCCATTGCAGTACGCATTTTACCCAATGGAGCACTGTCCTGATTATATTCAGAATCTACCCATTCCAATTTAGAAAGCTGACCTTTTTCGTGGCTTCCACGGCTATCATACCAGAAACGAGCTATTTCAAGATATTCATCAATATTTACATTGTTTTCTGCCGCAAAATTATCAAGTTCACGATTATCTCTGAATAGCTTGTGCAGGCTGATAAACGCCATTTCCGGCAGGGAATGCCCGGGAATAATGTTGGCTTTTGGTTTTTCACCTATGCAGGAGCATATATTATTTGCACATTTTACTGCAGCTTTAAGCAGTTTTGTCTTTTTTGTAGCCTTATAGTGTGCAACTGCCGCCTCAATTAACGTGCCCTGATTGTAAAGGTCGTGCTGAAATACAATATCTCCCTTTTCGCCTTCACCCCATTTTCTCTCGGGATAATCCTGTGTTACGATTGTGCAAAGATAACCGTCATCCTGCTGAGCGGAAATTATAATATCAATAAATTTATCAAGCATTTTATCAAGCTTTTCATCATAATGAATATTTAAAAAATTGCAGGCCCCGGTTACACTTTCCAGAAAAAGACCATCGGAAAACGGAGGTCCGATGTGCTTTTCCCCATCCTTATTTGCAACACTTATAAAATTTTTTATATATCCGGTTTCGTCAAATTTTTCAAAACAATACGGCATCATTATATCACGAATTCCATCAACATAAGGTGTCCAAAATCCATCTTTTAAAATCACATCCGAAATCTCGGGAAATTGAAAAAAATTTTTCATAAAAATCGCCTTTCTCTTGATAAAATTAACTAATTATGTTATTATTATAAAACATCAATGCGTTATAGAAAACTGATATTTATTAAAAAAAGGTGGATTTTTCCAAGATGTATTATCTATGCTTTGATTACAACAAAAAAATATCTTATATTTCCTCCGGACGGTTTGTGGATTACAGTCGCCGCCCCCATCCGAAACGCACACTCGAAAGTGCAGTACTTCTGCTCGGATACAGCGGTGAATGTGCTCTTGCTCAAGACGGAAGAGAATACATTTTAAAAAAAGGAACTTTTCAACTCTTATTTCCCAACACAACACACTACGGAACTGCACCTGTAAGTGAAAATCAGTCTCATTTCTGGTGTCATTTTTACTTTCCGGAAGGTTTTTTTATAAAAGAAGCCGATGATATAAGTGAATTTGAGGACAGCACACTCTGTGTTTTGCCGGAATTTTCACAAATCAGTGATTGTGAAAAATATTTTATTCTGTTCGCCCAGATGATAGATGAATCCGAAAAAAAATCTCAAAAAAATCAGTTTAACAACGCTATAAGTGATTCCTACATTAAAATACTCCTTTGTTCTTTAGCACAAAGTGCAAAAGAATTTTCGTTTCAATCGAACAACAATCACATTTTAGCAACAAAAACAGAGGAGTGGCTTCGCCTTCACGCCTGCGAGGGAGCAACCGTAAACGATGCGTCAAAATCACTCAAGTACAATCCTAACTATTTAACTCAGATTCTTAAAGAAAAAACAGGTATGACAATGTGTGAATACCTGAATAACATACGCTTAAAAGAAGCGAAAAACCTACTGCTTAACAGCAATAAATCTGTATCGGAAATCGCTTTTTCAGTTGGTTTTTCGGATGAAAAATATTTTATGAGGCTTTTCAGAAAAAAAGAAAGCATTACGCCAACGCAGTACAGAAGCGCACATTTCAGAATGCATTTGAATAAGAAATAAAAACATAATATCTCTGGATTATAACTTTGGGCGACACCGCTTATCAAAACAATCCACCGGATTGTTTTGGAAGAGTGTATTAGGGCGATATATTTACTTTGTAAATTTGATATAATCTCACTTCGTTCAATTTATATCGCTGAAAAAGCGTACTGAAAAATTCAGTACGCTTTTTCTTTTTTCGCTTTTCACCTTGTTGCATACTTTGATAATATCTAATGCAAATTGTTTTGATTTTGTAAGCAACGGACTATCTCTGATTTTTCTCCTTCTCAAAAGAAACTTCTTCCTTATTCACTATTACCTATTACCTTCCAAAAATCGACAGGTCTTTTTAGGGAAAAGTGAATAGTGAAGAGGTAATAAGTAAAATCCGCACACTTTCGTGTACGGATTTTTGGTTGCGGGAGCCGGATTTGAACCAACGACCTTCGGATTATGAGCCCGACGAGCTACCAAACTGCTCCATCCCGCGATATTTAATTTTTAAATGGTGCCGGAAACCGGAATCGAACCGGTACGGGAGTCACCTCCCACAGGATTTTAAGTCCTGGGCGTCTGCCAGTTCCGCCACTCCGGCACAACATTTGTGTGCTTTATTCTTAAGCACTAAGATATTATACCACGCTTTTACCGGTTTGTCAACATTAAAATTCAAAATTTCTGAAAATTCTTAATCAACCTCTGCCGATGCATCCACAAACTGAAGCTCATTTGCTTTCAGCATTCCAAGATTTTCGCGTGCTATACGCTCATAGGTTTCGTCTGTTTCCAGATTATCCATTTCTTTCCTAAGGCTTTTATTTTTTGCGGTTTCCTCATCCAGCATAGTAGTATATTTTTCAGTTTCTTCTTTGATATTAGCATAATCAACAGAAGCTCTGAAATGCTGAACTCCGATATAAATTGTCATTGCAATTAAAAGTAACGATATTAATCTTTTAGGATTTAATTTTACTTTCATACACTCACCCGAAATTCAGACACGCTTTAATCTTTTTTTAAAGCTATCCAATATTTTTTTCTCTCTGACAACTTGCTTACCGGCAAACTTTTTAATTTTCAAAGCCAATTTACCGGCACAAACCGCCATTTTCCTTATCATTATACACAATAAAATCAAAGGTTGCAATAGTTTTTGCAAAAAAAATTTTAAAAATTTACAATTTATTAAAAAAACAAAGCCAAAAATACGGGTAAGTGTGAAAAAATACAGTACAATGCCCAAAACTATTCCCAAAATTATAAAAAAACGCAGTTCAATACCGTTTGCAAAAAACAAAAATACGGTTATAATCGCACCTGCAGCCACTACAAACAATAAATCCAGCAGATTTTTTAAAAATTTCGATTTTATTTCATTTCTTACGGCTCTTACAAAATCGAAAACCACTCCGGTTAGCATCCCCGACAAGACTGACAGCAGAAAATAAAGCGCCTGTTGTCTTACAGAAATATCCATTCTGCATCTCCCTTATCTGAATATTTTTTTAAAAACTCCGCCTTTTTCAATCTTATCTGTAACATATTCAATCGCATCAAACTCGCCGCTTGCTGAAATTTCGCCGTTTTCCAGATTGAGTTTTTCTATTTTTATATCTGTTCCGTTTACCTCAAGAATCCCCAGGTCGGTAAGCAGTATTATACTGTGTTCATCAAATGAATCCACATCAATAACGCCTGAAATTGCAATTTTACGTCTGTTTTCAAGAATTATATTCTGAACTGTTTTTGTATTTTTCTGTTCGTCGTTCATTGCCATTATATATCACCTCATTACAATATATAACGCAATTTCGTTTTTAAGAACTGAAATTTTCAAGAAATTCCAGTAATTCTTCCATAGATGCCACCTCGACGCCTGCCTCAAGGATTTTTATATCCTCTTCATAAAGCATTGTTCGGTCCACTTTCATCTTTTTTTCTGCTTTTTCGGGAGAATTTTTATTGTAAGCCTTAATATAATTCCCCTCCAGCTTAACCATATAGTGATTATTGCATATTTCCTGCAGATAAATGCTCATAACAGAAATTTTTGGTGAAATACTTTCAACAATGCAATTTGTGTGAACCGCTTCTATCTCGTTTTTTGATTTTCCCGAAAATTCTTCCCACACCGGTTCAATTTTTTCAACAGAATGCCCGCAGGAATAGTTATAGGTAATATCTATCTGAGAGCCCGGTTCTATAATCTTTTCGGTTTTTGTTTTATTATTTTCATCTGACGGAGCTTCCACATTCTGAGATACACTCTGACTAGTTTCCAAAGCCGACTTTTCTTTCTTTACTTTTTCAAGAGTATATGTGTAACCGAAAAAGAACGCAACCACCATAAGAATAAGCACACTATTTATAAATGCTATTCTTTTTGCATGATTTTTCTTCTGTTCCGGAGCGTTGTTTGAGTATTGCATAATCAAATCTCCTGCTGTGTTTTTTTATAGTGTTTAACAATTTGATTAAATTTATACTACAAAAGTATGAAATTATTGTTTTTTGCAATATTTATGTTATAATATAATTAGAATACTATGAAGGAGAGTTGATTGAACATGGCAGTAAAAAAGAAAAAACGTAAACTTCCTCTGCTTATTTCCCTTGCTATAACTGTTTTTATGATTGTGGCTATTATAGGCTTTGTTTATGTTGCTTCCGTTGTTGTGCGCGCATCGTTTGAAGATATAAATTTAGACAGCCATGTTATGAGCTTATCCAGCCGTATATATTACGAAAATAAAAATACAGGAAATTTTGAAGAGCTGAGCAAGGTTTACGGAACTGAAAACCGTGTTTGGGTTCCGCTTACCGATATGCCTGACCATCTTCAGAAAGCCTGCATTGCGATTGAAGACGAAAGATTTTACAAGCATCACGGATTCGATTTAAAACGTACGCTGGGTGCAACGCTTATATATATTTTTGATAAGGACAGCGGTTATGGCGGAAGTACCATTACTCAACAGCTTATAAAAAATATGACAGGGCAGTCCGACCGTTCTGTAGACAGAAAAATTAAAGAAATATGGAACGCTATCCGTATGGAAAGAAAATATTCAAAGGAACAGATTCTTGAATATTATCTTAACACTGTATATTTTTCACAGGGATGTAACGGTGTTGGCGCTGCGGCAAATACCTATTTTTCAAAAGAGGTTTCGGAGCTTAGTGTAGCAGAATCTGCCGCTATTGTGGGAATTACTCAGTATCCTACCAAATTCGATCCTTTCATAAATCCTGAAAACAACAGAGAAAAACAGCTTCTTGTTCTTGATAAGATGAGAGAGCTTAAATATCTTGACAAAGAAGGCTACGAGGCTGCGGTTAATGAAACTATGAACTTCTCTACCGAAAACATAAAGCAGGGAGAAAGTATAGATTCTTATTTTGTAGAGCAGATTGTTGAAGATGTTGCCAACGATTTGGTTAAATATAAAGGCTATCAGTATGATGAAGCTATTTCTATTATTAACAGCGGCGGCTTTAAAATTTATTCCACAATAGATGTAGATATTCAGAGAATTATTGACAAAGTGTATTCCAATACTGCAAACTTTCCTTCGGGACTGCAGTCTGCAATATTCCTTATGGATCCCCATACCGGTGAAGTTAAAGGTATGTGCGGCGGAGTAGGAAAAAAGGATGGAAACCTTGTTCTTAACCGTGCAGTTTCCACAACACGTCCTGCAGGTTCTTCCATAAAACCCATTGCGGTTTACGGCCCTGCCGTTGAAAACGGAATGATGCTTCCGAGCACCATTGTAACTGATGAAAAAATAAAAGTTGAAAGTGATAACTGGGAACCGAAAAATTCCTATAGCGGCTTCAAAGGAAGTATGTCACTAACAGAAGCTATTCGTTGTTCTTCCAATACCGTTTCCATAAAAACACTTGATTTCCTTGGAGTTGACACCTCATATAAATTCCTCACCGAAAAGCTTGGTATAACAACACTTGTTGATTCACGAGCTGCAAACGGTATGGTATATTCTGATAAGAACCTTGCGGCACTTGCTCTTGGAGGTTTAACAGACGGTCTTAAATTAAGCGAGCTTACTGCCGCGTATGCTCCCTTTGCCAACGGAGGAGATTATATTCCTCCTCATACTTACACCAAGGTTATAGACAACAACGGAAGAATTGTTCTGGATAACAGTGATATTTCTACAAAAGCAATTTCTGAACAGACCGCAAAAATTATGACTTCTATGCTGAGCGCAGTTACCAAACCCGGCGGAACGGGTTCGGGCGCGGCGCTGAACAATATGGCTACAGCCGGAAAAACCGGTACAACCGATGATAACTACGACAAATGGTTTATAGGCTATACTCCTTACTATCTTGCAGGTGTATGGTACGGTTACGATATTCCAAAAGCTATTCCCAACGCAGGTAACAATCCTGCCGTTATAGTTTGGAAAAAAGTTATGAGCGAAGTTCACAGCGGACTTGCTCACCGTTCATTTGACGAAATCCCAGAAGAAGTAGAGGTTGCCATCTGTGCAGAAAGCAAACAGCTTTACACGCCCTACTGCGGAGCATCAAATAAAATTTTAAAAACATTCAGCTATCACAGTGCGCCGAGAACATCGTGTCCTGCAAAAAAACACAACAAGACACCGTGTTACACAACTTACGGAGCGCCTGTTATAGAAAATCCCGATACAACAGTTCAACCGGGCACAGAAAACCCCGAAGGCGGAAGCCTCTTCCCGACGGCGCCTGTTCCTCCGGATGCTTCAGCTCCTGTAGTTCCTCAGAATACGGCACCGGTTGTTGAAACACCGCCCTCTTCCACATTACCGCAAACACCGGTTACACAACCTCCGTCTATTACAGTTCAATAAAAAAATAACGAAAAAGGACTGCCTCACTTTTTTTGGTGAGGCAGTCCTTTTTAACATTGACCTCTGTATTGGTCAGAAAGAAGGGAGCTTAAAGCTCTATATCAGAAATGAATTTTAAATCTTCAAATTTATCTGACTGTATTTTTTTAGAAGAAATTGTAAACAATGAATCGTTTGCATATATTATTCTTTCAATTTCTCTGTGTGGGAAATAATAATTATCACCAGATTTAAGAATATCTTCTTCATCAATATGATGTATTTCACCTCTTAAATCAAAGCCTCTTTCAATATCAAACGAATATATTTTAGCTACCGGTCTTGATTCGGTGCTATGCTTATTATATTCATTTACAGGAAAAGCAAGAAGATTTTTCCCCGGCATATATAAAAGTGCTTTATGATTGTTTATAAGCGGTGAGCTTGTATTTCTTTCACCTATTTTTTCAACAAATTTCTGCTTTGGATTTTCAACCTCTGAAACATCAAACAACGCCATTTTCATACCCGATAAAGTTCCGTTTTCATCAGCATCCATACCAAATCCAAGAATATTATTTTCATCAACGGGATGCAGATATGTGCTGTAGCCCGGGATTTTCAGCTTACCAAGAATTTTCGGATTATCAATATCTCCTAAATCAAGAACAAACAGAGGATCGGTATTTCTGAATGTTACCATATATGCTTTGTTGCCGACAAAGCGTACAGAATAAATCTGCTCGGTGGGAGCAATTTCGGTAACACTTCCTCTTTCAATCATTGCCCGGTCAAATATAAACATTCCGTTCATTAAAGTTCCGTTTTCTCTGTAAGTAGTTGCAATTCGGAAATTCCCGTTAAATTCGTCCATTGAAAACTGATTAACAAGTGTTCCGGGAACAGTGGCTTTTGTGTTATAAATTACATTGCCGTTATCAAGAATAAATTTATATATATTTGTTTTCAAGCCGGTCTGAGCTGAAATATACAAGCTTTCTGATGACATATAAATTTCCTGACCGTTGCCCAGATAGCTTTGTGACTGAACCTTTTTATCCGGTTTTGTAACATTCACAGATGAAACAGTAACAAAACTGTTGTAATTTTTTTCGGGAAGAAAATAGCATTTGTTAAGATTAATTTCTTTCTCTTCCTTTTCAAAATTAAAATCTCTTATGCAGGGAAGCTTTATTTCTCCCTTTTCTTTCCATATATGTGCGGTAGTAATAATATAAAGATTATCTGCTATTTTTCTGGAAGAAACATAATTGCCATCTGTTGTATAGCTGTGTGAAACCTTAGGATAAGTTCTGTCTGAAATATCAAAAATACTGCATTTTATTTTGTTATCAGCATAAAATCTTTTTGTATTTTTATCATAAACCGAATAAATAACAGTAAGAATATCACCATCAGCATAAAGCTCAATGGGAGTTTCGTTTTCTTCGGATTTTATAACCGATGAAAGCTTCATATCAGAAGCCGGATTGATGCTTATAATATTAACATTTCCTTTTTGCACACTGTATATATAATTTCCGTCTGTTTTAATAATGTCGGCCTCATCAACGCCCTTTACCTGAATATTAGTTTCGGAAAAATCTGCCGATACTTCAGGCACAGCGGATGAATTCTGAACCGTTGCAGATGATTTTCCGCCTCCTGAGCCTCCGCCAACAGCCGATGAATATTCTATATCAACATCAACATCTAAAACATAAGGAATTTTTTTCAGAAGATTTTCTTTACTTCCTATGATTTCAAGACCTGTTAATTTATTTCGTAATACATCAAGCCCGGATTCGTCCGCTTTCTTTTCTTCATTTCCTATAATAATAAGACCTTTATCATAACAAACTTTTTTCCCTATCGCTTCGCTGAATACTCTTAAAGGCAGATAGGAACGATTCTGATAAACAAAGGACACTTTTCCGTTAAGATTATATGAGGTTCCGTCAACAGAAATTTCATTTTCACCTACACGAAATACTACTTTTTTATCGGTACTTTCCAAATCAATCTGTTCTGTTTCTTCGCTGTAATTTACAGTAAAACCAAAGCTTTCGGCTATGAAGCGAACAGGTATGTAAACCGTGGCGTCCTTAAACACAGGAATAACCGATTTATCGGTATCAATAGCTTTTTCTTTACCTGATACCAAAGCCGTATTACTGCCAAGATACAAAACAATATCTTCGCTTGCACCGCTTGTCACCGGAAGCATCAGAGCAACAAGAGCCAGAATAATGAACAACGCAATTTTTTTCATGGAAATCTCTCCTTTTTATTATTATATTTGTTAGACATATAAAATCTGGAAAAAGTTCCATAAAAATAAAAATCTCCCTTAAAAAGGAAGATTTTTAGACTATATTTCCATAATTACAGGTAAAATCATTGGTCTTCTGTTAGTTTCATGAAGCAGATAATTTGTAACGGAATTTTTAATTTCATTTTTTAAAGTAGACCAATCAACAGTACCACCGATCAAGCAATCGGAAATAGCCTGCTTTGAAATTTCTTTAACCTGTTCCATAAGGTCTTCGCTTTCACGAACGTAAACGAAACCTCTTGAAATAATATCGGGCCCTGCGACCACTTCGTTTTTAGCAGGATCAAGAGTAAGAACTATAACAATAAGTCCGTCCTGAGAAAGATGCTTTCTGTCGCGGATAACAATGTTTCCTACATCGCCTACGCCAAGGCCATCAACAAACACACGTCCCGAGGGAACAGAGCCGTTGAATTTAGCACCTGAATCTGAAAGCTCAAGCACCTTACCAATCTGAGAAATGAATATATTTTCTTTTGGTATTCCAACATCCTGCGCAAGCTGTGAATGATGCATAAGATGGCGGTATTCGCCATGCACCGGCATAAAATATTTGGGCTTTGTTATACCTAAAATGAGCTTTAACTCTTCCTGGCAGGCGTGGCCCGAAACGTGAACCTCAGCAAGAGATTCGTAAATAACCTTTGCGCCTTTTCTGAAAAGTTCGTTTATAACTCTGAAAACAAGCTTTTCATTTCCGGGAATAGGATTTGCGCTTATAACAACAACATCCTCTTCTTTTATTTCAACCTTTTTATGGTCGGAAAATGCCATTCTGTGCAGAGCACTCATAGGCTCTCCCTGACTGCCGGTTGTTATAATAACGGTGTGTTCCTTATTATATTTTGATAAAGAATCCAGATCAACAAGAACTTTGTTTGGAATATTAAGATATCCAAGCTCTGTTGCAACTTTTACAACATTTTCCATACTTCTGCCGGAAACAGCAACTTTTCTGCCGTATTTATCCGCCGCATCAAGAATTTGCTGCACCCTATGTATGTTGGATGCAAATGTTGCAATAATTATTCTTTTTGTTGGATTTTGTTTGAAAATATCATTAAATGAATGACCAACCGTACTTTCCGACATAGTAAATCCGGGACGTTCTGCATTGGTAGATTCGGACATAAGTAAGGTTATACCTTTATTTCCAAGCTCTCCGAAACGTGCAAGGTCAATCATATCTCCGGTTACGGGAGTAGTATCAATTTTAAAATCTCCCGTATGAAGAATAATTCCAAGCGGAGTGTGAAAAGCAATGGCAACAGAATCGGCTATGGAATGATTTGTTCTTATAAATTCAACCACTGTTTGCCCTATTTTCACTTTATCTCCGGGATACACCTTGTTAAGTGTAGTTTCGGAAAGAAGATTATGCTCTTTTAATTTAAGTTCAACCAATCCTAATGTTAAACGTGTTCCGTAAACAGGAACATTTATTTCTTTTAAGAAATATGGAAGAGAACCGATATGATCCTCGTGACCGTGAGTTAAAACTACGGCTTTAACCTTATCTTTGTTTTTTATAAGATAAGAAATATCGGGGATTACCAAATCTACCCCCAGCATTTCCTCATCGGGAAATGCAATTCCGCAATCGAGAACTATAATATCCTTGTCAAACTCAAAAGCAGTTAGATTTTTTCCGATCTCATTGAGTCCGCCAAGAGGTATTATTTTAATTTTTTTGTTTTTTGCCACAATAAACCTCCGTACAATTTTCCGAAGCTTTTAACATATTTAAACGCACAAAAACAAAAGGGATAAAAGATCTGTTCGTAAAGGGCGCAAACCCACATCTTTCCCTGTGTCGCCAAAGCGTTACAATATTTAAGCAAAAGCTTCTTATGATTTTCCGTTCACAAATCATCATTTTAATTATAACATAACTTTTTTGAAATAGCAACCTTTATTTTATTTTATCAATCT
This sequence comes from Clostridia bacterium, assembly GCA_017414505.1. Taxonomy (GTDB): domain Bacteria; phylum Bacillota; class Clostridia; order UMGS1840; family HGM11507; genus RGIG1932. The sequence goes on from JAFQLQ010000046.1 coordinate 20,144, forward strand.
TATCTGCATAGAAATCACATAATTCCTTAGCATATTCTTCGCCGTAGCTTTCCGCAACAACGCTGAAGCTGTACGGATCAAAATTAGAGGTTATAAGAACCCAGCTATCCTTATCCTTACTTATTTTTATGCTGTCGGCAGACTTTTCCACAACTCCATTGTCCTCCTTAATAAGTCTTTCAAAAATTTTTGAAGCATCGGAGGTGTGGGCTGTAATTTCTCTTCCTGATTTAAAAATTTCAGGAAAGCTTTCTTTAAGAAGAGAAAGCTCTGTGTTGTTTACGGAAATAAATTCAAGTATTTTCATTAAACCGTATATCTCATCAAAGAAAAGCATATATTGCTGACGGCTTCCGTTTTCAAGAACTGCGTTTAAAAAATCCTCTTTTTTTGTTCCGGAAACAACTACATCCATATTATTTTCCTTAGCAAAGTGTACAACCTTGTTGCTGATATTTTCAGGAATAACAACCGGCTTGTAAATTCTTTCGCTTATTAAAATAAGGAGCTTTATAATAAAAATCGTATCCTCGTTTAAACGTTCACCCTCCTCGCTGAAAATGGAAATTCCCTCTCCGTTTTTTGGTATAACAGTGGAAACAACACCGAGGCGGAAGGCTTTTTCTTTCAGTTCAACGCTTTTTATATTAAGGGAATCGCTTACAGTTTCAATATAGCTTTTAACTGTGTGAGAACCGGAATTATAATACAGAAATCTGTTGATTTTCTTATTTTTGAAATCGTGAAGAATAAATTTATAATAGTAATTTCTGTAATTTTCCAGATTCAGAGGAGCATTTATATATTTTGCTCCAAGATTGGTGTATTCGGGATTATTTATAAGATAATTAATCTTATCGAGAGTTTTCTCATCGGGATAAGAGCCATTTGCGCCGAAAAGAGAGATTTTTATATAATCCTCACCAAAAGAAATGTAAATTCCTCCCGAAGCTTTATAAAAAAGCAAAGCACTGCGAAAAACCGAAATAAGATTTTCTCCAAAATCGTAAGCGGTTCCGCCCAGCGACATAATTCCCGAAATAACCGAATACTTTGACATTCTTGCCATAGGCGACGAATCTACACCAATAGCAATTTTGCCTGCATTTAGCGTAGCTGTAAAGGCACTTCCCAGCTTTAACAAAAGCTCCGGAGTAAATTCTGTTCCGGTGGAAAGACGGGTTTCCTTTTCAAAAATCCGCATAGTATCGCCATTGTTATCGTAAATAAAATGAGATAATATTTCGCTGTTGTTTTGAATTTTTTTGTCCGGAAAAATCTTTATTCCCGGAGAAATTACCGAATTTTTACCAACAGTAGAATTTTTACCTATTATGCATCTATCCGAAACTACAGCCTTTTTGCATATTTTCACCCTGCTGTCCAGAACACTCCCGGTAATTTTTGATTCTTTATCAATATAACAGCCTTTTCCTGTGACCGAATGTTCAACAACTCCTCCGCCCTTAACAAGAGAATATGCACCAACAACTGCAAAAGGCCCAAGCCTTGCGCCGGACTCCACTATGGTGTTATCGCCTATATAAACAGGCGGTGTAATCACTGCACCAACCTCTATAAGAGAATTATTTCCGAGAATAACGCCTTTGCTTTTTAAAACTTCGGATTTTTCGTTTAAAGAAATTTTTCCGCAAAGAAGGTCGCAATTGGCTTTTATAAAATCCGAAATTCCTTTTATTTCCAGAAAATATGCATCAGTTTTAAAGAGATTTTCTCTGTAACCCGAAATAAAAGAAACCAATTTATTGTAGTCGAGAAGACCATCATATTTAGAAAGGTACGCTGAAAAAATTTCTTTTTTTATAATATATATGGGAAAAGGCGAATAATTATTATATTTTTTTACAGTTGTAATTTCTGCATTTTTATCGAAATGATTTTTTATAAGCGCACCAAAATCCATATCCGTCACAAAGTTTCCTTTTGCAATAAGTATATCATCATTGCAGGAAAAACGGTTTTTAAGGTTATGAAATTTAAGTGAGTTTTTAAATTCCTCCCTCATTTTTGAAAGCCCGTGCGCCGATACCGCAGTTATTCCGGTCACCTCATTGGGAAGCCTTTTAATAAAATACGAAATAATGGGGTTATCACATATTTTTAGCATAGGAACAGGCATTTCCTCTGTAAGAGGAAGAAGCTCCGAACGTTTTTCATCGCAGAAAATTACAGTTTCCATAATAATCAGCCCTTTCACAAATTTGTCTATGTATATCTTTTCTGTTTAGAGAAATTTTATTCCGTTTCAAGAAAATTTTGAAAAACTATATAAATTTTTAAAATTTTATGCTATACTTATTTTGAGAGGAGGATTCAAAATGAATCATAAAGCGGAATATTTCCTTGATTTATATAAACAAATAGAAGAGCTTTTAGGCTCGGTATACAGCGGACAGAGAATAGATTCAAATCCTGTTAAATATTTTGCAGAAAGCTCTGAGGGCAAGGCATATCGTGAGGAGTTGAATATATGCCGGGAAGTAAGGAATTTACTTTCTCACAATCCGAAAATAAACGGCGAAGCGGCAGTTATGCCATCGGACGAATCGGTAAAATTTCTTGAAAAGCTGCTAAACCGCCTTGAAAATCCGCCTCTTGCAATGGAATATGCAACAAAAAATATAGTTTTCACATCTTACAGAGAAAAAGTTATTCCTCTTATGAAAAAAATGGAAATGAGAGGATATTCACACATTCCGGTTATTGAAAAGGGCAGATTTACAGGGGTTTTCAGCATAAGTACAATTTTTTCCTATGTTATTGATAATCCTGATTATAATATAACCGAAAACACAGAAGTGGGATTTTTCAAAAATTACCTGCCTGCCGAAAACCACGCTAATGAGACTTTTGTTTTTGTAAATCCCAATGCAGATTACTGGACTGCAAAAAGACTTATGGAAAAGAAAAAAATGAAAAACAAACGTTTAGCGGCAATATTTATAACTTCAAACGGTTTGGAAAGCGGAAAGCTTCTTGGAATGCTCACACCGCTTGATATAATAAAAAAAGAAATTGAAACAAACGATATTGAGGAGGAAAAATTATGATTTATATGTTTTTTGCAGACGGTTTCGAGGAAACCGAAGCTATTGCATCCTGGGATGTTTTAAAACGTGCGGGAATCGAAATCAAAACTGTCGGCTTATCAGATACAGTTACCGGTGCGCACGGAATGAAAATTATTCCTGAAATTACGGTTAACGAAGCAACTACCGAAAATTTAAAAGGAATAATTCTTCCCGGCGGAATGCCCGGAACAACCAATCTTGAAAATAATGAAAAAGTTCAGGAAATGATAGATTACTGTTATAAAAACAAGCTTCTTTTAGCTGCAATATGTGCCGCTCCGTCGGTATTTGGTAAAAAAGGCTTGTTAAAAGGAAAAGAAGCTATTTGTTTTCCCGGATTTGAAGAATTTTTAGAGGGTGCAGAAATTTCGGCAAATAAAACTGCAGTTTCCGGAAATGTTATAACCTCAAAGGCTATGGGAAGCGCTATTGATTTCGGCCTTGCAATAGTTGAGTATTTTATGGGCAAAGAAAAATCCGAGGAAATTAAAAACAGTATTTTTTATTAATTTTATTGCAATATCATTAATATTATGGTAAAATATATTGATATATTATTTTGAAAACAAAAGAGGCGATAAATTTGGATTTAAGAAATAGAATTTTTACTGAAGAGGACAGACCTCAGTTCCCAAAAAGAGCAGTTATTACCGCAGGTATGCCCTATGGTAACAAAACCCTGCATTTCGGTCACGTTGGCGGAGTTTTTGTTCATGCGGATGCTTTTGCAAGATTTTTGAGAGACAGAATCGGTAAGGACAATGTTATTTTTGTTTCCGGAACTGACTGCTACGGTTCTCCCATTGCAGAAAGCTACAGAAGTCTTTGCGAAAAAGGTGAATTTGAGGGTACTATTGAGGAATTTGTTGAAAAAAATCACAAAAGCCAGAAAGAAACTCTTGAAAAATATAATATAAGCCTTAATCTTTTTGCTGCATCCGGTCTTGGAAATTCCAAAGATTTTCACGCAGAATATACAAAGGAATTTATAGAAAAACTGTACGAAAACGGTCAGCTTGAAAAAATAACAACCTCGCAGTTTTTTGATGCGAAAGCAGGCGTTTTCTTAAACGGCAGACAGGTTGTGGGAAGATGCCCCGTTGAAAACTGTAATTCCGATAAAGGCTATGCAGATGAATGTTCACTTGGTCATCAGTATATGCCCGAGGATTTAATAAATCCCAAAAGTACACTTACAGGCGAAACTCCCGAAATGCGTGACGTTGTAAACTGGTACTTCAAATTGCCCGATTTCAACGAACTTCTGAAAAAATATACAGACGAGCTTTCCCAAAAAGAAAATGTAAGACCGCTTGTTTATAATACCATAAAAGAATTTCTTGTTCCGCCCATAATTTACGTAAAAAATGAATTTATGGAGGATTACGAAAAAGTTAAAGGCGAAATGCCCGAGCACGTTTTGAATCCTGCGGCAAACAAAACCTCTTTCTCTCTTGAGTTCAAAAATCTTGACGACAGAGATAAAGCAAAACACGTTCTTAACCACGCAGGCATCCGTTTCAGAACAGGTAAAGCTCTTGTGCCCTTCCGTTTAACCGGTAACATAGAATGGGGCGTTCCTTCTCCTGTTATGGAGGGTGAAGAGGGCTTAACCGTATGGGTATGGCCGGAATCCTTGTGGGCACCTATTTCCTTTACAAAAACTTATCTTGCATCTTTAGATAAGGATAAAGACGAATGGAAAAAATGGTGGTGTTCAAAGGACAGCGAGATTTTTCAGTTTATTGGCCAGGATAATATTTATTTCTACGGTATTGCAGAAATGGGTATGTTTATGGCGCTTCAGGGCAAGGGCGATTACAATACCAGCCCCGAAGAAGGTCAGATGACCTTGCCTACGCTTGTTGCAAATAATCACATTCTGTTTTTAGATAAAAAAGCAAGCTCTTCGGGAGCAGTTAAGCCTCCTATGGCGGACGAGCTTCTTGATTACTACACACCCGAACAGTTAAGAGTTCATTTTCTTGGTCTTGGTCTTGGCTTAAGAAGTGTAAGCTTTATGCCCAAGCCATTTAATCCAAAAGCTCAGGAAAACGAGCCCGATCCCGTTGTTAAAGAGGGTAATCTGCTTGCCAACGTGCTTAACAGACTTGTTCGTTCCTGCTTCTACACCGCACAGAAATATACCAACGGAAAAATGCCCGTTAAGGAAATTTCAAAAGAGGTTATTGACGAAGCCAAACAAACAATCTATAAGTACGAACAGCTTATGTACCGTCACGAATTTCATAATGTTATGAACGTAATGGATACCTACATCAGAAATGCAAATAAATACTGGTCAAAATATATTTCCGAAGCAGATAAAACCGAAAATGCTGAGCTGAGATTACAGACTCTTGCAGACTGCTTCCACATGGTAAGAGTTGCTACTGTTCTTATGCATCCCTTTGCTCCTACCGGAACCGAAATGGTGCTTGATTATCTTGTTTTTGACGAAAGCTACTTTGACTGGAACAGAATTTTTGATACAAACTATGATTTCTTTAAAGGTGATGAGCATCAGCTTAAATTCTTAGAGCAGAGAGTTGATTTCTTTACCCGTCACGAATCGCAGTATTAAGGAGAATATTTATGGATTACAATAAACTTGCCAACCTGCTGTTTCCGGATGTTACCGAAACAGTAGAAGATTTAGAAAAAAAGTTTCCCAAGCGTGAGCTTCCCGAGGGAGCTAATATAACAAGAATTGGCCCCAGTCCTACGGGATTTGTGCACCTTGGAAACCTTTACAACGCAATTATTGGCGAAAGACTTGCTCATCAGAGCAACGGAACATTTTATTTAAGAATTGAAGATACCGATAACAAAAGAGAAGTTGAAGGTGCGGTTAACACTATTATAACCTCAATGGATTATTTCGGTATACACTTTGACGAGGGTGCTACTGCCGATGGCGACAACGGTGCTTACGGTCCTTACCGTCAGAGACAGAGAAAAGACATCTATCACGTTGTTGCTAAAAAGCTTGTTGAAATGGGCTTTGCATATCCCTGCTTCTGCTCAGAAGATGAGCTTAACACAATGCGTGAAAAACAGATAGCAGATAAAGTTGATTACGGATATTACGGCGAATGGGCAAAATGCAGAAATCTTGATTTCGAAACTGTTAAATCAAGAATAGAAGCAGGTGAGCCGTATGTTTTAAGATTCCGTTCTCAGGGTGACAGTAAAAATTATATAAATGTATTTGACGGCATTAGAGGCGACCTGAGAGTTCAGGAAAATTATCAGGATTTTGTACTTTTAAAATCTGATGGAATTCCTACTTACCATTTTGCTCATGCAGTTGACGACCATCTTATGCAGACAACTCACGTTGTAAGAGGGGAGGAGTGGCTTGCAACACTTCCCATTCACGCACAGTTGTTTGACACATTAGGTTTTAAACGCCCTGTTTACTGCCATACTGCAACTCTTATGAAAATGGACGGCGAATCCAAAAGAAAGCTTTCAAAAAGACACGATCCCGAGCTTGCACTTGCATACTACCGTGAAGAGGGTTATATCCCAAAAGCAGTATGGGAATATCTTCTTACCGTTCTTAACTCCAATTTCGAGGAATGGAGAATAGCAAATCCGGATGCTCCTATTTCAGAATTTCAGTTTACATTAAAGAAAATGAGCAGCTCCGGTGCACTTTTTGATCTTGCAAAATTCAATGATATAAGCAAGGATGTTTTAAGCAAGCTTCCTGCTGATGAAATTTATGAAGGCTTAACCGAATGGGCTAAAGAATACGATGAAGAATTCTATAACCTTTTAACCAAGGATAAAGAATACACTCTAAAAGCACTATCTGTTGGCAGAGGTATTCCGAAGCCGAGAAAGGATTTGGTTTCCTTTAAACAGGCTAAGGATTTCTTAAGCTTCTACTATAACGAAACCTTCAAGGTAGAGGATGAATATCCCGAAAGAGTAGATGCCGAAACAAGAAAAATTCTTATTGAAAAATATGTTGAAACTCTTGATTTTAACGATGATCAGGAAACATGGTTCGGCAAAATGCGTGATATAGGCGAAAGCTTAGGCTATGCAGGAAAGCCAAAGGATTTCAAAAAGAATCCTGAAGCTTATAAAGGAAGCATAGTTGATATCAGCGGTGTTCTTCGTGTTGCAATAACCGGCAGACAGAATGCTCCCGATTTGTGGGAGGTTTCTCAGATTTTAGGCAAAGAAACCGTACTTAACAGATTAAATAATATGAAATAACGAAAATGCACAACTTTAAGAGTTGTGCATTTTTTGTAAAAGTTATTAAAATATTAACTTTTACAAAAAAACTCTTGCATATATCATATTTATATGTTATAATGTATTTAAATTAGTGTCAGGAAAGATAAACTCGTGAAAATATTAGTAATAGCAGGAATAATTTTTATAGTCTACGGTTTGATACTAAGTGTAATATCAAATTTGAATTTAGGTGTTATACTTACAATAATGATAGGTGTGCTGTCTTTAATATACGGCATTTTTTCCGAAAAAATTAATGAAATAACTTCAAGCGGTTTTTTAAAATACTTAAAATTTTTTGTAATAATTTTATTTTGTACAGAGCTTATCCTTGTAGGCTTTATATCTATTTACGGACAAAGCGATAATATTTCATATAAAGAGGATGCTGTAATTGTTTTAGGTGCAGGAATACGTGGTGACCGGGTTACTCTTCCATTGAAAATGAGACTTGATAAAGCCATCGAATATCATCATAAGAATCCGGATGCACTAATTGTTGTAACAGGTGGTCAGGGATTTCAGGAAACCGTAACCGAAGCTTATGCAATGGAAAAATACCTGATTGAAAAAGGTGTTGATAAAAACGTTATCGTTAAGGAAGAAAAAGCTACATCCACAAATGAAAATATGAGGTTTTCAAAAAATATACTTGACAGGAAGCTTAAAGGAAATTATGAGATTGTTGTAATTACAAATAATTTCCATATTTACAGAGGAGTATCCATTGCAAAAAAAGAGGGATTTAAAAATGTTTTTCATATGCACGCAGGATTACAGTGGTACAACTTAATCCCATGTTACATAAGAGAAAGCCTTGCTGTATTGAAAATGTGGTTTTTAGGTTAAATTTAAGGAGGGAATAATGATGAGAAAAGATGTTCTTGCTAAAGCAAGCAGCACTGCGCAGGTGAGATTACTGACTTTAAAATTACTGTCAGACGGTAAAGTGCACAAAAGAAAAGAAATTGTTTCTTATTTACTTAAAATGTCCGAAGAATATGGATTAAAACATTTCAGTCAGGGATGTATAGCAGGCGGAATTCAGCAGGCGGTTACATATCCGGGATGCGAAAAGGTAGATGCCGCAACATATCAGATGAAATCTCCCATAACAGATCCCGAATTTATATATATAAACGGTGGAGAAACAGGCTTTCAGGCTCCGGAAGAAAATACCGCTTCAAAAACAGTTAAGATATTTGAAAATTTTTCAGAACAGCTTATATCTGTTTCGAGAACAATTGATTTTGTATCGGCAGATGAAAATCAGCTGGAACAGCTAAAGATTTTAAGAGAATGCATTCAGAAAATTGATGAATGGAAAAGTTTTTTTCAGCAATAGGAGGATTTTGTTATGGAATATATTTGTGCAGTAATTCTGGTTCTGATTTTTGCAACCGGTTATATTGTAAGTGTAAAAAAATAATGCTCATTGTGAGACGTATTCACAAGAACAGAAAAGGTCGTAGCATTTTGTTACGACCTTTAATCATTATAAAAACAATCTTTTCCCATCTTATTTCATTTGTGTCAATGTATTCACATATTTTATCCTTATTTAATTTCTTGTTCTAAATTATCAAAATCTTCAGTTGAGAAAAATTCTCCTAAAGTTATTTCCAATCCATCACAAAATTTCTTGATTGTCCTTATAGAAATATCTCTGCGGGATTTATCCATCATGCTATAAGCTGTTGACGGTGTTACACCTGATATGTTTGCAAGTTCGTTTATTCGCATATTTCTTTCAACACAAAGTTCATTAAACCTTTTTACAATTACATCTTTAACATCCATTTTAAAACACCTCATAAAGATATTTTAAAATATTTTACGTTTTTGCGTATACGCACTTGCGTAATTTACATATATATGTTATACTTATTATGTGAATAGTATTCATAAAATAAAATTTGGAGGTAAAACAAAATGAAGAAAAGATTACAAGGATTAGTCGCAGGAGTTCTGATTGGTACAATACTGACAAGCGGAGCGGTGTTTGCAAAGACAGGTACAGATATCATTGAAGCGCTTTATAACAACATAAAAATTTATGTTGACGGTGTTAAAATCGAACCAAAAGATGCTACAGGGAACGTAGTTGAGCCATTTATCTACAATGGAACAACATATTTGCCCGTTCGTGCGGTAGGGGAAGCAATAGGAAAAACTGTAACGTGGGATGGTGCGGCGCATAGTGTGTATCTTGGAGACAAACCGGGAGATATACAATATATGATGGATATATGCCCTGCATTTCAATTTAATAGTACATACTATGAAGAATGCACAACTCAAAATGGTAAATATTTTGAAATGGGCGGAAAAAAGTATTCTAATGGTTTTTATGCTACGGCGATAACTGATGCAAACGGAAATGCTGGAAATTCCGCTTTTTATAACTTAGACGGCAAATATAAAACTTTAACATTTATGGCAGGCGCAGTAGATAACCAATTGTCACGTGATTCCGAATTTCGTATATATGCGGATGATAAATTAATAAAAACTGTTGAAATAAAAATAGGAAACTTACCCCAAAAATATACTTTAAATATAGATAATGCACTACAACTTAAAATAGAAATGTGTGCAAGTGTTAATTGGGCAAGTGTCGGAGAGATTGGAATGGCTGATATTATTTTAAATTAAACATTTAGCAGTTACTTTAATAAGTAGGAAAAACAAATGATTTAGGATAATTCCAAAACAATCTGAAAGGCTGAACGAAATTAATCGTTCAGCCTTTCAGTATTACTTTCCTAAATAATACATCCTATACGAGCATTATTTTTTTATCTTAATTCAGTTTTCTTCCATCTTCCCGAAATATAATATACAAGTCCGATAAAGAACGGTGTAAAGCCTGCAAGGGCATCCCCTAACCAGAAGCCGTAATGCTTCATATCAAGCGTTAGCCCGAAAAGAACGGCAAGACCTATACGCATTATAATTCCGTCCAGTATAGCGGTTACAAAATTTATTTTGTAATTTCCACTGCCGTTTAAAAGCGCATTCATGATGGCTCGCATTGCACTTCCGAAAAACAGCAGAACAGCGATGGGAATATATCTTCCCGAAATTTCAAGAACTGACGAATCTTTTGTAAAAATTCCGAAAATCTGCGTTGGAAAAATGCATATAATTGCAGAACAGATTACTGCAACGGTTAAAGTGATTTTTGCAAGACACAATAAAGTTTGTTTAACCCGTTTAAATTCTTTAGCGGCTAAATTCTGTCCTACTACTGTGGAACCCGCCGTATTCATAGCAGCAGAAATGAGATTTGAAATGCTTGAAATTTTGTTTGCTATTCCTGCAAATGCCGAAACCGCAACGCCGTAGGAATTTATCCACGAATTTACAAATAATTTTGAAATCTGAATAGATGCTGTTTTTATCGCCATAGGAACACCAAGCTTAACAAGACTTGAAAGCATTTCGGTATTCCATACGAAAAAATCTCTTACTTTTATATTAAGGCTGAATTCTTCCCGGTTCTTTATAAGGAAAAAAGTACACGCAACAAAGCTTACTGCCTGACTTATAACAGTTGCAAGTGCCGCACCGCCCGGCCCCATATTAAGATAAACAACAAAAATTATATCCAGCACCAGATTAAGCACAGCGGCAATACTTATAAAAACAAAGGGATGCTTTGAATCGCCCATTCCCCGAAGTATTGCACTTACAACATTATACCCGTAGATAAAAATAAGACCTGCCATACAAACGGCAGAATAACTTACCGCCCCGGTATACGATTCAGAGGGCGTATTCATAAGCCTTAAAATACCATCCTGAAACAAAAAAGCAACAGAACTGATAACTATCGCACACAATACAAGAAAAGAGCTCATAGTGCCGACAAAACGTGCTATTTTATCTTTTTTACCGGCACCTATGTACTGTGCAATAATAACCTGACCGGCATTTGAAAAACCCATTGCTATAAATGTAAGAAAATTGGAAACATCTCCCCCTACAGAAACTGCCGAAATACCTATTTTTCCAAGCTTGTTTCCCACAACAACCATATCCACCATATTGTAGACCACCTGAAGCAAATTGGACAGAAAAAGCGGCAAGGCAAAGGTGACAAGCTGTCTGCCAATGTTTCCTTTTGTAAAATCTTTTATTTGCGTATTAGTCATTTTAATCCTTCTTTCGTTTTAAGTATATCACTTTTGCCTTTTATTTTCAAATAATTTTTGCAATTAGTGTAGATTTTTCGGGAAATTTGTGATAGGAGTTATACTGTAAAGGGTGAATCTCATAACACCTAATACAGTATATGGCTACGGCTCATTTGTGGTAGATTGAAAAGTGGTTATATACCAAAGAAAGAAGGTGGTATAAAAGCCGCTAAAAGTTTCTATTTATATAACTATTTTATATTTTGCCACAAAAGGAGGTCGCAGACAAGATGAAAGACAAATTTATTAAAAACGGCATTGAGTATGTAAGACAAGGAGATTATTACATACCAAATTTAACAGTACCCGATGAAACGGAATACCAAATCGGAAAGTACGGAAGTTTAAGAAGAACATTTTTGAAAGAACATCATAATTGGCTTTATTCGACACTGCTTATGCAAGGTACATTGTTAAAGCACCTTGCAGAGATAGACGAAACCTGTCATAGTACCCTAAATGATATGATGTCAAAAATGGCAGAGCAAGAAGGTGTTACGGAACAGCTAAAAGCAACCGACCAAATGGCTTGGGTACAGAAAATGAACTCAATCAAGCACAGAGCAGAAGAATTTATACTCTTGGAATATGTATATGTAATGGAGGGTGCGTAATGAATTTTATTGAAGAATTGTATTACGGGAATATAAATCCCAATGAGAAACGCTACAGAAAAGCTACACCCTATGACAAAGCATTAAGCATATTTACCGCTAACGAGGACAAACTGAAAGAATCATTATCCGGCGAACACTTGAAATTATTTAATGAGCTTGTAAATGCAAGTGATGAAATAAGTGCTACAAGCGGAGTTGAAAATTTCAAAATTGGTTTTAGACTTGGTGTGAAAATGATGTGCGACAGTTTATTATTTGAGGAAAACAAAGTATTCAAAGATGTTTTGAAAGAGAGGTTTTAACTTATGAAAAAGACGATTATATGTTTAATTACATTGGCAATGCTCACAAGTGCAGTTACGGTAAATGCTGCTCCCGTTCCGAGAGAATCAGCACCCTGTAATGCAACGGAACACCAAATCACAGTTGCAGAAAGTTTTATCAGTGGAGTTTTGGACGAGGTTAAAAATGGTATGGGATTTGCAGAAGCGAAAGCTAAATCAAACCGCATATTCTTCAATGCTTGGCTTAACGGACAGACAAGCGGTTACAGCTACGGAGAACTTACAGCTATTGCAAATAACGCAATATTCCAATATAGAGATATGTATTTAAGACCTAATTTCTACATAGAAAACGGGGAAAAAGTCAGAGCTATAATTGCAGAGGTTATCATGCAGTATGCAAACAGCGAGATTGATTATGCAAAAGCTGAATTTGATGCAAGAGTAAAAATATATCAATCTGTCAATCCTGCATTTAACCCCGATGAAGAATTTGCAAAAGATACTTGCTACCGTGATATTCCGTCAGTTGATAATAGCTTATTCACCATAGCAAGAAAGCTAATTTTAGAGTCAAAAAGATAATGAAAACAACCAAAAAGGCTCTTGCTTTTACAGGCGAGAGCCTAAAAATTTATAATTTTATTTTAAAAATTACACGAAACTATTGATTTTTAAATGGTTTTGTGATAAAATTAAAACAGAAATGAGGTGTGATGAATGAAAAACTATGAAACGATTGTAGAACTTGGCTGTTTTTCTCTTGGGGAGCTTGCCGAAAAATTGGGCTGCTGCATACCAACTGCAACAACATTGATACAAAAATATTTGAAAAATGGATATATAGAGCGTGTACGCCGTGATTTGTATGTTGCAATCAGCATTGAAACAAAGCAGCCTGTATTATCAAGGTATCAAATAGGTAGTCGGTTAGCTGTAGATGCCTATTTATCACACCATAGTGCATTTGAGGTTTACGGATATGCAAATCAAGTTTTTTATGAGGTATATGTTGCAACAGAAACACGATTTACAGATTTTGTTTATAACGGCATAGTATATCACCGTACCGCACCTAAAGTAAATGCAGATATAAATAATATAAATGGTGTAAAAGCATCATCTGTTGAGCAAACCGTTGTTGATAGTATTTGTGATATGGAAAAAATCGGTGGACTTGAAGAAACAATCCGTTCTATTCTTCTTATCCCATCTTTAAATGCAGATAAATTACTTGAATCATTAAAAAATACCAACAACGGATTTGTATATCAAAAATGCGGATATATATTAGAGGGGCTTAACGATTCTCTGCAGTTGCCGGATAGTTTTTTTGCAGAGTGCGAAAAGCATATTTCAAACGCAAAACGCTACTTGACAAAAGACCACACAGGCTATATACGACATAAAAAATGGAAGCTGTTTGCTCCCGAAAACATAAAAAGTATTATAGACAAAGGAGTGAGCGACTATGATACAATTTGATAAGAATACCATAGGCAGACAAGCAAAGGA
>JAFQLQ010000047.1 GCA_017414505.1 Clostridia bacterium
GCAGATTTCCGCTTGCACTGCGTTGAAATACTCGCAAATCCGCCCAGGATTCGCTGCGTTTTCGCCTTGTTCAAACAAAAATCTGCTCACTCAAAATTCGTAGACCTGAAAAGGATGGAATTTTGAGGAGATTTTGGTGCGGAGAACGCAGGCAGGCTGACGCCTGTTAAGGGCGACAAACTAAAATATACCGAAATTACGCCTATTCAGGCAGGTTCAGGTAACTACTGTCAGGCTAAAGCTCCGTTTATCGGAGCTTTTTTTATGACATAATATATAAAAAAGAGGTATTTATGAACAGAGAAGAAAAAGTTTTTGAATTTATAAAAGAAACACGGGATATGCCCCTTAAATTCGAGGAGCTTGCCGTAATGCTCTGCGTTCCGAAAGAGGAATATCCCGAACTTGAAAAAATATTAAATTCCCTGCTCTGCGACCGAAAAATCAAGCTTACAAAAAACAAACGCTACAAATTTTTAAACGATTCTTCGGTTTACGAGGGTGAATTTATCGGCAACAACAAGGGTTTCGGCTTTGTGGTTTCCGATAGCTTTGACGAGGACATTTTCATTGCTCCCGAGGATACTGCCACCGCAATGAACGGTGACAGAGTTTTATTTTCAGTAACCGGGGAAAAGTCAGGCGGAAAACGCCGTCAGGGCAAAATAACAAAGGTTATTGAGCGTGGAAATATGACGGTTGTGGGAACATTTATGAAAAACCGTAATTTCGGCTTTGTTAAAAGCGATGATAAGAAAATGTCGAAAGATATTTTCATTTCCAAAAACAACACCATGAAGGCAAAAGACGGACAGAAAGTGGTTTGCAAGCTTTTAACCTACGGCGGATATTCCAAAAATCCCGAGGGAAAAATTATCGAAATAATAGGCTTTGCCGATGAGGGAGATAACGACATAGTTGCCGTAATAAAGCAGTACGGACTATCGGAAAAATTCCCGAAAGCGGTTTCAAGAGAGGCTGAAAATATTCCGAAAGAAATTTCCGCCTCCGACCTTGAAGAACGACTTGATTTAAGAGAAAAAACAATTGTAACCATAGACGGTGACGACGCAAAAGACCTCGACGATGCCATTTCCCTTGAAAAAGACGAAAACGGAAATTACCGTCTTGGAGTTCACATTGCGGATGTAAGCCACTATGTAAAAGAGGGCTCCGGGCTTGATAAAGAAGCTTATGAAAGAGGTACAAGCGTTTATCTTGTAGACAGGGTTCTGCCCATGCTTCCACGAAGGCTTTCCAACGGAATTTGCAGTCTTAACCCTTATGAGGACAGGCTCACATTAAGCGTTTTTATGACCGTTGATGAAAAAGGAAATATTCTTGACCGGGAATTTGCAAAATCGGTTATACGCTCCAAAGCAAGGCTTACCTACAGCAAGGTTTCGGCACTTATTAAAAATCCCGGCGGTGAAATTCCCGAAGAATACATTCCCTTAAAATCAATGCTTTTTGAAATGAAAGACCTAGCTCTTATTTTAAGAAACAAACGCAAAAAGAGAGGAAGTCTTGATTTTGATTTTCCCGAATGCAGTATCCGTCTTGACGAATACAACAACCCCATTGAGATAAAAAAATACGAACTGGACATTGCAAATTATATAATCGAAGAATTTATGCTTGCCGCCAACGAAACGGTTGCGGAATATGTTTTCTGGCAGAACAAACCGTTCATTTACCGTATTCACGAAGAGCCCGATGAAGAAAAAACGAATAAATTTCTTATTCTTGCCAAAAATTTAGGATATAGGGTAAAAGGCAAAAACGGAATTCATCAGCAGGATTTAATAAAACTGCAGAAAGAATGCAGCGGAACAAAAGAGGAACGTTTTATTGAAACAATGATGCTTCGTTCCCTTATGAAAGCCAAATATTCGCCCGACAACAAGGGGCATTTTGGTCTGGCTGCGGAATATTACTGCCATTTCACCTCCCCTATCCGCCGTTATCCCGACCTTGTAATTCACAGAATTTTAAAAATGATTATCGAAAACAGATTTTTCGGTGATGTGGAGGAAAAATATGTTGATTTTACAGAAAAAGCCGCAAATCATTCCTCAAAATGCGAGCAGAATGCAGAAATGGCAGAGCGTGACACCAATGATATGAAAAAGGCAGAATATATGACCTACCACATCGGTGAAGAATACGAGGGAATTATTTCTTCGGTTACAAGCTTCGGAATTTTTGTGGAGCTTGAAAACACCGTTGAGGGAATAATAAGATACAAGGATATTGACGAATTTTTTGATTTTGACGAAGAAAATTACACCGCTTCGGGCAGAGAAAGCGGGAAAATTTTCCGCATCGGAGATATGCTCAAAGTGCGTGTTTTCGACGCAATTCCCGAATTAAAGGAAATTGTCTTTGAAATAGTTTAAAATTCTACTTGCCTTTACGACAAAAGTATGTTAAAATATTGTCATAATATTATATACAAAGGAGTTAGTTTATGGCTATTAAAAAAATTGCTATTCTTACCGGTGGCGGCGACTGCCCCGGTTTAAACCCCGTTATCAGAGCGGTTGTTAAAACCGCTATCACCAAATACGGTCTGGAAGTAATGGGCGTTAAAAACGGTTACAGAGGTCTTTATCTTGGCGAACTTGTTCCTCTTACTTTGGAAAACATCAGCGGTATTCTTCATAAGGGCGGAACAATTCTTTATTCCTCAAATAAAGACAATTTATTCGATTACCCCTTTGAAGAAAACGGCAAAATAGTTAAGAAAAACGTTGCTCACGTTGGCGTTGAAAACCTTAAAAAATTTGGTGTTGACGCTCTTATAGTTGTTGGCGGTGACGGTACTTTAACAAGTGCAAGAGATTTTTCAAGACTTGGCGTTAATGTTATCGGTGTTCCCAAAACAATTGATAACGATTTATATTCCACAGATTTCACTTTCGGTTTTGATACCGCAGTTGGCGTTGTTACCGAATGTATTGACAGACTTCATTCCACAGCGGAATCTCACCACAGAGCTATTGTTGTTGAGGTTATGGGAAGATACGCAGGCTGGATTGCGCTTCACTCCGGTGTTGCAGGCGGTGCGGATTGTATTCTTATCCCCGAAATCCCCTACGATATTGATAAGGTTTGCGAAGCTGTTGAAAACAGAAAAAAACAGGGTAAACAATTCAGCATAATCTGTGTTGCTGAGGGTGCAAAATCCATCACAGGTGAAATCAGCGTTATGAAAGTTATTGAAGACAGTGCAGATCCTATCCGTCTTGGCGGTATCGGTGCTAAAATTGCCGAAGATATCGAAAAGAAAACCGGCGTAGAATCAAGAGCTACTGTTCTTGGCCATATTCAGAGAGGCGGAACTCCCTCTTCTTACGACAGAATTCTTTCCACCAAATATGGTGCAACTGCTGTTGAAATGATTATGGACGGAAAATTCGGAAATATGGTTACACTAAAGGGCAACGAAATGTCTTACGATACTTTGGAAAACGTTATCGGCAACAAAACAAAAACAGTTGATCCCAACTGCGAGCTTGTAAGAATTGCTAAAGATATCGGAATCAGCTTTGGTGACTGATTTTATATTAAAAAGCCGGAAGAAAAATCTTCCGGCTTTATTTTAATTGAAATCAAATGAAATTACATTGATATTTTCATCCTCACCCCAGCCGTCAAGCGGAACAAGGCTAAGCTTATCAAGCTTTTTGTTTATATCAATATGATATGTTCTTTTTCTGTTGTTTTTTATATGTAAAAGCTCAGTTTTTTCGCCGTTTAACTCACCAACAAGCTTAAATTCCTTACAAAGGGTTTTCGGCATATGAAGCTGAGGACTGTCAAGCCTCTGACTTGCACGCATTGAATGCTGTCTTTCACATTTGGAACCGGGAATTGTTTCACGGTTAAGGTCGCTGTCAAAAACTATATGAACCTCCGAAACTTCCGCATTTTCAAACACATAGCTTATTTCTGAATTTTTCTTCACCTTACAAACGGTGTTGTTTTCATAAATTCTGTGAACTCTGTCCTGACCGTTTCTTAAGGTATCACATTCAACATTCAGCTTTGCATTTTTGCAAACCGGGGAAATTTCTCTTGTTTTTGAAGGCAGGAAGCAATCTTCATTCATAAGCAACTTCTGAAGTTCCTCACACTTGCTTAAATAAACATCGTGAGGAGCAAAGCCGTTTTTAACGGCGATGGAAGCCGCTTTTCCAACTGCTTCGCCAAGAAGCGAGCAGGTTGCCATAACACGGATACTGCTCATTGCCATATGCGTCATACTTATATTTCTTCCTGCAAAAAACAGATTTTCAACATTTTTGGAATACAGCGAACGGTAAGGAAGCGAATAAGGCGCAGGTGTTGCAACATCGGTATTTGGAACTCCTCTGTGCCAGAATCCTCCGGGGAAATGGTCGTCAAGAGGCCATCCGCCGTAAGCAATTTCGTCCTCAAAAACCACTTTATCGCTTATATCTCTCTGAGTTATCATATATTCTCCGCACATTCTGCGTGATTCACGTTTACCGGGCAAAAATCCAAGAAAATCAAGCTCCCAGTTTTCCGCTTTGAAATTTCCCGAATTTTTAACATAATCCCACGTGCCTGCCGCAAGCGCTACAAGTTCGTCTCTTAATTCTTCCGTATCGCCAATGGTATCACGATTTCCGCCAAGCTCCAGATACCAGAAGTTTTCCATATCGTCATAAATATCCGGCTCTCTGTTTTCAAAATCCTTTGCGGTAAGCTTAGTACTCCACTCAGGCGGAATATAGTCTATCTTTTTGTTTGTTTCACGCCCCTGAATAAGGCAGGACATTCCCATTGTCATCCCGTCGGGCGAAGTTGTTTCCACATCCTCGTTAAATTCGCTTTTCGCTTCCCTGCCAAGACGGAACTCAGCATCGCAAAGAGGTGCAAGAATACTGTCTCCCGAGCTGTCGCAGTAAAACTTAGCCTTTACCTCGTAAAAGCTTTGTGTTGTCATCTGATAGCCTGTAACAGACTGAATTTTAGTGTTTCTGTCATAAGAAAATTTACCTTTTTCTGTTTTTGCATCCATACAGGTACAGTTAAGAAGAAGGGTAATATTTTTTTCACGTTTTATAAAATCGTAAAGAACTGTATCCCACACCGCAAAGCTTTTTGTAGGATTACGGTATAAATTTTCAAGAGCAATTTCCTCTAAAATACCCGTTTCTCTGTTGTTTTCACCATGAGAACCGCATATCCACATACGTATTTCGGAAGATGCGTTTCCGCCCAGAACAGGTCTTTCGTGCATAAGAACAACACTCAGCCCTTCTCTTGCGGCAGAAATTGCGGCAGCCATACCTGCCATTCCTCCGCCTACAACACATAAATCGCATTCAATATATTTTTTGCCAAGCATAATATCCGCTCCTTATTGACATAATATTCTATTTCTATTATAATTATATTATATTTTCACAGTAATTCTATGAAAAAAAAGCAGTAAAATATAAAGAAAGTGCAAATTATATGGATAAACTTATTTCAAACATAATTTCATATCTTAAATATCTTAATAATGATTGCGGTTTAAGTGTTTCGATTCATTTTGACGACGACGTGTTTAACTGTATGCCTGCACGCATAACCGATTTGCTTTCGCCCTACAATTCACACACTAATGCTTATTGCGTTCTTGCGAAAAAAATCAATTACACAAAATGTCTTTCAGCTCAGAAAAAACTGCTTAAAACCTGCAAAAAAGACCAGGCACTTTGCAGTTCGTGTCACGCAGGAGTGTATGAATACAGATATCCTGTTTTAAAAAACAATCAGGTGGCAGGCTACGTGGCTGCAAGCGGCTACCGTAAAAGCGGCACGCCCGAAAAAGATATACTTAATGGAAGTCTGTGGAATTCCTTAAAGGAAGAAATGCCCGCAAAGCTTTTAAACACGCTTATTCCGCCTCTTTGCATAATGGCAGAACAGCTTCTTTCGTCCTGCCTGAGAGAAACCGATAACGAGTATAATATGATTATCAATTTTTTAAACGAATATCACAACAACGTTACTCTTTCCGACCTGGCGAATCATTTTAACCGGAGCAAATCCCACATAAGTCATTTGTTCAAGAGTAAAAACGGCCTTACAATGCGTGCCTACTGCAATAATCTTAAGCTGGAGGACGCAAGGAATCTTCTTTTGAATACCGATATTCCCATAACCGAAATTGCCTTCGATGTGGGCTTTAACGATACAAGTTATTTCATATATCTTTTTAAAAAGAAATTCGGCATTTCACCTCTGAAATACCGAAAAGAAATTTAATATTCTATTTTACAACCGAACACTTATCAATGCCGTAATATTTAAAAATTTCAACAGCTTCTTCGTTTATTTTCTCACCGCAAACCACAATCGGCACAGCAGGAGGACACCCCACAGAAGCCGCCGCAAGAACACGTCCCGCACTTTGGGAAGCAGGAATAATTTCGCTTTCACTAAAAACAGCCTCCCTCGGAGTAAT
This sequence comes from Clostridia bacterium, assembly GCA_017414505.1. Taxonomy (GTDB): domain Bacteria; phylum Bacillota; class Clostridia; order UMGS1840; family HGM11507; genus RGIG1932. The sequence goes on from JAFQLQ010000047.1 coordinate 6,488, forward strand.
AATCTTTTCGCAAACCGAAAAAAACGGCATACGTTCTGCAATTTCCGTTTTTCGGGGAATGGAAAGAAGCACCTTTTTAAGAATTAAAAGACCGTCCTCGCCGTTTTCGGGAGTTAACATAAACACCGTATAGTCAGGATCCGAAAATTCAGGTACAATTTTATTTTCAAGAAGAATTTCTTCAAATTCATATCCCTTATAACCGTATTTTTTAGTATCAACGGTAATTTTTAGCGGTTCACTTCCTGTAAGTGTATAGCCCTGCTCCACAAGGTCAGATTTTAAGTTCTGAACATTTTTTATAAATTCCTCAAGTCTTTTCTCATATCCGTTTGAAATGTATTTATTCGCCAAATCCAGCGATTCTAAAATAATATAAGACGGACTGGTTGAACCAAAAAGTGCAAGTGCATTTTTAGCCTGCTGTAAAAGCATTCCGGGAGCATTTTCCGAAATATGCAGATACGCACCGCCCGTAAGAACAGGAAGCGTTTTATGAGCAGAATCACAGCACATATGTGCCCCCAAATCAATGGGATGCTGTGAATCGGGCAAAAATTTGAGATACGCACCGTGAGCATTATCCACCAGAAGCAGAATATCGTTTTTTCTGCAGAATTCCGAAACCGATTTTATATCCGAAACATTTCCGAGATAGTCGGGAGAAGTCACATATACCGCATCAGGAAGCTCTTTCCCGCAAAATGTTTTTTCAAGCTTTTTGGCATCAATTCTGCAGGAAAGGTAAGATTCATTTTCATCGGGATAAATCCATTCCACGTTAAAATCAAGCAAAGCCGCTGCACTTAAAAATGTTTTATGTGCGTTTCTTCCTGCTGCAACACTCAGTTTTTTTCCTTTGCTTTTTGCGTTAAGCATGGCAAGATACAGCATTGCACGAATGGCAAGCGAAGAACCCTCTGCAGAATAAAAGGTTTCAGAGCCGAAAAGCTTACTTGCATTTTTCTCGCTTTCACGTATTATTCCGCTTGCTTCATAAAGACTGTCCGCACCGTTTATTTCAGTTATGTCAAAGGCTTCAACTCCAAGTGTGCCGATTCCTTTGTGCCCCGGCATATGGAAACGCAAAGCACCGTTTTTTTCATAACGGTGCACAAAATCGAAAACAGGAGTATTCATTATTCTTCCTCTCTGAAAGCTCTGTCAACAGCTACCATAACAGCACATTCCATTCTCTTTTTGAAAAGCTCACAGCCATATTTATAAACGCCCTTCACCGAGCCGGTGGAATGATATGCATTAGCGGCACATCCGCCCGAGCAATAAAGCTTCGCCCAGCAGTCTCGGCACTCAGGACGTGCATAAACATTACATTCTGCAAAGCTTTGCTGAACAGAAGTATTATTTACTCCGTTCCATATGTCGCCAAGCTTGAAATCCTCCTCGCCAACAAACTGATGGCAGGGATAAAGGTCACCGGTGGGAGTAACCGCCATATATTCCGTACCCGAACCGCAGCCGGAAATACGCTTGTAAATACAGGGGCCGTCTTCTAAATCAATCATATAGTGATAGAAAGTAAAGGGAGTTCCCTTTTTATCATGTTCAATCATAAGCTCGGCAAGCTTTTCATACTGGTCAAGAACAACCGGCAAATCAGCTTCCGTAAGCTCAGAGGGGTTACCCGGTTCGCAAACAACGGGCTCCATGCTAAGCTCGGTAAAGCCCAAATCCAGCATAGTTTTAATATCCTCAAGAAAATCAGGATTTGCGTGGGTAAATGTTCCGCGCATATAGTAATTTTTGCCGCCGCGTTCCTTAACAAGCTTCTGAAATTTGGGAACAATTTTTTCCCAGCTTCCGTTACCTGCATAGTCCACACGAAAACGGTCGTGAACTTCTTTTCTGCCGTCAAGGCTTAAAACAACATTGCTCATTTCACGGTTGGCAAAGTCGATAACATCATCGTCAATAAGCATACCGTTGGTGGTAAGCGTGAAACGGAAATTCTTGTTTTTTTCCTTTTCGATGTTTCTTGCGTATTCAACAAGCTTTTTTACAACATCAAAATTCATAAGCGGTTCGCCGCCGAAAAAGTCAACCTCAAGATTATGTCTTGTTCCCGAATTTTCAATAAGAAAATCAAGCGCACGCTTTCCTGTTTCAAAGCTCATTAAAGCACGTTCACCGTGATAATTTCCCTGACTTGCAAAGCAGTAGGAGCAGTTTAAATTGCAGGTGTGAGCAATGTGCAGGCAAAGAGCCTTTACAACTCCTGCAGTTTTAGCTTTTAAAACCCCTGCCTTGTCTTCAAAGGTATCGGGCGCAAAAAGCTGACCGTCGTTTTTAAGCTCAACAATCTGGTCATAGCACTCTTCGATTTCTTCTTTTGAAATTTCAGAGTATTTTTCTCCGATTTTTGAAATTACTTCGTCACGGCTGTTGGTTTCAAATATTTCAATAATATCATAGGCTACCTCGTCAACTGCGTGAACAGCACCCGAACATATATCAAGAACTATGTTGTAGCCCCCAAGCTGATATTGATGTATCATACAAAAACTCCTTCAAAAAAAATACCGCCAGAAGGCGGCTTTTTGTTTGCAATTACTTGCTTTCTTTGGTGCTTTCACACTGCTGATTAGCGATACCGCAGCTTGTTTTACAAGCAGACTGACAGGAAGTCTGGCATTCGCCGCATCCGCCTTTTTTAGCACTTTCGCAAAGATTACGAGTTTTAAGTGTTTTAATATGTTTCATAACATTAGCCTCCATATAAAATAATTTATTAGATTATACCATAATTTTATAATAAAGTCAATACGTAGAAATAAAACTTCTGATTTTATTTTGTACAATTGTCAATGATGAAGTTTTCAGCTCCCCCGACCTTGCCCTGGATGACAGATAAAGGTACAACGTGCACCTGCCCGTCATTCTGAGCTTGCCGAAGAATCTGGCCGGTTAGGGTATATAAAATGTGCAATTTCAGGCACGTCTCCAATTTCACATTTTTAAATTTGAATTATTCGACAGTCTGACGTCCCCAAGTGGCTCAGGCACATTCTTTTTTTGTGTTTTATCAAAATATTTTTAAAATAAGATTGATTATTATAAAAAAATATGGTAGAATAAAAATTGCGAGACAACTTCATATTTATGCTTTTTGGGGCTAATCATAATACAGATGAGTGCTTTTACTTTTCGGTAAAAATACACACTCTTTTTCATCTGTATCTATGGTTATACCTTAGAGCATATGAAGATGTCTCGCAAACAATCGGAGTTGTGTATTTTTCGTGCACACTTCGGTGTGCACTTTTTTATTATATAGGGGGATAATTATGGAAAACGAGGATTACACAAATGTAACGTTAAAAATTAATTCTGTTGTTATGGATTATTTAAAGGAAAAAAGCGAGGAAAACATCTTCACTGTTGAAGAAATTATCGAATGGTACATAAATCAAGTACTTTACCTTTATATGAAAGCAACCGAGGAAGAAATATCCACTGAGGAGGAAATGCTGTGAGTTATGAAAAATATACGGAAGTAACTGTTTCTTTGGAAAATTCAACTATTGACAGGATAATCCATCTTGCGGAAAAATTTAAATATCATTCATATGTTGAGCTTATGCAAAAAATGGTAGCATACGGAACAGGGGATATATACGGAAATCCGGAATTGATTGTAGAATTTCCCGGTTATTATGTGGTTTCAGATGAAATGGAAGGAGCATACACCGGTCTTGTTGGTGCTGATGGAAATTTTATCTATGAGGGCGATATATTAAAGCATGATGATGTTATCGGAGTTGTAATATTTGATAAAGGTGCTTTTATGTATCACGAAAAAGGTACGAGAAGAGAAGATAATATAACGCTTTTTGAGTTTCTTGATAAAGAATATGATTATAAAATTATAGGAAACATAAGGAAAACCCCGTATTTGTATAAATAATTAATAAAAATAGGAATGTGCTTAAAAACGGCACATTCCTCAGCGTGTCGATAAACCTATCGACACGCTGGCAGATGCCGAAAAAGGAAGGTATATTTCGTCAACCCTCTCAGTCAGCTAACGCTGCCAGCTCTCCCGGAGGGCGAGCCAAATGCAGACAGTACTAAGGTACGGCAAGGCTCATTTTGGCGGAAAGCAGTAGCCGTAAGGCTTTCACCCTCTCCGTCACTTCGTGACACCTCTCCCGGAGTGAGAGGCTTTTCACCGGCACTTTTTCATTGATAAATAATTTTTCTGCGGTAGACCGACTTTTTCGACAGTCTGAAAGGTCGGAGAAATCCGACCTTTAATATGTTCTTTATAAATTATTACGGTTGTTTTCCGATATAAGCCAGAATACCGCCGTCAACGTATAAAACGTGACCGTTTACGAAGTTTGAAGCGTCGGATGCAAGGAAAACTGCAGGACCCATCAAATCTGCGGGCTCTCCCCAGCGAGCTGCGGGAGTTTTGGCAATAATAAACTGGTCAAAGGGATGTCTTGAACCATCGGGCTGTTTCTCACGAAGAGGAGCAGTCTGAGGAGTTGCAATATAACCGGGACCGATACCGTTACACTGAATGTTATGTTCGCCGTATTCGGAACAGATGTTTCTTGTAAGCATTTTAAGTCCACCCTTTGCAGCAGCATAAGCAGAAACTGTTTCTCTGCCAAGCTCACTCATCATAGAACAAATATTTATAATTTTGCCGTGGCCTTTTTTAATCATGGAAGGAATAACAGCCTTAGCCATTATAAACGGAGCATTTAAGTCAACATCAATAACTTTTCTGAAATCCTCAGCAGACATTTCGTGCATGGGGATTCTCTTGATGATTCCTGCATTGTTGACAAGAATGTCAATAACTCCAACTTCTTTTTCGATTTTAGCAATGCATTCTGCAACTGCATTTTCGTCGGTAACGTCAAACACATAACCGTGTGCGTTTATTCCATCTTCTTTATAAGCAGCAAGACCTTTATCAACAAGCTCCTGGTTTATATCATTAAAAACAATTGTAGCGCCTGCCTCTGCAAGACCTTTTGCAATAGCATAACCGATTCCGTAGGAACCGCCTGTAACAAGCGCAATTTTTCCGTCTAATTTGTAACTATCAAGTATCATCGGAAATTCCTCCTTTTATCTTTATTCAATTAAATAATAGCATATTTTTCAATTATTGTCAAGTTATGATAATATATTAACAAAGTTTAAAAGAATGAAAGTAAGTATATTTTTCTTCGCTCAATTTTGTATATATTATACCACATTTTCGTCATTTTGTCAAGTAGCAGGCAATTCTTACTTTCTTATATTACTTGTATTATTAATTGTTATATTATATGTATTATTATGTATCAACTTTTCTTTACAGGGGTATCAACTTTTGTTTACAGGGGTATCAACTTTTGTTGATAGGGGTATCAACTTTTGTTGACAACTTATAAATTTTTGTCAACAGTCTAAGAGGTGCATTACAATTTCGCACCGCTTTTAAATTTTTATAAATAAAATTTCGGATAAAACTATGGACAACACTGTAAAAATATACTATAATAGAACCTGCAACACAATTAAATATCTGCTCATAATATAAGTGTGAATTTTTTATTTTTCAGTAAAAAATGCATGCTCTATTTTTCATACTTGTATTATGAGATATTAATTGTGTTGCAACAATCGGAGCGATGCGTTTTTGGTGCATCGGCTTTGGTTGATGCACTTTTTTAATTTAGCGGAGGATGTTATGCAGGCAAAAATCAACGAAGAAAAAATTTATAAACTGCTTAAAGAAAAATTAACCGGCATACTGCTTAACGGATTTTTTATGATTGTTATTGCATTACTTCTGAAACTGCTTTGCAGCAATACTAATTTAATTTTAAAAAGCATTTCACTTTACAGAATTTACAGAATACTTTCGGTTGTTTTTGTGGTTCCGGGCGGGATTCTGTTTATTTTAGGAATTTTAAAAATAAGAAGGCTTCATAAAATGCACAAAATGCCCATAATATGCACAGCTGTTGTAATTGTTGCCAAAAGAGGCAATATGCTCTGCGTGGAATTTGAGGATAAAAGCCTGCATAATTTTGTTTCTGTTTGTTCCAAGGAAGCAAAAAAAGGTGAAAAATACATTATTTTTCACAAGCAGGGCATGATATATGATTTTTCGTAAAAAACGGGTTTGTAAAGCATAACTTTACAAACCCTTACATCTTTTGTGCTCAACATCAATTACAACCTTAACCGTATGTGTTCCGAGAGGATCAAGCTCGTTATATTTTTTAATAAGCTCCACCGTTTCGGAATCCAGGCTCATGGGAGCTTCAAGCTCACCAAGCTTTATGTTGAGTGCATTTAACATTTTCATAACGGTATCAAAGGAGGTTCCGCCGATTCCGTTTTTAAGTGCGCTTACAAGGGTGGTTTGCGGAATTCCAAGCTCCATTGCAAAGCGCCTTACACTTTTGTACTGTTTTTTGATTTCTTCTGTTATAAGATTTGTTAAATCGTTCATTTTATATCACCTGAACGTATTTTAGCACAAGAAATTAAAAAAGTCAAATTAAAGTGCCGACTGCGTGTCATTAGGATCACCGTTTATTGCAAGGTCATATTCGTGCGACCAGTCAAGGCCTCTGTATTCAGCGGCTCTGTCGTCACTTTCGATAAATTCCATAAGCAAATCAAGCATATCCTTTGTCCAGGTATTTTTATCTATCTGTGCTGTTGTGAATTTATTAAGCGTTATCATTTCAAAGCCGAAAAGGTCTTTAACCTGAGTTTTTGCCGCACCGCCTACAACCTCTTCAACAAGGTGGCTGGGAATAAACAAAACTCCTCCGCCCGCACCGAAAACTATGTCACCGGGCAAGCATATTGCGTTGCCTATTCTTGTTGCGGTGTTATAGCCGGTCATAATAAAATCACGAATCGGAGTAGGATCTATGCCTCTGTAATAAACCTGAGTGTCTTCCACCTTTTTCATCTGTTCGGTATCACGTATTCCACCCCAGATTACTGCACCGCCGTTTTCGTTTTTTGTTTTGTTTTTAAGAGCTGTTGTAAGGTTTCCGCCAAGAAATGTTCCCTTATAAATTTTATCGTACATATCAATTACGGGAACATCGCCCTCTTTGAGGTTATCTATAACCCATTGATTGTATGTACCTGTTCTTCCCTCGCTTCTTCCTATATCCTTAACAACCGCATCAAGGTCAGGACGGAAAGGACAGTAGGTTGCAGTAACAGCTCTGCCTATAAGCTTTCTGCCGTCATCGTGAAGAGTGTGAAGTCTGCCCTCAAACTGACTTTCATATCCTTTTACGAAAATGGGCTTCCACACTTCTTCAAGTGTTAATGTTTTAAGTGCTTTTAAATATTTATCGTCTACCTTAGGACGTCCGTCGTCAAATCTTTCGCCTTTCCATTGTGGTGTTAAGGCAATAATTTCATCTCTGTCGTTAAAGTGCATTTTTATCTCTCCTTTATAAATGCATTCCGCCATCTATAATTATTTCCGAACCCGTAATATATCTGCCCTCATCCGAACACAAAAGCAGTACCGCAGGGCTTATATCCTTTGGTGTTCCCACATATCCGCAGGGAATACTGTTTTCAATCTTTTTTCTGTATTTCTCATCACTCAGCGCTTCTTTGTTTCTCGGTGTATTTATTGCACCGGGGGCGACGTTATTTACGGTTATTCCGTAAGGTGCAAGAAAAGGTGCAATGTTTTCCACCATTTTTTTCTGTGCCGCTTTGGTAACACCGTACAGGGAAAGCTGAGGATGATTGTTATACTGATTTACGCTTCCGACTGTAACAATTCTGCCCCAGCCGTTTTTCTTCATTCCCTCTGAATATTTTTTAATAAGCAGGTATGAGCTTTTAACATTGCATTGCATCTGATCATCGTATTCCCCGGGTGAAAATTCATCCCAGTTTCTTTTATACTGAACGGATGCGTTTAACACAAGAATATCCACATCACCGGTCGCAGAATACAGTTTTTCTATATCACTGTCATTTAACAAATTGGCAGTTACGGGCACAGAACCGGGAATTTTTTCCGATGCCGAAATACATTTTTCCATACTTGTAGCACCGGTCACAAAAACCTTTGCACCTTTTTCTGACATAAGCCGTGCAATTTCAAAACCGATGCCCTGAGTTGAGCCGGTTACAAGAGCAGTTTTACCTGTTAAATCAAACATATTATCAGCTCCACTCTCTGTCGTTTGCCCACTCATCATCCCACCGGGTGGTAGGTTCCCATATACCGGGATATTTTTCGTGCATATGCTGCGCAATTAATTCCTCGTTAAGCTCGTCTATTCCCAGACCGGGCTTATTGGGAACATTTACAAAGCCGTCCTTGAAAAGCGGATTATCAATACCAATTGCAAGGTCGTTCCACCAGGGAATATCAACAGAATGAAATTCAACTGCAAGAACATTCTGAACAGCCGCAGCTGCATGAATTGCCGCCATGCAGGCAATGGGGCTTTCTGCCATATGAATTGCCATTGCAACGCCGTATTTATCACACATATTGCCAAGCTTTTTCATTTCAAGTGCACCGCCCACAGTAAGCATATCGGGGTGAACTACCGAAACACCGCCGTTTGCCATAAGGGGTTCAAAGTTTTCAACAAGGAAAATATCCTCACCGGTACAAATAGGAATATTACAGCTGTTTGCAATTTTAACATAGTGGTTAGTGTAGTGCCAGGGAGCAATATCTTCAATCCACGCAATATTGTATTTTTCAAGACGTTTTGCGAATCTTATGCAATCCTCAATGCAAACGTGACCGAAATGGTCAAGAGCAAGAGGCACTTCATAACCAATTACATCTCTTACCTCTTTAACATAATTTTCAAGATAATCCATACCCTTTTCGGTTAAATGAATACCTGTTGCGTGATGGGGAATGGTGAAAACCTCGTAGTTTTTGCCAAGCATCATATCCATATCAATGGAGCCTTTCTGATGGTTTATGGCTTTCATTGAATATTTTTTAATATCCTCCAAAAATCCTAAAGGCGCATTAAGGCAACCGGGTTCATCCAGCATAAGCTCAATTCCCAAATCCATTTTAAGGAATGTAAAGCCCTGTTCCATTCTCTTTTTAAGAGCGTTACCCATATCTGTACCGGTGTGCTTACCGTCAACATCGGTATCGCAGTAAACTCTTACCTTATCGCGGAATTTACCGCCAAGCATCTGCCACAGCGGAACTCCCCATGCCTTACCTGCCAGGTCCCACAGAGCAATTTCGATACCCGAAACTCCCCCACCCTGACGTGAATGACCGCCAAACTGCTTTATTCTTCTGAAAAGCTTGTCAACATTGCAGGGATTTTCTCCAACCAAACGTGATTTTAACATAAGTGCGTATGTAGCGCTGGAAGCGTCACGAACCTCACCGTAACCCACAAGTCCCTGATTGGTATAAACCTTGATAAGCGGACAATGCTTGGGAGCACCGTTGATATTCGCAACTCTGATATCCGTAATTTTAAGCTCAGACGGATTTGAACAAAGATTAACGTTTTCGGAAATCATTTCTTTTAATGAATTGTTCATTTCAGTATTCTCCTTATATAACTATTTCAAAATTATTTAATCCTCTGGAATATAATTTAATATCCTTTGATACGGTTTTTCCGTTTGCTTCGATTTGCAGACTGTAATCACCGTAAAATCCTTTGAAAGAAGCTTTTCCGTTACTGTCAGAAGTTATTTCTGCTTCGGTATGCCATTCTTTTTCAATAAGATTTTTAAGTGCAAAATATGCAGGCTTTGGTGTCATATCAAAGCGTAACAAACCACCGTAATAGTAATTTTCTCCAACTGTCATATCCCCTTGCGAAGCTTTTATTTTTTCAGGATCCGACTCCCACACATGAGCGTAGCCGTCAACAAGGTTCCAGTATATAATCTGTTCTGTTGCAGGGTGAGAAAACCATATTGAATACAACTTTTTGATAATTTCCGCCTGAATAAGCTCATCCTCTTCGCTGTTGGAATATGCGGGAATAGTTACCTCGGTAATCTGCAAAGGTTTATTGAATTTTGCATACAAATCCATAATCTTATAAAGTTGTTTCGGATTATACGCAAATCTTGTTTTTTCGTATTCTTCCTCTTTTGTCCAGAATTGATGAAACTGCATACCGATTGCATCAATTCTTGCACCTTTTTGCAGATTGGATTCAATATACAGATAATATTTATCGGTTACACGGCCAAAATCATCCCACAACCAGGTTACCTCGTTAACAACAAGCTCGTTTGCAGGAAAATACTTTTCCGCAAGCTTAAAGCACCATTCAACGTAATCGGGTTCGTTGTTATAAAACGCAGTTTTTCCGTATTCCCAGTACATTTCGTTGGTTACCTCAATAGTTGGTATTTTATGCGCATATCTCTCTGAAATTTCTCTGTAACGTTTTACAAGAGCCTGCTTTATTTCGGGCACACCGGCATCATATAACCATTTCGGAAAAAAACCGTCGTACGCAAGCGCGTGTTCACGTGGTTCTATGCCATGCTTTTCGCAAAATTCCATACATAAGTCTATAGGTGGGCGTCGATACAGCTTTTCGCTGTTTTTATCGTATCTTGTTTTACCTTTTTCAGGCTCTGTCGAATCCCAGTAAAAGGGCAAAGTTGCCATATTAAAGGTATCTGCAAAACACTTTTTGTAAAGCTCGTTTTTCTCTTCGTTTTCAAATTCATCAAGCATAAAAAGGTTTGCACCGAATCTGTATTCGTGAGATTTCTGAACAAGCTTTATTTTTGCATCCGGAATAATAGTTCCGTTTTCATCGGTTACGGTTATTGTTCCAAAACCCTTTCGGTACTTTTCAATTCCGCTGTTGATTTTTTCGTCTGTTAAAGCCTGTTGCTGTTCAAACAGTTCAAGAATTTTTTGTCTGTTTTTCATAAATATCACCTCCTTATTCATAGTAACACACAAATTTAATAATTCACACCTAAAAATCAATAATTAAGGTTGATTTTTCGAAACTGTTGTGCTATTATAAGTGCAGGAAACGGAGTTGATTTTCGTGATTTTCGAGCAGGAAACAGTTGCTTTTCAGATACTTGAGGTATTATATATCGACCAGAAAATGATAAAAAATTATAATTTCAACCGCAATTTTGATGCGCTTTCTTTCAGATTTGAAGCAGATACGGTAATAGAAACCGAAAAAGCTCAGCTTGAGCTTACCGATAACAACATCTGCTTTTTCCCTGCAGATATAAATTATACAAGAAATTCAAAAAAGGATAAAATGATAGTTGTTAATTTTAAATGCATTGGGTATTATTCCGATGAAATTGAAAGCTTTATGCCCGCAGAGCCCGAAAAATACCGTGTTCTTTTTAAAGAAATGCTTGATTACTGGAACAAAAAAAGTGTTTCCTACAAGCATAAGAGTGCATCTGTTTTAAACAGAATTTTTGCCGAGCTTTACAAGGATAACAAATCACTTGAAAATCAGAATTCCAAAATTTACAAATCAGTTAAATATATAAGAGAAAATTGCCTTAAAAAAGATTTTTCTCTGAAAATTGCTGCACAAAAATCCATGATAAGTGAAACATATTTCCGCAAGCTATTTAATCAGGAATTCGGAATTTCCCCCAAAAAATATGTAATTCAGGTACGCATAAAGCACGCCGCATCGCTTATTATAGCGGGGTATCACACCCTGCAGGAAATTGCCGATATATGCGGTTATGAGGATTACAAGCATTTTTCGGTGGCGTTTAAAGAAATTACAGGTGTATCTCCTTCAAAATACACCTATAATTATAACCCCGAAAATTAATTTTCTTAAAAAAAAGAAGGGAAATACCCTTCTTTTTTCATTAATATTTCTTTTTTCCTGATAATATCATCATTTTATCTGTATTTGTTTCAATTTCCGGCTTAACAACCTTTTCTTCCCATATTTCGGGAGCAAATTCTTCCATAGAAACTGAAATCGCTTCCTGCGGACATCCCCAGTATTTCAGGAAAATTTCATTGATTTCGTCAACTACTTTTTTCTTGGTTTCTTCATCCTTCGGATAAGCTTTTATTGCTATATAAGGCATAATAACACTCCTTTTTTAATCCTTGTATTCTTCGCCCTCAAAGATAATTCCAACCGTTTCAGGGCCTGCATTATTGGCAATGGCACAGCCTAATTTTGCCCAGAAAATACTTTTCGGATTAAGTTTTTCCATAACATCTTTTTCAAGCTTTTCCTTAAAAGCTTCGGGAATACTTCCTGCAATTAAAACAAGCTCCTGATTTTCCACATCAACCGCTTTTTCCTTAACGCAGTCAATTATTTTGGCAATTGCAGCCTTGTCCCCTCTTAATTTGCCGATAACATCAACTTTTCTGTTACCTACAACAATAAGCGGTTTTAATTTTAATGCTTCGCCAACCACTGCAGAAAGCAGAGAAATTCTTCCGCTTTTTTTAGCAAATTTAAGTGTTGACATATACGCATACGCCCACATATGGGAAATTTTATATTTAAGGAAAGAAAGTATTTCTTCGTAGCTTTTTCCGTCTGCAATCATTTTAGCCGCATCAATAACGGGCTTGCCGTAGCACATTGTGTAACTGCGTGAATCTAAAATTTCAATACTCATTTTGCAATCAGGATTTTCCTCTTCAAAAAGAGTTTTTGCAAGATTAGCACTGTTAAACGTTCCGCTTCCTGCTGCGTTTATAGTTAAAACAATAACGTGAGTATATCCGTCATCCTTTGCCTTGGTATAGTATTTTCTGAAAGTTTCGGGAGAAACCTGCGAAGTTTTGGGAATTTCTTCGCTTTCGGAAAGAATTTTCCAGAATTCTTCTTTAGTAATATCGTATTCTTCGCGGTAAGTTTTACCGTCAATTATAATGTTCAAAGGAATTAAATCAATATCAAGCTCTTTGGCAGTTGAAAGTTCAATATCGCCGGATGAATCTATCATTAGCTTTATTTTTTCCATTTCCATTACCTCCTAAGTCAAACTATATTTTACCATTTTATGTTAATATTTGCAATACTTTTATTTAAAATTTATCATCTTTTATTGACTTATTTTGTCGAAAATATTATAATGTTTATCGGTGATAAAAGTGAAAAAATTTATACAGGGATTAAAAGACGGCTTACCCATAGCACTCGGATACCTTTCGGTTTCCTTTACTTTCGGGCTTAAAACCGTTATAAGCGGAATGCCTTTTTTTGCTTCGCTTATTATTTCTATGACAAATCTTACAAGTGCAGGACAGTTTGCCGGGGCAGACATTATTTTAGCCGGCGGAACAATTTTAGAGCTTGCAATTTCAATGTTTATAATTAATATAAGATATTTTCTGATGTCTTTCTCGCTTTCGCAGAAAATTGAACAGACTATAAATCTTCCAAAAAGACTTATTATGTCTTTTTCGATTACCGATGAAATTTATGCTGTTTCTGCGGCAAAAATAGGAAAAATAGACTTTAAATATTTTATGGGGCTTGCAATACTCCCCTACATTGGCTGGAGTCTAGGAACACTTCTTGGTGCTGTTTCGGGAAATATTCTTCCCGAAACCTTAAGAACTGCTTTAGGCCTTGCTATTTACGGAATGTTTATTGCAATTGTTATCCCTCCCGCAAAAAAATCAAGGTCTGTTGTAACAGTTGCTCTTACGGCAATTGCAATTAGCCTTCTTTTCCGCTTTACACCTGTTTTAAACAGTCTTTCAAGCGGATGGATAATTATAATAGCAACGGTAGGTGCTTCGGCAATTGGTGCGCTTCTTTTTGCAAAGGAGGAGGAAAATGGCTAAGTATATTTTCGTTATGGCGGCAGTTACATATCTTATAAGAATGCTTCCGCTTACATTTTTCAGAAAACAAATAAACAACATTTATGTTAAAGCATTTTTAAAATATATTCCCTATGCGGTGCTTTCGGCAATGACAATCCCCGATATTTTTTATTCAACGGGAAGTGTTTATTCCGCTCTGGCAGGTCTTGCCTGCGCGCTTATTCTTTCCTATCTGGAAAAAGGACTTCTTACTGTATCGCTTGCCGCCTGTGCAGTAGTTTATGTTTTTGAACAGTTTTTATTATAACTAAAAAATCTTCTGAGCATTTTCAGAAGATTTTTACTCTTTTTCAAACTTAATAATATCCGAAACCTCACAGTCAAGAACATAGCAAAGGGCGTCAAGAGTTTTCGTGCTTATTGCTTCGCCCTTTTTAATACGGTGCAAAGTATTTGCGGAAAACCCCTGCTTGAAAATCAGATAATATTCTGTTAAACCTTTTTTATACAATGTTTCGTAAAACGGCTTGTAACTAATCAAAATCATCACCAGAATAATTTTAACATACTTAACCTATTGACAATACTCAAAATATTGAGTATAATATTATATACAAGGAGGATAATTTTATGAAAAGAAAATTAAGTATTTTACTAACAGCAGGAATGATTATGGGAGCTACTGCCCTTGCAAGTGATAATTTTGCAGAACAGTACAAAATTGTTTACGGAGAAACAGAAGAAATAACAAGAGCCGAAATGGCTATAAGTTTAAGCAATATGCTTAATATGAAAAATTACGAAATAGCCGTACCCGAAGAAGAAAAATTCACCGACGTGCCGGAAACACACCCTGCATACAACGCCGCAAACCTTATAAAACAGCTTGGAATTGCGGAAGGCTACGGAGAAAACATATTCGGCCCCGAAGACCGCCTTACATATGAACAGGCAATAAAAATGCTTGTGTGTGCCCTTGGATACAACACAGTCGCAATGGAAAAAGGCGGATATCCTATGGGCTATATAAGTCTTGCTTCCGAGCTTGGAATCACAAACGGAGTTGATTTTATTATAACCGATAACGTAACAAAAGAAAATTTAACCAAGCTTATAAACAACATTGCAAATATTCCCCTTATGGAAAAAATCGGCTTTGGTTCAAATCCGGAATACGCTGTTATGAACGGTAAAGACGGAAATGCCCTTATGACCTTCTACGATAAATATTTCGGTAATTAAAAAAAGAAAGGCGGATTAGCGACAGCCACATAAGGAAGTTTTTTATGGAGTAGTTCCAAAATCAAGGAGCTACTCCATTTTCCTTGTTATCCGACCTTATACATCTGCGGATTTTCTTGGATTTTGTTTATTATATCCAATATTTCTTTTTCATCAGGAATATCAATCATTCCAACGGCGGTGAAGTAAATATCAACCTTTACATGACAATGACCGTCATACTTATCGTTGTTATGAACTTCTATCCGTTGTATCAAAGAATTAACTATTGTTGGTGTAAGCTCTCTGAAATCTGTTAGCTCTCGTAGTGTTTTTAAAAGAAGTCGCATATCAATATTCTGTTGCTCCGCCTTTTCCAATTCCTTTTCACTACTCGTTATTGTTTCAATAAGCTCCCTTTGTTCTTTCTCATACATAGAAGCCATACGGGAATATCTGTCATCACTTAATTTGCCCAAGATATTATCTTCGTAAATTCGGGATATAATCAAATCGAGTTCGGATATTCTTCTCTTTCCGCTTTCAACTTTGGTTTTAAGTTTTTGAAGTTCGGTTTTTCTTGTGGATTGATTTTTTGTTGCCATAAGGTACAGAAACACTGGTTCATAGCATCTTACGAAATCAGCTAAGTTGCTTATTGCTTCAAACACGATTCTTTCAAGAACAACATCTCTTATAAAATGAACCTGGCACTCACCCCGACCACTTTTATAGTTTGAACATCTGAAATGCTCTTGTTGACGTGTCATACTTTTAGCGGCGGCAAAGTGTAATTTCGCTCCGCAGTCAGGACAATAAACCAATCCTGAAAACAGACTTGTTCTACCCGTTGATGTGTTTCTTCTTTTATGCTGACGAAGTTCCTGAACTCTTAGCCACAAATCTTCGCTTATAATAGGCTCTTGGGTGTTAGGTATAATTTGTTGCTCATCCTCAGATTTATGGATAACCTTATGTACCTTGTAGCTTACAGTTGTTGTCTTGAAGTTCACAGTACATCCCGTGTATTGTCTGTTGTCGATAATTCCTGCAACTGTTGCAGGATCCCAATAATATGGGTTTTCGGGATATTTATGAGTTGTTGATAATCCTTTTTCTATCTTATATGCGGTAGGA
This sequence comes from Clostridia bacterium, assembly GCA_017414505.1. Classification (GTDB taxonomy): domain Bacteria; phylum Bacillota; class Clostridia; order UMGS1840; family HGM11507; genus RGIG1932. The sequence continues at coordinate 22,635 of JAFQLQ010000047.1, forward strand.
ATAAGGATTTTTTCTTTTTCTAACTGACGGGCAATCTGTGCAATTCCACGACCTGCAAGCGATAATAAAAATATCTTTCGTACAACTTCTGCAGCTTCTTCATCAATTATCCATTTTTCATTATCTTCAGGAGATTTCATATACCCGTAAGGAACGGTTGAACTTATCCGTTTTCCACTTGCAGCTTTCATCTGCCATACGGCACGGATTTTTTTGCTTGTCTGTGCAGCATACCATTCATTAAATATGTTGTTGAACGGCATCATTTCCGTACCCGTATCATTCATTGTATCAACATTTTCCTGTATAGCTATAAATCTTATACCAAGTGTCGGGTATGTTATTTCGAGATATTTACCGACTTCAAGGTAGTTTCTGCCAAAACGGGATAAATCTTTTACCACAATGGTCTTAACAATTCCGGCTTCTGCAAGTGCTTGCATTTCTTTAAAGCCATTTCTTTCAAAGGTGGTTCCCGAAATACCATCATCAATAAAAAATCTTGGATTTTTCAGTCCGTGGTCTTTTGCATATTTCATCAGGATTTCTTTTTGATTTGATATACTGTTGCTTTCGCCCTCTAATCCATCATCTTGTGATAATCTTCCGTATAATGCAGTTATTTCTTCTGTTGTTTGCCCTATAATATTTTGAGTTGTCATAATTCATTTCTCCTTCCCGACAACCGGGCATAGCAAAGGATTTGAAATGATTTTACTATGCCCGATAAAAATTGTCGAATATACTAAATTAAATTTTGCGATAAAA
>JAFQLQ010000008.1 GCA_017414505.1 Clostridia bacterium
AAAGCCTCTCACTCCGGGAGAGGTGTCACGAAGTGACGGAGAGGGTGAAAGACTCACGGCCACTGCTTTCCGCCAAAATGAGCCTTGCCGTACCTTAGTACTGTCTGCATTCATTTTGACGAAATATACCTTCCTTTTTCGACATCTTAAAGCGTGTCGATAGGTTTATCGACACGCTGAAAGCTCCCGGTTTCGGGAGCTTTTTTAACATCAATTATTCGCCGTCTTTTTCGCCTGCTGCTTCTCTTAAAGCAACTTTTCTGGAAAGATTGATTCTGTTTTGTTTATCAATTTCGATAACCTTTACAAGAATTTCATCGCCAACTTTTACGATATCCTCAACCTTTTCAACTCTCTTTTCATCAAGCTGGGAAATATGGCAAAGACCTTCTTTGTTGGGAAGAAGTTCAACGAAAGCACCAAAATTCATAATTCTTGTTACTTTACCAATATAGGTTTCGCCAACTTCAACTTCTTTTACAATGCCTTCGATAATCTTAACTGCTTTTTTAGCCGCATAAGAATCATTTGTTGCAATGTAAACTGTTCCATCATCTTCAATATCAATCTTAACGCCGGTATCAGCAATAATTTTCTGAATAACTTTACCACCGGAACCAATAACATCTCTGATTTTATCAACATCAATCTGCATTTTAACAATCTTGGGAGCGTATTTTGAAAGTTCAGCTCTGGGAGCATCAATAGCTTTTAGCATAATCTCGTCAAGAATATAATATCTTGCATCTCTTGTTTTTGTGAAAGCATCTTCGATAATATCATAGGTTAAACCGTCAACCTTGATGTCAACCTGAATAGCTGTAATACCGTTTTTACTTCCGGCAACCTTAAAGTCCATATCGCCGTAGAAGTCTTCAAGTCCCTGGATATCAACCATAGTTGTCCAGCTTCCGTCGGGAGCAGTGATAAGACCGCAGGAAATACCTGCAACAGGAGCTTTAAGCGGAACGCCTGCAGCCATAAGAGCAAGTGTACTTCCGCAAACACTACCCTGAGAAGTTGAACCGTTTGAGCTTAAAACTTCGGATACAACTCTGATTGCATATGGGAATTCTTCCTCAGAGGGAATTACAGGCTCAAGAGCCTTTTCAGCAAGAGCACCGTGACCGATTTCACGTCTGCCGGGGCCTCTTGAAGGTTTGGTTTCGCCAACTGAATAGCTGGGGAAATTGTAGTGATGAATATATCTCTTGGAATCTTCTTCATCAATACCGTCAAGCTTCTGCATATCGCCAAGAAGACCTAAGGTTACAACAGACATAACCTGAGTCTGACCTCTGGTGAACAGACCGCTTCCGTGAGTTCTGGGAAGCAAATCAACCTCAGCAGCAAGAGGACGGATTTCAAGCATACCTCTGCCGTCAACACGTTTCTGTTCTTCGATAAGCCATCTTCTAACGATTGCTTTCTGTAATTTATAAACAACTTCGCCGATTTCAGTTTCGATATCTTCAAACTGTTCAGCAAGTGCTTCTACAACTTCATCTGTAATAACTCTTACTTTGTCGTCACGTTCTGTTTTATCGGTTGTTACCATAGCTTCCATCAGCTTAGCTTCTGCAAGCTCTTTAACAGCATCATATAATTCCTGGTTAACCACGCAGGATTCATAAGTGAATTTTTCTTTACCGATTTCGGCAACAATACTGTCGATAAATTCACACATTTTTATAATTTCTTTGTGACCGTCTTTAATAGCCTGAAGCATTTTATCTTCGGGAACTTCCTTAGCACCTGCTTCAATCATAACGATTTTTTCTTTAGAACCTGCAACTGTTAAGTTAAGAAGAGTTTTTTCTCTCTGAGCACTTGTGGGATTGATAACAATTTCATCGTCAACAATACCAACATTAACACCTGCGATAGGTCCGTTAAAAGGAATATCGGAAATACTCACTGCAATAGAAGCACCGATTAAAGCTGCGATTTCGGGAGAGTTGTCCTGCTCAACAGAAAGAACTGTTGCAACAATGGAAACATCGTTTCTTAAATCGCTCGGGAACAAAGGACGCATAGGTCTGTCAATCATTCTGGAAGTAAGAATAGCCTTTTCAGTGGGCTTACCTTCTCTTTTCATAAAGCTTCCGGGGATTTTACCTACAGAATAAAGTCTTTCCTCAAAATCTACATTTAGAGGGAAAAAGTCAATTCCTTCTCTTGGCTTCGGGGAAGCTGTTGCGTTTACCATAACTACGGTTTCACCGTATCTAACCATACATGAACCGTTGGAAAGTCCGCAGATTTTGCCTGTTTCAACAACAAAAGGTCTGCCGGCTAAAGTAGTTTCAAATGTTCTGAACATAGTTAATTTTCTCCTTTTTTATTATTTATAAGGGAAAAATGGTTTTAGCAGTTATATGAGATTTCTAAACTAAAAAGCTCATATAACTCCTAATCCATTTCCCTTTTTTAGCATGATTTAAAATGGGTAAAAAGGGGTTGCAAAATACAACCCCTTTAAAATTACTTTCTGATGTTTAACTTTTCGATGATTGCTCTGTATCTTTCGATATCCTTTTTCATAAGGTAGTTCAAAAGATTTTTTCTTTTACCAACCATCATTAACAGACCTCTTCTTGAGTGATGGTCTTTCTTATGAACTTTAAGATGCTCAGTAAGAGTGTTAATTCTTTCGGTAAGAATAGCAATCTGAACCTCAGGAGAACCTGTATCGGTTGCATGGGTTCTGTTTGTTTCGATAATTTCTGTTTTTCTTTCTTTTAACATCATGGTTAAAATACCTCCATTAATTTATTTGCGATTGTCCGTGTAAGCGGTCGAAGGTTTGTCCGCAAACTCAGAAAATCGTAACCTTAAATATTTTATCATACAAATTTCAATTTGTCAAAGGTTTTTTAAATAATTTTAAAATTATATTTTTCAATCTGATTATTTTCGGTAATTTTTATATCCGAAAGACAGAATTCTTTCATAATTTTCTCGATATTGCTTCTTTTGTTTCCAACAATTTTAGAAACAAATTTTTTATTTGAAAAAACCTCAAGAACCTTGCCGTTATGCGGATTTTTACTTAAAAATTCCGCAATTTCGGTATAAATTATATGGCTTTCAGTAAGCTCACGGAAAGACGAATGATAAGGCCCGAAAACCTTATTTTCGTTAATATCCTCCCCTGCCATAAGTCCAAGACGTATAACGGGAATATTATTTTCCTCAAACATTTTAAGCAAAACAGCACATAAAGAAACCGCCTCCTCAATATTCTGAGGCTTGTATTCTCCGTTTTTATACAAATCAAAAAGCTCGGTTTCTTCAATAACAACAGTGGGATAAATACGCACACAATCAGGCTTCATACCGATTATTTTTTCTGCAGTTTCAATATCCGTCTGCGGGCTTGAACCGTACATACCCGTCATCATCTGAAGTCCTAAAGAAAAACCGTATTCACGGATTAATTTAACTGCCGTATAAACAGCCTCTGCCTCAAGTCCCCTTTTGTTCATCTTAAGAACCTTGTTCTCCATAGACTGAACTCCAAGCTCAATGGTTGTAACATTATATTTCTTAAGATTTTCCAAAATCTCCCCCGAAATATAATCAGGACGGGTAGAAAGACGAATTCCGGTTACTCTTGAATCATAAAAAAACTCGTTGGCAACTCTTAAGTACATATTCTGCTCTTCTAAGGGAATACCTGTAAAGCTTCCTCCGAAGAAAGAAATCTCAATATTGCAATCAGGAGCGGTATGGAAAAGAAAGCTTTCAATCTTCTTTCTTATAACATCCTCCCGCTCCTTTTCGCAAACGCCCGTTATTTTTTTCTGATTACAGAATATACAGTCATTTGGACAACCCTGATGACTTACAAAAATCGGTATATTAACCTTGCGTTTCTTATTCGCAATCATCGCAGTGACAATCGTCACAATCGCAATCGCAATCTTCTAAATCGAACTCGATTTTCTCGTTACATTCGGGGCAGTAAACGCCATCCTCGAACAGAGAATCTTCGTCTAAATAAATGCTTTCGCCACATTTGGGGCAAGTAATTTCATAGTAGTGCTCATCATCCTCGCAACCGCAGTCACAGTCATCGTCGTCACAGTCACAATCGCAGTTATCGTAAAGATAATCAACATCGTCTTCAAGATTTGCAAGATCGCTGTCGATTTCGTCAACAAGCTCTGTAAGTTCAAAATGATCATCTTCAAGGTCAGCAACAACCTTGCTCATTTCTTCTAAAACATCAAGCATACCGTTGATGATTTTTGCTTCTTTTGTTTCATTTCCTAAATCAAGACCTTCTGCAAGACCTTTTAAATAAGCAACTTTTTCTGCTAAGCTATCCATAATAAAATCCTCCTTTGGGATGTTAAGGCGAGGAAAATCCCCGCCTTACATAAAATAAAATTAAACTCTTTCCATGTATTCGCCTGTTCTGGTATCAACTCTAATAACATCGTCGATATTAACGAACAGAGGAACGTTGATTGTAGCACCTGTTTCAAGAGTTGCAGGTTTGGTAGCACCTGTGGAAGTATCGCCCTTGAAACCGGGTTCTGTTTCGGAAACTCTTAACTCAACGAACGTAGGAGGCTCAACACCGAATACGTTTCCTTTATAGGTAAGAATGGTAACGAAATCGTTTTCTTTAACGAATTTAAGAGCGTCACCAAGCTGATCCTCGGAAAGTGGAGTCTGGTCATAGGTTTCCTGATCCATAAAGTAGTAAAGCTCGCCGTCGGAATACAGATACTGCATTTCCTTTCTGTCGATATGAGCTTTTTCAAATTTATCGGTAGGTCTGTAAGTTTTTTCAACCACACCGCCTGTAATTACGTTTCTTACTTTAGCTCTAACAAAAGCAGCGCCCTTGCCGGGTTTAACGTGCTGGAATTCAACAATCTGACAAACGTTTCCGTTTTCTTCAAATGTAACTCCGTTTCTGAAATCACCTGCTGTTATCATAAGTAAATCTCCTCTCATACTATACTATTATCTATTATAATAAATATTTACAAAAATTTCAAGCCTTTTTTATAATATTATTAAATTTTTCGGAAAATCGGCAACAGATTCGTACCCGTTTTCGGTTACAATAACGGTATCTTCTATCCTTACGCCAAACTTATTTTCAAGGTAAATACCGGGCTCAACCGTAACAACCATGCCACTTTCAAGCACATCGGAGCTTTTTTCGGAAAGACGTGGTTCTTCGTGAATATCAATTCCGACACCGTGACCTAAAGAATGTAAAAAATCTTTTTCGTAACCGTTATTTTTTATAATATCTCTTGCAATTTTATCAATTTGGGAACATTTCATTCCGGGTTTTACATTTTTCATTGCTTCAAGATGAGCCTCAAGAACAATATTATAAATTTTCTTCTGTTCATCGGAAACTTCACCGAATGCTGCCGTTCTTGTCATATCACTTCGGTAACCGTTTACCGTTGCGCCAAAATCAAAAAGAATAAAATCTCCTTTTTTTACCTTGTTGCCGTTAGGTACAGCGTGGCAGTCCGCAGAATCTGCCCCTGTTGCAACTATGGTTTCAAAAGCCGGCTCTTCACTGCCGTATAAAGCCATTTTGTAATCAAGCTCAGCAGCGATTTCCTTTGAGGTTATCCCCTCTTTTATACTTTTCAGAACTTCGGACAAAGCTTTTTCTGCAATTTTCTGAGCTTTTTTTATGCATTCGGTTTCTTCGGGAGTTTTTATAATTCTTAAGCTTCTTGTTATGTTTCTTTCAAATATAAATTCACATTCCGATTCCGTTTCAAATTTCTTGAAATCGGCAAGTGAAATGTGACTGTCATCCATAAGAACTTTTTTTATGCCGTTTTCCTTAACAATATCCGAAACAGCCGAAAGCAAAGCCTTATTTATCACAACAGGTATAAATTTATTTTGTCTTTCTATAACAAACTTATACCTTGCATCGCTTAAAATATAGTCTTTTTCTCCGGTTATCACAAGTGCAACGTTGGAAGAAACCACACCGGAAAAATATCTTATATCCGAATTATTTAAAACTATATAAGCATCTGCGTTTTTTTCCTGAATTAATTTTTTAATTTTTTTTAGACGCATTATGACAAAGTCCCTCCAGGGCAAGAATATATCCGTAAGAACCGAATCCCGAAATAACACCTACGCAGGCAGGAGTTGTAACAAGATTTGTACGTTTTTCCTCACGGGCAAAAACATTTGAAATGTGAACCTCATAGGTATCAATACTTACGGATTTTATTGCATCAAAAATAGCTAAACTGTAATGCGTGTAAGCACCGGGATTTATAACTATGCCATCCACCTTGCCGTAAACAGAATGAATTTTATCAATTATTTCACCCTCGTGATTACTCTGGAAAAATTCAATTTCACAACCAAGCTCATCGGCTCTCTTTTTGATATCGTTGTTTATAGATTCCAGAGTTTCGGTGCCGTATATATTTTTTTCTCTGATTCCAAGCATATTAAGATTGGGACCGTTAATTACAAGAACTTTCATTTTTTATCACCCTCTCTTTTTTTATTTTATCACATTTGCAACCGCTTATCAAGAGTTTATTTTCACATTAAATAAATCATTACATAAATTAATAACAGAAACGAGGTATATCCTATGGAAAATATAAAACCGTTAAGCAAAACCGTTAAAAACGAAATATCTTATGTAAAAAAACTATGCGCATCAGAAGATGAACTGCGCCGTTTTTTTGATTTGGGCATAATTAAAAACACAAAAATAGAAACACTTATGAAAAGCCCCTCCGGTGATCCTACTGCGTATTTTATAAGAGGAGCGGTTATGGCACTCCGCAGGGAGGATGCGGAAAAAATTTTGGTAAAAGGAGATGATTAAAATTAAAAAAATAGCACTTCTGGGCAATCCCAACGTTGGAAAAAGCACGATTTTCAATGCATTAACAGGAATGCATCAGCATACGGGAAACTGGACAGGAAAAACCGTAGAAACAGCAAAAGGGTATTTTTTCTGCAATAATAATAATAAATACGAAATAACCGATTTACCGGGCACATATTCCCTATATTCTCATTCCAGAGACGAAGAGGTTGCAACAGATTATATTGTAAATCAGAAACCCGATTTAACTGTAATTGTGGCAGATGCAACTAATCTGGAACGAAATTTTTATCTTGTTTTTCAGGCACTTGAGCTTACTAAAAACATTCTGCTTTGTATAACCCTTACCGACGAAGCCAAACGAAAAGGAATAGAAATAAATACACAAATAATTGCCGAAACTCTCGGTATTCCCGTAATTTCCGTATGCGGAAGAAAAAAGAAAACAATAATTGAACTTAAAAAAAGCATAGACAGCTTTTCATATTCTGTTACGGAAGAAAAAGGCGAACTCACCGCAAAAAAAGCGTGGCAGGCAGTTTTGGAATCAGAAAAGCTGTATGAAAAATGCGTAAAAATAACCAACGAAAACTATAATAAAAAAGACAGAAAAACAGACAGCATACTTACTTCTAAATTATTCGGATTTCCCGTTATGCTTGCTTTTACGGCATTAATTTTTTACATAACATTAAAGGGTGCAAATTACCCCTCAAAGCTGCTTTCTGATTTTTTCAATTCAGCAACCGATGAAATACGTTTCTTTTTTGAATATTTTAAACTGCCGGAAGCTATCGTAAATATGCTTGTTGACGGTGTTTACAAAACCCTCACTTGGGTTATAGCCGTAATGCTTCCTCCAATGGCTATATTTTTTCCTCTTTTCACTCTTATGGAGGATTTGGGCTATCTTCCGAGAATTGCATTCAACCTGGATAACTGCTTTAAAAAATGCGGTTCCTGCGGAAAGCAGGCGCTTACTATGTGTATGGGTTTGGGGTGCAATGCCGTTGGTGTTACCGGCACAAGAATAATAAGCTCCGAAAGAGAAAGGCTTATTGCCATTTTAACCAATACTTTTGTGCCCTGCAACGGTCGTTTTCCCACCCTGATTGCTTTAATTGCCATGTTTTTTACCGTTAATATGAAAGAACCGTTAAAAAGCATTGCATCTTCTCTGCTTCTGCTTGGTGTAATAGTTTTTGGAATTGTACTCACATTTTTAATTTCAGCCCTGCTTTCCAAAACCCTTCTTAAAGGAAAAAGCTCCTCTTTTATACTGGAATTACCGCCCTACCGCAGACCGCAGATTGGGAAAATCATAATCCGTTCTGTTCTGGACAGAACCTTGTTTGTATTAGGAAGAGCAGTTGCAGTTGCAGCCCCTGCCGGACTTATAATATGGTTGCTTGCCAACATCAGCATCGGAAACGCAAGTCTCCTTAAACATATAACAGATTTTATGAACCCTTTCGGCAAGCTGATAGGTATGGACGGAGTTATTTTAACGGCATTTATCCTGGGTTTTCCCGCAAACGAAATTGTAATTCCCGTTATGCTTATGGCATATCTTGCCACCGGCTCTATAACAGAATACAATTCTCTGTTTGAGCTTAAAAACATACTGACCGCCAATGGCTGGACTACGCTCACCGCAGTTTGTACAATGATTTTTTCGCTGGCTCACTTCCCCTGCTCCACAACTTTGCTTACCGTAAAAAAAGAAACAAAAAGCATCTTCTGGAGTTTTATTTCTTTTGTTTTGCCAACCCTGACGGGAATAATCATCTGCTTTATAATTGCAACGGTGTGGCGAATATTCGTGTAATGCATTTGTATTGCATACACAGTGTATATTTTGTAATACAATAGTATTGCAGAGGTGATACTATGAAAAAATTCAAAATCCCGTCTATACCGCCAACAACAAACAAAAGCATACGCTTTCCCAACGATATAATAGAAAAGGTTGAAAATGCAATAAAAGGTAAAAGCTGTACCTTTACTGCCTTTGTAGTTGAAGCTGTAAGAGTTGCTCTGGAAAATATAGAAGATGAAAAATAATATCAAAGTAATGCTCAAAACAGATTTACGGCGCTATGCAAATGGTTTAGTTGCCGGCAGTATTGGCTACACAGTTGGCCGTACAGGAGAATTCAGCAGTGTGGACGATAAATTTATAATGGTGGATTTTCCGGGAATTGCAAAACTTGATATTCTGTGGAGCTCGCTTGAAATTCTGGACGAAGACATTCTTTTGAAAATGGCACGCAAAGAAGATTTTATAATGGCAAACATTTATAAAGTTCAGAAAGCCGATTTATTTACGGGGCCTCTTGGCGGATTCCGTTATCTGCTTCTTGTAATTGACAATACCGTATATCGTATAAAAAACAGAGAACGGGCATTTAGAATTTACAACAAATTAAAAAATACAGATGTGAATATTGTTCAACATTATAACTAACCGGATTTACAGTTTTTAACTGTATTCCGGTTTTTTTGAATTTATGAAAAATTGAATAAAATATTCCTTTCGTTGCCCCGTTTAACAGTAAAAGTTAAAAATTGCGGAAAAATTGAATATAAAAGTTTAATTTTGTATATTGCAAATAATTGGATATTATGGTAGAATAAAATTAATCCAATATTAAATTTAAAGGAGAATTTTAAAATGGAAAAAATTATTGCCCAAAACAAACAATGGATTGACGAAACTTGGGAAAAACTTGATGCAAAATTAAAGGTTGTAAGTGAACGCTCAAAAAACAAGCTTCCTTACACTACTATAAACGGTGTGCACGATGATAAAACCACAAGTGATGTTGCATGGTGGACAAACGGCTTCTGGGGTGCTATGATGATGCTTATGTATTCCGGCACAAAGGATGAGCATTACCTTGAAGTTGCAAGAAGTGCTCAATCTCTTTTAGATGGTGCTTTCAAAGACTTTACAGAACTTCATCACGATGTTGGATTTATGTGGTACATTTCAAGCGGTGCCGATTACAAATTAACCGGTGATCAGGGTGCGAAAAACAGAGCGTTATTTGCTGCTTCCACTCTTGCAGGCCGTTTTAATCCCAAAGGCGGATATATAAAATCATGGAATAACGATGAAGGATGGGTTATTATCGACTGTATGATGAATATTCCCCTTCTTTACTGGGCTTCCAAAGAAATTGGTGATGACAGATATAAAAATGTTGCTATGGCTCACGCTGATAAAACAATGGAAACTCACATAAGACCGGACGGTTCCGTTAACCACATTGTTAACATTGATCCCGATACAGGCGATGTAATCGAAACATTCGGCGGTCAGGGTTACGAAATCGGCTCTTCCTGGACAAGAGGTCAGGCTTGGGCAATTTACGGTTATGTTCAGAGCTATATTCACACCGGCAAGCAGGAATATCTTGATGTTGCTAAAAAGGTTGCTCACTACTTCATCGCAAACCTTTACGACAGCTTTGTTCCTCCCATTGATTTCAGAGAACCCGAAGAACCCAAAACTTATGATACAACAGCAGGTGCAATTACCGCTTGCGGACTTATTGAAATTGCTAAATGTGTACCTGAATTTGAAAAGAAAATGTACATAAAAGCAGCAATAAATATTCTAAAAGAAACAGAAGAAAAATTCTGCAACTGGTCACTTGACGAAGACTCAATAGTTCAATATGGTTCCGAAGCATATCATGCTAAGCCTACCGGAATCAATATTCCGATTATCTACGGTGATTACTACTTCATTGATGCAATCCACAAACTAAAAGGTTTTGAATCTTTTAATATATAAAATATTTTAAAAAGGTGGCAAAGAAGCCACCTTTTTTCATACAAAAAGGCAACCAATTAATTTGGCTGCCTTTTATAATTATAATCCTAATGTTTTTAAGTATTCACGGCTCATCTTTACTGCTTCAAGAGGATCTCTGTCAGGAGACTGATCCTGTTCAACAATAACAATTTCAGCACCTGCTTCTTCTGCAACAGCAAGAATTGCGGGCCAATCCTGAATACCGTAACCAACCGGCATAAACTTAAATCCGTTGTCTTCCTTACTGTCTTTTTTCTCAACACCGTCAGCGTCTATCAAGCCATAAACGGGGCCGCCGCCAAGCTTCTCGCAAACGAAGTCTTTAAGATGAACAACTTCAATTTTGCCGATGTATTTTTTTAGATACTCAGCAGGGTTGTTTCCTGCATAGTGAACCCAGCATGTATCAAACTGAGGCTGTAACAATTCGTTGGGAATTGTAGAATACATTTTATCCAAAATGAATTCTCCGTCAATTTTATTAAATTCAAAATCATGGTTATGATAAAGAAGCTGAATACCGTTTTCTTTCATCTGCTGACCAAGCTTTGTGAATTTATCCATAGTTTCATCCCAGTTGTTTATAAATTCATCAACTGTGTACCACGGAATAGCGCAATATTTTGTGCCAAGAGTTTTAATGTAGTCAATAGCTTCCTGACCTTTTTCAAAGAAAAGAGAAGGAGCCTGATGAACAGAAACACATTCTAACCCATATTTATCTAAAAGAGCTTTAACTTCTTCTGCTGTTTTGCCGAAATAACCTGCAAATTCAACATAGTCATAGCCCATTTCTTTAACGGCTTTAAGAGCAGCATCCATATCCTTTTCCATTGCATCACGAATGGAATAAAGCTGCAAACCTACTTTAAATTTTTTCATAATATATACCTCTTATTATACTTCCGGAATTTCAATTTTAAGTTCTTTACCTGCTTTAGCAGATTTTACGATACCGTCGATAATAGCCTGATTGTAGATAATCTGGCTTGTAGGAACAGGAGCTTTTCCGCCTTCTTTAACAGCATCTAAGAAAGAACGAACCTTCTTGTAGAAGTTACCCTTGCTCTTATCTTCAATCATCGGGAACTCAGTTTCAACCATAGAACCTGCAACTGTGCTGTAAACCTTCATAGGTCCGCCGATAGAACCGTTCCAGCATTCTGTGGAAGGAATTCTTAAAGAACCTTTTGAACCCATGATAATTGTATCACCTGGAGTATCAAGGTGCATAGCCCATGCAATTCTGAAGTCTAAGATGATTCCGCCTTCTAAACGGATGAAACCTGCAGCAAAATCTTCAACACCGAAGATATCAGCATATTCAGCAGGCTTGCCTTCAGCTTTAAAGTATTCGGGATCCTTACCAAAGAAATTGGAGGTATAACCGGTTACTGTTAAAGGCTTCGGATAACCGATAGCATTAAGAACCATATCAAGAGAATAACATCCGATATCACCCATAGCACCGATTACGCCGGTATCTTCCTGAATAAAGGTTGTACCGAAAGGTGTAGGAATACCACGACGACGTCCGCCACCGGTCTGAATGTAATAAATATCACCAAGAACGCCGCTTTCAACGATCTGTTTTAACTTAACCATATTGGGATCAAGTCTGGGCTGGAAACCGATAGAAATAATTTTACCGCTTTCTTTTTCAGCCTTCATAATTTCAATACCTTCTTCAAGAGTTACGCACATGGGTTTTTCAAGAAGAACGTTAACACCTTTTTTAAGAGCATAAATTGCACACTCAGCGTGAGTAGCGTTATATGTACAAATGCTTACTGCATCCAATTCTTCATTATCAAGCATAGATTTATGGTCAGGATAGCATCTTGCACCTTCAACACCAAACTGTTTAAAGAAAGCTTCAGCTTTACCTTCAACAAGGTCTGCGCCTGCAACAATTTCAACATCAGGCATTTCTAAATACTGCATAATGTGAGCTTCTGCAATCCAGCCTGTACCAATAATACCAACTTTAAGTTTTTTGCTAACGTCAATGTTTTTTTCAGCTGCATCAACGTTAAAATCTAACATGTCTTTTGCCATTTCTGACACTCCCTTTCAAAATCATTCTACGAAAATTATAACATTATATTCCATCAAAGTCAACAACTTTTCAGCACTTTATTTAAATAAAACATTGACTTTATTAAAATAAAACGTTATAATTTACAAACACACTGTTTTTTCTTAAAAAGGAGGCTTTGACTTGAAAGAAAATTATCAGATTATTCTTAACAAAACCATAGAAAACATCACACAAAACAACCTTTGTCCGTCACTTTTAATTCATAGCTGCTGTGCACCTTGTTCAAGCTATGTACTGGAATATTTAAGCGAATTTTTCAGTATCACAATTCTTTATTATAACCCGAATATTTCACCCGAAGAGGAATTTTCAAAAAGAAAAGATGAACAGATTAAGCTTATAGAAAAAATGAATTTCAAAAACCCCGTAAAATTTATTGACGGAGGATATAATATAAATGATTTTGCCGAAATTTCCAAATTAAGAGTTAACCGGAAAGAGGGCGAAGATGCCTGCTTTATGTGTTACCGTATGCGGCTTTCTAAAACTGCCCGAATTGCCAAAGAAAAGGGATTTGAATATTTTACAACCACCCTTTCCATAAGCCCCCATAAAAATGCGCAGATTTTAAATGAAATCGGCAAGGAACTTTCGGAAAACTACGGTGTAAATTATCTTTTTTCCGACTTCAAGAAAAAAGGCGGATACAAACGCTCCTGCGAACTATCCGAAATTTACGGTCTTTACCGTCAGGACTATTGCGGATGCGTTTTTTCAAAGAAAGAGGCTGAGGAAAGGAACAAAAATCATTAGAGAGGTGATTTAATTGAATATAGGAGAAGCAGTACGGCTAAGAATTATTGAACTATGCAAATTAAATGACATTACAATTAATAAATTAGCAACTATAAGCGGAGTAACACAGTCTACTCTTAATAATATAACAAGCGGGCGCAATAAAAGTACTACAATATCAACAATAAAAAAGCTTTGTGACGGTTTGGAAATATCAATTGAAGAATTCTTTTGTTCCGAATTATTCAGAAATCTTGAACAGGAAATAAAATAAGTGCATATTTAATTTAAAATCCCTCGGCAAGCTCGGGATGACGCAACCCCCACCTATTCGTCATGCTGAGATTGTCGAAGCATCTTACTTAGGGAGATACTATTATGAGATTAAAGGATTTAAGAGAAGATGCAGATATAAAGCAAAAAGACCTTGCAGAATATTTGCATATAAAGCAAAACACATATTCACAATACGAAAACGGTCAAAGACAGCTGCCTATAGATATTCTAATCTCCTTAGCAAAATATTATAATGTTTCTACTGATTATATTTTAGGATTGACAAACAAAAAGGAACCTTATGCTAAAAAATAATGAGGGCAAGTTATAACCTGTCCTCAAATATTTCTATGCTTCTTTTTAATATTCCCTTTGCATACGCAATAAAAATTCCGTAGTTAACAATAGGTATTCCCGAATCCTTTGCACAGGCGATTCTGTATTTCATTTCCCTTTCGTTAAGCATACAGCCGCCACAGTGGATAACCAGCTTATAATCGCTAATATTATCGGTAAATTCCGTACCGCTCGAAAAAGTTAAATCAAGATTTTTACCCGTAATTTTCTTAAGCATTGCAGGAATTTTAACGCTTCCTATATCTCCGCATTGTCTGTGGTGAGTACATCCCTCGGAAATTAAAATTTTATCTCCATCGTTTAAATTTTCCAAAGCTTTTACACCGTCGGTAAGAATTTTCAAATTTCCTTTATGACGTGCAAAAAGAATTGAAAAGGATGTAAGGGCAATATTTTCGGGAACAATTTCAGAAACTTCTTTAAATGCCTGACTGTCGGTTATAACAAGTTTTGTATCTTCCGTTAAAGCTTCTTTTAATTCTTCAATCTGCACAACCGTTGTAATCGCACCCACATCAAGTAATTCTCTTAAGGTTTGCTGTTGCGGAAGAATAATCCTCCCCTTTGGTGCGGCTTCGTCAATGGGCACAACCATTATAACTCTGTCGCCTTTATTAACAAGGTCGCTTACAATAGGAATTTCCTCTTTTGTATGCGGAAGTGTTGCCGCAATTTTTTCTTTCAGCTTATCAATATTTTTTCCGCTTACGGCACTAACATAAATTTCGTTTTCTTGCGGTTTGTCGTTTTTGAAATTTTCACTTTTGTTATACACAATTATATACGGAATTTTTTTCTCGCTGATTTTTTCAATCAGCTTTTCTTCCACTTCGGAAAAACCAATATTAAAATCCACAACCACAAGTGCAATATCCGTTTTATTAAGAACCTTATAAGCTTTTTTTACACGAAGTGCTCCGAGCTCGCCCTCGTCGTCAAGGCCGGGAGTGTCAATTATATTTACAGCCCCTAAAGGCAGAATTTCCATCGCCTTTGAAACGGGATCGGTGGTTGTACCTTTAAAATCCGAAACAATGGCTAAATCCTGACCTGTTATTGCATTTATAAGACTTGATTTTCCTGCATTTCTTTTACCGAAAATGCCGATATGAATTCTATCGGCATTCGGTGTATTATTCATACTACTCATTATAATCTGAAATCTCTGCTACCTTTCGCTATTTTTTCAAGATTGTCAATTACAATCTGTTTTACCTTATCGCTGGGAATATTGTTGATTTCCTTTTTAATCAGCTCAATACCTGCTTTTTTTGTATCCTCAGAAGCGTAATCTTCAAGATATTCCATCAATGTCATAAGAGCATTGGGCTGACAGCAGTTTCCGATTTGTCCTGTTTTGGCAAGAGACATAAAACGGTCGCCTGTTCTTCCCTCTCTGTAGCAAGCTGTACAGAAGCTCGGAATATATCCCAATTTAATAAGCCAGTTTACAACCTCGTCAAGAGTTCTTGTATCGCTTACATCAAACTGTTCGGATTTTGCATCCTCGGGTTCGGGCTCAGCATAACCGCCAACACTCGTTTTAGACCCTCCGCTTACCTGCGAAATTCCTGCACGAAGCGCCTTTTCACGGCAGGCAACACTTTCTCTTGTGGAAATAATCATACCTGTATAAGGAACAGCAATTCTAAGGCAGGCAACAATTTTTTCAAATGTTTCGTCGTCAATACCGTTGTCAAATTTATCGGGATCTATATCGTCAGCACGTCTTAATCTGGGAACACTGATGGTATGAGGGCCAACACCCTTATAAGCCTCCAGATGCTCTGCGTGCATAAGAATGCCTGCAAAATCGTATCTGTACAGATTAAGTCCGAAAAGAACACCAAGACCTACATCGTCAATACCGCCGTCCATAGCTCTATCCATAGCCTCGGTGTGGTAAGCATAATTATGCTTAGGGCCTGTGGGATGAAGCTCTTCGTAGGTTTCCTTGTTGTAGGTTTCCTGGAAAAGAATATAGGTTCCTATTCCTGCATCCTTTAACTTTTTGTAATTTTCAACGGTTGTTGCCGCAATATTTACATTAACACGTCTTATTGCACCGTTTTTATGCTTTATGGAATAAATTGTATCTATACATTCAAGAATGTATTCAATGGGATTGTTTACGGGATCCTCGCCCGACTCTAAAGCAAGTCTTTTATGCCCCATATCCTGAAGTGCAATTACTTCCTTTTTAATTTCTTCCTGAGTTAATTTTTTTCTCGGAATATGCTTATTCTGATGGTGATAAGGGCAGTAAACACAACCGTTTACACAGTAATTGGAAAGATAAAGCGGTGCAAACATAACTATTCTGTTGCCGTAAATATCTTTCTTAATCTGCTCTGCAAGAGCAAAAATTTCTTTATTTTTTTCTTCAATATCGCATTCCAGCAAAACGGAAGCCTCACGGTGAGTAAGACCTTTTTTCTGCTTTGCTTTTTCAATAATTTCTGTAATAAGCTTTTCGTTGCTTTTGTTTTCAAAAGCATATTTAAGTGTTTCTAAAATTTCCTCATGGCTGATAAACTCTTCAGCCTTAGGCGACATTACGTCATACATTTTGATTCATTACCTTTCTTCCCACTCTGAGTATATTTAATGCTTTTCTTATCTGTGGGCGGATAAAGTGCATATATAATTACATTTTTGTATAAGAACTGTACAAGCCTGCATAAATGCCGTTCTTTTCAAGAAGCTCGTCGTGAGTTCCTGTTTCAACAATACCCTCATCGGTAAGAACAAGGATTTTTGTGGCATTTTTTATGGTTGTAAGTCTGTGAGCAATAGTAAAGGTTGTTCTGTTTTTTGCAAGCTGTTCAAGGGATTTCTGAACAATCTGCTCACTTTCATTGTCAAGTGCCGAGGTTGCCTCATCAAGAATAAGAATAGGCGGATTTTTAAGGAACAGACGGGCAATTGAAATTCTCTGCTTCTGACCGCCCGAAAGCTTAACGCCTCTCTCACCTACATAGGTATTATACCCATCGGGAAGCTCACTTATAAATTCATCTGCTCCTGCCATTTGAGCGGCTTTTTTAACCTGCTCAAAGGTAGCGCCGGGCAGACCGTAAACAATATTTTCAAAAACCGTTCCGCAGAAAAGATAAACATCCTGCTGAACAATTCCGATGTTGTTTCTTAAAGATTTCAGGGTAACATCGGAAATATTTGTTCCGTCTATGTAAATTTTCCCCTCGGTTGTTTCGTAAAATCTTGGAATAAGACTAACAAGTGTGGTTTTACCGCCACCCGAAGGCCCTACAATAGCAATATTTTCGCCCTGCTTTACATCTAAATTAATTTTACTTAAAACCTCTTCGTTGGAATCACCGTAATGGAAGCTTACATTGTCAAACAAAACATTACCCTTGACATTAACAAGCTCTTCTGCGCCTTCTTTATCAGAAATATCAACAGGCTCGTTCATTATCTCATAAAATCTTTCAATTCCCGTAATACCTCTCTGGAACTGCTCTGTAAATTCAACAATTTTTCTTATGGAGGTAATAAGTGTCTGAATATAAAGAAGATATGCAATCAGATCAGAAGCATCAATTTTTCCGTTAAGCATAAAAACCGAGCCAACAACAATCACGCCGATGTACATAACTCCGTCAAAAAATCTTGTACCTGTCTGGAAAAGCCCCATAAATTTGTAGGCATTTTTCTTTTTATCAAAAAGAAGATGATTTCCCTTTGAAAATTTTTCTTTTTCAAGCTCTTCGTTTGCAAAGCCTTTTACAACTCTTATACCAAGCAGACTGTCCTCCAAATCTGCGTTTAACTCGCCTGCCTGCACACGCTGTTCCTTAAAAGCATTTTTCATCTTTTTACGGAAAACAATCATAGAAATCAGCATCAGAGGAAGCATAAGGAAAATTATTACCGTAAGCAACAGATTAATTCTTCCGAGAATTATAAATGCTCCGACAATTTTTATTGTTGCAATAAAAATTTCCTCGGGACAATGATGTGAAAACTCGGTTATATCAAACAAATCGGTTGTCACTCTGCTCATTATCTGACCGACCTTGGCATTATCAAAGAAATTAAAGGAAAGCCTTTGCAGATGTGCAAATAAATCACTTCTCATATCTGTTTCAAGTCTGGCACCCATAACGTGCCCTGCATACGCCATATAATAGTTTGCAACTGTATCCACAATGCGCAAAAACAAATATAAAAGCCCAAGCTTAAGCACCATTGAAAGCACAAGTGCATTCACCTCAACCGCACTTGTTATATACCTTACAATCATAGGAAACACAAGCTCGCACACAGTTGAAAGTGCGGCACAGATAAGGTCTAATATAATTACTCCGATATACGGCTTATAATATTTTGAAAAATCCTTAAACATTGTCCAAGTTTTCATTATAGCATACTTCCTATCATTTCTTCTGCTTTTTTACGGCTTTCCATATCAGCCGCAACACAGTCGTCAATACTTTTAATACTGCATTTTCTGTGGTTTTCCACAACAGTTTTAACTACTTTTTCTATATCTGTAAAACGGATTTTTTCTTCTAAAAAATATTTAACTGCAACTTCATTTGCGCTGTTATAAGCAATTGTACTGCTTTCCCCTTCATTCATACATAAAAATCCAAGCTTTAAAAGTCCGAAGGTATCGGTATCGGGTTTATAGAATGTGAGTGAAGAATATTTTTCAAAATCAAGCGCTTTTGCACATCCGTCAAGTCTTTCGGGATAAGTTAAGGCATACTGTATGGGAAGCATCATAGATGGCACGCCCATCTGTGCAATAACAGAATTATCCGCATATTCCACCATAGAATGAACGACACTTTCCCTGTGGACAACAACTTTTATGTTTTTTGTATTAAAAAGCCATCTTGCTTCAATAACTTCAAGGCCTTTGTTCATTAAAGTTGCGCTGTCAATTGTAATTTTCGCCCCCATAGACCAGTTGGGGTGCTTAAGTGCATCCTTAACGGTAACGTTTTCAAGTTCTTTTCTTGTTTTGCCGAAAAAGGGACCGCCCGAAGCAGTAAGAATAATATTTTTAACCTGTTCCGCTTTATTCCCCTGCAAAGCCTGAAAAATGGCACTGTGCTCACTGTCAACAGGGATAATCGGAACATTTTTTTCCTTTGCACGTTCAGTTACAAGTGCGCCTGCAGTAACAAGTGTTTCCTTATTTGCAAGAGCAATTTTCATCCCTTTGTCAATTCCTGCAATTGTGGGAAGAAGTCCTACACTCCCAACAACCGAAGTAAGAAGAGTATCGGCATTTGAAAGCTCAACCGCTTCAGTAAGCCTGTCCGCACCGTAAATAACCTTCGTTGGGGTATCCGCAAGCTTTATTTCAAGCTCCTTGCCTTTGTTTACATCCGAAACGTGGCACAGAGCAGGCTTGAATTTTCTTACCTGCTCTTCCAAAAGAATTATATTGCTGTTGGCACTGATTGCATCAATTTTTATACCAAGATGTGCGGAAACTTCAAGAGCCTGAGTACCGATAGAACCGGTAGAGCCTAAAACAGCCAGAGATTTTGTAATCATATAATCACCACTAAATAAAAAGCATTAAAAATATGTAAGTATAAGGAATGGTTAGAAGAAGCGAATCAAATCTGTCTAAAACACCGCCGTGACCGGGCATAATGTTTCCGAAATCCTTGATTCCGTATTCACGCTTTATGCAGGAAGCGAAAAGATCGCCCATCTGTGAAAGCACCGAACCGCTCATTCCGAAAGGAATAAGGAAATAAAGCGGAAGCGAATTGTCAATAAGTCCGAAAACAACGCATCCTATAACTGCGCCCACAATTCCGCCTATTGCACCTTCAACGGTTTTCTTGGGACTTATTTTTTCACACAGCTTGTTTTTACCGAAAAATCTGCCTGTGAAATAAGCAAAAGTATCAGTAAGCCACGAAACTATAAAAGGAAGCCACGCAAGAATATTTCCGTTTTCCATATTTCTTATGTAACGAAGCATTGAAAAAATAAGAGGAATCGCAAGGGTGAAAAACATCAGCGTTGCGGCATCCTTGGTAGTGAAATCGCCTTTTTCGTGATGAGTAAGCATAAGCACAACTCCCGCAAGAAAAACAACGAAAACAAACGCAAAGGTAAGCTTTCCTCCAAGAAAATCACCAAAAGCAAATATAACCGAAGATAAAATTCCCAAAGGTACTACAACACGGTGCTTATGATAGGAAAAAGCGTGGTAAATTTCCCATAAACCAATCAGCGAAATCAAACAAATTCCAACCGAAAGCACAGTTTTTTCGGTAAACATTACAATGCAAAATATTATAAGACCTACAAGTCCCGACACAATTCGTGTAAACATAAAAACTCTCCTAAACCCCGCCGTAACGACGGTTTCTCTTTTGATATTCTATAATGGCATCCGCCAGCATTTTGGGGCTGAAATCGGGCCATAACACATTTGAATAGTAAAATTCGGTATAAGCCGACTGCCACAGCAGAAAATTGGAAATTCTCTGTTCACCGCTGGGGCGAATCATCAAATCGGGATCGGGCAGACCGTAGGTGTAAAGATGATTGGAAAACAGCTTTTCATTTATATCCTCAATGTCAATATCACCGTTTTTGTAAAGCTCTGCAACCTCTCTTGTTGCCTTTAAAATTTCATCTCTGCTTCCGTAATTTATGGCAAAATTAAAGGTGAAGCCGCCATCCAGATATTTCAGCGAATCCCTTTCAATTTCACGCATTTTATTTCTTAACTTTTCGCTGAGAGGTTTTTTATCTCCAAGAAAACGTACAACAGCCTTTCTGTCGCCCATAAGAGCCTTGTAATCCTGAAGTTTTTCGTAAAACAGATTAAAAAGAGCATCAACCTCGTCCTGCGGACGTTTCCAGTTTTCTGTTGAAAAAGCATAAAGCGTAAGCGTTTTAATACCAATATCATAACAGAAATGAGTGATTCTCTTTAAATTGTCCGCACCCTTGAAATGACCTGCGGTTCTGGGCAAGCCTCTTTGCTTTGCCCATCTACCGTTGCCATCCATTATAATGGCAATATGCTTTGGCAGATTGTTTAAATCAACATTATATGTATTCATAATAAATTCCTTTCAGGGAAGGATTTCCTCCCCTGCCTGTTTTAATAATTATACACAAGCTGTGCAGTTTATTACCTTGTTGTCCTCATCAAAATCAATTATAAGAATTTTGGGCTGTTCAATATCCTCCGCCGAAAGATAATATTCCATAGTATCCTTCGTGTTGCTTTTAAGACCGTTGATTCCAAGAAAATCAATAACCTCCTGACGGTCCATTCCTATAATTTCGCCTTCTCTTATCAGACTGTCCGACATTCTGAAACGGTTTTCCACATCAACATTCCATTTTTCTCTGGAAAACACTTTTTTATTTTTGTTAATGGTATAAACAACAGCGCCTGCCGCCGCAGAAAGACCTGCAATAACGCCTGTTGTGAAAAGCTTATTTATTTTTTTCATATATTTACCCTCCTAATATTTAGGTTCTTCTTCGTTTATTTCTTCTCTTCTGCCGATAAGCTCATCATAGAATACTGCAAGAGCAACTTTTTGATACGGTACAAACCACAGCATTAAAATACCCATTGTAAACATTGAGCCTATTATCCACATTACAAAGCTTAGCATTAAGCCGATATATTTAAGAATATTTCCACGCATAAGGCGAACACTCTGCACCATTGCCTTAAAAGGATTTCTCACTCCGTCGCAGAAAATAAATCCGCATTGAGAAAGATAACATTCAGCAATAAAAACGATTACAAGAGCTGCAGAAAACACAATGTTGTAATAAGCCTCGCTTACGTGTAACCACATAGGAAGATACGATGCTATTGCAGCCATTCCCATATTAACTGCAGTTGTAATAAGCAAAGGAAAAAACACCTTGTATCCGTCAAACACGTCACCTACATTTGATTCAGAGCGCCTTTTAAATTTAAGTGTAAACGAAATAACGCCCTGACTAAGCGGCATTAAAAGCAAAAAATTAAGAACATAATATATAATTGTGTTTTTTAGCGGAATTTCTCTTATTTCAAGCGTTGCAACATCTATCGGAGAAATAATAAACTGCATAATAACAGTAAGAAAGGTTATAAGAACATTAACCTTTATGGGATTTCCCCACTTATTTCTAAGTATGTCTCTGGCTTCTTTTTTTATACTGTAAATATCTCGTCTGACTTTCATAATTTAACCTCTTAACGTTCAATTATTTTATCCGGAATCTATCTAATTACTATACTCCAAAAAATAAATTTTTTCAAGGATTATCTTGTATTTTTATCTTACAGCACGTTGAATAATGTGATTTTTTGAATCTTCACTTAATCCAACAAACTGAGCACTGTATCCGCAAACACGTACATACAGATTCTGGTAAAGCTCTTTTAGAGGATTATTTTTAGCTTCTATCAAAAGATTTTTATCAACAATGTTAAATTGAATGGAACTGCCCTCCGCTTCAAGAAATCCCTTTACCAGCGAAACAAAAACCGCAATGTTTTTTTCATTGTTTTCAATAACGGGCAAGGTAATTTCAGCAATAAACGAATCTGCATATTTTGTAAAATCAATTGCTTTCAAGCTGTTTATCACATCGAGAGGACTGTCGGTTTTTACAAATTCCGACGGTGATACTCCTCGGGATAAAGAGGTGTTTGCCGCTCTGCCATCAGGAGTTGCGCCTGTTTTAACACCTAAATTCCAGTAAAACTCGTGTGGATAAAAAGCAGGCATATATTTTCCGCCTCTGCCGTTCAGTTTTTCGGAAACCTTTGATAAATCATCAAATAATTTTCCGGAAAATTCATTCATAATGTCATTATTGGTACCGTGCTTTGGCAATTTTTCAACTATGTAGCGTCTTAACTCCTCATTGCCGTTAAAATTATTATTAAGAATATCAAGAAACTCACTTATACTTATTTTTTCATCCTCAAACACAAGTTTTTTTATAGCATAAAGAGAATCTGCAACAGTAGCCGCACCAACCATAGAAAGCATAGTGCTGTTATATACTGCTCCTCCTTCTGTTATGTCCAGCCCCTTTTCTATGGGACCTGTAACAGTTGAAGAATAAAGCGGCATCGGATCAAATTTCCACCATAGTTTTTCATATTTATTTTTTATTTCCGATATATAGTTATGGTATTCCCTTACACCTGATATAAATTCGCGGTAAAATTCATCATAATTTTTACAGTTACGGTTGTTTTCCATAACCCTTAAAAGAATTCCCGGAACATTTATCCAGCTGTCTGCCCTTGTGCAAACTTCTGTGTTTGCAAGCACAACCTCGTGGCACCCGCCGCCAAGATACAGTCTTGCGTCCTCAATTTTCTGCCCCATTTTAACTCTTGATGCTACAATTACATCATCGTTATGCATCATAACACAGGGCAGATTAGCAAGCTGTACTTTTGCGATATGTTCAATAAACTTGTCAGAACTTTTCTTTGAAATACGGCAGTTTATTTTTGTTCCTATCGCCTTTAAATCAATTACCGTATCAAGAATAATATCAGTAAGCTCATTGTAAACAAGCTCACCGTTTTCGTCACATCCGCCAAGCTCAATGGTGGTAGATGTTTCGTGATAAGTATATTTTTTTGTGTCAAAACGTATTTCGGTATAGGTAATTAAATCCGCAATAAGGCTTGCGGCATCTTCTTTGCTTATCACACCGCTTTTAATATCATTTATGTAATAAGGGAAAAGCAGTCTGTCAAGATGTCCCCAAGTGCTTATACCAATTCCCTCAAGAGAACTGATACATTCACGGCAAAAAGCGATTGTATTAAGAGCTTCATAAAAGCTTTGCGGTGGCTGCTCGGGGCAACGCTTTGCCGCAGAAGCAATTTTAAGATAATGAGCCTTTTTTGTTTCATCGCAAGAAATCTCTGCAAGTCTTGCAGCCTCTTTTTCAAAACGGTGCTGTAATTTTATTAAAGCATTAAGGCTTTTTATAACACTTCTGTAAAAGCTTTTCTTTTTTTCATTACTTTCAGCCTTAAGCTTGGCTTCAGCTTCGCTTATTATGCCGGAAATTCCCATTTTTAAAATTTTATCGTATCCCAGGCACAGATGGTCATAACCAACAGGACTCCATCCGTAAAACAATCCGCTTTCAACGTCATTCTTTAATTCATCGGTGTAAAGCTTATGCCATTCATCGTAGTGCGAAAGCTTAAGACGGGTTGAAGTTTGGGATTCAATTCCGCCCCAGTCGTAACGTATTCTTCCCGATGAAAATTCAAAAAACAAAGGAGTATTTTCAAATATCTTAACATTACCTTCACTGCAAAGAACCTCGTGAATACAGCTTTTAAGCTCATAAGAAGATAAACCGCTGTTTTTACGGATTTCTGAATCTATCTTTTCGCAAAGCTCCGCATTCTGATTATCAAAAGAAATATAATAATTTTCAAGCTCATTTTTCAGTAATTCTTTCATTTGTTGTTTTGCTCCTTGTTTTTATACTCTTACATATTCAGTGGAAAAAACTCCGTTTTTAAAATCAACAATGCGAAATCCCCAGTTTTTTTCCTCATCTCCGGAAAGATTATATGAAAAATCTCCGCAGTAAAATACCGGCAGATTTCTCCATTCATCAGGCAGGATAACTGTGTTATCCCGATGAGTGTGACCGGTAAAGGCGCACACAATTCTGCTGTTATTTAAAATTATTTCTCTTGCCTTATCGCTTTCCATAGAAGGAATAAGATCGTGAGCACAGAGGAAAATTTTCTTATCGGGATGATTGTTAAGAACCTCTGTAAGAAGCTCTGTGCTTATTCCGGTGTATTCACCGTCGCTATGTTCTCTGGGATCAAGGTTTCCTGCAAAAGTGTCCAGCATAACAAAAACCTTATCACCGTACACAACAGAATATTCTCTTGGAAAACCGGTGATTCTTTCCCAGTCGTCCTTGCCGTATTGCTCGTGATTTCCGGGAATCATAAACATTTTATGAGGCAGTTTATGAACAAATTTTTTCACAAAATCCTCTGTTCTGCTTATAGGTTTTTCCCAGAGATACGAGCCTCCTACATCCCACTTCCAGAAATCAAGTGAGTAATCTCCAAGTGATAAAATTCCGTCATAAGGTCTTTTTTCGTACTCTTTGTTAACGGAATCGCAAAGAATCTCCATTCGGTCATAAGTTGCTGTTTCAGACCATTCTATATGGCAGTTATGTATATCGGTTATAATCAAAAGTCTGTTGTTTTCACTTTTTTCAATTATATATTCTTTATATTGCATATTTATCACCATTTTATAAAAATACTATGTATTTATTAGAATATTATATCACATAAAAATTCAATTTACAATAATAAAAACAAAAAATTCAAATTTATCATACAAGCCATTTTAAGCACATATAATTAAACAAAAACACCGAGGAGAGATATTAAATGTCAAGATACATCAAAGACACAAAAAGAAGCAGATATCAAAGAGCGGAAGAACCTCCGAAAAGTCCCGTAAAGCTTATACTTGTTTTTATTTTAATTGCACTTGTTGCAGTAATTAAATTTTTCCCTTTTACTGCGGTTTTTCCGTCACTAAAAGGAGTTTTAAATGAAACCCCCGACTACGGATTAATGTTTTTGGAAATAAAGAATGTTGTTAAAAGTCATATATTTTTACCTCCGACAGCCGATTTTGTAAATCCCCTTTCAGGCGCAGTAACCTCTCCTTTCGGCGAGCGAACAGATCCCGTAACAGGAGAAAGCGGATTTCACAGCGGAATAGATATTGATGCCCCCGAAAACAGCAGTGTTATTGCATCGGCAAGCGGTGAAGTTATTGAAGTTGGAGAGGACGAACAAAGAGGAAAATACATAATAATAAAGGTCAACAACGAAATAACTACTATGTATCAACACCTTAACGACATATATAAAATTAAGGGAGACAAGGTAAATCAGGGTGATGAAATTGCAATTTCGGGAAATACCGGAAAAACAACCTCACCGCATCTTCACTTTGAAATACTGGTGAACAACGAGCCTAAAAATCCTGCTGACTATATAAAATGAAAAATATAAAAATAAATCCGATTCTGATTTTACCTCTTGCTGTTTCATGGTGGTTTGGTTTTCTTGAAAGCTATATTTCAATGTTTTTAATATTAACCTTTCACGAAGCCGCACACTTACTTGCGGTAAACAGTAAAAAAGCCGAGCTTGAACACATAAAAATCGAGCCTTTCGGAATAAACATAAAGCTGAAAGAGGATTATATTAAAAATCCGTGGGATGAAATTATAATTGCTCTTGCAGGCCCACTTATGAACCTGTTTTTATCCGCATTTTTTATGATTTTACCCGTTAAAAATCAAATTACAGAATTTATTATCACCGCAAATTTATCTCTTGCGGCAGTAAACTTAATTCCTGCCCTTCCTCTTGACGGAGGGCGAATTTTACGTGCCTTTCTTTCACTTTTTACAGGACATATAAAAAGCTATCAGTATTGTTTTAAAATAACAAAATACATTTCCTTTTTTCTCATAATTACGGGAATTTACATTATGTATAAAACCCGTTTTAACTTTTCGTTATGCCTTATCGGCTGCTTTCTGTTTTTCAATCTTATAACAGAACAGAAAAATTCAAAGCTTTACATAATGAAAGAAATAGCAGAATACAAGGAAAAACAGCGTTACTTATCAAAAACCTTAAAAATCTGCGACCTTGCTGTGCTGCCCGATTACAAGCCTGTAAAAATACTGGAGCATTTAAGCTTTAACCGCTATTATAAAATTCATGTTATAGACAAAACAAAGGATATAGGAAGTCTTACCGAAACACAGCTTATAGAGGGACTTATAAAATTTGGCTCGGATGTTAAAATTCTTGATTTACTTGATATGATGTGATACAATAATCAGGGTGATAAAAATGCATAAACGTCATCTTCATAAAATAATAATACTTACGGCAATTATTTTAATAACCTTATTTGGAGCATACAACGAAAAAATTAATCCGCATTTTTCGGAAAGAATAGATTTTACAGACGGGCTGTTTTATTCCTGCCATCTTGATGTGGGACAAGGCGATTGCTCAGTTGTAAAACTGCCGGACAACCGTATTATAATGATTGATACCGGACTTGAAGATACTTTTTCCAAAACAGAAATTTTCCTTAAGAAAAACGGCATTGATAAAATTGATTATCTTGTTGCAAGCCATCCGCACAGCGACCATATAGGTTCAATGGCAAAGATTGTAAAAAATTTTGAAGTCGGCGAAATTTATATGCCGAAAGCAACTTCAAATACCGTTCTTTATGAAAATCTTCTGCTTGCTATAAAAGAAAAAGGCTTAAAAATAAAAACCGCAGCAGCCGGTGTTTCCATGATATCCGAAAACGGGCTTACTGCGTACTTTGCTGCACCGTCGGTTATTGACAACGACGATCACAACAACTGTTCGTCAATACTCTTAATTAAATATAAAAACACAGGATTTTTATACACCGGCGATTCCGAAGAAAAAGAGGAAAAAACCGTAACTGCTGATATTTCTGCAGATGTTTTAAAAGTGGCTCATCACGGTTCAAGAACCTCAAATTCCGATAAATTTCTTGATAAAGTCAATCCAAAATACGCCGTTATTTCCTGCGGTGCGGATAACAGCTACGGTCATCCGCACTATGAAGTTTTAAAGAAACTAAAAGACAGAAACTGCAAAATTTTCCGAACCGACGAAACCGGAACAGTTATAATAAAATCAAACGGTGAAAAAATTTTAGAATAACCCTATTCCCTTAATCATAGCGTAAATCAGACCGCAGAAAACAGAGGTTGTAATGCCGTAAACAAGTACCGGCCCTGCAATTACAAACATTTTTGCACCAAGGCCTAAAACATATCCCTCGCTTTTAAACTCCATTGCAGGCGAAACAATAGAATTTGCAAACCCCGTTATGGGTACAATTGTTCCCGCCCCTGCCACCTTTGCAATGTTGTCATAAACATTAAGTCCGGTAAGCAGTCCTCCTATAAAAATCATTGTAATGGAGGTAAGAGTCGCAACGTGCTTTTCGCCCAGTCCGTATGCTTCGTAAAGATTCATTATAATCTGTCCTGCAACGCAGAAAAGCCCGCCAAACGCAAAAGCTCTTAACGCCTTTATGAAAACTGATGATTTGGGCATTTTCTGAAATACATATTCATTATAATCTTTTTTGGTAATATTTTTCATTCCATCACGCTCCATAATTTTATTATTATGGATTTTTTTATATTTATACGCATTCCCGTAACTTGTTTAAAACCTTTTTCTCTATTCTTGAAACCTGAACCTGCGAAATATTCAGCTTTTTTGCAACCTCCTGCTGTGTTTTTCCGTTAAAATACCTGAATATAATAATCTGTCGTTCTCTTACATCCAGCATTCCCAGAAGCTCCTTGACAGTTAAAGAATTTATAATTTTTTCTTCAGTATTTTTTTCATCAGCAAGCTTTTCCATAAGTGCGGAATCCTCGTCGTTTATGGGAGTATCAAGTGAATAAACCGTATCATTTACCGACATAGCCATAACAATATCATCAATGCTTATTTCGAGCAGCTCGGATAATTCCGAAAGCTTTGGTTCTCTGCCGTATTTCATCTCAAATTTTTCCGCTTCTGTTTTTATTTTATAAGAATTCTCTTTTATGCTCCTGGAAACCTTAATATAATTGTTATCACGAAGATAACGTTTTATTTCTCCTGCTATCATAGGAACAGCATAAGTAGAAAATTTAACATTAAATCCGTAATCGAATTTCATTACTGCCTTGTAAAGACCAAGCATTCCAAGCTGATATAAATCATCCGCCTCAAGACCTCTGCCGGAAAACTTTTTTATTATGCTTCTCACAAGTCCGATATTTTTTTCAACAAAAGCCGCTTCTGCCTCTTTATTTCCGCTTTTGGCACTTCTTAAAAGTTCTTCTGTATTGTCGCATACCTTTAACATATCAAAACTCCTTTTATGTATCGGCACAAAGCTTCTTAATCATAATAACCTTGGTTCCGTCGGCAGGCTTAGAAATCACTTTAATTTTATCCATAAATGTTTCCATAACCGTAAATCCCATTCCGGAGCGTTCCTCAGCATTTCCGGTTGTAAACATAGGCTCCATAGCTTTTTCAACGTTTTCAATACCTTTTCCTCTGTCAATAACAGAAATTTCAACCACCCGGCTTTCAAAAATTCGCACAATAACAGAAATTATACCGTATGTATGCTCATATCCATGAACAATACAGTTTGTAACCGCTTCGGAAACTGCAGTTTTTATGTCGCTTAACTCTGCAACGGTGGGATCAAGCTGAGAAACAAAAGCCGATACCGCCACTCTTCCAAAGCTTTCGTTTGAGGATTTGCTTAAAAAATCTATTTTCATTTCATTTATAATTTTCATAATAGCCTCCCAAAATCAGTTATCAAGAATTGTAACGTAACGGTCAAGCCCGGCAAGAACAAGAATTTTCTTCATTTTTGCATCCCCGGTAACAACATAAACTTTCCCGTTTAATACACTCATATATTTATACCGTCCCATAACAAGTGCGATAGCAGAGCTATCCATAAAAGTAAGACCTCTGAAATCAAAAATAAGCTTATTGTAAATTCCGCCGTTTAATTTCATATCAATCCTTTCCCTTGCATCGGGGCAGGCGTGATGATCCAGCTCTCCTAAAAAAATTGCCGTAAGGGTTGTGCCGTCGGCAGTTAAATTTAATTGCATAAAAATATACCTCCTTTTTAATACGGGCATACTGCCCCAAGGAGATATATTTCTGCTCTTGTATTATTTTTTCCTTTGAAGATTTTGTTCTTATTATGACGTTTGGAATAAAGTTTAATCAAATATAGTCGAAATTCACTTTTCAAGGAGTAAAATACTGTGTTTTTTCTTGGTTGCCATTCCGCCTCTTAAGTGTCTTTCAGCCTTATTAACGTCAAGAACCTTTCTCGCATTAAGATATAATTGCTTGTTTATTTTTTCAAGCCTTTCAACAATGTCTTTATGTACAGTCGATTTTGAAACTTCGAATTTTTTTGCCGCTTCACGAACCGTACATTTATTTTCGATTATGTATTCTGCAATCTTTACAGTGCGCTCTTCAATCTGACATTGACGCATTTTGTTCCACTCCCATATATGTTATATAATAAATATATGAGAGCTTATGCCATTTTATTATAAAATATGTTACTGATTTTCAAGCAGATTTACTTTTCCTGCTTCATTACCATTAACTTTAACCGTAAAAATCTCGTAAGGCTCAACATCAAGCTCAAACCGTCTGTTAAAAACATTCAGCTTTATTTTCTGTTTTTTACCGCTGTATTCATCGCCTCTCAGAATAATGCTTTCATCATCTTCCGATTTTTTAACAACAGTAAGCGTGACACTTTCTCCTTCAACCTCTAAAAAGCTTCCGCAGGATTCCAGTTCACCTTTGTGATTAGCCTCGCAAAGTACAATGGGCGGATTGTTAAACGAAATTGACATTTCCTCCACCGGAACTTTTCTGTCAAGCATAACCCGTATATCGCCCTCGTTTATTCCCTGCTCCATAATATCATAATCAGTATCAAGGTCGATTTCTCTTATGCGTAAATCACCGTAAATAGGGCTTCTTAAAACCGTGAAACCAAGCTTGTTGTTTTCCAGATTATATGCAAATATATGATTTGCAATAAAGGCAGCATTTTTGGTTTCAAGCCATTCTCCCATAGGAACATCTGCACTTGTTTCCCCTCTTTTAATGCTTCCGTAAGGTACAGAAACTCTGTGAACATTTTCTTCAAGCTCTGTAACAAGCTTTAAAACAAGATGTTTTTCGTTCCAGTTAACTCTGTATTTTACATCAATATAAGATTCATTTTCGTATAAAGTGTAGTACATTTCAAGCCTGGATGCTCTGAAACTGTATGTTGCCTTTATAACCGTTCTTAGCTTACCGCTTTCTGTAACCTCAGCTTTTATAAGCTCAAACGGCTCACATTCCCTGCCATACCCTGTTATGTTAAACGCCCAGGTATCACCGTCATCCTCAAAGCATACAGGATAAAGAAGCTTGCCGCAGATTTCCCGTTTTTCTTTTTTATCGTAAACAGACTTAATCTGTTTGGAATTTTCGCAAAAGCTTATTTTATATCTTTCTGTTTCTGCTGAATTTGTAAATTCAAAGTTCTTTTGCGGGATATCCTCACCTGTTTGAACCACTTTAAACGCCTTGTATCCCAAAGACGGAATTTCCGCTTTAAACACAAATCTTGACCTGAATGCAGGAATAACAGATTTTTCCCTTATTATCTGACATTCGTATTTTTTACCGTCAACGTCCTCAAGAACAATATCCTTGTCGTACCACGGAAATTCGTGAACCCACTGCGTTTCAGCTTCTATATAGCCGTCGTAAGGTTTAATATTAAGATTCCAAACAACTATATTCCACACATTATCTGGATTTTTACCGGGCATATTTATATTGTTGGTAACCTTAAGCAGATTAAAATGTGTTATTTCATTTGCGGTAGCAATGGCTCTTCCAAGCATATTATAAGCATCAAAATACGCATCCTTAATGCTTGCTCCGCCAAGAATATCATGAAACTGATTAAAAAGAACATCCTGCCAGCATTTTTTTAATGCTTCTTTATCATAATCTCCCGATATTACAGATGATTTTTCCGCATTAAGAACTGCGTATTCCGCAATACGGTTAAGAGCCTTTATGCCGGTATGATTGGAATAAGGCCCGAAATCGCCTGTAATAAATTCGGTTTCAACCGTATAATCTGTTTTACGGTTTTCAAAAAATTCTTTGCAGGTTGCAAAAACTGCGTTTTCACGTTCTTTAATTTCATTAATAGCCTTAATTGTTGGTGCTCCGCCGTGATCGGTTACACCGTAAACCATAAGAGTATCGTCCAAGTTATCTTTTGCCCCGTCAATAAAAGATGTAATATCATTCCGATACGGCTTATCATCTCTGTAAGAAAGCACACTGCTTCCGTCAGCAGATTTCCAGTTGAAAAACGGTGAATCAAGCTTTATATGCCGTTTTTCCGGTCTGCACATTACATAATATTTAATTCCGCTTTTTGAGAGAATCTGCGGCAGCATAGGTGAATGACCAAAACTGTCTATATTAAAAACAGTATCAGCATATTGCCCGAAATTTTCCATTAAATATTTCTGACCATACAAACCCTGCCTTACATAGCTTTCTCCCGATGCTGAATAACAGTCGGGCTGAACCCACCATCCTTCGGCAAGCTCCCATCTGCCTTCAGCTACACGCTTTTTTATTTCTTCAAACATTTTGGGAGAAGTTTTCTTTATCCATTCAAACACCGGAGGTGTTGCAAACGAATATTTAAACTCCGGATATTCTTCCATTCTTTCAAGGGCAGAACGGAAAGTTGCTGTAATTGAGGACATCGCCTCATCCCATTTCCACAACCACACCGGATCAAAATGGGTGTTTCCTATCATAAATACTTTTTTCATAACAATCCTCTTTACTTTTTTATATCTACGCTGAATATATCATATTATTTTTTTACTGTCAACAACTGTTTCTAAAAATCGTGTGGCATAAAGTGTTTTTATCGAAAATATTGAAACAAACAAATTTATGTGTTATAATAAAACTATATTTTATTATC
The DNA here is from genome assembly GCA_017414505.1 of Clostridia bacterium. Classification (GTDB taxonomy): domain Bacteria; phylum Bacillota; class Clostridia; order UMGS1840; family HGM11507; genus RGIG1932. Next base: position 32,850 of record JAFQLQ010000008.1, read on the forward strand.
AGGAGAATTGCAATGTTAAACAAACTATTAAAAAGTGTATTAAATCAGGACACAGCTCCCGTAGTTGTGTGTGATATAAACGATATTATTGTGTATATGAATCCGTCAGCCGTGGTACGCTATCATAAGGATTTAACAGGAAACAACATTAAAAACTGTCATCCGCCCAAAGCCAACGAAATGATTGATAAAGTGGTTGCGTGGTTTAAACAGAGTAATGATAACAATATCATTTACACTTACCGCAATGACGAGGAAAATAAGGATGTATATATGGTTGCTCTGCGTGATGACGACGGTACACTAATCGGCTATTACGAAAAGCACGAATACAGAAACAGAGAAACAGCAGGACTTTATCAGTCAAAGAAATAAAAGGTGGAATTTATGAACACATTTGAAAAAATATACGAAATTGTAAAAAACATACCCGAGGGAAAGGTTGCAACCTATGGAAAAGTGGCGCTTCTTGCAGGAAATCCACGTTGGGCAAGAGTTGTAGGATACGCCTTGCACGTAAATCCCGAGCCGGGGGTTATCCCCTGCCACAGAGTGGTAAATCGCGAGGGAAGAGTTGCACCGGGTTTCGCATTTGGCGGAGAAGGTGTTCAAAGACAGTTACTCGAATCAGAGGGTATTATTTTTGAGCCGGACGGAAGAATAAATCTGGAGAAATATAGTATTTAAATGAATTTGATGATTAAAAAGCGAGGCAAAAATTATGATAGAAAAATTTGCAGAAATGATAAAAGAATGTAACAGCATTGTATTCTTTGGCGGAGCAGGTGTGTCTACAGAAAGCGGTGTAAAAGACTACCGCAGTGCAGACGGACTTTATAATACAGTAAAAGAATACGGCGTTCCACCCGAAGAAATTTTAAGCCACAACTTCTTTTTTCAGAATACTGAAACTTTTTACGATTTCTACAGAAAGTATTTTATTATCAAGGCAGAACCGAACAATGCCCACAAAGCATTGGCACAGCTTGAAAATTCAGGAAAACTTAAGGCTGTGATAACACAAAATATAGATGGACTGCATCAAAGGGCAGGAAGCAAAAATGTAATTGAACTTCACGGAACGGCTCAGGAATTTTACTGTGCCGCCTGCGGTAAAAAAGGAAATACAAAAAATGTATTATCTGAAATTAAAAGTAAAAATGTTCCAAAATGTGAATGTGGCGGAATTATGAAGCCAAAAGTTGTTCTTTACAGCGAAAGCCTTTATGACGGTGTGGCAGAATCTGCTATTTTGCATATTGCAAATGCCGATATGCTTATTGTTGGCGGAACATCCCTGGCAGTTTATCCTGCGGCATCGTTTGTGAGATATTTTAAAGGAAAATATATAGTTATGATTAATAAATCCGAAACAGAATACGACGGAAATGCCGATTTAATTATCAGAGAAAATATCGGTGAGGTATTCAGAAAAGTAATGGAGAAAATCTGATATGAAAACAAAGAAAATCGCAACAATATATGCGGTACTTGCGGCAGCATTATACGCAATCAATGTACCGCTTTCCAAATTGCTTCTGCAATACGCAGAACCTACAATGATGGCAGCATTTTTGTACCTCGGTGCAGGTGTTGGCTTGTTTTTGTATGGCTTAATTGAAAAATTCACAGGCAAAAAAAACAAGCGGGAACATATCCATACCCACGAGCACAGTCATGGTGATACGGTACATACCCACAGCCATTCGCATATACATTCACACCTTCATGTGCACGATGGAAATAGCGAAAATCATAAACACAAGCATACACTTAAAGAACATAACCACACACATTCAAATGCAGAGGTGACGCTATGAAAAATTTATTTTTTATTATATTAATCTGCTTATTATTCTCCTCCTGCAAAGACTTGGCAAGTGTCGGAATTATAGGCGGAGCAGACGGCCCAACCACAGTAATTGTTGCAGAAAAAGGTGAAAAAACTATGTACGAACAAATCACAGCTAAAGAAGCCAAAAAGATAATGGACAGTGGCGAAGAACATATTATTTTAGATACAAGAGAACAGGATGAATTCGATAGCGGACATATCCCGGGGGCAATCCTTATTCCATATACCGAAATCGAAAATAAAGCAGAAGAAATGCTGCCCGATAAGGATAAACTGATTTTAGTATACTGCAGATCAGGAAGACGCAGCAAAATCGCAGCCGAAGCTCTTTCCAAACTCGGATACACCAATATAAAAGAGTTCGGCGGTATTATCGACTGGCCGTATGAGGTGGAGAAATGAAAACTATAAAAATTACCGTTATGAAAATGGCGCAATATAATGATTTGATAGAAAAATATGAAAACCCAATTGAACACACCTGCGATATGAGGCTTGGTCAGGAATTTATTTCCATTGGTGGCGAAAAGCCTGAAAATATGTGTGATTCTGCTTGGAAAAGTATGGAATACTTTGTAAAAGAGCTCAGCAAAGGTGGCGGAAATTTCTATGATGGATGGATGAAAAATAAAAAATCAGCGATGATTTCCTGCAATGACGGATTTAGACCGGTCAGTTTTTACATAGAAGTTATATAGGAGGTATCTATGAATAATATCACAGAACACATCAGAAACAGACGAAGTGTCAGAACCTTTGACGGCAGAGAACTAAGTAAAGCTGACAAAGAAAAACTGTCATCTTTTGCGCAGACAATAGATAATCCATATAAAATATCTGTAGACTTCAAATTTATGAACGCAAAAGAATACGGACTTAACTGTCCTGTTACGGTGGGAACAGATTTATTTGTGGGCGGTAAAATCAAATGTACGGAAAATGCAAGCGTGGCATTTGGCTATTCCTTTGAAATGTTCGTATTATATGCCCAGTCTCTCGGCATTGGAACAACATGGCTTGGCGGAACTATGAACCGCTCTGCTTTTGAAGATGCAATGGAACTTGAAGCGGACGAAATTATGCCTTGCGCAAGTCCTCTTGGATATCCTGCGAAAAAGATGTCAATCCGTGAGAGTATGATGCGAAAAGGAGTTAAAGCCGATGAACGTCTGCCTTTTGAGGAATTGTTCTTTGACGACTCATTTGATAAGCCTTTATCCAAAGAAAATGCAGGCAAATGGGTAGAATCGCTTGAAATGGTAAGACTTGCCCCATCAGCAGTAAACAAACAACCTTGGCGAGTTGTTGCAACCGACAATGCAGTTCACTTTTATCTAAAACGCAGTAAAGGTTTTAGTTATAACGAGAAACTCGATATGCAAATGATTGATATGGGCATTGCTCTTTGCCACTTTGACCTAACTGCGAAAGAAAATAATTTGAATATTGTTTTTGAACAAAATGATCCAAAACTCGAAACAGATACTGAGTATATTGCATCATATAGATTAGTGTAAAGATGGAGGAATAAAAATGTTACACGATTTCACCTATTATAACCCTACAAAAATTTATTTTGGCAAGAATGCAATGCAGAATCTTTCTGCGGAGCTTGCAAATTACGGCAAGAACATTCTGCTTTTATACGGCAAAAACTCAATCAAGAAAATCGGACTTTATGACGAGGTTGTTAAGACATTAAAGGCTTGCGATAAAAACATAACAGAGCTTTCGGGAATTAAGCCTAACCCTGCATACAGTCAGGTGCTCGAGGGTGCAAGACTTGTTCGTGAAAATAAGATTGACCTGATTTTGGCAGTTGGCGGAGGCTCAGTTATCGACTGTGCAAAAGCAATCTCTGTTTCCGCTTATGCAAAAGGCGATCCGTGGCAAAGATACTGGATTGATTTTGAAGAAGTTGACAACGAAATTGTTCCTGTCGGCACAATTCTTACAATGACGGGCACAGCATCCGAAATGAATGGTGGCTCGGTTATCACCAACGAAGAAGTAACCATTAAAACAGGCAGAGTGTATGGCCCGGAAGTTTATCCTAAATTCTCAATTTTAAATCCTGAATTCACCTATTCTGTACCGCAGAAACAGATGGTCAGCGGTGTGTTTGATGTTATGTCGCATCTTATGGAACAGTATTTTTCAGGCGATGACGATAACACGACCGACTATGTGATTGAGGCAGTAATGAAATCACTTATCAATAGCAGTAGAATTGCTGTGAAAAATCCCGAAGATTACGAAGCTCGCAGTAATATTATGTGGTGTGCAACTCTTGGACTTAATACGGTTACAGGACTTTCAAAAACGCAGGACTGGGAAGTGCATAATATTGAGCATCAGCTCGGTGCATACACCGATTGCCCTCACGGTCTTGGGCTTGCGGTGATTTCAATGCCGTATTACAGATACATCTATAAAGACGGAATTGATAAATTTGTCCGTTTTGCCGAAAATGTGTGGAATGTAAATACAGATAGCAAAACCAAAGATGAAATTGCACTTGAGGGTATCGATTGTTTAGAGAAATTTGCAAAAGAACTCGGTATTCCGCTTACACTTCGTGAGCTTGGTGCAACCGAAGATATGCTACCCAAAATTGCAAAAACTTCTTATGAGGGTGGCGGATATAAGTATATGACACATGAGGATATTCTCAATGTGCTCAAAGAATGCTTCTGACAGCTTGTATAAATGATATCGCCGATGCGAAAAAATTCGCATCGGCTGTTTTAATAAGAAAATTTTAGAAAAATGTAAAACATACTTGACATTTCTCCAAACATATAGTACAATCAGAAATGTAAAGCGCACTTTACAATTTATGGAGGTGATTGTTTGAACAACAGAATAAGAGAATTGCGAAAGAATAATAAAGTAACGCAAGATGACTTGGCAGGTGCAGTGGGTGTAACCCGTCAGACAATCATATCACTGGAAAACGGTAAATATAATGCTTCATTGCAATTGGCACATAAAATATCAAAGTATTTTGATATGAAAATTGAAGATGTTTTCATTTTTGAGGAGGATTAACTATGGATTACAAAAAGAAACTTAAACAAAGATTATATATTGGTGTTATTTGTATTGCACTTGGAATAATGATGATTGTTGGAGTATCTGCATCAGAATCTGATAATGATTTCATATCAGCATTTGGATTTGCAACGGCAATGGTTGGCGTTGCACGCATTATACAGTATTTAAAAATTACTAAAAACGAAGAAAGTATCCAAAAACAAAAAATTAACGAAACTGATGAAAGAAATATATCAATTATACAAAAAGCAAAAAGTGCAGCATTTTCCATATATCTTTTATTTAGTTGCACAGTGGTAATTATAACATCATTATTTGATATGCATGATATAGCAAACTGGTTTGGATATTCTCAATTTGTTCTTGTAATTATTTATTGGATATGCTACTATGTATATCAGAAAAAATCGTAATATATAAGCATTTAATGTATGTTAAAAATTTTGAATTTGATGAGGTGATTCAGGTGATGGATATCAACGCTTGGATGAATGACTTTTTACAGATATTAAGTCATAACTTTGGAAATCGTGTGTGGTTTGTTGGTTTGCAAGGAAGTTTCGCCCGTGGCGAAGCAACAGAAACAAGCGACATTGATGTTGTTGTAATTCTGGACGAATTGTCTGCTATGGATATTCAAACCTATAACAAAATGTTGGATGCTCTTCCGCACAGAGAACTTATTTGTGGTTTTCTCTCAGGTAAAGACGATATTATGAATTGGGAGCCATCCGACTTGTTTCAGTTTTACTATGATACAACACCAATCAAGGGTAATCTTGACGAAGTTCTAACTGTTGTTGACGAAAACGCTGTGAACAGGGCAATCAAAATTGGTGCCTGCAACATCTTTCATGGATGTGTTCACAATATGCTCCATGAAAAAAGCGAAGATATTTTGCGAGGTCTATATAAATCGGCTTCTTTTGTTATACAGGCAATTGTATTTAAGCAGACCGGAAACTATATTAAACATCAGGAAGAATTGCACGCAGTTGCAATGCCTGATGAACAAGTCATTATCAATACATTTTTAAGTTTGAAAAAAGGTGGCACGGTTGATTTTATTCCGATGTCCGAAACGTTGTTTGCTTGGTCAAAAAAATGGATTGCTGAAAACAGTTAAATCAATTCCAATATATCGAAATAAGAATTTGCAGGGATGATTGAGATGATTATTTTAATTACCGGAGCATCACATACAGGCAAAACTGTACTTGCCCAAAAACTGCTCGAAAAATATAAATACCCATATTTATCAATTGACCATTTAAAAATGGGATTAATTCGCAGCGGTAACACAAAACTTACTCCTGTGAGCAGTGATAAAGATTTGACTGCATTCTTATGGCCCATCGTCTGCGAAATGATAAAAACTGCTATCGAAAACAGGCAAAACTTAATTGTTGAGGGGTGCTATATTCCTTTCGACTGGCAAAAAGATTTTAAAAAAGATTATCTTAAAGACATCAAATATTACTGTCTTGTAATGAGTGAGAAATATGTCAGAAATCACTTTGCTGACATAAAGAAATATGCAAATATCATTGAAAATCGTTTGGATGATGAATGGTGTACTTTAGAAAGTGTTTTGGAAGACAATGCCGAAATTTTAAAACTTTCAAAGAAACATAATGTTAATTATATTCTTATCGACGATAAATATGAAATCAATATTGATTTATAAAGACAAATTTCTATTTAATAAACTGACAGCAACAGCAAGTTGCTTGCTTAGCCTAAATTCTCACAGTATAATAATAGTGAGGTGATTTTATGGAAACAAAAGATATTATAGTGGAGTTAAGAACTAAAAAAGGACTTTCACAGGAAGCGCTTGCAGAAAAATTATTTGTAACAAGACAGGCAGTTTCCCGCTGGGAAACGGGAGAAACGGTGCCAAATACCGAAACGCTCAAATTATTATCAAAACTGTTTGATGTATCTATCAATACACTTCTCGGCTCACCAAGAGAGCTTATTTGTCAATGTTGCGGTATGCCTTTAGAAGATTCTAATATCAGCAAGGAAACAGATGGGTTCTTTAATGAAGAATACTGCAAATGGTGTTATGCAGACGGAGAATATATGTATCACGATATGGATGATTTGATTGACGTTTGCGTAAAGCATATGGCAAACGAAGAACATTCAGAGGAAGAAGTGCGTTTGTATTTAAAAGAAGCTCTTCCAAAGCTTGATTATTGGAAAAAGTATAAAGAACTTGGCGGTGATGGAGCTTTTGAAGAATTTAAAAAGCTTTTGATTGAGGAAATCAACGATTTGAATATTGAGGGAATGCCCAAACTTCAAAAACTAAACGCCCTTGTTGGTAGATATATCAATCTTGAATACAGACTTCCAAACGGAAAATCCGTCAAGTTTTTAGATGATAATGCGACTTACTTGGGAAACCAACTGGAATGCGAATTCGGAGGAAACAGATGTTTTGGCATTGCCTGTAATATGGATTTTATTCTTATCTGCACTTATGAGGAAAATGGTGAAAACCCTGAATTGGTTATGTATAAAAAGAGATAGCTAAATTCCGATTTGTCTCATTTATGGATAATATGTACGGATAGTGGATTGTTCATTTCATATTATTGTTTTATACTTAGATTGCGGAGGTTATGAAAAATGGATTTATGTAAAAACGGAAAACTCCTTTGCGATTTAAGAAAAGCCAAAGGAATGACACAAAAACAAGTTGCCGACAAACTTGGTGTTGTGCCCAAAACAGTTTCGAAATGGGAAACGGGGCACGGATTTCCCGATGTTTCAACTATATCAGCACTGGCTGATATTCTTGGTGTGAGTGAGAAAACCATTCTGTCAGGCGACCTGGAGCAGAATTTGGAGGAAGCAGGTAATATGAAAAAAACAAAATTTTATGTGTGCCCGTACTGCGGAAGTTTTATGCAGGGAACAGGAAACAGTCAGGTTGTGTGTTGCGGAAAACAACTTGAAGCTTTAAAGGCAGGTTTGGCAGATGATGATCACACAATCAGCATTTCAGAAATTGAGGACGATTATTATATTGAATTTAATCACGAAATGTCAAAAGAGCATTATATAAGCTTTGTTTCCTATGTGAGATTTGACAGAGTGCTTACCGTAAGATTATACCCCGAGCAGGATGCTTCTTTAAGATTTCCCAAAATGTATGGCGGAAAGCTTTATTACTATTGCAATAATCATGGATTATTTGAATATCAACCGAAATCACGCCGCAAGGCTTGATTATATAAAAATTTTTAAGGAGATTTGCTGTTTGAAAAAGAACAACACCTTGGATATTGAGGCATAGCCGGAGGCTGTGTAAAAAAATATCCGCACAAGCCTCCCGGTATTGTGGTCATAAGTTTCAGGAGGAGAAAAATAATGAATAAAAATGACTATCTAATTCGTTTAGAAAGAAAAGACGACTACCGTGAAGTGGAAAACTTAATTCGTGAATCATTCTGGAACGTTTACCGTCCCGGATGTTTTGAACACTATCTCATAACACAGTTAAGGGGTAATCCTGATTTTGTAAAAGAACTTGATTTTGTTATGGAAAAGGACGGCAAAATTATCGGTCAGAATGTATTTGTAAAAACAAATATCAAAGCAGATGACGGCAGAAATATTCCAATTCTTACAATGGGACCCATTTGCATAGCAAATGAGTTTAAAAAACAGGGTTACGGAAAAATTCTGCTTGATTATTCAATCGAAAAAGCAACAGAGCTTGGCTTTGGTGCTTTATGCTTTGAAGGTAACATTAACTTTTATGGCAAAAGCGGATTTACCTTTGCAAGTGAATTTGGTATCCGTTATCACGGCTTGCCGGAAGATGCAGATGCATCCTTTTTCCTATGCAAAGAGCTGATTTCGGGATATTTAGCCGGTATCACAGGTGAGTACAGTCCGCCCGAAGTTTATTTTGTAAGTGAAGAAAAAGCGGACGAATTTGATAAAAGCTTTCCATATAAGGAAAAGCTGAAACTTCCCGGGCAGATTTTCTAAAAAACGAATGGGCGGCACATCTTTTCGATGTGCCGCCTCAGACTGTCGAAGAACCCACGTCCCTCAGGGGGCATCATGATTTCGAGTTCTTTCGACATTTTGGAAGTTAGGGGAAGATAAAGGAAAATAGTAGTAAATAACGGTAAAAAATTGAACAATTTTGTAAACTTTTTGTTTGAGTAAAATCGCTACAAATGTTGATATTTTGGGCGTCTTCAAACATTCTTTGGGAACTTTTTGGGAACTCGGCACGAAAATATATCTTAAAAATCTTTTAAAAAGGAGCATATAAATCTGCGGATTTTATGCTCCTTTTTCTGTGTGTAAAAATATTGATTTCGCATCGTAATTTCGTCAAAAATGTTGACTTTCCGACACAAACCTGCTATAATGTATATCGTATAATTGTAAAATTTTATCGTTCGAAAGGATGAGAAACAAATGGCAGTTACTTATAATAAATTGTGGCACCTTCTGATTGACAGAGGCATGAAGAAAAAAGACCTAAAAGAAGCAGCAGGACTAACAAGCCATGCCATGATGAAACTTCGTAATAATGAGGATATTACAACTCAAACGATTGGTAAGATATGTAAAGCTCTCGGATGTCAGGCAGATGATATTATGGAGTTTGTTGAGAAATAATTATGTCGCTTTGTTTTTGCAATAATGTATATACAGTTAAAAGGAGATTGCGCAATGCCTAAAAAAATGACTAAGGTAGAAGAGAGTATACATGAACAATCTGAAAAAATAAATAAAGTCAAGAAAATTGTGAAAGAAAGAAGCTCTGCCATTGATAATTCACAAATAATTCCCGAAAACATTTCTGATGAAAAATGGAAAGAAAAAGAATTTTCAAAGCCCAATAATACTGTTAGAATCGGAACTGTTTTTAGCGGAATCGGCGCAATAGAACATGCTTTTCAAAGACTAAAAATCAAGCATAAAATTATTTTTGCTGGTGACATTGACGATAAGTGTAAAAAAAGCTATTTTGCGAATTATGATATAGCAGATGAGGATTGGTTTACAGATGTTCGTGAGTTTGATGCAAAGAAATATAAGGGTAAAGTGGATTTTGTTGTTGGTGGGGCGCCCTGTCAGGCTTTTTCCATGGTTGGTAAGAGATTAGGGTTTGAGGATGCACGAGGAACATTATTTTATGACTTTGCTCGTATCATAAAAGAAACAGAACCCAAGTTGTTTTTATTTGAAAATGTTAAAGGTTTAATCAACCACGATGAAGGAAGAACATGGCATGTAATTCATGACATTTTTGAAGAGCTTGGATATGATGTTCATTTTAGAATTCTTAATAGCAGGGATTATGGGATTCCACAAAACCGAGAGAGAGTTTTTTGTATTGGTTTTAAAAACAAAACTGAAATGAGATTCCCATCTCCTATTGAGCTCGAATATAAAATGTATGATTTTCTTGAAGATTATATTGATACAAAATATTTTCTTAGAGAAAAGGGAATTAAATTTGTGACGAGTAGCAAAAATCGAGAAAAAAGTTATACTCAAGTAAATGGAGACGTTGCTTTATGCCAAAAAAGAAATCAGCAGTTCAATTGGCACGGAGATTTTATTTTCCACCCCGTTTTAGAAAACGAGGAGTTTGAAGAGTCCTTTGATGAATTCATTTTTGATGTGAAAGATGTAGAAGAAAAATATTATCTCTCAGATAAGGTTGCAAAGTATGTCCTTGCGGGAGGAACCAAGAATTTCAAAACATCGACAGAAACAGATTTAGATGTTGCGAGACCTTTATTGCAAACAATGCATAAAATGCATCGTGCCGGAGTTGATAATTATGTTACCCACAAGGGTAGAATAAGAAAACTTACGCCTCGTGAGTGTTTGCGATTAATGGGGTTCAAAGATTCATTCAAAATAGTTGTTTCAGACACAGCTATGTATCAGCAATCTGGAAACAGCATTGTTGTTGATGTTTTGATTGCAATTTTGAAACAAATAGATATAACAAAGTATGGTGAGAATTATGAAAATTAACGGAGAAAATTTACCAACACTATCAGTTTTTCCAAATATGATGACTGTTCCGGATTGTTGGGTACTTGGTGCAAATAAGCTCGGACATGGTCATGGAGAAGCAAAGTTTTATATTGCATCTAAAGATGATATGTACAATTTTTATGGCAAGGAGAAATTTACTGTTAAGTGCTTCATGCTAAAAAAAGATTTACTTTCGTATATGATAGCAATAAAAAATGAATACCTACAGCCATCGCAAGAGTATGCAAAAAAAGAGGAGTTGCCTACGTTATGGATGACGCATATGGAAACCATTGAAAAGTTAGATGATGTGATATTTTTTAACATTTCTGACCAGCATCAAATCTCTGGACCGAGGGGTTATATAAATTCTGACGATATGGCTTATCAATTAATTCGTAAAATAGCACTTCCCCTCGTTAGTTATATCTATGTTGAAAAAGTCGGCTTGGAAAAAGACCCTTTGTTTTATTGGAAACTCTTCGTTGATTTTGATGCAATATGGGAAAAACAAAATGGACCTCTTGTTTTTAATTATGGGAAGCAAAAAGAAGCGTGCAAACCACCGGAAATACCGAACGAGAAAAAAGAAAAAGATAGTCAAGAAATACGAAAAGCACGTGAAGGGCAAGGAAAATATCGCGAACAGTTATTAGAACAATGTAGATATTGTCCTTTTACTATGATTTCTGATGAAAGACTACTTATAGCTAGCCATATTAAACCTTGGGCTGCATCAACAGATGTGGAAAAGATAGATCCATTTAACGGATATATGCTTTCTCCTTTATATGATAAACTTTTCGACAGAGGATTTATTACTTTTACAGAAAAGAGACATGTAATTCTTTCTGAGTTTATTTCACCTTATACATGGAAACAAATCAATCTAAAAAATGATACTTTTATAAAAGCAATGCCGATGGATGATAAAAGAATAGAATATTTGAAATTCCATCGTGAATCCGTTTTTAAGGGTTCGTTTGAAGACTAAAAACAAAATTTATTTTACAAAGGAGTAATTTTCATGGATAATGTTATTTTAGTTATTGTGACAGCTTTAATATCTGGATTATTAGCTACGATAGTCACTATTCTGTGGCAAAGCAAAGTTGCTATTCGAAATAATAAAATGAAAATTTTTGAAACATTAATGTCGTATAGATACCAAATCGTAGCAGAACCAAGTGTTCACGCACTAAACTCAATAGATGTTATATTTTACAAAGATGCTAAGGTGAGACAAGCATATAGCAACTTTTTGGATGAAACAGTTAAAAGGCCTGAAATGAATCCCAATATAGCGGACAAACATCTAAAACTTCTTGAAGAAATGGCAAAAGCGTTGAATTTAAAAAATATTCATTGGGATGATATTAAACAAGCCTATTGCCCAACTGGATTGTCAGAAAAAATACACGAAGAAGAATTGTTGAGGAAAATGCAACTTCAAAGTGTATCTAATTCACTTGAAAGTCGCAAAAATCAGCAAAACACTCCTATCCAAGAACAAGCAAACCAGCAACTATTGGCACAGATATTGCCTGAACTAATTAAAAATCCGGAAAGTATGAAAACCTTAATTGAGTTGGGAACAAAATTTGGTAATACAAAGTAATAACCCAGGAGGTATATACGAAATGCTCAAATTTATTTGTTATCCAAAATGTACAACTTGTCAAAAGGCAAAGAAATGGCTTGATGACAACAAGATAGAATACGAAATTCGTGATATAAAGGAAGATAATCCGAATTTTGAGGAATTAATTGTCTGGTATAAAATTAGTGGACTTCCTTTAAAGAAACTCTTTAACACATCGGGGCTTTTATATAAGTCAATGGAACTTAAGGACAAGCTTCCTACAATGTCCGTCGAAGAACAGCTAAAGCTGCTTGCGACAGACGGAATGCTCGTTAAACGCCCACTGGTAATTGGGGAAAGCTTTGTTTTGGTTGGTTTCAAGGAAATTGAATGGAGAGAAAAGCTTATATAACAAAAAAGCAGACGAAATGTCTGCTTTTTTACTTTTCAAATTAAAACATGTTATCATTTAATAAACAGTAGGTGAAATAAAAAAGCAAGGTTTTGACTATGCAAAACCTTGCCATGGCGGAGAAGTAAAGTTTTATGTAAATACACTTTTTAGTAATTTAAGGAATAGTGAAGAGTGAATAGGTAAAAAGTAAAAACTGACAAGTCGAAACTTGTCAGTTTTTGGCGGAGAAGGTGGGATTCGAACCCACGTCCCTCAGGGGGCATCATGATTTCGAGTCATGTCCGTTATGACCACTTCGATACTTCTCCTTATATTTTAACGCCCGAAAAGGCGGTTAAAACTTAGTATTTTTCTATATCTATAATTTTCACTTCGCCGGTTATTTCCCTGTCAAGAAAATTGGAAGCTATACTTGAAAATTTAGGAACATTATCGCTTACATAATACTGAATTTCAGCTTTGTTTCCGGAATTTAGCATATTTCCTTCCTGAAGAAGCTGTTTTGTATATACAGCGGTTTCTGCACCGGAGTTGATTAATTCAACATCTTTTCCTATTATATCAGAAATAACTTTAAAAATCAAGGGGTAATGTGTACATCCTAAAATTAAAGTGTCAATTTTTTCTTTTTTTAACGGTTCTAAGTAATCTTTTGCAATTATATACGTTGCTTCGTTATTAATATAATTATTTTCCACAAGCGGAACAAACAGCGGACAAGCCATACTAAAGGTTTTAACACTGCTGTCTATTTTTTCTATAGCTTTAGCATAAGAACCGCTGTTTATTGTGCCGCTGGTTCCTATAATACCTATTCTTTTATTTTTTGTTTTCTTAACAGCCGCCATAGCAGTAGGCTCAACAACACCGATAATCGGAATATCGTTTTCTTTTTTCAGTGTATCAAGAGCAACCGAGCTTACTGTACCGCAGGCAACAACAACCATTTTAAGGTCGAATTGTTTAAGAAAATTAACGTCCTGACGTGAATATTTTATAATTGTATCCACTCCGCGTGTTCCGTAAGGAACTCTTCCCGTATCGCCAAAATATATTATATTTTCATTGGGCATAATATTCAAAAGCTCTTTTACGGCGGTAAGACCGCCAAGCCCTGAATCAAACACTCCTATTGCCTTATTCATTTCACATTCTCTCCCAGTTCAGCCAGTTTTGTTATAATATCGGAATATGTTATACCGGTGCTGATAAAAAGCTTGGGATACATACTGATATTTGTAAATCCGGGTAGTGTATTTATTTCGTTAAGATAAATTTCACCGGTATCCTTATCAAGGAAGAAATCAATTCTCGAAAGACCGGAACATTCCAGAACCTTATACGCTTTTTTGGCATATTCCCTGATTTTTTCAAACATTTCAGCCGGAATATTTGCAGGAATATCGTAACTTACACCGCTGTTTGTTACATATTTTGTATCGTAATCGTAGGTTTCTGCATCAGAGACAATTTCTCCGGGCCCTGCAAGAATAAGCTCCTCATTTCCCATAACCGCAACCTCAAGCTCACGGCAGTTAATGAATTTTTCCACCATTACTTTTTTATCAAATTTAAAAGCATTTTCTATATTTTTAATAAGCTCTTCCCTGCCTGAAGCTTTTGCCGCACCAATGCTTGAGCCTGCGTTAACCGGCTTTACAAAGCAAGGATAACCAAGCTTTTCTTCAATTTCCTCAGTTTTATTTTCGCCCTCAAAAAGAACAACATACGGAGTCTGAGGAATATTATTTTTTTCAAGAATAATTTTTGTTATGTCCTTATCCATACAAACTGCAGAAGAAAGAACCTGACAACCCACATATTTTATATGTGCAAGCTTAAGAAGCCCCTGCAGAGAGCCATCCTCACAATTTGTTCCGTGAACAACAGGAAAACAAATATCAACGGGAACAAATTCGGATTTGTCATCGGAAAGAATGGTAATTCCGCCTTTGCCGGGAGCAATAACAACTTCTTTTTTACATACATTTTCCCAGCTTCCGTCTTTTATCATTTCTCTTTGGCAATCACAAAGATACCAGTTTCCATCCTTGGTTATTCCAACAACTATTACATCGAATTTATCAGTATCAACGGCATTTATTACATTAAAAGCCGAATTTCTCGAAACCTCGTGTTCAGTTGATTCTCCGCCAAAAAGAATCAGCATTTTTTTCATTTTAATCACCCTTTTTAATTATCTGAATGTCCATTCATCTATTTTATTATATATGCTGAATACATCGGGATTTACACCATCTTTTATTTTTTTACTGTAAAGAACGTCAGTTTTTGTATAATACAAACTGATGTGAGGCAACTGCTCAAGGAAAAATTCCTGCAAACGGAAATAGTAGTTTTTCTTATCTTCAGAATCATAAGGAGAAATCCCTATATTGTAAAGTATAAGATCTGCCATTTCATTGCTGTAGGAAAATTCGTTTTCGCCCGATTTTATGAAACTGCTGATATCGTAGTCAAGCCCCATATACATACCGCAAAGAATACTGTCGAATTCACCGTTTATATATCTTAGCTCATACTGGTCGAATGGCACAGCTTCAACAACCGCATCAATTCCAAGCTGTTTCAGGCTTTCACTTATCATATTTGCAACCTGAATGCGGAAAGTATTATCAATGTTAACCAATATATTGAATTTAAGGGCAACCGCTTCGTCTCCTATTTTCTTTTCAAGAATTCCGGTGTTGGGATTAGCCTCCCATCCGCCTTCTTCAAGAAGCTGAATACTTTTTTTCATATCGTATTCCGTGTAAACGGTTTTGTTATACATATAAAAGCTCGGATTAAAAGGCACACAAACACTCTGACCGTGCTCAAACAGAATTTCTGATACAATTTTATTTCTGTCTATAGCATAATTAAGTGCCTGTCGCACATTAATATCGTCAAAAAAAACTTTGTTGAAATTAAAGCCTAAAAAAGTATAATTATTACTCAGATACTCCGTATAATTATATCCGTCCTCCGAAAGTGCGGAAGCAGACTCGTTTTCCATAAGATCCTGCTCATAAATATCCGCAAGACCGGTAAGATAAGCATAATTTGCAGTTTCCTTATCCGGCACAAGATGAATTTCTATCTTCTTTACCTGAGGCTCTTTATTAGCGTGATGATTTTCGTTATACGCAAAAACCATCTTTTTTCGCTGAATATAATTATCCAGCTTATACATTCCGGTTCCGTTCATTGTGAAATCGGCAACAAGATCCTTAGCGTTTATAATGGGAAACGTAAGCTGTGCCTTAATATTCTGTGCAGGCTGAGTAAGCACTATTTTAAATTTATACTGATCCAGTGCCTCAATCGACTGAATATTACGCACGTTATAGGCATAATAACTGTCGTTATTTTTTATAAAATTAACAGTTGCCGCAACATCAGCCGCTGAAAGCTCAGTACCGTCGTGGAAGAATATTTTAGGCTTAATGGTAAATTCCCATGTTGTTCCTCGATCTGTCATATTTTCGCCCAAAATAAGATTACTGTAAGGCTCGTAGGTTTTATCAACAGTATACAAGCTATCGTAAATCAGCGAAAAAATCTGACGGTTAAGCCTGTTTTTTACAAGCAGAGGATTTTCAAATTCAAAATTATATCCCACAACCGACAAAGTTCTGCCAACGCTGTTATTATTTTCAGTATTTTCATTTTCGTTTTTTTTGCAGCCTGAAACACCAAGCATCATTATTGCAAGTAGCAAACATAAAAACTTTTTAAACACTTTATTACCTCATAATAAAATTGCCCAGTCTTCCTGTTTTTTCGCCATCGCGACGATAGGAATAAAAGAGCTCGTTATCGCACATAGTACATAATTCGCACACATCAATATTCTCTTTTGGAATACCTGCGTTTAAAAGAATATCGGTGTTTATTTTTTTTAAATCAAGATTATATTTCCCGTTTGGCTTGTAAACGGAAGCATTTTCATAACCTTCAAAAACATCGGCAACCTCACCGGAAACTTCAAAACAACATTTTGAAATACAGGGCCCGATTGCACAGATTATATCCTCCAAAGGAATATTTAATTCCCCGGTAAAAATTTTAACAGCTTTTTCTGTTATCTTTTTTTCTGTTCCTCGCCATCCGGAATGAACCGCACAAACAGCTCTGTTATTTTTATCCGCAATAAGAACAGGAACACAGTCGGCGGTGAACACACATAGCGGAGCATTTTTTTCAATTGTATAAATTCCGTCGGTATCGTTAAAATCCGTTTCTTTTGAAATGCCCATACCAATACGGTTTTTGGTTATTTTTTCAATGTGGTCAGTATGAGTCTGAGCCGCCTTTGTAATTTTTTCAAAGTTGACACCGAAATAATCTGCAACTTTTTTGTAGCTGTCTACGGTTTCTTCATAAGGAAAGCCTTCACGAAAGCCAAAATTAACTCCGTTTACTGTTTTTCGCTTAGTATCTTTTACAGTTGAAAACATATGTGCTATGCCATATTTATCAAATAAATCTGACTTTATAACGGTCATACCGTTGAAATTTGCGGAATAAAACATAAACTACCTCATTAATTCTGCATTTTTTATATCGTTTTTGATTGTTTCAATCAGTTCATCGGGAGAGGTGAATTTTTTCTCTTCTCTTAAAAAATCGTAAAAATACACAGTAATTTCCTCACCGTATATATCGCCCTCAAATCCGATAATATGAGTTTCACTAAGATATTTTTTTTCTCCGAAAGTAGGAGCGTTTCCCACATTGGTTATGCTTTTGTAAAGCTTACCGTCAACATCGGTTTCAGAAAGATAAACTCCCCTTTTAAGCTTAACAGACATCTTATCAAAATATACATTGGCAGTAGGGAAATCAAGAGTTCTGCCAATATGATTCCCCTGCTCAACTTTGCCGGAAATATTATATATATAGCCTGAAAATTCATTGGCTTTTTTTATTTCTCCGTTTTTAAGAAAATTACGTATTACGGTACTTGAAACAATAATACCGTCACGCTTTACACCGTCTTTAACAGTAAGAGAAAAACCGTATTTACAGGAAAGCTCCAAAAGAGTAGAAGCCGTTCCCTGCTTGTTTTTCCCGAAAGTATAATTAAAACCGCAAACAATACTGCAAGCGTTAAGGCTTTCAGAAAGCCACTCTTTTACGAAAGCCTCGGGAGAAGTGTTGCGGAATTTTTCTGTAAGATAGAAAACATAAATTCTTTCAATTCCAAGAGCAGAAAGAATTTCATATTTTTTTTCGGAAGTAATAATTTTTTCCGAAAAATTTTCCGGCTCAAAAACTGCCGCCGCAGGAATAAGACTGTTTTCTTCGGCTGTTTTTACAGTTTCCAGAGCAAGCGATTTATGCCCTGAGTGCATACCGTCGAAAGTGCCAAGACAAATCGCAAGCTTATCTTCATTTTTCAGTTTTGTATCATCATAAATTTTAATAATTTCCATAGTTATCAATAAAAGCTTTTAAAAGATTTTAAAACTGTTCTTTCCTTTGCATCCTGTTCAACTCGTGCAAGGGCAAGAAAATCACGTTTTTCGTTATAAATTCTGATAAAATCGCCTGTTCGGTTACTGTACTTAGCAGCAAGTACCGGTATTCCGTTTATGAATTTCTTTTCTCTGTCCTCATTTAGAGTATATTCATCATAACAGCCAAGAAAAACATCGGTAGGAATAATTTTATCCTTCAGAGCTTCAAAGCCCTTTTCTTTGATTTCTGTAAGCTTTACGGTGTCGTTATCAGAAACTGAAAACTCACCGCAACCTGTTCTGCGAAGCTCTGTCATAGTTGCACCGCAGCCAAGCTTTTCGCCAATATCATAAATAAGAGAACGGATGTAGGTTCCTTTTGAACAGTATACATCAATTTCGGCAGTATCGTTTTCAATATTCAGAATATCAATATTGAAAATTTCGATATCGGCCGCTTTTCTTTCTATTTCAACACCTCGTCTTGCAAGGTCATAAAGCTTTACACCGTTTACTTTTTTGGCAGAATACATAGGCGGAATCTGCTTTTGTTTTCCAACAAAAGATTTAATTGCCGCCTCAACTTCACTTTTACTGCAATCGGGTGTTTTTTCGTATAAAATTTCACCCGTAATATCATATGTATCAGTTTTTATGCCAAGCTTAAGCTTTGCACGGTAGCTTTTCTTACCGTCCGAAACAAGCTCGGCAATTTTTGTTGCTTTTCCAAGGCAAATGGGCAGAACACCGGTAGCCATAGGGTCCAAAGTTCCCGTATGCCCCACTCTTTTCATTCCAAGAGCCTTTCTTACTATATTTACGCAATCGTGCGAGGTAAAATCCTTTGCTTTATCCACCACAACAATTCCGTTAATCTCATTTGTCATAAATTATTTTCCTCAAGAGCAATTTCAATTTCTTTAATAAGCTGTTCTTTCAGTTCAGCCAGATTGCCGCCCGGAACTGTTATGCCCGAAGCTCGAACATGGCCTCCGCCGCCGAATTTTGCGGCAATTTGCGAAACATCTACAATTTTATCCGACCTTAACGAAACCTTAACCTTACCGGATTCGGCTTCGGTTATTAAAGCACCAACCTCAACGCCTCTCACGCTTCTGGGGAGAGCCGCAATTCCGTTTAAATCGCTGTTTTCAATTTTTTCACTTTTACAAGCCTTGTTGTCAAGCACACAAACACAGCATTTGCCGTTATGGTAAAACTCCATACGCTCTATACAATACGCAGTAATCTTAAGCTTTTTATAGGTCTTTTCCTGCATAAACATATTGTTGAAATCGTAAAAATCTATTCCGTATTTCATCATTTCGGCAATAATGTTATGAGTTTTTGAAGATGTGTTTGAAAACATAAATCCGCCGGTATCCGTAAGAAGTGCCACATAAATTCCGCTTGCAATCTCTTTGTCAAAGGGAATTTCCATTTTGTTTATAAGGTCGTAAACAATTTCGCCTGCTGCCGCCGCACCGCCATCCACATAGTTGTATTTTCCGAAGTTGTCGTTGGAATAATGATGGTCGATATTTGCGGTTTCACCTTCATAATATTTTCCAAGATCACCAAGACGCTTTAAATCTCCGCAATCAACGGAAAGAATAAGGTCGTAGTCTTTTTCGGGAACAGTGTATAAAACCGAGTCCTCAAAATAGCCAAATTCATCGCCAAGCTTACTGTTTAAAACAATATCTGCCTGCTTACCTGCTCTTTCAAGAGCTTTTTTTACTGCATAGCAGGAACCGACGGCATCGCCGTCGGGATTTATATGTGTTAAAATCAATATTTTTTCAGCACGCTCAAGTGCTTTTATAATATTTTCCATACTATACCTCTTTGTTGTTGATTTTATTGATTATATCCGTAATATGTGAACCGTATTCAATAGAATCGTCAATAAGGAAAGTAAATTCGGGAGTGGCACGAAGCCCTAAACGTCTGCTTACTTCAGTTCTTACAAAGCCGTGTGCACTTTTAAGTCCTTTAAGAGCATTCTGCTTTTCATCATCTGTTCCAAGCATAGAAACGTAAACCTTGGCGAATTTCAAGTCCTTGGTAACTTCAACTTTTACAACAGAAATAAGCTGAGGAACTCTCGGATCCTTTATTTCCCTTAAAATGGAACTTAATTCCCTTTTCATTTCATTGTTTATTTTCTGTCCTCTGTATGATGCCATTTAAACACCTCTTTAATTACTGTTTAACTTCTTCCTGAATGAAGCATTCAATAATATCTTCAACCTTGATATCATTGTATTTTTCAATTCCGAGACCGCATTCAAAGCCTTCTGCAACTTCTTTAACGTCATCCTTGAATCTCTTTAATGAGTTTAAGTGACCTTCAAATATAACGATACCGTCTCTGACAACACGAACATCGCAGTTTCTCTGAATTGAACCGTCTTTAACATAACATCCGGCAATAGTACCAACACCGGTAATTTTGTATGTTTCTCTGATTTCGGCATGACCGATAACCTTTTCAACATACTTGGGTGCAAGCATACCTTTCATAGCCGCTTCTATTTCTTCAATAGCCTGATAAATAACTCTGTACAGACGGATTTCAACGTTTTCACGTTCAGCCGAAGCAGTAGCGCCCGCATTAGGTCTTACATTAAAGCCTACAATAATAGCATTGGAAGCATTTGCAAGCATAACGTCAGATTCGTTAACCGCACCAACGGCACCGTGAATTACGTTTACACGAACTTCCTCGTTGGAAAGCTTTACAAGTGACTGACGAACAGCTTCAACAGACCCCTGAACGTCTGCTTTTACTATTATGTTCAGATCTTTTACATTTCCTTCATTAATATGAGCAAAAAGATTATCCAGTGTAACCTTACTCTGAGCCTTGAACTGTTCTTCCTTCTGGTCAAATTTTCTGGATTCGATAAGCTGTTTTGCTTTTCTTTCATCACTTACGGCGTTGAATGTATCACCGCCGGTGGGAACTTCGCCAAGACCAACAATCTCAACAGGCATGGAAGGACCTGCAATTTTAACGTTTTTACCCTTATCGTTAATCATTGCTCTTACTTTACCGGAGGTGGTTCCGGCAACAACGTAATCGCCTACGTGCAAAGTACCTTTCTGAACAAGAACAGTAGCAACCGGGCCTCTTCCTTTATCCAGCTTTGCTTCAATAACAATACCTTCAGCAGGTCTGTTGGGATTAGCTTTAAGCTCCTTAACTTCTGCAACAAGAAGAACCATTTCAAGAAGCTTATCAATATTTTCGTGTTTTAACGCAGATACGGGAACACAGATTGTATCACCGCCCCATTCTTCGGGAACAAGGTCATACTCTGTAAGAGCCTGCATAACTCTGTCAGGGTTTGCACCCTCTTTATCCATTTTATTAATAGCAACAATAATTGTTACGTTGGCAGCCTTAGCATGATTAATAGCCTCAACTGTCTGCGGCATAATTCCGTCGTCTGCCGCAACAACCAGAATAGCAATATCGGTAGCCTGCGCACCTCTTGCACGCATAGCTGTAAACGCTTCATGACCGGGAGTATCAAGGAAGGTTATATCCTTACCGTCAACATTAACACGGTAAGCACCGATGTGCTGAGTAATACCTCCGGCTTCGGTGGAGGTAACATTTGCATTTCTTATTGCATCAAGAAGTGAAGTTTTACCATGGTCAACGTGCCCCATAACAACAACAACGGGACTTCTTTCCTGCATATCTTCTTCATTATCCTCTTCCTGAACAAAAAGCTGTTCTTCCAGAGAAAGAATAATTTCTCTTTCATAAGTTGCACCAAGCTCTTCGGTGATAAGAGCAGCGGTATCGAAATCTACCATCTGATTTAATGAAATCATATCTCCGGTAAGCATCATAATCTGCTTGATAACCTCTGATGAAGTCTTTTTCAAACGTGTAGCAAGCTCAGCAACGGTGATTTCGTTGGGGATTTTGATGTGAACGGGCTCAATTTTCTTGGGCTCGTTTTTCTTTTTATTCTTGTCAAACTTATCCATTTTTTTGGATGGGCCGTAACCGCCCTTTTTGATTTTCTGCTTTTTATTTGCAGTTCCGTAAATGTCGTCGGTAGTAAGTATTTTTTCGATTTTTTCATCGTCCATTTTATCAAGGTCTACATTGGAGGTTCTTGTATCAACGTATCTTACCTTTTTCTCAATAGGAGCATCCATAACCTTTTTAAGCTCTTCTTCGTCAACTACAGCAGGCTTTTTAACCTCTTTGACCTTTTCTGTTTTGGGAGCCTTTTCGGTTTTTGCAGGAGCTTTTTCTTTCTTTTCTCCTTTTACAGGTTTGGATTCTTTTTCGCTCTTTTCTGATTTTTCCGCCTTGGGTGCTTCCTCTTTTACTTCTTCTTTTTCGGGAGCAGCTACTTCTTCGGGAGAGTTGTATTTTTCAATAAACTCCTCGATAGAATCCACAGCGTATTTCTTTGTATAGTAAGAAAATACTATATCAAGTTCTTTTTCCTCCAGTGTGCTTTTCTGGGTTTTCTGAGTTACGCCCAGCTCGTTAAGATAAGCAACAATCTCCTTACTTCCGATATTAAACTCTTTAGATAATTCATGCAATCTTCTTTTAAGCATAAAATCAGTCCTTTCTGTTCCGGATAGTAAACCTTGAAAGATTAAATCAAAATCACCGTAAAATTAAATCTTTACATTCCCGTTTGTATTAACAAGGTTCATTAATCCTTTTTTAAAATTCTCGTCCGTAACCGCGGCAATGGCGGTTTCACTTTTGCCTGTCATTCTTGCCAGGCTTTCTTTTGTTTCCGTTATTATATAAGGAACATTATATTTTTCGCATAGCTTTATAAAATCTTTTTTGGAATTTTCGGCACAATCGTCTGCAATAACAATCAGCTTTGCCCTGCCTGCCTTAAGTGTGTCCTCAGCGGCAAAAGCTCCGCTTCTTACCTGCCTTGCTCTTATTGCAAGCCCGAAAAGTCCGAGAAATCTATTCTGCATGATATTTCTCCAGTTCTTCAAGCAGATTTTTATAAATTTCCTCGCTTACCTTACATTTAAAGGAGCTTTCAAACTGTTTCTTTTTGAATGCTGTTTCAAAGCACTCCCTTGATTTGCAAAGATAAGCACCTCTGCCGTTTTTCTTTCCTGTCGGATCAAGGGAAATATTTCCCTCACTGTCCTTAACTACCCGGATAAGTTCTTTCTTATCGAAAGAATTTTTACATCCGACGCATCTTCTTTGCGGCAATTTCTTCATTTCCACAAAATCACATCCTAAACACTCTTAATGTCTATTTTCCAACCGGTAAGTTTAGCGGCAAGTCTTGCATTCTGACCTTCTTTACCTATAGCAAGCGATAACTGTTCTTCAGGAACTTCTACCATACAGCTCTTTTCCTCTTCAAACACTTCAACTCTTAAAACCTTTGAAGGAGCAAGAGCAGCAGTAATGTATTCAACAGGATTTTCGCTGTAATTTATTATATCAACCTTTTCGCCTCTTAATTCCTTTAAAACGTTTGCAACACGCATTCCCTTTGCACCAACGCAAGCACCGATTGCATCAACATCCTTGTTGTTGGAGAAAACTGCAATTTTACTTCTTGAACCGGCTTCTCTGGAAATTGCTTTGATTTCAACAGTTCCGTCAGCAATTTCGGGAACTTCCATCTCAAACAAACGTTTTACAAGACCGGGATGAGTTCTGGAAATTACAATCTGTGTTCCCTTCTGGTCATCCTTAACATCAACAACATAAAGATACATTTTTTCACCGGGTACATATTTTTCGGTGGGAACCTGTTCGCTGGGGATAAGCATTGCTTCAACTCTGCCGATTTCCATCATAACATTGTTTTTTGTACCTTTTTCAACTCTCTGAATAAGTCCCTGAATAATATCGCCTTTTTTCTCGGTGTATTCATTGCAGATAATTTCTCTTTCCGCTTCTCTTATTCTCTGAACAACAACCTGTTTTGCAGTCTGAGCCGCAATTCTTCCGAAAGAACGGGGCATAACATTAACCTCGCAGGTATCTCCCACAGAAAGGCTTTTGCTTAATCTTCTTGCATCGTCAATAGAAATTTCACTTACGGGGTCGGCAACCTCTTCAACAACTGTTTTTGTTGCGTAAACTCCCATATCACCTGTTTCACGGTTTACAAAGCCTCTGTATTCAACAGGTGCTGCCTCAGCCTCTCTTCTTTCCCAGTCTCTCTGGTCATGCTCTTTCTTATAGGCAAAAAGCAAAGCATTTTCAATTGCTTCTATAAGAATTTCTTTGGATATCCCCTTATCCTTTTCCACCTGGTCAAGGGCAGCCAAAAATTCACTGTTCATTGTTTTTTCCTCCTAAAATTCAAAATGTATTTTAACCTGAGAAATATTTTCTCTTTTAATTATTAACTCTTCATCTGAAATGCTTAAGGTAACATCGCCCTTCTCGCTTCCCGAAACAAGTGTTCCAATCAGATTTTTAGAGCCGTTTACCGCCTTGAAAAGCTTGATTTCAACATCCTCGCCAACAGCCTCTTCAAAGTGGAAATCGTATTTTAAAACTCTTTCAATTCCGGGAGAAGAAACCTCTAAAATATAAGCATCTTCAATAAAATCGCCGGCATCAAGCAAATCGGAAAGCTTTCTGCTTACAGTTTCACAATCGTCAATTGATACTCTGCCGTCTTTTTTATCAATATAAAGTCTCAGAACTCTGTTTGCTCCCTCTTTAACGAATTCGATATCATAAATTCTCACACCGTTTTCAGTTAAAAATGGCAGAATCATCTCAGAAACCTTATCAGTTATACGGTTTGCCATAAATTACCTCCAAACAATTCAAAAGAGTGGGCAGAACCCACTCTTAAGTAATACTTTATCCTAACTGTATATAGATTATAACACACTTTTTAATGATTTGCAAGTACTTTCTTGATAATTTTCTCAGTAATTTCAACTTTTTCCTTATAAAAATCCTCTTTTTCTTCTCCTGCAACCTTAATTCGCTTAACAAGATACTTGTTTTTGAACATATTTGTATCGTCTGTAAAAAGCTTGTTATCTGAAATATCTATGTATTCATAGCTCTCACCGTTGTATTCAATTGGCTCGAAAACCTCTCTGCCTTTTAGGAATTCGTATAAATCCGCATCCATTATATAAAGAGGATTCTGACCGCTTATAATATCAATATCAAACTGCTGAACATACATAGGCTGAGTTTTCAATTCTTCCATTCCGAAAAGCAAACTTTTCACAAAAAGATATTTCTGTTCATCTTCGTTAAGGTCTTTTATTTCATCTTTAAAGCTTTCGCTCATAACCTGCTCAACAATTTCGGTATTTGTGGAATTGCCTACGTAAGCAACACAGTAATCGGGATCAACACTTCCTATATCCGAAATTACAGTATAAAGAATGCAAAAAACAACAAAAAGACCTGCAATTATATGCCATTTATAATGATACCACAGGGTATTGTCCCACCAGTTTTTAAAAGCACGAATTTTCTCCATAAATACGCCTCCATATTCAAGAATAGACATATTGTAGCATATTTTTAAAAAACATTCAAGCTTTTCTGAAAAAGTTAATATTTTGTTAAATTCCGCTTAAAAACTAATCAAAATCAAGTACCTCTTTATCAGACGGAGGATTTCCCACTTCGGGGAATTTTATTGTTTTATTATTGTTAACTGCGCTTTCGTTGGCAAGAATTCCCGTAAGAGTAAATTCGGCAGCTCTCCACGCATTTATGGGAGGAAGCTTATCCATGACAACAGCTTTTACAAAATCATCAACATTGAAAAAATGCGTGCCGTTATGTCCGATTATATCCAAACTTTCTTTTTTCCGGAATTCAGCTTCCATTTTGCGTAAAACTTCAGGAAGTCTTGCCGTATTCTGAATCGGAGAAAAACCGGTGTGATATTTATAGTTTAATCTCCCCAGTTTTGGATCAATTTTTCCTTTATCCTCAATAAATGAAAATGTATTTATTTCATCGCTTACATCAATGGAATCCGCTTGCTGACCGAAAACGTTGCCCAACGTTAGCAGATGCTGATTTCCGCTGCATTCATATGTTCCTTTTGTTCCGTAAATGCCGGTAATAAAGCTGGACGGTTTAATTGAACCGATTCTTCTAAATTCGTTAAGTCTGCCGATTGCACCGTTTTTAAACCGTACAATAGCGGTCTGATTGGAAAAAGGATTATCCCAGTTATTTACTCCTTTTCCGTAAAATCCGTCGCCGATTTTATCCACATAACCGAAGCAGGTAATTTCCACAGGGGAGCTTCCAATAGAAGAAATAAGCATAGATGCGGAATGTGTTCCGTAAAGCATTGGCGGAATTCCTATTTCTCTGTTGGCATTTTCCCCACTGGATTTATAGGAATCCAAAAATTCAGTAATATTGTGATAATACTGTGCTTCTCCGTATGTAACATCGCCTAAAACGCCCTCTTTTATGCGCTTTCTGTTCCATATTGCACACGGAAAATAATAGCAGGTTTCCCCCATTGCAAAAGTTAACCCTGTTTTTTCAACCAAATCAAGAATTTCAAATACTTCATCAACAGTACATCCCATAGGAACAGCCGTGAACACATTTTTACCCGCCTTTAGCCCCTGAATAATAAGCGGCCCGTGCTGATGGCGCTGAGCAAAAACACCAACAGAGTTCAAATCCGGTTCTTTTTCCAGCATTTCATCATAAGTTTTATACATTTTAATTTTGTATTTTTCTTCCACAAATTTTCTGCGCTCATCTAAAATCTCTGCACCAACTACTTTTTCAACGTCAGGGTGCGCCATAAATATTTCAAGATGACTTAATGAAAAACTCCCAAATCCTACGATACCAATACGTACTTTTTTCTCTGACATAAAATTCACTCCTCATTAACATTATACTTCAATTATAAAAAACAAAGCAAAAAAAGTAAATTGACAAATCAACAAATATTTTGTATAATTCAACCAAAGGAGAATGATTTTATGAAAAATCTCAATTTTATTGCAAGCAACAGTCACTGTATAGACGAAATATCAACCTATAAGGGTTCGGCAAATGCACCTGCTATAACAGTTGTAGAAAAAGGCGAGCGCCTCCACCAGCGTTTTTTCTACATTACCGAGGGCACAATTATTTTTACTCTCCCATCAGGCAAAAAGCTTGTTGCTGAAAAAAACTCCATAGTTTATCTGCCTTACGACTGTTCATATAAAAGTTGCTGGACAAATTGCGAAAACTGCAGTTATATTGGTATAAAATTTATAATTTACGACCGCAACAGCGAGATAATCAATCTCGAGGAAGAAATCTGCACAATTATAAACGACAAAACAGAAAAATATCTCTATATGTTTGAAAAAATACATGAAAGCTGGATTTCAAAAGTTGAGCCGGGATTTAAGACAATGAAATTGTTTTATGAAATTCTGGAGGAATTAAAAACAAACGATGAAAAGCAGAAACTTAAGAAAAAACATTCTAAAATATATAAAGCTGTGATTTATCTAGAAAATCACAGCATAGAAAACACACCGGTTTCCGACCTTGCAAAAATGTGCAATATGAGCCTTACATCTTTTCGCAGAATTTTCAGGGAAGAAACCGGCACTTCACCCGTAAAATACAGAAATCGCCTTAAAATGCAGAAAGCAAAGGAGCTTCTTTTAAATGGCGAAAACACTGTAACAGAAATTGCAGAAGCACTAAACTGCACAGATGTATATTATTTCAGCAAAATGTTCAAAGCAGAATTCGGAGTATCTCCGGGATGTTTTAAAAATAACTAATCAATCTGAATAACCTTTATTTTATCGTTTTCAAACCCTGCCGCACTTTTTGCCGCATCGGTAATTTTTATTATATCCTCTTCTGTAAGCTCATCCACGCCTACTGCAACAGTAACACCGTCGTCGTTTATAAAGGCGCTTACAGAAGTGTAGCCTTTTCCCATAAGAACATTTTCAATATTACTTTCACGCTCTACATTTTTAGCAATGTTTATTATACATTCCTGAGCCTGTTGTTTTGCTTCCGGAGTGGAATTTTCGTTATTTGCCACCTGATTTAAAATATCAAGCTCCTCTGCCCTTGCTTTTTCCTTGTTGAATTCGGTTTCCTCAAAGTAATCGGTATTTTCCGTAACGTTTACAAACTTGGCTTCACCGTAAACATCCGGCTCGGATTCAATGTTTTCCTGCTTTAAAACGGCTATATCCCCGCCTGCACGGTTATCCATACAGATAAAATTTATGTAGCCCGCCGCAATTAACATCATTACCATCAGTGTTGTAACAATCTGCTTCTTTTTAATAACAATCATTTTTACTCGTTCCTTTCATTTATAACTATACTTATTCTGTTTGAGCCTATTCCCAAAGCACCCTTCACAGAATTTAAAATTTTAATTTCCAGTTCTCTTGAATATTCACCGCTTACTACCACCGCCACCCCCTTTACCTCCGGCAGTAACTCCCGTACAACAACGGGAGCTTCGTCACCGTTTTCCCGTTTAAAAGCGGCAGTGCTTTCTCTGTCCTGATTTTCCGTTTCGCCGTTATTTTCAAGGCTTACTTTTTCTTCACTTAAATATTCGGTTTTTCCGTTGTCTGAAAAAGTTAACATCACTTTTACTATGTCAACACCGTTAATGGATTTTATTATATCGGAAATTTCCTTTTCAAGAGTAATTTTATATTCGTTCACATCAAATTTAAGAGGAGTAATTTCTTTTTGCTTTTCTCCGGAAGAAAAGCTTCCCGAAAGCAGAAGCAGAACAATTCCCAGAACCGCTGTGCAAATAAAAATTTTATTATTTTTATCAAGTTTATATTTCTCAAAAAGCTTTTTTAACATAAGTATCATTCTCCGATAACAACGGTTTTTTCATCAATTTCGAATTCCTTTGTTAATATTTCTATGACCTTGTCTTTAAAAACAGAACTTTCTTTTATATTTATGTGAACTTTTTTTATTCTGTTTTCGCCGTCAAAATCAATCGCTAGATAGATAACTTCTATATTTTCAGCCTTTAAGCGTTCTCTTATCTGTTTTTCAAAAGAAAGATAAAATTCTTCGGCAATCACCTTATTAAGCCCTGATACCGACGAATTTTCTTCGATATTAAATTCCGGAAAATCAAAATATGAAATTTCTGCTTTAATATGTGTGATACCGCTTATAAGCACCGTCAGCATAACAATCCCGAAAACAGAACGTATGTATTTTGCAAATTTTCCTTCAGGAAGAAGCATTTCCAGAATAACGCTTATAAAAACAATTCCCGTAAGACTTTTAAAAACAGAAATCATTATGTACCTCCACTCATAATTACCGCAGAAAAAACAAGAAAAACAAACACATTGCATACAACAAGAGTTCCTACGATACCGATTGTATTTCCTATACTGTGCAGTAAATCAGCAGGTTTTCGTTCTCCGAGAGGTTCTGTAACCGATGCAGTAAGCCAGAAAAGAAAAACAACAATAAATATTTTTACAACAGGAATAACAGCAATGTATAAAATTCCGATAATTCCCGTAATTCCCAGTGCTCCCTTTATCATTTTAAACGATGCCACTACCGTTTCCACGCCATCGGCAAGAATTCCGCCAACTACCGGAACAAAGGTTGCTACTGCAAATTTTGCACTTTTTAATTTTAGTCCTCCCATAGCTTCGCCTGCCATATTTGCAGCAGTAACAAGCATCATATAAAGTGTAACCGAAAAAACCATGCTCCATTTTGTAAAACGACTTATTAAATCGCCAAAATATTTAAGCCGCCCGGTTCCTAAAATATTATCGGTAAGATTAAGAGCAAAGCTTATTGTAGTAAGAGGGAAGAAAAATTTCAAAATAACATCACCGAAAAGCTGAGAAGTTATAAAAAGCGCAGGCTTTACAAAAGCCGCCCCTACGGCATTTCCGCTATATGCATAAAGAGTAAAAAGAACCGGCACAATACACTTGGTAACTGTATTTATCTCAACAAGGGTATTTTCAGCAAGAGCAATAATATCATTAAAAACATAAACCGCAACAGCGGCAATTATTGCGTATAAAACAAGATGTGCCGTCATAACAACAGAATTTTCCGTATTAAGTGACATATTTGACAGCAAAGAAAATAAAACAACCGGAATAATAAGGCTTAAAATAAGTTTTCCGCATTTATATAATTCTCCGCTGAGCACAGCAAAAATTTTTTCAGGCAAGTCCATATCAGATAAATCTGTTATACCGTTTTCAATCTGGTTGAGAAAATCCGCAAATGAAAAACCCTCAATTTCGCTATCCAGTATTTTCAGCTCGTCCTGAATATAAGCCTCAACGCCGGAGGCATTTGCCGTTATGCAAATCAGGAAAAAAAGAATTAAAACAAAAAACACTTTTTTCATAGGTACTTCCCTTTCAGAAAAAACGAGAAATCATATCAAACAGGCTTTCAATAACAGGAAGACTTAAAACAAAAATAACCGCCTTGCCTGCAAATTCTATTTTTTTGGCAATGGCCGATTCCCCCGCATCGTTGAAAACTGCCGAAGAATATTCGCACACATATGAAACTCCCACCACTTTAAGAATAATTCCAAGATATATAAAATCAATACCGCTTTCCTTCGCAATCTGATTTACCTTGTCCGTAACCTGCGTAAACACAGCAGAAAGCAGTGTAAGCATCAGAAGTCCGAAAGCAACCGAAATAAAAACTGCATATTCCGGTTGGTTTTTACGGAAAATGGCATTTATAAAAGCACAAACCGTTCCTATTGCTATAATTTTGAATACAATACTCATAACCCGAAAACACTTTTAATTGTGGAAAAAAGACGTGCAATTTCATCAATCAGCATAAAAAGAACAACAATCAGTCCGGCAAGAGTTGTAAGCATAGCCTGTTCCTCCCTGCCGGAACGGGTAAGCAGTTGATTAAGCACAGCAACCACAATTCCTATTGCCGCAATTTTAAAAATTAATTCTATGTCCATCTTAATAATCCTTTCGTTAAAACAATACAATTACAGTTGCAAGAGTAGCTCCCAGAACAAGCGAACACTTGGTTCTCTCATTTTTCTCACAGTCTTTTTTTATTTCTCCAAGCCTGCGTGTAAGCTTATTCATTGTGTGCATAGCATTTTCAAGCTGATTTTCATAGGAGGTTTGCCCCAGTTGTTCAAAAAATCCCTTTACAACAGATAGTTCCTCTCCCTTTAAGTACAAATCAGAATTTTCAAAGGCTTTTTTTGACGCAGACGGAATATCCTTTCCAATCTGAAGAAAATTTATAAATTTTTCTGTAAACACTCTTACTTTCTGATTTTCAATTTCAAGATTTTCAACACATTTCATAACAGGAAGCTTTTTAAACAAAATATCTGTTTTTACAGAATCCGTAATTTTCAGAAAAGCTTCAATTTCAGAAATTTGTTCTCTTATTCCATACTTTATTTTAGTAACTGAAAATACTCCTGCCGCCAATATAAGCGACGCTCCAAACAGCTTTATAAGCATACAATTTCACCAATCCTGTCGCCGTCATTCTTTTTAAGAATAATAAGCAAATTAAAATATTTTAAAATTCCTTTTTCCTTAAGCTCAGGCAGATTTGAAGCGTGGGCTGTGGAAATTATTTTAACGCCCGACAAAGCCGCGTAATTTACGGCTTTAAGGTCTTCATCCGAGCCTATTTCATCCACCGCTATAACCGCAGGCGCCATAGAACGTATTGCGTGAATAATTCCGTCAGATTTTTTAAATCCGTTCAATATATCGGTTCTCAAGCCCACATCGTTTGAAGCAATACCTTCAAAAACTGCCGCCACTTCGCTTCGTTCGTCAATCAGTGTTATATTTATATGTTTTACAAGATTTGAAATATTCCTTGTTAAATCCCGTAAATAAGTGGTTTTTCCTACCCCCGGAGGCGAAACAATAAGAGTATTTTTTATTCCGTTTTCCGTAATATAGGGAATAAGCTTGTTGCTGATTCCCTTAAGCTCTCTTGCCACACGTATATTAATGGAGTTTATTTCCGAAATATTAATAAGCCGGTCGCCATCGCAAACAGCAGTTCCGCAAATGCCAACCCGGTGACCGCCCTTTAAAGTAAGAAACCCGTTTTTCATTTCGTCCATATAGGCATAAAGAGAATTTTCAGTTATACTCAAAACAATTTCGTGGATTTTATCCATATCGGGTTTTATGGCAAGCTGAACACTCATTGTAACTCCGTTTTCGCTAAGCATATATTCCTCGTCACCCGTAAGCAGAAAAACAGGTTGTCCTGCTCTTATGCGGATTTCTTCCAGCTTTGTTAAAATTTCATATTCTGTCTTAAGCAATGCCCGTTTTAAAAAATCGGGAAAGTTTTCAGTAAGCTTAACAATTTTTTCCATTTGTAACACCTCTTTTTATAACTATATGAAGTGCTTTTATCTGTTAGAACATAAAAAATGCAGCAGCTTTACGCTACTGCACCAAAATTTTTATTTTTTTATCTTTTTAACCCATTCCTTGCATTTATCAAAAGGCATGGGAGTCTGACCTGTTGTGTAATGGTTGTAGAATTTTTTGCCGTCGATTTCCCATTCTATCAACATTAACTTGTGTTCCGAATACATTGTTCTTATCTCGCCAAGTGCTTTTGAACAATTTTGGGGAACTGTAAATTTCTTTTCAAAAAGCAGTTCATTTGTGTCTGCATCTGTTATTTTAACTTTTCCCGAAACCTCTTTCAAGGTATCGTTTGCAGCTATTATTTTATTGTTCCAGTCCTCTATTTCATCCACCATAATACAGAATGGCTGCTGACTTTGTTTAAGGTAATAATACGCCAGCTTTTTATCAAAATAATATCCAACAACCGCATCGGAAACCTGAGGCCATCCGTCAATTAAATTCCACCACAGTATTCCGGATTTTTCAGGACGGCGCATTCTCATTCTCTCTAAGAAATATTTCATTGCCTCTGCCTGAGAAAGCTGAGATGCCAGTGCGAAATCCTCCATATTATCAGGCACGAAACCAAACATCTGAATAATCTGGTCGGAAACCAGCCTTACACGATGATCTCTGCCATCCCAGTCGGTTGAATGAAGAATATTATTTTCCGTTATGGCTCCGGGTTTTAAATCTTCCTTTTCAAGGAATTTTTCAAGGTATTCAACATCAGGGCATCCGTGATAACCCGTTTCGCTTATAAAATGAGCACGGCTTTCGGAATAGAATCTGCTCTTGTAGTAATCTCTCGGGCCCCAGAGGTGGTTTTCAGCCGGTGCCATCATATCACCGGTTTTAAATACCTCTTCAGAATAATACGGCGAACTGAGCAGATAAGGCTTTGTGAAATCGTGATTGAATACTGCTCTTTTTAAAATATCACGTGTAATGATGTTTGCATTGGGATCTGTCCAGTAGCAATCAAGAAGTGCACTGTCACATTCATTATCCCCCGACCACAAGGTAATGCAGGCGTGGTTTCTTAATTTTTTAATAATTGTTATTGCTTCTTTTTCAATTTCCTTTAAGAATTTTTCGGTGTGCGGATACCCGTTGCACGCCATAACAAAATCCTGCCATACCATTATTCCGTGAGCATCGCAGAAATCATAAAAAGCATCATCCTCGTATACATTTCCGCCCCACATACGAATCATATTGCATCCGATATCATCAAGCAATTCAAGTGCTTTGTCGTATCTTTCGGCATCACGGCTGTGGAATGCATCAAGTGCAACCCAGTTTGTGCCCTTGCAGAAAACCTCTTCTCCGTTTATGATAAAAGCGAATTTTCCGTTTTTATCGTCTGCAATAAGGGAATTTTCAAGCTTAACGGTTTTTAAACCCATCTTTTCTCTGTGAGTTGCAAGAACCTTACCGTCGCAGATAATTTCAGCAGTTAAATCGTAAAGATTGGGTTCACCATAACCTTTCGGCCACCATAAATACGGATTTTCAATATTGCATTCTATTCTTCCGCCGTGGAATTTTACAGGGCTTTCCACACAGAATGTCTGGTCCTTGCAGGTTGCGGTTATTTTTATTGTGCTTTTTCCTAAAATTTCGTAAGGACAGCTTAATTCATAAGCAAAAATAAGATACATATTATCGTATTTATACTTTGCCGGATTGCAGATAAACTGAGTGAATTCAACTTCGTTTTTGCTTACAAGGTTAACGCCTCTCCAAAGTCCGGCACTTACCGCTCTGGGAAGAATATCCCATCCGTACATATGAGGAGCTTTTCTAATCTCAACAGATTTCTGATCATTATAAGGATTCATAAAAAGAGTTCTGTTTGTGTATTCCTCGCTGTGCTCTTTAAGGACTGTTGAACTGATTTTTATATGTAAAATATTCTTTGCTTTTTTAACGTGATTAATTGAAAATTCGTGAGGAATAAGCATATTTTCGCTTTCCCCTATTTTTACACCGTTTAAGAAATATTCTGCAATGCAGTCTACACCCTCAAACTGTAAAAACAAATTACCGTTAAGTTCGTTTTCGGGAATTTCAAATTCTCTTTCATACCACCAGGCATAGGTTTCAAATTCCTTTATTTTTCTCATATTGGAAGCAAAATATAAATCTTCGGGCAAAATACCTGCCTTTGATAAATCCAGCTCCACATTACCGGGAACAGTACATTCCACAGTTTTTATATCATCAGTTAATTTTTCGGGAGAATCTATATCCTTTTCAAGCTGATTGTAATAATACAGCTTCCATTTTCCGTTAAGACTTGTTTTATTCATATTGCACCTCTTGTTTCGCTTTGTAATTAATAAATAGTATAGCATTTTAAGTAAAAATTGTAAAGTGAATTTTTTCTTTTTATTCAATAAAAAATAACCATCTTATAATCATAGATTGATATGTACCCCCTTTACTGGACAGCAGCGAAGGGGGTACATATCATATTGCAGAGTGATGCACTAAAAACGCACATAACCCTGAATGATAGGCTGCTAGACACTAATCAATATACTTCTCTACAAAGCATTTCAGAGTAGTACGCTTTTAACATAGCGTACACTTTGTAGAGAAAAATATACTAACCCCAGTATATTGATTTTATAGTATCTAGCATAAACATTATAGCATAATAGGTATGATTTTACAATCCTTTTAATAAAATTTTCACTTTTGCACAAAACAAAAACCGCAATATCATTTCAACTGATATTACGGTTTAAGTATTTTATCGATTGTCTATCAACATCTACATAAACGCCTGATATAATTTTTTGCAAAGTTCTTCTTTATTAAAAGGTTTTTCTTTATTTGGTTTAAAGTATATATAAAAGAAATCCTTCTTACTTTCACTAGTGCTACTCAAGACTGACACAACTTTACCAAAATCAAAAATATTATCATCATTTTTATTTTGAAAAACTATAGGAATTTTGGCAAATTCATTCTTATTAAAGCTACTATAGAATTGACTTGCTTTTAATATTACAAAATTACACTCGCATTCACATGAGGTCGCATATTCTTTCATACAACGCATTAACTTCAAAATTGTTTCTTTTGATTTTAATTGTTTGTTACGAGATTTTTCATCCAAAGCATCAGGATTGGATTTTTTTATCCTTTCCAACTCAGATTCAACCTTTTCTATAATTATATCGTTTATTATCCAACTTTCTGAATACTTTCGCAGGTATGTTTCTGTTTCATCAATCGCTTTTTCTAGCTTCTCTAGTGCTTGTCCAGCATATTGTATTGATAAATACGCCTTATATTCGGATTCGGATTTCCACAATGGATGTCTTCTAATATTTCTTGAAAAGAATTCATTGTACAGTTCGTCATTTGTATTCCTTTTCAATAAATGAACTATATCATCATCACACAATAAAGATATTTTTTCTCCTGATGAAGTAGTAATTCCATCTGCACTTAAGGCTTCCATAGAGAAAAGGGAAACTCCATTGCTTTCCATAGAAGTATTAAGACTATTTATTACATGCTGAATAATATACATATCATATAATACAATAGGGTGTGTTTGAATCCATTTTCTTTCAGCATCATGCGCATAAACAACGTTCTCTATTATGCTTACAGCATTTTTGTTATAAGCAATTTCGTATTTTGTTACAGTGTCCTTTCCCTTAGGTATTTCTTTTTCAACTATTGTCAAGGAATTCAATAGTCTTTCATAGTCTATATTAATCGTTTCGAATCCTGTAAAGTAAGCATCACGAATCAAATAATCAAGTCTATCGACATCAATTACCTTTGAGTTTACTAATGAAATAAAGCAGTTGTAGATGCTGTTAATTTCATAATCGTTTGAAAATTTATATCCAGTTATGCAACGAGCAAAAAATTCTCGTTCAAAATTTGATTTGAAAAAATCTTTGAATTCTCTTATACCTATTATAGAACTCATTATTTCATGCGGAGCTGCGGCGTTGCTATCTTCTTTAGGAATGTCATTTTTGAATTGTTCGCTATCCACTTCAGATGCCAGCATTTCATGCAATTTAAAGTAAGATTTATTTTCATCTGAATAATCAAGAAAAAATTTTTCGCCTGTATGCGAGAATGGTGCATGTCCCACATCATGCAGTAAACAAGCAAGCTTGAAAATTTCTATTAAATCATAAAGATTTTCTATTTTCTCAAAAGCCGGCATGTCTTTTAATGTATTCAAAATAGCATTACTTGCGATTTGCCCAAGATGAAATACCCCTATTGAATGTACAAAACGATTATGTAATGCCGAAGGATATAATGGAGAATAACTAGTTTGCACTATCCTTCGCAATCTTTGGAAAATATTGGTATCTATTATCTCGTTGACATACTTTGAGGGAATTCTTATATATCCGTATATAGGATCTTTAAATTGCTTATATTCCATTATGAAACAACTCCTAGTTTGGCTAGTGATTTCTTATTTACAAAAGCCAATAAAACATCCCATGCTAAATACCCGCGGAATTTCTCAATTAAATCATCTGCGGTTTTTCCATCTTTTAGAGCAATAACTAATTCATTATCCAACATTTTTTCTTCAAATATGTCAGAGTAATTTCTAAACATATTATTAGTACTTTCTCTTGACAAAATTAATACAGCTTTTTCTCCTTGTTCATTGAGAATATTAACAACTTCCGCGCCATAACATTCCAATTCAGCGTAAGTGACAAAATCCTTTTCTGTTTTGTTTAAAATTTCAATCAAAGCATTAGCAGCTAAATCCTCAATACCTATATAAACACACATAAAAATTCTCCTCTTAGTTAATATTATATTTATTATATCACTAATTGTTCAAAAAATCTATAAAAAAATTCAAAAAATCGATTTTTTATAAATTTATATTGTGAAAAATATTTCTATCGTATTTTTCGTTGCTTTAATTAGATATCCCCACTAATGATATAACTAGCGGGGAATGTCATATAGTTGGTTTTAATTTTTTGAATATGCTCTTCCTAATTGGTCGTAAATTGGTCGTAAATTTTGTCTTTCAATCCTTGAAAACCTTGATTTTACGCCATTTACTTATCCAACGGCTTCATTGTGGGGAACAGCAACACATCACGGATTGCTGCAGAATCGGTAAGAAGCATACACATTCTGTCGATACCGTAGCCGATACCACCCGTAGGAGGCATACCAATTTCAAGCGCACGCATAAAGTCTTCGTCTGTTGTATTAGCCTCTTCGTCGCCAAGAGCAAGAAGCTCTTCCTGAGCTTTGAAACGTTCTCTCTGGTCGATTGGGTCATTAAGCTCGGAATAAGCGTTTGCCATTTCCCAGCCGTTCATAAAGAACTCAAATCTTTCAACATAATCCGGGTTATCGGGTTTTTTCTTTGTAAGCGGTGAAATTTCAACCGGATGGTCCATAACGAATGTAGGCTGAATCAAGTGATGTTCAACAAATTCTTCAAAGAACAGATTTAAGATATCGCCTTTTTTGTGATGGTCTTCATATTCAACGTGATGCTCATCAGCAGCGGCACGAGCCTCTTCAACAGTTTTAATTTCGTTGAAATCAACACCTGAATACTTTTTAACCGCATCCAGCATAGTAATTCTTTCAAAAGGCTTGCCTAAATCCATTTCCACACCGTTGTATGTTATTTTTGTAGTGCCAAGCACTTCGTTTGCAACATAGCGGTACAGATTTTCGGTTAAATCCATCATACCGTGATAATCGGTATATGCCTGATAAAGCTCCATAAGAGTAAATTCAGGGTTATGACGTGTATCAAGACCTTCGTTTCTGAAAACTCTGCCTATTTCGTAAACTTTTTCAAGACCGCCTACGATAAGACGTTTCAAATAGAGTTCAAGAGAAATACGAAGCTTGAAATCTTCATCAAGAGCATTGAAATGAGTTTCAAAGGGACGTGCAGCAGCACCGCCGGCATTGGAAACAAGCATTGGTGTTTCAACCTCAAGGAAGCCCTCTTTATCAAGATATTTACGGATAGCCGCAACAATTTTTGAACGTTTGATAAATGTATCCTTTACATCCGCATTCATAATAAGGTCAACATAACGCTGTCTGTAACGAAGGTCGGTATTTGTCATACCGTGGAATTTTTCGGGAAGAGGCTGTAAAGATTTTGAAAGCAATGTTATTTTGCTTGCACGAATAGAAATTTCACCGGTCTGAGTGGTAAAAACTTCTCCTTCTGCACCGATAATATCGCCAATATCGTATTTTTTAAATGTATTATAGTCTTCTTCACCAAGAATATCTTTCTTTACAAACACCTGAACCTGTCCGTCAATATCCGCAATATGTATAAAGCCTACTTTACCCATTCCGCGTTTTGACATTATTCTTCCTGCAACAGATACATTCTGACCGTCAAGCTTTGAAATTTTGGCTGTAACCTGTGTTTCTTCGCCGCGTACAGTAACTGTGCGTTCTTCTTCGGTATATCCTTCGCAAATATCCTTCGACGTATGAGAACGGTTATATTTTGTTATCTTAAAAGGATCATTACCGTTTTCCTGCAATTCAGAAAGCTTATCTCTTCTTATCTGAAGCAGCTCGTTCAATTCTTCCTGAGAATTTGTTGTAATGTTTTCGCTCATCTCAATTTCTCCTTTGCGTATATTTTCTGTCTATTTTGTGATGGATAAAATTTTGAATTCAATAACTCCGTCCGGAACATTAGCCTGAACAGTATCCCCAATTTTTGCATTTATAAGGCTGCTTCCTACGGGAGATTCGTTTGAAATTTTGTTTTCTGCCGGGTTTGCTTCTGCGGAACCTACGATTGTATATTCCACTTCTTCGTCAAATTCAATATCAAGAACTTTAACTGTTGAGCCGATTGTTACAGTGTCGGAATCGCCCTCATCACTATCAATGATTTTTGCATTTTTAAGCATATTTTCCAGCTTGACAATTCTTTCCTCAACTTCTGCCTGTTCTGTTTTTGCTGCATCGTATTCGGCATTTTCGGATAAATCCCCGAATCCTCTTGCCACTTTGATTTTCTCCGAAACCTCTAGACGTTTTTCAGATTTTAGATATTCCAGTTCGTCTTCCAGCTTTTTCAAACCTTCATATGTCAATAAAACCTCTTTAGCCATATAGTCTCACTCTCCGTTTTTATTATTATCAAGTTATTATATTATTTATTTTCAGTTATGTCAAGTCTTTTTGAGTAAATTAAGCAGATATTTTACAAGTATTTTTCCAATTTCCTCGCATTCCCTTTCAAAATCTTTAAAATCCGAAAAGTCAGCAACAGGTTTTTCGTAAATTGCCGGCAAAATTTTTCCGGATAATCTGACAAATAAATCGCACGGTATAACCTGATTTGCAGGGCGAAAAACCACATTAACACCGGTTTTTTTAAAAAATTCATCTGCTTTTTGATGACCCTTTTCACATCCGAAAACATATACGCATTTTAAATAATCTCCAAAACCTTCAAGCTTATTTAAAAAAGATAATTCTTCCGAAAAAACTCCGTAATTGATTTTCTCTTTTCCGCAGCCGTAAAGTCTGAAAAATCGCTCTGAAATTTTATCAAAATTATCATATATCATTTCCGCAGGAGTATAACAGGTATATTTTTCTAATTTTTTAAAATCTGTATATTTTGCGGTTTCTTCATTTATCAGCATCAGAAAAGGTGAATATTTTCTTGCTTTTCTGAGAATTTTTGCGTATTTCACTTTGTTAGGTTTTATCTCACACAAAAGAGCTTCCTCACCGTAAAATTCTGTTTTGGAAAACTTTGTTCTTTTTCCTGCTTTAATTAAAAATAAAATTTTAATCACCTCTTACAAATATATTACAACTCTTGATTTTTGTGCTTAGTATTGATATAATTTATACTAGGTGATTATATGAACTTATTTAAGCGAATATTAATACTTTTGATAATTTTTACATTAACGGTATCCGTAAGCGGTTTTTGCGAGGTTTCGGGAACAATGCTTCCCATACTTCTGTACCATAATGTAACCGACTTTTATTCCCCTGAAAACAAAGGCGATAACATCTCCCCGAGGGTTTTAGAATCGCACTTTAAAATGTTAAAGGATTTCGGTTTTAA
Organism: Clostridia bacterium; assembly: GCA_017414505.1. Lineage (GTDB taxonomy): Bacteria > Bacillota > Clostridia > UMGS1840 > HGM11507 > RGIG1932. The sequence goes on from JAFQLQ010000008.1 coordinate 73,800, forward strand.
CACCATCAGCTTCGGGCAATACTGGGATTACCGCACAAACGGCACACCGCTTCCTGAAAATCCCATTATCATCAGTTTTGATGACGGATATCTTTCAAATTATTTCATTGCATATCCAATGCTTAAAAAATACGGCTTTAAAGCAACAATTTTCACCGTAACAAAAGCTTCATACGATTCCTCCTATTGCAACTACCGCCATTTTTCCTGGGCACAGGCACAGGAAATGCAAAACAGCGGAGTTATCGACATTCAAAGTCATTCCTACAGTCATTTTATACATACAGATAAAACAGAGGAAGAAAACGAAAAGGAAATTACAACCTCTTATTTTGACATTAACAAAAACATCGGGAAAGCACCAACTGTTTACGCTTATCCCTCCGGTAAATTTACCGAAAATACACAGAAAAAAGCAGAAGAAACGGGCTACAAAATGCAGGTTATAGTCCGCGGAGGAATAAACGACGACACTACTCCTCTAAATGAGCTTACAAGGCTTAACATTGATGGGGATATGTCGGCAACAGACCTTATTAATCTGATTGTTAAATACAAACAAAATCTGAAAGGCGGGATATAATTGAAAATTAAAGAATCCGCAGAAAATTATCTGGAAGCCATTTTAGTTATAAAAAACGAAAAAGGTTGTGTAAGAAGTATTGACATTGCTCACGAACTCAACTTTACCAAACCAAGCGTTTCGGTTGCAATGAAGGGTTTTCGTGAAGAAGGATACATCACAGTTGACGACAGCGGTCTTATTTCACTTACAGAAAAAGGCTACGAAATTGCCATAAGAGTTTACGAAAGGCACCAGGTTATTGCAAAAGCACTTATGGCTCTCGGCGTTGACGACGAAACCGCCTATGAAGACAGCTGCAAAATAGAACACGATATAAGTCAGAAAAGTTTTGAAAAACTAAAAGAATTTTTGGAAAAGAACAATATTGAATAAACAGAAAGACTGTCGAAAAAGTCGGTCTACCGCAGAAAAATTATTTATCAATGAAAAGTGCCGGTGAAAAGCCTCTCTCTCTGGTTTTGCCGTTTAGACAATATGCCTTGAATTGGCATATTGGTAGGAAAAATGCAAGTGTTGCGATGTAAGCAACACGGACAAAAGCAACGTAAGTTGCGATACCTTAATCAGAGGTGTCACGAAGTGACGGAGAGGGTGAAAGACTCACGGCCACTGCTTTCCGCCAAAATGAGCCTTGCCGTACCTTAGTACTGTCTGCATTCATTTTGACGAAATATACCTTCCTTTTTCGGCAGTCTTTTACAGTATGTCCTCAAGTTTTTTCATAATTTCAGATGACGGAGTTTCAAAACGGTCAAAATCAAATTTAAGTTCCATTTTATCATATTTAACCTTACATATCTTTTTAAAAGGCAAAAGCTCAACACCGTCAACACATTTATGTTTATCCCTTATTTTTTTAAGTTCTTCTACATTCTCACAAGAGTCGTTCAAGGTCGGGATTATTACCTGTCTTAAAGTAACAGGAATATTTATTCCATTTACATATTCAAGAAATTCAAGAGGTCTCTCAATACTGCATCCTGCATATTTCAAATATTGCTCATCAGTTGTGTATTTTATGTCCAGTAAAATTCTGTCAGTATATTCAAGCAGTTCCTTAATTTTCTCATTAAGCAAGCTTCCCGAAGTATCAAGGCAGGTATTTATACCCCGTTTTTTACATTCTTTAAATAACTCGCATACGAATTCCGGTTGCAGAAGAGGCTCACCGCCCGAAACGGTTATTCCGCCGTCTTTTCCAAAGTAAGAACGGTAACGCTCCGCTTTATCAGCAATTTCCAAAGCAGAATATTCTTCTCCGCCGGTTAACTCCCATGTATCCGGGTTGTGACAGCATCCGCATCTTAAATTACATCCCTGTAAAAAAATTACAAAACGTACACCCGGGCCGTCAAGGGTACCGAGTGTCTGAATTGAATTTATTTTCCCTTTAACTATACTGTCCATTTTCTACATCGCCTCGTGGAAGGTACGGCTGATAACTTCTCTTTGCTGTTCGCGTGAAAGCTTATTGAAGTTAACCGCATAACCCGAAACACGAATTGTAAGGTTCGGATAAGCTTCGGGATTTTCGTATGCCGCCATAAGTGTTTCTCTGTTTAGTACATTAATATTTATGTGATGTGCCTTTTTAGCAAAATATCCATCAAGAATAGTTACAAGATTTGTAATTCTTTCATCTTCTGTTCTTCCCAAAGCTTCGGGAGTAATGGAAAAGGTATTTGAAATGCCGTCGCGGCAATCATCATAACTTATTTTTGCAACAGAGTTAAGAGATGCCAGCGCACCGTTTTCCTCACGGTTATGCATTGGATTTGCGCCGGGAGCGAATGCCGCAAGCGCCTTTCTTCCATCAGGCGTAGCGCCGGTGTTTTTACCGTACATAACATTTGATGTTATTGTGAGAACAGAAAGAGTATGTTCCGCATTTCTGTAAGTAGGTGTTTTTCTCAGTTCTGTTATAACCTTATGAGTCATATCTCTTGCAATCAAATCAACACGATCGTCGTCATTGCCGAATTTCGGGAAATCACCGGTTGTTTCAAAATCCGTAATATATCCTTTTAAATCCCTTACAGGACGAACATCTGCATATTTAACGGCACTTAAAGAATCCGCAACAACGGATAAGCCTGCAATACCAAACGCCATAAATCTACCAACTTCAGTATCATGAAGAGCCATCTGCGTTTTTTCATAAGCATATTTATCGTGCATATAGTGAATTACGTTCATTGTGTTAACGTAAAGACGAGACAGCCATTCGATATATATATCAAAGCGCTCCATAACCTCTTTATAGTCCAGCTTTTCTCCGCTAAGAGGCGGCATCTGCGGGCCTATATGCATTCCACTTGTTGTATCATACCCACCGTTTATTGCAATTAAAAGAAGCTTTGCAAGATTACAGCGTGCCCCGAAAAACTGCATCTGCTTTCCTATTTTCATTGCAGAAACACAACACGCAATAGCATAATCGTCACCATAAATCGGACGCATTACATCATCGTTTTCATACTGAATAGAATCAGTATCTGCAGAAACCTTTGCACAGAATTTTTTAAATCCGTCCGGCAATGCAGTTGACCACAGAATCGTAAGATTCGGTTCGGGAGAAGAACCAAGGGTATAAAGCGTATTTAACATACGGAAGCTGCTCTTTGTTACAAGAGTTCTGCCATCCTCACCCATTCCGCCTACCGCCTCGGTAATCCACATGGGATCACCGCCAAACAGTTCGTTATACTCGGGAGTTCTTAAATGACGTGCCATTCTTAATTTGATAACAAAATCGTCAATCAGTTCCTGAGCTGTAGTTTCATCAAGAATGCCGTTTGCAATATCACGTTCAATATAAATATCAAAAAATGTGCTTACTCTTCCAAGCGACATAGCCGCACCATTCTGTTCCTTAATTGCTGCAAGATATGCAAAATAGGTCCACTGAATCGCTTCTTTCGTATTTCCGGCAGGCTGACTGATATCAAATCCATACATTTTAGCCATTTCTTTCATATAGCCGAGGAAAGTAATCTGCTGATAAAGCTCCTCATCGCGGCGAATCTGCTCAGTATTGAAATTTCCGTTAGTAAGATTATTTTTATCTTTTTTCTTTTCTTCGATAAGTCTGTCCACACCGTAAAGAGCAACTCTGCGGTAGTCACCGATTATTCTGCCTCTGCCGTAAGCATCGGGCAAGCCTGTTAAAACATGGCATTTACGAGCCTGGCGCATTTCCTCTGTATAAGCACGAAAAACACCGTCGTTATGAGTGGTACGAAAACGGAATTCTTCCTCTATTTTATTACTTAATTTATAACCGTAAGCCTCACACGCCTGACGAGCCATTCTTATGCCTCCGAAAGGTGCAACTCCTCTTTTCAAAGGACGGTTTGTTTGCAAGCCTACAATAAGCTCATTATTTTTATCTATATATCCGGGAGCATAGCTTGTAAGAGAAGAAACTGTTGCGGTATCTATATCAAGCACACCGCCAAACTGACGCTCCAAAGCAAAAAGAGACTGAACTTTTTTCATAAGTTCATTGGTACGTTCTGTAGCACCGGAAAGAAAGCTGTCATCACCTTTGTATTCGCAATAATTATTCTGAATAAAATCACGAACATTGATTTCATCCTGCCATAAACCTTGTTTAAATCCATTCCAGTTTTTATGTTCCATAACTAAATCCTCCTTATTCCAATTTGCCCGAATAATCGAGTAGAGGCTAACTCTTAATGAGTTTCGCCCCTCTCACACCACCGTACGTGCCGTTCGGCATACGGCGGTTCAATTCATATTTCAGTATGTACTTTTAGATAGTGGTCTGTTAGTGATAGCAGACCTCTTTTCTT
>JAFQLQ010000048.1 GCA_017414505.1 Clostridia bacterium
AAGTCTTACGGCTACTGCTTTCCGCCAAAATGAGCCTTGCCGTACCTTAGTACTGTCTGCGTTCATTTTGACGAAATATACCTTCCTTTTTCGGCATCAGACAGCGTGTCGATAGGTTTATCGACACGCTGGGCAGATTATTCTTCAGAATAATCTGCTTTTTTTGTTTAAATGCATAAAAATTCAAAAAAACACTTTATTCCTTGATTTTTATATACCGGTGTGATATAATTAAAAAGAGTATGTCCAAAAATGTATGTATATAAAAAAGGACATTCTTAATACACAAAATTATATCACTTATTATATGAAAGAAGATGTATATAAATGGCACTAACCTACGAACGGAAAAAACAGAAACAAAATAATATTGTGTATAGCATTGTAACTGCAATTTTAATTTGTGCAGTATTTCTTGCTATGGTTACGTCGTTTTACATTAAGGCGGAAAACGATGCATATGAAATGCTTCACATTCAAACCAAGCAGATTAAAGACGACCTTAATCTTCAGCTTAAATCCGACAGGGAGAATCTTGTCACAATGGCAAGCTTTGCCGCAAAGCTTTATTCAGACGGTGAAAGCTATAATCTTATGTTTGATTCGTTTAAGCCAATTGGCTTGCTTTCCAATATAGGAATACTTAATCCTGATAATACTTTTGTTACCAAAATGGGTTCTATTGATTTAAACGGTAAAATTTCCTTTTACGAGGAAGCGGCAAGAGGAGAGTACATAAGCGGAAGAATTCCCGACCTTACCGGTAACGGAAATGAGCTTATAAGAAGTGCGGTTCCCATTAAGGTTAACAACGAAACAGTTGGTATTCTGTACGGTGTAATTCATCTTGATGTAATAGGCGAAAAGTATATTAATATGGCAAAAGAGCTGGAAGCTCAGCTTTTTGTTTACGATAAGGAAACCGGAAAATTTGTTATAGATACCATAAGTGAAAATCCCGGTGAGCTTTCAAATTTCAAAAACCGGGAATATAACGACGGATACAGCTATGAGGATTTTGAAACTGCAGATAAAGGATTTTCTTCCTTTAAATCCATAATAACCGGTGAAGATTTGTATGTTCATTATTCAACTCTGGAAGATTTTGGCTGGGGCATTATGCTTGCCCGTTATGAAACTCAGGTATTTTATGAAACACATAAAATGTCGCAGAATCTTATTGTTATTTTCGGTATAATTATTCTTATAATATTGACTTATCTGAATCTGATATTAAAAAATGAGAAAAAACGTGCAAAATTACATTCTGAGGCTTCAAATATAAGACATCTTCTTCTGGAAGTAAATCAGCAGCACGCAAATGTTACGGAAGCTGTAAAACGCATAAAGGAATTTACCGGTTCACGTTCTGCATTTTTTGCGGATACAGACGGGGAGGATTCCTTCTACATTAAGCCCTCTTTAAAAAGCAAGCTTTTAACAGGGGAGGAGAGAATTTATCTTCAGAGTGAGCTTTTCCGCTATGCGGCAAATATCAGCAATTCAAATAATCTTTCGATAAGCTTTATGGAGCTTACTGCAAACTCACATCTTTTAAAAACTAATCCCGAGCTGTATTACTTTTTATCAGGTCATGATATAAAGGCTGTATCCTTTGCAATTTTAGCGGATAAAAACAATCACGTAAGTATTCTGGGAACAGTTAATCCTAAAAAAAGCTCCGAAGTACGAAAGCTTATTGAAGACGTTGCGGTTTGTTTCACAATTGCCATATATAATAAAAAGCATCTTAACAGAACCGAGCTTGCCGCAACAACTGATTCCTTAACAGGAGTGTTAAACAGGGTTGCCTATAAAAAGGATATTATTGTATTTGATGATGAGAAGCCGGATGATTTTGCCTGCATTTATATCGACGTAAACGAGCTTCATTTAAGAAACAACAAATTCGGTCACGCCGCAGGCGATGAAATGCTTATATATATTGCAAATTCACTTAAGGAAACCTTTTTCGGGCATAATATTTACCGTATGGGCGGAGACGAGTTTTTGGTATTTACCAGAAAAATCAGTCAGGAAGATATTCAACTTCATATAGAAGCATTTATTGAGCAGTTAAAACCAAAAGACTATCATGTGGCTATAGGAATGTCTTTCAGAACCAAGAATACAAACTGCGAGGAAATGGTTCGTGAAGCGGAAGTAAGAATGTATGAGTCGAAAGCTCTGTATTATCAGAATAAAGAGCAGGTAAGCATAGCTAAAGAGCCCGAAAAAAATTATATTCAGGTAAAAACCGGCATAAGGGAAATTGATGCAATGATATCTGTTCTTAAGGAGCATTATAACGGAATTTACAGAGTATCTCTTGAAACTGACAGTGCACACAGAATTCTTATGCCATCGTATCTGGGCTATAAGGAAAACGAAGAGAACTTTTCTATGCTGCTTAAAAAATATATAAGCGACAGTGTTCATTCTGATTTCCACAGAGCTGTTATGAGCTTTTTAAACTATGATGCAATAAAACGTCAGATAGCAGAGGGCAAAACTCCGTCAATTACATATCAAAAGATTAACGGCGAAACGGTAATACTAAGTGTTTACAATCTTAATGAAAACAACGATGATGCAAAAGAAACCCTTTGGGTTTTTGCCAGGGAATAACGGAGGAAGCATAAGTGTTTCTGCAGCTTATTAAATTTGGAATAGTGGGAGTTATTGCCGCCGCAGTGGACGTTGGAGTTCTTGTTATATTAAAAGAATTGCTTTTAATGGATGTGCTCATTGCATCGGCTATTTCCTTTTGCGTATCCGTTACCGTTAACTATATTTTAAGTATGTCCTTTGTTTTTAAAAGCAAAAATCAAAATAAGCTTAAGGAATTTGTTATATTTGTAATTTTAAGCATTGGCGGACTTGGCTTAAATCAGCTTATTTTGTGGGTTGGAGTAAGGTTTACCACCATTTATTATCTTGTAATAAAATTTCTTGCTATGGTGATTGTACCGTTTTATAATTTTATAACAAGAAAAATATTTCTTGAAGAAAAATGAGTGTGAAAAAGCTATGAACAGCGTTTTTAAAAAAGATTTATACCGTTATTACGGCGAAAGCGGAGAGCCTTTTTTAAAAAAAGTTTTCCGTCCTCTTGAAATTAAATATATTTCCGTATTCAGAAAAGCAAATATGTGCAGATTTCTGCCCTTAAAGCTTTTTTATATGCTGCGCCTTCTTAACCTGTCTTACAGAACCCACATTCAGATTCCGGAAAGAACAAGTATAGGCGAAGGCTTTTATATCGGACATCTTGGCAGAATTATTATTCACCCCGATGCAAAGCTTGGCAAAAATATAAATATTGCAACAGGGGTTACAATAGGCATGGAAAACCGCGGAAAAAGAAAAGGTGCACCGCAGATTTCGGATAATTGCTGGATTGGCACAAATGCCGTTATAGTGGGAAATGTTAAAATAGGAAGCGATGTGCTTATTGCACCTCTTACTTATGTTAATTTTGATGTTCCCGACCATAGCGTTGTTGTAGGAAATCCGGGAAGAATAATTCCAAAAGAAAACGCTACCAAAGATTACATCTGCAACTGTATATAACCGTTAAGGAGGCACAGGAATGGCTGATAAGGATTCCAGAATAAAACACAACCTCATATCGTCGCTTGTTTATCAGGTTGTGCTGATATCATTAAGCTTTCTTTTGCCAAGACTGTACCTTGAAAATTTTGGTTCGGAGGTAAATGGCGTACTTTCCACCATAAAGCAGATTTTTACATATATGTGCCTTCTGGAAGCCGGTGTAGGGCTTGCAACAACTCAGGCTCTTTATAAAAGAATAGGCGAAAAAAATTATAAAAGTGCAAGTGCAGTTCTTTCTGCAACAAATTCCTATTATAAAAAAACAGGCGTTATATACCTTGCCATAGTTCTTGTAATTGCTGTGGTTTATGCCCGGTTTGTGCCCACTTCCATAGATAGCGGTGTTTTGTTCTTTTTGGTTATACTAAATGCAATACCGTCGCTTTTCAGTTATTTTGTTCAGGCAAAATACAGAATTCTTATGGAGGTAGACGGAAGAAAATATGTAATAAACAATTCCGAAACCATACTTCAGCTTGCATCAAATGCAGGAAAAATACTGGTTTTAATTTTAACCGACAGTCTGATACTTATTCAGCTTGTATATTGTGTAATAGCACTTTTTCAGCTTGTGTATCTGTATTTTTATGCCAGAAGAAGATACAAGTGGCTGGATTTAAAGGAAAAACCTGATTTTGAATCTGTTTCGCAGAAAAATTCGGTGCTTGTGCACCAGCTTTCGGGAATGGTTTTTAATAATACCGATGTGCTTCTTATTTCTTTCCTTTGCGATTTTAAAGCGGTAAGTATCTATACCATATACAATATTTTCTTTTCCCAGGTGCAGAATTTTATAACAAGCGTAGTTTCGTCTTTTACATTTGCATTGGGGCAGATGTTTCATACCGACAGGGAAAGGTTTGATAAGCTTTATAACGTATATGAAACCTTTTATATAATGGCAGCTTACATTATTTATACACTTATGGCGGTGTTTTTACTGCCACTTATACAGATTTATACAAGCGGAATAAACGATGCCGAATATACAAATACTTTTCTGCTTCTGCTTTTTGCTGTAATGAATCTTATTGCAAATGCAAAGCTTCCTGCAAACGGTGTTATTGAATATTCGGGCGATTTTAAAAAAACACGCTTTTACGCTGTTTGGGAAATGATTATAAATATAACCGTTTCGGTTGCCGCAATTATTTATATGGGAATATGCGGAGCAATTCTCGGCACAATAGCGGCGCTTTTGTACCGGGGAATAATGACTGTTTACTATTCCAATAAAAAAGTTCTTAAAAGAAGTCAGTTTAATACATATAAAATACTTATTGCAAACAGTATAGCTTTTACTGCTGTAATGGCGGTATTTTATGTTGATACATTCAGCAATGTTTCGTTTTTAAAATTATTGCTTAACGGAATTATCCATTCTGTGTGGATTGCAGTGCTGTACATTGCTGTTAATTTCATTTTTAACAGAAGCGCTTTTAAAACTATTTTTGAACTGTACAGGGGGAAGAAAATAAAATGAGTATTCCGAAAGTAATCCACTATTGCTGGTTTGGCAAAGGAAAAATGCCGCCGCTTGCGGAAAAATGTATAAAAAGCTGGGAAAAATACTGTCCCTCCTACAAAATAGTTTGCTGGAATGAAGAAAATTTTGATATAACAGAAAACAGATATGCCAAAGAAGCCTACGACGCAGGCAAATGGGCGTTTGTAAGCGATTATGTAAGACTTAAAGTGCTCTATAGCGAGGGTGGAATTTATCTCGATACCGATGTTGAGCTTATAAAACCTCTTGATGACCTTATTAAAGAAAACGGTTATATGGGCTTTGATGATAACGGCATAATTTCAACGGGACTTGGCTTTGCCTGCGAAAAGGGAAACGAGCTTATAGGCAGATTGCTTGCAGATTATAACGATATATCTTTTATTCTGCCCGACGGAAGCTATGACATAACTCCCTGCCCGGACAGAAATACAAAAACTATGGTTGAGCTTGGTCTTGATACTGATATTAAGGATCAGATTTTTATGGGAATACATCTGCTTCCCGAAGATTATCTTTGCCCTATGAAATATTATACGGGAAAGAAAATTATAACAAAAAACACGTATTCAATTCATCATTTTTGTGCCTCGTGGACATCCAAAACAGCAAAGCGAACCTTGTTTGTCAAACGGCTTGTGGGTGTGAAAATGTATGATAAGCTATACGGAAAATTTCTGCATAAATTCAAATGGCTGGAGTGGTAGTTGTGCCTGAAAAAGCATTTAAAAAACTTAATACATATATTTTGCCTCAATGGAAGATTTGCTTTTTTTCGGCACTTCTTGCAGGCTTTGCTGCACATTTTTATAAATTAACAAACTGGCTTCCCAACTGGGATTCAATAGTGTTCAGATACGATTCGCAGAATATGCTGCGGCTTGGCAGATGGTTTTTGCCGGTTGTGAGTTCGTTAAGCTCCTTTTATGACCTGCCGTTTTTAAACGGTATTATTGCAATTATATTCCACGCTCTTGGCTCTGTGGTTATTTTAAAAATATTTAATGTCAGGAAAAAAATCACCGCAGGCTTAACAGGTGCCGTAATTGCTTCTTTCCCTGCTGTTACCTCGGTTATGATGTATAATTATGTGGCTGACGGCTACAGTATAGCGTTTTTCCTTTCAGCCTTAGCCGCATTTTATATGACAAAGGAAAAACCGAAATATCTCTTGGCAGCACTGCTTATTGCTCTTTCATCAGGAATATATCAGGCGTATATAACAGTTACAATAATGCTTGTTTTGCTTTATTTAATAAACGAACTGGTTTTTGGCAAAGCGGATTTTAAAGCTATAATAAAAAAAGCTCTGTTTATGCTTGTATCAGGTGCTTTGGGCATGGTGTTATACAGCGCTGTGCTTAAAATCCTTCTTAATATATTTTCTGTTAAACTTCTTGATTATCAGGGAATGGATTCAACGGCATCGCTGTCAAATATTAATCTGCCGGCATCCCTTTATGTTGTCAGGGAAACCTTTATCAACTGCTTTTTTGATATGTCGGAAGGCGTTAATGTATATGTGGTTCTTAATATATTTGCTGCGATTTTTACATTTGCCTGTTACCTTAAATATATAATAACAGATAAGTTTTATAAAAAGCCTGTAAATCTTATTCTTTTGGTGATTTTCGGCGTTTTTCTGATATTCGGTGCAGGGGCACTTGCATTTATAAATCCCGGTGTGGATTACCATAACCTTATGCTTATGGGCTATGCTGTGTTTTATTTATTTTTCATTTTTCTTTATGAAAAGTGTACAGAAAAAAATGAAAAGCAAACTTTAGTAAAATGCTGGATTATACTTGCAACGTCAGTTATTATTATTTTAAATCAGACAGTTATAGCCAATGTAAGCTATCATAAAGCCCAGATGGCATACGAAAAATCCTACGGAGTTCTTATCCGCATTGCAGACCGCATAGAACAGATTCCGGAAGCGGAAAATTGCGAAAAACTCCTTGTTATCGGTGCTCTTGATAACAGTGAGGATTACAGTGTTAATCTCACCCCGGATATTACCGGCATAACAGACGGCTACATAATCCGTAAGGACGATGAAACAGTTGGTCAGAGTGTGCTTTGCAGTGCGCTTAACGATTACTGCGGAAAAAATTACAAATTTTTAAGCGGTGAACAAAAGCAAAATCTTATAAAAACAGAAAAAGTAAAAGCTATGAAAAAATGGCCTCATAAGGATTGTGTGGCAGTTATAGATGATACAGTAGTTATTAAGCTTGGTACAGAGGGTGAAAATTAAGTGATATATTTTTGTGCAGACGATTACGGCTTGTGCGACAGTGTATCCGCACGTATTTTACATTGTATCGAAAAAGGTGCACTTAATAAAGTAAGCGTTTTTCCAAATTTTGACAAGGTTGATTTAAACAGAATTCCGGAAAATATTTTAATTTCCCTGCATCTTAACCTTGTTGAGGGAAAATGTATGGCAAATGCAGAGGAAATAAATCTTATTGCAGATAAAAACGGTAATTTCAGGCACCGTTTCGGCGGACTTTTTACAGCAGGTTTGCTTAATAGAAAAAAACTTGAAGAACAGCTTTATAAAGAAATAAAAGCTCAGGTTTTGTTCTGGAAAAGCATTCTTCCGGAAAACCGCCCGTTTTGTATAGACTCTCATCAGCATACGCATATGATTCCGGCTGTGTTTAAGTCACTTTTAAGGGTTTTAAAGGATGAAAAAATTAATCTTAAATACATAAGAATCCCTGCAGAACCGCTTAAGCCGTATATAAAAGCACCGTCCTTGTATTTTACATACAGCCCGGTTAACATTGCAAAGCAATGGCTTCTTAAATTTTTATGGCTTGTTAATAAAAAAGAAAAAATACAAACTGCGTATTTTTCCGGAATACTTTTTTCGGGAAAAATGGATGAAAAAAGAGTAACAAAAATTTTACCCGAATATATTAAACTTGCAGAAAAAAAGGGTATGGATTCAGAGGTTTTGTTCCATCCCGGTTATTTAAATAAAAACGAAGCTGATTTTAAAAACATAGTTTTTGAAAAATTTTATTTATCAGAAAACAGAAAAACAGAATTTGATTCAGTAATAAAAATATCAGAAAGAAGTGTAATGTAAATGCCTTATATTGAACAGGACAAAGTTGACGAAAAAACAAGAGAAAAGCTGAAAGCGATTATCGAAAAATCATATGCCACCTTCTGGAGGAGAAAAAGACTTTTTGACATATTTTTTGCAACCCTTATTTTATTGTTTTTCCTTCCTTTAATGATTATAATTGCAATTGTAATTGTAATTGACGATCCAAGTGCAGGTCCGTTCTTTAAGCAGATAAGAGTGGGGCGTCACGGAAAAGAGTTCTATATGTATAAGTTCAGAACTATGCGTGCAAATGCCGATAAAATGATTGAAGAGCTTGCAAAGCAGAACGAAATGGACGGTCCCGTATTTAAAATGAAGGAAGATCCCCGTATAACAAGAGTGGGAAAATATTTAAGAAAGCTTTCGCTTGACGAACTGATGCAGTTTTTTAACGTTTTAAAAGGCGATATGACACTTGTAGGGCCAAGACCTCCGCTTCCCAGAGAGGTTAAATTTTATACCGATTATCAGAGATTAAGACTTCTTGTTACACCCGGAATAACCTGCACATGGCAGATTTCCAGAAACAGAAATGATATTCCCTTTGAGCAGTGGGTTGAAATGGATATCGAATACATACAAACAAGAACTTATCTTAACGACATTAAAATTATGCTTAAAACACCGATAGTTATGCTTACTGCCACCGGCAGATAAAATTGGAGTGAAAATAATGAAAATTGCTATGATTGGGCATAAGGTTGTTCCGTCAAGACGAGGCGGAATAGAAAACGTTCTTACAACTCTTTGTCCTATGCTGGTTGAAATGGGGCACGAGGTTACCTGCTATAACCGTTCATCGGATAAGGTTGAAAACGAATATGTCGGAACCGTTCATAACAAAATGTATAAAGGCGTAAAAATTAAAACTGCGTGGACTTTAAATGTACGTGGCTTTGCGGCAATGATTGCATCGTTTACCGCTGCAATTGCGGCATCCTTCGGAAACTATGATGTTGTTCACTTTCACGCAGAGGGCCCCTGTGCAGCATTGTGGATTCCGAAGCTTTTCGGCAAAAAATGTGTTGCAACAGTTCACGGGCTGGACTGGCAGAGAGAAAAATGGGGTAAAGGCTTTGCATCAAAATATATCAGATTCGGCGAAAAAATTCTTGCAAAATATGCAGATGAAGTTATTGTTTTAAGTAAAGCGGCTTACGATTACTTTAAAGAAACCTATAACCGTGAAACTGTTATTATTCATAACGGAATAAGCCGTCCCGAAAGAAAGGAAGCCTCAATTATAACCGAAAAATACGGACTGGAAAAGGACGGATATATATCAGTTGTTTCAAGGCTTACCGCAGAAAAAGGCATTCATTACCTTATTGATGCTTACAGCAAAATTTCAACCGGTAAAAAGCTTGTTATTGCAGGCGATACAAGTGATACCGATGATTATGTAAGTATGCTTAAGAAAAAAGCAGCAGGAAACCCCGATATTATATTCACGGGCTTTGTATCCGGCGATACTTTGGCGGAAATATATTCCAATGCGTATATAAATGTGTTGCCGTCAGACCTTGAGGGGATGTCTTTGTGCTTACTTGAATCCCTTGCTTATAAAAATGCACTGCTTTGCTCGGATATTCCCGAAAACACGTCAGTTGCGGAGGATAAAGCTGTATATTTTAAAAAAAGCAGTACAGAGGATCTGGCTTGTAAGCTTAAAATGCTTTGTGATAATCCTGACCTTGTTAAAAGCCTTCGTGAGGGCGCCGATGAATTTATTTTAAATAAATACAGCTGGCAGGAGGCTGCAAAATCGACAATTGAGGTTTATCAAAAATAAAAGTAAAGGTTTGTTTGATATGGAAACTATAAAAAACTTGGATAAAACGGAAAATTATCAGGAAAGAGTAAAAGAAATTTTCAAAACACTCACAGCAGAAGATATTTATAATATGTGGGCAGATACCTTTGAAATTGAAACAGTAAGTGAAAAGCAGGTTGTAGTGGCTTATCACGGTATAGAAGATATAAAAAGGTTTAAAAAAGAGTGTAAGGAAAGTCTTATTTTCAGTATTTGCTCTGTACTTGGTGCCGAAAAAAGAATAAAAATAACAAAAATGAAAAACCGCAGTACATTAAGCCCTAAAACGAAAAAGAACATCAAAGCGGTAAAATTCTTTACCGTAGGAATGATTTTTGTTTGTATTGCAACTGCCGTTATTGTTGTTTTGTGCAGTTATATCGGCAACAGAAATTTCAGAGAAACCTTTTACAGTGCGAGCAGTATCAAGGTAGACAGCAGAGTTCGTGTTATTCAGCTTTCGGATTTGCACAGCACTTCCTACGGCAAAAACAACGAAAAGCTTTTAGAACGGGTTAAAGCCCTTGAGCCGGATATTATAATATGTACAGGCGATATGGTAAATTCTGTAAAGGAGGACATCAATTTTGCAGAAAATCTTGCAGGCGGGCTTGCAAGAATTGCTCCGTCATACTATGTGTACGGCAACAATGAGGCGGAAAGTATTTACGATTTTGCACTTAACGAAAAAGAACTCGATAAAAAATTCGGCTTTAACAAAGACAACCGTGATGAAACCGCACTTTTAAATGTTGAAGATGCTTTTGAAGAAAAGCTTGAAAATGCAGGAATAAAGGTTCTTAAAAACGAAAAGGACACTATAAAGGTAAAAACAATGAACATTGATGTGTATGGAGTTTTAACATCAAATCCTTCAGCTTTCTGGTCTTATTCGGAAAAAGCCTTTGCAGATTATATAAATGTAAATACAGGTAATTTGAAAATTACAGCAGTTCACGAACCTTTTATTTTTGAGGAATTTACTCCCGAATATTGGGGCGACTTACTGCTTTGCGGACACACTCACGGCGGTGTTATGCGAGTTCCCGTGCTGGGCCCGCTTTACACTCACGAGGGTGGAATTTTCCCGGAGAGAAACGGAGATTTTGTTTACGGAAGATACGATGCCGCAGGCAAACCCTTAATTGTAAGCTCAGGGCTTGAAAACAGCAATATTTTTCGTGTAAATAACCAACCCGAGCTGGTTGTTATAGACGTTAATAAATTTTAGTACAGAGAGGGGGATGCACAATGCTTACTGATATACTTCAGAAATTAATTGTATTGATTTTTGCCGTGTTGTTTGTTACGTCGTGCGCACTTATATTTTTCCGCTTTAAAAATGTTAACCGCACGGAAGGCACACAGATTTTCAAAACGGCAGAATATTTTAATGCAATTGTAATTTTAGTGTGTTTTGTTACAACTATAATGTTTGGAATTTTTAATCATTTTGAGCTTAAAAAATCTGTTCACGCAATAGTTTCGCTAAATTATTCCGAAGCCTCGCAGGCACTTAATTCCAACGGAACAAGATATAATATGGCAGAAATAATAAGCGATGAAGTGGTAGAAAGAGCCATAAAAAAAGGCGCTCTTTCCGATGTTACGGTAAAACAGCTTAAAAACTGTCTTGTAGTTTACCCCTGCGTGCAGGGTGGAGTCGGTGATGAATCGCAGTACCATATTTCCACAGAATTTGCGGTGGAATACCACGCCTCCAAAGATACCCTGCATCTCGATTCGGAAAATGTTATTAAGCTTATCACTTCCGCCTACAAGGAATATTACATAGAAAAATATACCGACAATTTCAGTCTGGATGCCGAAAAGCCGGATTTTGGCAAGCTTGAATATATGGATATAGTTTCCTATTTTGAAAAGGAAACGCAGGCAATTCTTAATTACCTTTACGGAATGGCAGGCAAAAATCCCAGCTTTGTTACAGAAAACGGAAGCACCTTTAATTCCATTGCAGGCAAGGTGCATCAGTTTAAGGAAACACAGATAAATCAGAATCTGAGGTCGCTTATTCTTCAGAACGGTATTGTAAGAACAAGAAACGAATATGTAGACAGACTTTCATATCAGAATAAAAATATAGATTTTGACCGTCAGAAAAACAACGCTTCCTATAATCTTTGCAATCAGGCAATTGATATGTACAGCGAGGAAATGACACGTGTTGTTCTGGTTCCCACGTGGGATCAGGCAGGCAAATACTATATGGGAAGAACAAAGGTGGGCGTTGATGAGCTTTCTGTAATGGCTACAAATTTCAGTAATTATATGGCATCCAACGAAAAGGAAATTATGGATAACAACCTTATTATGGATAAAATATCCTTAAATAATCAGGATGCACAGATTACTGCCTCGGCGGATTCTCTTGTGGAGTCTATTTATGAGAGTATAAAAGCTTTTGAAAAAGAGGCAATTACTGCAGGAAGAGAATATTCCCGTCATAAAATGAACCAGTGTATTGCAGTAAGTATTTACGGAATTTCTGTTATGAGTGAGCTTAAGTCGCTTGTAATGTTTGCGGCTTTTGCGTATGTAACGCTTATGCTTTACCTCATTTCAAAAAAATTCCCCAAAAAGGCATAAAGGAGGATGACAATGAAAAATTTTCAGATTATAAGATACTTAAAAAAGCTTCTGCCGTTCATCGTCATTTTTTGTCTTTTAGCAACATATGCAGTTTATTTCAAGCTTTCGAGAGCCAATACATATATAGCATCGGAGGTTATTCATTATAATGATGAACAGGCGGAAAAAGGTCTTGCGCCAACGGGCGATAAGCTGGATGTAAACGAGATAAAGTCCTCTGCGGTAATGTCAAGAGTTGTGGATAAAATGGGGCTTACAGGCATTTATTCGGTAGACAGCCTTATATCCCGAATTGATATAACTCCCATCGAGGATGCAGATAAGGTAGCCCGGAAGGATGCCAAGCTGGAGGAGGGCGAAGAATACATCTACGAGCCAAGCACCTTTATAGTTTCCTTTGCTTCAACAAGCGGAGAAGGGCCCGATTTTGCAAGAACAGTTCTTGATGAAATGCTGGATGTTTATTTTGAGCAGTTCAGTCAGAAATACGTTAACGTGGCTCCTGCCAACAATACTATCGAAAATCTTAATAAAAACGATTACGATTTTATCGAAATGATGGAGCTTATTGATACAAGTATTGATAATACCCTTACTACTCTTTATCAGAGAATAGAGCAGAACAATTACTACAGAGCAACCGAAACGGGCGTATCCTTTGCCGAACTTGCGGATGATTTTAATTATTTAAGACAGGTTAACGTTTCGTCGCTTTTCTCAAAAATTTACAAATATCAGATTACAAAAAACAAATCTGTTCTTGTTTCCGATTATACAACAAGAATAGATAACAACAACATCTCAAACGAAAAGGATGTAAGCCTTATTGAGGATGTGGTTACGGTAATAGATGCATATGTAAAGAAAATGAGGGAATCGGGAAATACAAATATCACCTATGAATATATTCTTGATAATCTTCACGAAAGAAATCTTCAGGATTATGTAGGCGACCAGACTGTTACATACGATGAGCTTATTTACAGCTGGAGAGACCGCAATGAAAGCAAGGAGCATGCAATTATTGACTCTGCATACTGCAACTATATTCTTGATACATTTACAAGCTGTACGGGAAACTGCGGTGATACCTGTCAGGGTTCGGCCCTTACCTGTTCGGAGCTTTGCAGTGCTGAGTATGCCTCGGTAAGAGCAGAGGTTGAAAGCGAAATTGATACGCTGCTTGAAAAGCTTACCGTTCTTTACGATACCACTATGAAAACCAACAATGAATATAACAAATATCTTGGTGCAAGTTATATTTCCGTATTGTCGTCCGCCTCGGTAAGAGAAAGCGTAAATGTAACTTTATATACAGCAATTGCGTTTTTCTTCCTTATGGTTCTTTGCTGCGGAGGTGCAATTGTTCTCGGAAGAACAGGGGATATAGTAAATTACATTTTCTATACCGATCACCTTACAGAATTCAGCAACAGAGCGTATCTTGATAAATATTTGAAAAACAAGGACAAAAAGCTTCTGGACGACGGCGTGGTTTACTGCATGGCGGATATAACAAATTTATCACATATAAATACCGAGTATTCAAGAGAAGCAGGCGATGCTGTTATAAAAATGTTTAAAAACGGCATAAAAGAAGCCTTCGGAAAATCAAAAACCGAATATATTTATAACGGAAACGGCAGCTTTGTTATGCTTACGGAAGAATCCGATTATATTACTGTTGAGGATATAATGAGGCTTTTCCGGTTACGTCTTGACGAAAGAGAAGACTACAGGGATGTTGCTATAGAATACAAAATAGGCATTGCCGAAACCTTTAAAGAAAACAAAACAGCGAGAAAATTACTTTCGGAAGCTATTAAAAACAAAAAAAGCTATACTTCAGACTTAATAGTAAAAAATTAAGAATTTAAAGGGGAAGGAGGGTAAACTGCGTGGAAAATAAACTTTTTGAAAAAGCAAAAATGTTTTATTTTATGGTTGTAGCGGTAATGATGTACTATTTCTTAAATGAATACATAGATGTAGGTCTGCACATTACATACCGTCACGCTTTTACCCTTGTGCTCTTTGGAAGCGCAGCCCTTATGTTTTTATATAAACCAAATATCGCAAGAGGCGTTACGGCCTTTAAGGATGCCTGTGTTTACAGTGTTCCGCTGTTGGTTACTACTGTAGTTTCGCTTTTTGTGTGGTTTATGGAAACTGTGGATACAGAAGTTATTTCCAGAGGTCTTTCAAGTTCCTTTATATATGCCAATATGCTTTCCTTTGCATTGGGCTCCGGCGCTCTTTTATATATTTTCGGAAAAAAAGGCATATGGTATAACCTTACGGCAATTTTAATTGCCAATATCCTTATGATACTTACAATTATTGCCCAAAATGGCATTGCAAGCTATTTTTCGGAATTTATAACGCTTATTGTCACTTTTGCGGATGTAACAGGCGATATTATTATTCAGGCGGAAATTCACGAGCTTGCTTTCTGCCTTGGTGCGTACCTTATTTATATGCTTTATAAGCCAAGGAAGGATATTATATATTTTATACTGCTTTTTTTAAGCTGTTTCTGCTTTTTGTCCGCATTTAAGCGAATAGCTATAATTGCCATTGTAATAGCGCTTGCATTCGGCTATCTTCTTAAATTTATTGCACATTACAATAAAAAAACCGCATCAGCACTGGTTACATTCTTTTCTGTTGTTGTAATTCTACTTCTTATTGGCTATATTGCCCTTATTAAAATGGACGCTTTTGAACTGCTGGAAAAAGCAGGAATAAACACAAGCGGACGTGTGGAAATTTATAACGCAGTAGATAAGTTTTACGAATTTTCCCCCGGTTTTCTGGGTAACGGAATAGGATTTTTAACATATCAGCTTAATACCTTTATGAAGGTTGGCGTTGCATCTGTTCATAACGATTTTCTTCAGCATTTTATAGACCTTGGTTTCTGGGGCTACATTATATGGCTTGTGTCTATGACTTTGGTAAGAGTGTGGTATTTCGGCAGAAAGGGCAATGTGGAAAACGCCATAATCACCTTTATGCTTACCCTGTATCTTATAATTGTTTCAACCACAGATAACACTATGAACTATCCGTTGCTTACCGGAGTTCTCGCAATGCTGATGATGGGCAGCAGCTATGAAGAAAATGTAATAAATACCGAAACAAAAATATTAGGCTATGTTTCAAAGCCTAATCAACAAGAGGAAAGTGATACACTGTTATGAAAATTTTAATGGTAAATAAGTTTCTGTACCCCCGTGGTGGAAGCGAAAGCTATATGCTGTACCTTGCAGAGCATCTTAAAAATACAGGTCATGAGGTAGAATTTTTCGGTATGTATGACGAAAAAAATACCGCAGGAAATTCTGCAGGGCTTTATACACAGAATATGGATTTTCATTCCAAAGGGCTTTCAAGATTTCTGTATCCCTTTAAAATAGTGTATTCTCTTGAAGCAAAAAAGAAAATTATTAAAGTTATAGATAATTTTAAGCCGGATATAGTGCATATGAACAATATTAACTTTCAGCTTACTCCATCTGTAATTTACGGTGTAAAGAAAAGGAAAATTCCGCTTGTTCAGACAGTGCACGACTATCAGATGATTTGTCCCAATCATCTTCTTTATAATTTTGATAAAAACGAGCCCTGCGAAAAGTGTGTTAACGGCTCACATATAAACTGCATTAAAAACAAGTGTATTCACGGCTCTTTTATTAAAAGCATTATAGGTGTTGCTGAAGCGAAGCTTTATTCTCTTCTTAAAACCTATAAAAAGGTGGATTTGTATGTTTGCCCCAGTAATTTTCTTGAAAATAAGCTTTTGTCAGCAAAAAGTTATTATAAAGGCAAAACCGTTACAATACATAATTTTATAAATAAAGAAAAATTTTCACATAACAACAGAAAGGAAGAGCCCTATATAGTCTATGTGGGACGCCTTTCAAAAGAAAAAGGCATTGAAAATATTGCCGGTGCGGCAAAGCTTCTTGGCGATTACAATTTTGTGGTGGCAGGAAGCGGGCCGGATGAAGATTTGCTTAAAAACATTCCCAATGTAAAGCTTGCAGGCTTTCTTACGGGGGACGGGCTTACAAAGTTAATGGGCAATGCAAAGGTACTTATTCTGCCCTCGGTGTGTTACGAAAACTGTCCGCTTTCCATCCTGGAAGCGCACGCTATGGGTGTTCCTGTGGTTACAATGAACAGCGGCGGAATGGCAGAGCTTGTAAAAGACGGAGTTACAGGTACACTTGTAAACGAGCCCACTCCCGAAGGCCTCGCCCTTAAATTAAAAGAAACCATTGAAAATGAAGATTATTACAACACTTTAAAAGAAAACTGTAAAAATGAAAAAAACAACATTTTAAGTGCTGAAACATACTGTGATATTTTAGTTAAAGAATACGAAAAATTAGTTGCGAGGTGATACCGTGGCACAGCCTGAAGTGAGTATAATAATTCCTGTATATAACGTGGAAAAATATCTTGAAAGATGTGTAAATTCTTTAAGAATTCAGACAATTTGTGATATTGAGATAATTCTTGTAGACGATTCTTCAACCGATTCGTCGCTTGAAATATGCCGTAAACTGGCAGCGGAGGATTCACGTATAAAAGTTATTCACAAAGAGAATGAGGGTGCAGGAAAAGCCAGAAATGAGGCGCTTAAGGTTGCTGCGGGAAGATATATCGGTTTTGTTGATTCTGATGATTATGTTGAACCGGATATGTTTGAAAGACTTTACGAGAAAGCGGAAAAATACAATTCCGACCTCGTAATGTCGGGTGTGCTGTTTGTGGACGGAAATATGTTCAGTGAGGCCGGAGAAGTGGTCAGGAAAACATATTTTGATAAAGATACTCATTTTGAAAGTGAAGAAGAGTTAAAAAAGCTTCGTATGGGCATTGCAGGCGCTTCGCCTGACGATGAGGACGACAGTAAATACGGAATGAGCATCTGGAAAAATCTCTTTAAAACCGAAATAATAAAGAAAAATAATATCACCTTTAAATCGGAAAGGGAAATGCTTTCGGAAGATGCACTTTTTATGATAGATTACATATCCTGTATAAATAAAGCAACAGGAATAAACGAAGCATTTTATAATTATTGCAGAAACGAAGCTTCCATTTCAAAATCCTATAAAAAGGACAGATTTGAAAAAAGCCTTGTTTTTGTAAACGAAGTTGAAAAAAGATTTAAAAAAGATATCAAACCCGAAGAATATCAGATTTATATATACAGATTCTGGCAGGCAATGTGCAGAGTAATATGCTCGCAGGAAATAATGTATGCCGAAGATAACAAAATAAAGTACTGTGAGCTTAAAAAAAGGCTGAAAGCAGTATGTACACATCCTTTAAGTGTAAAAGCGCTGAAAGAATACCCGCTCGGAACGCTTCCGCTTAAACAACGGGTGTTTGCTTACGGGATGAAATTCAGGCTGTATTTTCTTTTGAAAATACTTGTAGGATTAAGAAGTAAATAGGTGAAGAATATGTTTTTTTCCATAATAGTACCTGTATATAAGGTCGAAAAATATTTGCCGGTATGTATAGAAAGCGTTCTGAATCAGACTTTTTCTGATTTTGAACTGATTTTGGTTGACGACGGCTCTCCGGACAATTGCCCCGAAATTTGCGACAGTTATAAAGAAAAGGATAACCGTATAAAGGTAATTCACAAAAAAAACGGGGGACTTGCAAGCGCAAGAAGAGCCGGCATAAAGGAAGCCGAAGGCGACTATGTGTTTAACCTTGATTCAGACGACCTTATTGAAATTGATACGCTGGAATGTGCGTATAACATAATAAAGGAAACATCCTGCGAAATTGTATCTTTTTCCTACAGATGGGTTAAAGGCGGAAATACCGTAAGCGTTACCGACGACGGACTTAAAGAAGGTCTTTATACTGAAAAAGACATTGAAAAATACATTTATCCCCGGCTTCTTATGGATAAGGATATGAACCATGTATCCTATTATCTTTCAGGCAAGGCAGTAAAAAGGGATTTTCTGCTGCCGTATCAGCTTGGTGTAAGCGAAAAAATATCTCTGGGCGAGGATTTTTGCTGTGTTCTGCCTTGCTACCTTAACGCAAAAAGCGTTTACATAAGTAAAAAAGCAGCGTATTTATATACAGTAAGAGAGGATTCTCTGTCTAAGGAATTTAATGCAAAGCAGATTAATCTTATAGAAGATGTTATAAACGAAATAAGTAAAAACGATACCGCTAAGGTGACTGATTTTAATGAACAGCTTTGCCGTTATTCATGCTTTATGTGTTTTACTGTTCTGGCATCGGCGGCAGAAGGCAGCTATTTTAAAAGCATAAAAGCAATTAAGGAAAATATCTTAAAATCTTCGCATAGCGAAAAAATCCGTTGTGCAAGGTTTTCAAATATATCTTTTAAAAGCAAAATAACTGTATTTCTAATGAAAAAGAAATGCTACGGTATGGCGTTTTATTTTCTTAATTTCTGTAAAAATATCAGAAAAATTCTGAAGAAAGGGTGAAATATCTATGAAGCCTGAAATCTCGGTAATAATGAGTGTGTTTAATGGCGAAACATACCTCAAAGAAGCCATAGAAAGCGTAAGAAATCAAACCTTTGAGAATTGGGAACTGATTGTAATAAATGACTGTTCGACAGATAAAACAGGTGAAATTCTTGCAGATTTTTCGCTTAAGGATGAAAGAATAAAGGTGCATACGAACGAAGTAAATTTAAAGCTTCCGGCATCACTTAATAAAGCGATTTCTCTTTCTTCGGGCAAATACATAGCAAGAATGGATGCAGACGATATCTGTCTTCCCGAAAGACTGGAAAAACAGTATAAATTTATGGAAGAAAACAGCGATGTTTCGCTTTCTTCCTGCAGATTTATGACTGTTAAAAACGGTGTGTATATGTCGGGCGGGGCAGGCGGAAGATGCGATTCAAAGGCGATTAAAGCGATGCTTCTTGTGGCAAATCCCATACTTCACCCGGGTGTTTTTGCAAAGAGCGAGGTTATGAAAAGGTTTAATTATGATACCTCTCTTACCTGTACCGAAGACCTTGAACTCTGGACAAGAATGGCAATGGCGGATGAAAAACTTGAAATTCTTCCCGAATGTCTTTTAATATACCGTCTTCACGATAAGCAAATTACAAGCACAACGCTTGAAAGACAGCATACCGAGGTGCTTAAAATAGAGCAAAAATATTACGAAATGCTTATTCGCAAAATGGATGAAAAAATGCAGGAATTTTATATAAAAGGCATCTATTTTACGGAAACTGCCGATGTAAATAAATTTCTTGAGTACGCAAAATGGCTGAAAACTTCAGCTTCTGAAAGCTTTGAAAAAAATGATATAAACTATGCACTTCTTGAAGTTTTAGCCGAATATAAAAGATGCGGTGTTAAAAAAACGGATGTTATAAAGGCAATGTTTAAATTCAGCCCCTTATTTCTTATAAAAGAAATAATAAGAAGAAAAAAATCAGCTGAAAAAGACATTGAAAAATGTATAAAAACAGCAAACAGTTTAGGTCTTAAAAGGACTTCGGGAACAAACGTGTTTCCCATATTTGAAAATGTATAGCAGGAGTCTGTAAAATGAAATTTTTTGAATCTCAAATTTTTGAATACCCCTATGTAATTATAACTATTCTTGTAGCAATTGTCCTCTTAATGGGACTTGTAGGGCTGTATTTTACGGTAAAATCCGTAAGAACAGCAAAAGGAACAGCCGAAAAAAGCTTTTGCGGCACAGGAAGAATAGAAAACGATTTTGAAAAAGCAGGAGCTTTGCGGAAAAACCGTTCACTTGTGTATATCTCAATATCTTTAGACAATATGAAAAGACTGTATTCAGAAGCAAAAGCAACGAGAATGTATGAATACATTAAAAAAATCCTTTTTAATCATTTGTGTCTTAATACAGACGGAGAAATATCCATTTACGGAAACGGAAGCTTTGTTGCTTTTAATAATCTTGAAGCAGATGAGCTTTCAAAGCGTATTGATAAATGCTTTGGCGAAATAAACGAAGTTTTTGTAAATCACGGGGCAGTTAATGTTGTCCGCATAAATTTCGGCTATTACATTACAACTTCAACCGAGGTGAATTTTAAAACTGCGCTTTTACGGGCAAAGCAAGCCTGCAGTATAGCCGAGGATAAAAATATTTTATCCTGCCGGTGGGATAATTTAAACGGAAAAGCATTTGAAAGAAAAATAAAAATTGAAAATAACATCCAAAATGAAATCGACAACAATAAATTTTTCCTCGAATATCAACCCATACTGGATGCCGCAACAAACAAAATTATAGGCGCCGAAGTTTTATCCCGCCTTAATTCTGCCACAGAAGGCGTTCTTACACCTTATCATTTCCTTTCTGCCGTTAATAATGTGGGGCTTAATGGGAAATTTGACTATTATATTTTTGAAAAAAACTGCAAATGGATTTCCGGCGATAAGGAAAACCGCACAAAATATGTATATACCATTAATTTTTCACGTTCTACTCTTTGCGATTCAGGCTTAGCGGAAAATATAATAAATATCGTGGAAAAATATGCTGTTGATTATTCGTGTATTGCTGTTGAAATTCTGGAGGATAAAAGCCTTACGGACGATGAAAAGTCAGTAATGGTAGCAAACTTAACCCGCCTGAAAGAAAAAGGAATTTTAATTCTTCTGGACGATTTCGGCAAAGGCTATACCAGCTTCGGTGACCTTGCAGAATTTGATATAAGCATTGTTAAAATTGATAAAACCATAACGCAGAACTCTGTAACAGAATCAGGATTTTTAATCCTTAAAAATATTATCAGAACAGCTCACGATTTAGGCTTTAAAACGTTATGTGAAGGCATCGAAACAGAAGAACACAAAAAAACAGTTGTGGAAGCAGGGTGTGATATGCTTCAGGGGTATTATTTCTATCGTCCTATGCCTGTTACGCAGTTGGAAACACTATTTGAGAAACAGTAAGGAGAATTTATGTTATCAGTAATTATTCCTTCGTATAATGAGGAAAAATGTATAAAAAGTGCATATAACGCAATATACTCTCTGCTTTATGAAAATAATATTGAAAGTGAATTTATCTTTGTAGACGACGGTTCGCAGGACAGAACTTATGAAATGATAAAAGAACTTTCAGAAGAAAACAATAATGTAACAGGGTTGCATTTTTCAAGAAATTTTGGAAAAGAATCTGCTATATCGGCAGGATTATCCGCAATAAACGGTGACTGTGCAGTTGTAATAGACTGCGACCTTCAGCATCCGCCGGAAAAAATAATCGAAATGTATCACCTGTGGGAACAGGGCTATGAGATAGTTGAGGGGATTAAAAAAGCCAGGGGCAGGGAAAAGAAACTGCACAGTATAGGTGCAAAAATTTTCTATTCCGCAATAAGCCGGATGGCAGGCTTTGATATGGCTAATTCGTCTGACTTTAAACTGCTTGACAGAAAGGTAGTTGAAGTACTTAACCGAATGCCGGAAAGAGGCTTTTTCAGAGCAATTTCATATTGGGTAGGGTATAATAAAACAACAGTCGAATATGATGTTAAAATGCGTATAGACGGTGAATCCAAGTGGTCAACCAAAGGCCTTGTAAAATATGCAATTTCAAATATTTCATCGTATTCCACCGCACCTATGCAGATTGTAACAGCGCTTGGAAGTATTATGCTTATAATATCCGCAGTTCTTACTGTGTGGACAATAATTGATAAATTAGTGGGAAGATCTATTGAGGGTATCCCGACAGTTATAATCATAACCATCTTCATAGGAAGTATAATTATGATAAGCCTTGGTATTATAGGATATTATATCGCACGAATTTACGAAGAAATAAAAGGCAGACCGAAATATATAATATCTTCTTTCGTAAAAAGTAATAATAATAAATAATTTATGTAGGGAGGGTAGTGTGGTAAATGGAAAATAATGTAACTAAAAATATTTTAGCAGGTCTTAAAAATAATGAATTTAAAATGTACCTGCAGTTTATAGTTGATAATAAGGAAAAAAAATTTGTTTCGGCAGAAGCTTTATCAAGGTGGGAAAATCCCGAATGCGGAATTGTAGGACCGGGAAATTATATTGTTCATATGGAAACGGCAGGTCTTATAAGCATGCACGATTTTCATATGTTTGAGCTTGCGTGCCATCAGCTTGAAAAATGGAAGGATACTGAATATAAAGATATTTCAATTTCCTGTAATTTTACAAGAATAACTCTTTCAGAGGAAGACTGCATTGATAAGCTTAAAGCAATTTCGCAAAAATACGATTTTGATAAATCAAAACTTGCTATAGAAATAACTGAAGACGCTATTGAAAAAGACAGAGAAACCGCAAAAGCAAACGTAAAACTCTGTAAGGAACTTGGCTTTAAAATTTATCTTGACGATTTGGGAAGCGGATATACCTCTCTTGCCAATCTTTGCGATTATCCCATTGATGTTGTTAAAATAGACCGGGATATTCTGCTTAAAACCAGTACAAAGCGTGGTAAAGACTTGTTTTTGGGAATTATAGCGCTTGCTCATAAACTGGAAATATCGGTTGTATGCGAAGGCGTAGAAACAGAAGAACAAAATTTGCTTGTATCTCAGTCAGATTGTGATTATATCCAGGGATGGTATTATTCCAAAGCCCTTCCCACAGATGAGTGCGAATCTTTTGTAAAAAATCACTCTCTGGGATGTTTGTAATAAGCAATAAATTAAACTATATGCATCCGGATAATTACCATCAGGTTAGCGACTTAGCCTGACGGTAATTATCCGAACCTGCCTGAAAAGGCGTAATTTCGGTATATTTTAGCTTGTCGCCCCTAACAGGCATCAGCCTGTCTGCGTTCTTCGCACCAAAATCTCCTCAAAATTCCATCCTTTTCAGGTCTACGAATTTTGAGTGAGCAGATTTTTGTTTGAACAAGGCGAAAACGCAGCGAATCCTGGGCGGATTTGCGAGTATTTCAACGCAGTGCAAGCGGAAATCTGC
>JAFQLQ010000049.1 GCA_017414505.1 Clostridia bacterium
AACGATGTTATAAATTCTGTCATAAAATAACTCGAAGAAGAATTGACTGCACTTGAAAAAACATCAGAAGATGATAGTAAGTATTTGGAAAATATAAAGAAAATTCAAAACTACTTCCAAACCTTATACGAACCCGATGTTGAAATGGATAAAGTTGCGGTTGATGAAATGGTTAAAGTCATTATCGACAGAATTGATGTTTACCCTGTGACTGAAACTTCTATGAGATTAGAGGTAAAATTGAAGATGGGTGGTGTTGGGGATATTACTTATATTCGCAATGGAGAACGTTATGGTCGGCGTTCTGGCATCATCTGTAAAAAGATGATCGAATCTTATGAAAAAGGCATGCAGTAATTAATGTCTTAAATAAAAGGCGGAGCACTTTGGTGCTCCGTCAAATATATCAATGTACTTGTAAAGGGCGTGTCTCAATAAGTGATTTTTCACTAAATTGAGAAAACGCCCTTTTTTTCTCTGTTATACAGAATATTTAGCTTTATACTGACCGTACATTTCTCTGAAATAGCTGTCGTCTGCTTTAATATGGCTTAAGTATTCGTGAGTATCCATACTCTGGCTTTCAACCTGAAGCATTGTAACCGCAACATTTGAACAATGGTCGGAAATTCTTTCAAAATTTGTTAAAAGATCGGAGAACACAAAGCCTGTTTCAATAGTACAGTTTCCGTCTCTTAATCTTTCAACGTGACGTTCTTTAAGCTTGTATCTTAATTTATCAACAACCTGTTCAAGAGGCTCAATCTGTTTTGCTTTTTCAGTATCGTTGCGCTCAAACGATTCAACAGTAAGCTTAAGAATTTCAGCAACTGCATTTTCAATAACATCAAGCTCTTTAACAGCATCGGGAGTAAACACAATGCTTTTTGTTTTTATTTCCTCAGCTGCATCAAGAACGTTTAATGCGTGGTCGCCTATTCTTTCAAAGTCGCCTATGGTATGAAGAAGCTTAGTAACCTCACGGCTTTCAGCCGCAGTAAGATTTTTACCGCCAAGCTTTAACAGGTAAGAACCAAGCATATCCTCGTATTTGTCAATTATATCTTCTGTTTTCTTAATTTTCTTAGCACGTTCATCATCGAAATTCTTTGTCATTTCAACAGCGGCATTAAAGCTTTTTTCTGCAAGAACAGCCATTTCGCAGGTGATTTTTTTACACTGTTCAATAGCAATTGAAGGAGTCTGTAAAAATCTTACATCAAGAACAGCATTTCCTTCTTCGGAATCCTGTTTTTTATCCTTAACAATAACGTAAGCAAGCTTAACAAGCAGCTTTGAGAAAGGAAGAAGAAGCAAGGTTGCAAACACATTGAAAATTGAATGAGTTATAGCAATCTGAGCAGGTCCAACCATATCGTCAGCAAATGGGAAGCCAACAAGTACATCAATAATATAATAAATCACAAGGAATACCAATGAACCGATTATATTAAAGCAAAGATGGATTGCTGCTGCACGTCTTGCGTTTTTGTTTGCGCCAATTGCTGATAAAAGTGCAGTAGCACAAGTACCTATATTCTGTCCCATAATAATCGGGATTGCAGCACTGAAGCTTAAAGAGCCTGTAAGCGAGATAGCCTGCAGAATACCAACAGAAGCAGATGAGCTTTGAATAACAGCAGTAAGAAAAGCACCTGCAAGCACACCCATAATTGGATTTGTGAAAAGCACAAGAATATTTCTGAATTCGGGAACATCAGCAAGAGGCTTAACAGCACCTGACATCATTTCCATACCCGTCATAAGAACGGCAAATCCAAGCAGAATAGCACCAATGTTTTTCTTTTTCTCGTTCTTTAAGAACATATTCATAATTATTCCTATAAAAGCAAGAATCATAGAAAAAGCGGCAGGTTTTAACAGTTTTATAAAGAAATTATCGCCTTCAATACCTGCAAGGCTTAAAATCCAGGCAGTAATAGTTGTACCTATATTTGCGCCCATAATTATGCCCACAGACTGTGAAAGCTGCATAATACCTGAGTTAACGAAGCCGACAACCATAACCGTTGTAGCAGATGAGCTCTGAATAACAGCTGTTACGGCAGCGCCTAAGAGAACACCCTTAATAGGGGTTGAGGTTAAATCCTCAAGAATGTGTTTAAGCTTTCCGCCCGCCTGTTTTTCAAGAGCGTCGCCCATAACATTCATACCGAAAAGAAATATTGCAAGTCCTCCGAAGAGCGTAAATAAAGAAAAAATGTCCATAAATTTCCTCCGTAATTTCTTTGTTTTAGTGTATGTAATTTTTTATTAAACATTATTCAAACTTGCGTATTATGGAAAAAACCTTGCTAAACATCTCAATTTTTCCCATTTTACCTCATTATACATTATTTTTTTTAAAATTGCAATAGAAATAGTGTTTTTTTATATTTTCTTAACTTATATTGTCAAAAAAAAGAGAAATGCTAACAAAGTTACATTTCTCGTCTTTAACTATTTTTTAAGTAAATCTCTTATTTCTGCAAGAATTTCCTTTTCGGTAGGTTCAGCAGGCTTTTCTTCTACGGGTTCAGCGGGTTTTTCACATTTTTTCTTAACAACATTTATTGTTTTAACAACAAAGAAAAGTGTTACGGCAATAATCAGAAAATCAATAACGTTCTGAATAAAGCTGCCGTATTTAAGCGCTGAATCGCCTTTTAAAACTATCTGTGCTGCGCTGAAATCAAGTCCGCCGGTGATAACACCCACAAGAGGCATTATTATATCGTTAACAATAGATGTTACAATTTTGCTGAAAGCAGAACCGACAACAACACCAATAGCCATATCAACCACATTGCCTTTTAAAGCAAATTCTTTAAATTCTTTCCACATAGTAAATACCTCACTAAATATTGTTTTTCTTTATTTTACAACATAAAGCGACAAAAATCAATATTTATTTTTAAACTTCCGGAATTCCTACTCCCGTAATATGAATACACCTTAACTGTTTATAAGGATAAGTTGAAACAGGACGGTAATCCGAAGGATAGGAATGCGCTGCAACAAGTACGGTTTCGGGAGTTCCTCTGCCTTTGTTTACCACAATAGCAGTATGATTGTAAATTTGAGTATTCCCGAAATTTATCTGAATAACATCCCCCTCTGCCACCTCCGAAAGCTCTGTTTCAACCGCCTGAGGCCCGGCACCTTTATTATTTACAAGAAAACGGTAAAGTTCGTTTACTCCCGTCCACGCAGGAGCTCGGTTGTTTAAACTTATAAAATACCATCCGTAAACTGGTGTGTAGTTCATAATTCCGCTTCCTGCAAAGAGCGCCTGAGAAACAAAATTTGTGCAGTCGCCGCCCAACCCCGAAAATTTATAATATCGGGGATTATAAGAATACGCCCATTTGTGAGCATATAAAACCGCTTTTTCTCTGTTATATTCCATAATATATCACCAATGTATTATATGAAACAAAATTAATATTGCTATTGAAATATTGTTATATTGATATTATAATATAGAGTAAACAGTATGATTTTTCAGATTTATATAATAATATTGCAAAGGAGAACAACATTATGATATATCCTGTTATTTCCGATAAAATCAAGCTGCTTCCTCTGTATATTACCGGGATAGGAACAGCACAGGGAAGAGAGAATATTTTCAGAAAAAACGGATTCCCTTCCAGTCAGATTTCTATTATTACAAAAGGTCGCGGAAAATTTTTCTGCGAGGGAAAAGAATACGATCTGAAAAAAGGAACGTGTTTTTTCTTCAGGCGGGATATTCCCCACCGCTATTATATGGAAAACGGTGATTTCGCCAATTGCTGGATAACCTTTAACGGCTATTTCGGTGATGCGTTTTTTCCGTTTATAAACGGCGAAAATCACGGGGTTTTACAGCTTAATGATTTAGACGGATTTTACAACCGTTTTGAACGGATTTACAAACTTGCCGAGCATTATCAGGAAAAAACTTCGGCAATACTTTATTCAATGCTGACGGATGTATATTCTCAGCTTAAGCACGACGATTCCAAAAAGGATAAAAATACAATTCTTAAAAATATTATTGATTTTATAGAAGAATTTTACACGGAGGATATCAGCTTAAACCGTATGGAAGATGTTATCGGAATTTCAAAATACACTCTTTGCAGACTTTTTAAAGAGCAATACGGAACAACAATTTTCAATTACATTATAAAATTCCGTCTGCAAAAAGCAAAACAGCTTTTATCCTCCGGTCAGAGCTGTACAATAAAAGAAATTGCACATCTGGTGGGCTTCAACGATGTGAGTTATTTTAATATGCAGTTTAAAAAGCACGAAAAAATCACTCCTGCGGAATTCAGAAAAAACAGACAATAAATATTGAATTTTATTTAATTATGATGTATAATTATAAAAAAACAAAAGGAGAAAACTAAAATGAAAAAACAAATTTTATCCCTTATCCTTGCAACGGTAATGCTTTTTGGCATAACAGGTGTATCTGCACAGGATTGGAGCGAACCAATACCCCTCAATATTTACGACAACGAACTATTTGAAATCATGGGTGAAATTAAAGATATTGATGTTAACGACGGAACTCATGGAGATATTGTAGAACAATACCTTAACGAAACAACAGATCTGGAATCACCACTTAACGAAAACGGCGTGAATTCTTTAAAGAACGTAGTCAAAACCACAACCTACGCCGACGGTTCAAGATACTCAGAGACAGTCACAAAAATCGGTGCTACTGAATATATACAGTCGATTGAAAATGCATTTAACAATTATTTTGAAGGCGATTTAACCGATAAATATCTTGTTTATAATTCCAATATTATCAACAATTCATATTTCCAGGACTATTATGTTCTCGAAAAAGCAGGCGAAGAGTTTGAAAGAGCTCCGTTTTTATCCATAGAACGTATTGACGATATAGAAAACTACATCAGCACATATAATATGTACACCTTTGAGGACACAGACGGAGAAATAAAAAGAACTTTAATAAACGAAAAACCTCTTACAGTGGAGGAATTCGACAAAATAAAATACGGAAGCAGCTATAACGACGGACTTAAATTCAAATCCGGCATAGGATTTACAGATATAAACGATGAGCTTATTTTCAGTGACCTCATGGTAAGCTATTACTTCTGCGACTACAATCTTGGTTATATATACGAAAGCTCCAACAACGGTGACACACTTGACTGGAGCGTTGAAAACCCCGAAAGGCTTAGAAGATACACATCAGGATATACAAATATATTAACAAACGAAAGCTATTATTTTGAAAATGCCTATATGGAAAAATTCAATGATAAAGGCTACTCCGTTTTATTTACAAAGGATGCAGAAGGCAACGTAACAGGCTATACTGTTAAGCTTAAAAAACCTGCAATTGTTACTGTTTTCTTAAACGACAGAAAAATCAAATTCGATCAGATTCCCGTAATTGATAACGGCAGAACACTTGTTCCGCTTCGTGCTATTTTTGAAAAGCTTGGTGCTGAAATTGAATGGAACGGCGAAACAAAAACAGTTACTGCTGTAAAAGGCGAAACTAAAATCGAACTTACGGTTGATTCCACAAATGCAACCAAAAACGGCGAAGCAGTTAATCTTGATGTTCCTGCAAAAATCGTAAACGGAAGAACAATGATTCCTGTAAGATTTGTTGCGGACTGCTTCGGAGTAGAAGTAGGATGGAATGAAGAAATGAAACAGGTTCAGCTTACAGAAAAATAATATTATGAAAAATGCAAGGGTATTTCCCTTGCATTTTCAGACTGTTGAAAAAGTCGGTTTACCGCAGAAAAATTATTTATCAATGAAAAATGCCAGTGAAAGCCTCTCACTCCGGGAGAGGTGGCAGCGTTAGCTGACTGAGAGGGTTTACGAAATATACCTTCCTTTTTCGGCAGTTTATATTTATAGTGGTTTTTTTCTGTTAATCAGATGATGAATATTTCCCTCGGGATCTTTAAAGAAGAATGTTGAAACACCGCTTGCGCTTGTTGTTGCATCGGTAACAACCTCAACATTTTCAGCTTTCAGTCTTTCTACCATTTCGTTAAAATCATCAACATAAAAAGCAAGATGACGAAGACCTCCGACAGAAAGTCCGTCTTTTCTGTTTGCTTCGGTCTGTTTGCATATTTCAATCATACTGCCGTCGGGCATACGAAGAAAGAAAGTTCCCTTTCCGTTATCGTAAGCAACCTTGAAATCGAATACTTTTACATACCAGTCCTTAAGAGCAGCGGTATCCTCCGAAAAAATTGCAACGTGTTCCAATCCTGTAATCATAATTTTTTCTCCTTTTATTTATAAATTTTTAAATTCAGCAAGCTTGTCAGCTATTTTTACAAAATCGTGCACGGAAAGCTTTTCACCTCTTACCATAGGATCGTAGCCTGCCGAAACAATGATTTTTTCCATATCGCTTTTTTCCATATTAAGTATATTTGTAAGCGTGTTAAGAAGCGTTTTTCTTCTCTGCAGAAAAACCGCCTTAACAACGGAAAAATACGTTTTCTCATCTTTTGGCGCAACTCTCGGCTTATCAAGAAGTTTTAAGCACACAACCGAAGAATCCACCTTGGGCGCAGGCATAAAGCATCCTGCTTTAACGTGCCTTATAATATGCGCATCCGCATAATAATTTATAAGGCAGGTAAGCGCACCGTAATCCTTTGTTCCGGGCTCGGCACACATTCTTGCGGCAACCTCCTTCTGCACCATAACAGTAATGGATTTAAGAGGATATTTCTTTTCCAGAAGCTCGGTTATAATAGGTGTTGTAATGTAATAAGGAAGGTTGGCCACAACAACAGTTTTATCATTTTTTATTATATCGTTCAAATCAATTTTAAGAACGTCGTTGTTTATCAGAGTAAACTTTTCGTTATCCCCGAACAAATCGTTGAGCACTTCTATAAGAGAATTATCAATTTCTACAGATGTAACATCCTTTGCGTACTGAAGAAGCACCTGAGTAAGGCTTCCAAACCCCGGACCAATCTCAATAACCGAAGTTTCTTCATCAATTCCCGCACCTTCAACAGTATCAATAATAACATTTCTTTCGGTTAAAAAATTCTGCCCAAGTCCCTTTTTGAACTTAAAACCGTATTTATTGCATATTTCTTTTATAACCGAAATATCAGTTAACTCTCTCATCATAAATTCTAACCCTCTCTTTATAAAAATAATTTTACTATTTTTTTAAATTATTGTCAATATCATATTGAAAAAAACAAGCCGAAGTGTTATAATTATTGTGATATTTTATGCAACAATTGGAGGAATAAAGGTGGACATTTGTATTCTGCCGCTTATTACAACGGTCATTCAGCTTATTATAGGCACAGTGTGGGAAATGTTTTTCAAAAGCTATGAATCTGATTTTTATATTACAATGCTTCAGATATTTTTAACTACGTTTTTAAGCATAGGCGTTCCCGCATATATATATCTGCTAAAAACAAAAAAACGTATATTTCCCGATATTGCAAGTGATGTAAAGCCAAATTCCCTTTTAATCCAGGCGTTTATTTTAGGGGTTTCCGGGCAGTTTGCAGGAATTTTAGTAAATTTACCTGTAAATGCGATATACCTTACATTCAAACCGGAGATTCCTCAAAATCATCCCGATATTACAAACCTAAAGCAGCTTGCTGTGGGAATTATCGCTATGTGCGTAACGCCTGCATTTTTTGAAGAAATATTTTTCAGAGGAATAATTTTCAACCACTTCCGCCGTTTCGGAAGCTCAGCGGCAACAGTGCTTTCAGCATTTTTGTTTGCAACTGTGCATTACAGCGCACTTAACTTTGCAGGCCCGTTTGTGCTGGGACTTATTTTCGGAATAATAACAGCAAGAACACACAGAATTATTTATGCAATTATTGCACACTTTGCAGTTAACCTCGTTGCACTTCTGCTTACCTATTCAACCAATTTCCCGATCTTTGAAAGCTACGCAAACGCGGTTATGATTGCTGCAATATTCATTTCTGTTCCGATAGTTATTCACGTGGTAAACAAATTCAGAGAGCTTGCAGAACCGCTTCCCTACTCAGAAATTCACCCTATCGAAGAAACAGAAGAAAGTACATTTCAGACAGAAACCGGCGATACGGTAAAAATAATACAGCATCAGCCCAGAGAAAAAATGATTTATCTTGCTTTTCAGCACATTTTTTCAAAGCCCTGTATTTATATAATACTTGCATTTTTCATTTTCACAGCATTTGCTGAATTTATGTTTTAGGAGAATTTATGGATAATCTTATTGTTTATAAAGATGTAAAAGAATATATTGAAGAGCTTACCTTAGAAACCGATGAAAAGTTTAGTGAAATGGAAGCCTATGTAAAGGAGCATTATGTTCCTGTAATAACTAAGGATACAAGGCGTTTTTTAGAGGTTTTACTAAGTATTGTAAATCCAAAAAAAATCCTTGAAATCGGTTGTGCCATCGGCTATTCGGCATCCATTTTTGCCAACGCCTCCAATGCTCATATAACCACAATTGAACTTGAGGAGGAAATGGTAAAATTAGCAAAGGAAAACATTAAAAAAATCGGCTTTGAGGACAGAATTACCATTCTTCACGGCGATGCCGTTGATGTGCTTCCCACCCTTACCGAAAAATACGATTTAATATTTATGGATGCGGCAAAAGGTCAGTACACCGAGTTTTTCCGCCTTTGCGAACCGCTTCTTAGTGATAACGGAATAATAATTTCGGATAACATACTTTTCAAAGGTCTTGTGGGCGAGAAAAACATTTCAAAAATTGACAGAAGCAGACGTGCAATTGTGCGTGGTTTGTGGAAATATTTAAGTGATATTATGAACAGCGATAAATATAAAACCTCCGTGCTTTCCATTGGCGACGGAGTTGCAATAACTAAGAAAACCGGAGGAAATTAATATGAAAAAACCTGAACTTCTTGCTCCCGCAGGAGATTTAACAAAATTAAAAGCAGCCATTGACTACGGTGCCGATGCAGTATATATAGGCGGAAAAAATTTCTCTTTGAGAGTTGCCTCCGAAAATTTTTCCCATGATTTTATGGCAGAGGGCATAAAATACGCCCACGACAGAGGCAAAAAAGTATATGTTGCACTTAATATAATTGCTCATAATACTGATTTTGACGGGCTTAAAGAATATATTGACGAGCTTGTGGAATTAAAAGCAGACGGCGTTATTGTTGCCGACCTGGGGATTACGGATTTTATAAGAACTTATGCACCAGACCTGCATATTCACGTAAGCACACAGGCTTCGGTTACCAATTTTGCAACCGTTGATTTCTATAAAAAGCTTGGCGCAACAAGAGTTGTGCTTGCAAGAGAGCTTTCTATGGACGAAATAAGAGAAATAACAAAAAGAGTTCCCGATATTGAAATTGAGTGTTTTGTTCACGGTGCAATGTGTATTTCCTATTCGGGAAGATGTCTGCTTTCCAATTATATGACGGGAAGAGACTCCAATATGGGCGACTGTGCGCAGTCCTGCCGCTGGAAATATCACCTTATGGAAGAAAAACGCCCCGGCGAATATCTGCCCGTTTATGAGGACGACAGAGGTACTTTTATATTCAATTCCAAGGATATCTGTATGATTGAACATATAGATAAACTGATTGAGGCAGGCGTTACAACCTTCAAAATTGAAGGACGTGTGAAAAGCGAATACTATGTTGCAACAGTTGTAAAAGCGTACAGAGATGCAATTGATGCGTATTTTGAAGGAAAGCCCTTTAATCCTGCACATCTTGAAGAGCTTAAAAAAATTAGTCACAGAGGCTATACAACGGGCTTTTATTTTGGCAAACCTGCTCCCAACGCTCAGGTTTACACTTCCAATTCCTATATAAGAAATTATGAACTGATTGGAACAGTAACATCTTATAATAAAGAAACCAAAATTGTTGAAGTAGAGCAGAAAAACAGAT
The DNA here is from genome assembly GCA_017414505.1 of Clostridia bacterium. Classification (GTDB taxonomy): domain Bacteria; phylum Bacillota; class Clostridia; order UMGS1840; family HGM11507; genus RGIG1932. Next base: position 9,945 of record JAFQLQ010000049.1, read on the forward strand.
TTTTCAAGGGTGATGAAATAGAAATTCTGCTTCCAGGCAAAGATTTTATCACACTTACAATCACTTCAATGTGGGATGAAGACGGCAACGAAATTGATGTTGCACCACATCCTACAAGAAAAGTGACCTTCCCCTGCGAAACGGAAGTGCCCGAAGGCTCATTTGTAAGAAAGGTTAAACTTTTATAATTATGAATAATTTTAAATTTTTAAATGCAAACGAATATTCACCGCTTGTTCTCGCCTATGTTGGCGACAGTGTTTTTGAGCTTTATGTTCGTTCACATATTGTTGGAAAAGCAAATATGCCGGTTAACAAGCTTCACAAAGCATCTTCACAGCTTGTAAAAGCGAAAGCGCAGTCGGAAATGGCAGAAAAGCTTCTGCCTCTGCTTTCCGAGCAGGAACTTGAAATTTTCAAAAGAGGCAGAAATGCACATTCCTATACAAGCCCCAAAAACGCAGATATTGTGGATTACAGACGTGCCACAGGGCTGGAAGCATTAATCGGATATCTGTTTATAACACATAATAATGAAAGACTTGATGAAATAATAAAAATTTGTCTTGAATAAAAACAAAAGGTGCCCAAAAGCACCTTTCAGACTGTCGAAGAACCCGTTTTGCATTAAGCAAAAATCGGGTTTTTCTTCATATTTATTAAATTTAAGATAAAAATGAGTAAGTTGGAAGGGGTATTATTGCCCTTCCATTTCCATTTGGCAAGCTTTTTTAAAT
>JAFQLQ010000050.1 GCA_017414505.1 Clostridia bacterium
ATAAAATAACAAAAAGAAACTATCAAGTGGTTACTTTCGGTTATTTAGTTATACAAAGTATAATAAACCATCTACGAGTATAGGTGGTTTATTTCTTTATTTCAACAATAATTACAAATTACCGAAAATGATATTGATTTATTCAAATGTAAAAGAGGTCAGGTTATGGCATTCTATCCACGTTTAAAAGATTTAACTCAGGCAGATTTTCACAACACCTCTGTTGACTACATTTCAGAAAGAACTGACACCATTTAATTAAGAAAGCTTTCACGCTTTCTTTTTTTTATTGCAATTATTTTCTAAAAAGATATTGAATTATTGACATTTTTATTGTAAAATATTATAGGGTGAAATTTTATGCAGGTTTATCTTGACAACAGTGCAACTACAAAGACGTTTTCTGTTGTAAATGAAAAAATGATAGAAATGATGACGGAAAACTACGGCAATCCCTCATCGCTTCACAGAATGGGTATGAATGCCGAGGATAAAATAAGCTTTGCGAGAGGTGTTCTTTCCTCCTATCTTAAATGTAATGAAAAAAACATTTATTTCACGTCCGGGGGAACAGAGGCAAATAATCTTGCAATTTTAGGCTATGTTTTAAGAAATCCCAGAAAAGGCAAGCGTATTATTACCACAGTTGCGGAACACGCTTCGGTTTCCGAACCGTTCAAGTATCTGGAAACACAGGGCTACGATGTAAAATACGTTAAATGCAGGGAAAACGGCAAGCTTGATTATGATGAACTTTCGTCGCTTATTGACGATAACACTTCTTTTGTAAGTGTTATGCAGGTTAACAACGAAACCGGCGAAATTTTTGATATTAAAAAAATCAAAGAAATTATTTCTTCAAAAAACAAAAATACCGTTCTTCACTCAGACTGTGTTCAGTCCTTTATGAAAATTCCGCTCGAAAAGGCTGATATTCTTACCTTCAGCTCCCACAAAATAAATGGCCCCAAGGGAGTTGGCGCAATTTATATTAAAGACGGTCTTTTAATGAAGCCGGTTATTTACGGCGGAGGTCAGGAAAGAGGACTTCGCAACGGAACTGAAAATGCCGTCGGTATTTACGGGTTCGGAATTGCTTTAAGCGAGCATATTAAAAACGACAAAACAGATTATATAAAAGCTCTTAAGCTTCGTTTGCTTAACGGACTTAAGGATATGGAAAAAATCCATATTAACACAGATACAGAAAACAGTGCTCCTCACATTCTTAATATTTCCTTTACGGGAATCCGTTCGGAAATTATTCTTCACACTCTGGAGCAGTTTGGTATTTATGTTTCAAGCGGTTCTGCCTGCTCCAACAACGGTGTTAAGGAAAAGGTTCTTGAAAAAATGGGCTTTTCAAAACAGCTTGCGGACAGTGCAATAAGATTCAGCTTATCCGGTGACAACACCGAAGAGGAAATCGACTACGCAATTGAAACCGTTAAACGTGAAATAGAAATTCTAAGGAAAAGGTTAAAATAAATTATGGATATTATAATGATTAAATACGGGGAAATTATTTTAAAAGGTCTTAACCGTCCCCTTTTTGAAGACAGACTTGTTAAAAATATAAAATACAAGCTTTACGGTCTTGGCGAAATTAAAATAAGAAGATGTCAGGCTACTTTCTACATTGTTCCCGCAAACGAGGGCTACGATTACGATGAGGCCATCAGCCGTCTTAAAAAAGTTTTCGGAATTATTTGGATAAGCCGTGTTACATCTCTTGAAAAAGATATGGCTGTTATAAAAGACAAGGCTTACGAAGCTCTTGTTGCCGAAATGGAAGGCAAACGTACCTTTAAGGTTGAGGTTAAACGTCCCGATAAAAAATTCCCGTTAAAATCTCCCGATATTCAGCAGGATGTAGGCGGATTTTTATACAGTAAGGTTCACAGGGATTTAAAGGTTGACGTTAAAAATCCCGACATAACCGTTATGGTTGAAATAAGGGAAGAAGGCGCTTACGTTTACGCTCACAAGGAAAAAGGCGCAGGCGGTCTGCCTCTCGGCATCAACGGAAAATGCGGACTTTTACTTTCCGGCGGTATTGACAGTCCCGTTGCAGGATATATGATTGCAAAACGTGGTGTTGAGCTTATAGGAATACATTTTCATTCTTATCCTTACACCTCGGAGCGTGCAAAAAACAAGGTTATTGAGCTTGCAAGGTTAATGACTGAATATGTTGGCAGAATGGAGCTTTTTGTTGTTCCCTTCACCGATATTCAGCTTGAAATAAACGATAAGTGTCCCGAAGAGCTTTTAACTGTTATTATGAGAAGATATATGATGCGAATTGCTGAGAAAATTGCAGTTCAGAACGGTTGCGGAGCACTTGTTACCGGCGAAAGCTTAGGTCAGGTTGCTTCTCAGACAATCGACAGCTTAAATGTTACAAATTCAGCAGTTTCTCTTCCCGTATTCAGACCTTTAATCGGTATGGACAAAGAGGATATTATAAAAATTTCAAGAGAAATTGATACCTACGATACTTCAATTCTCCCCTACGAGGATTGCTGTACCGTATTTGTTCCCAAGCATCCCAAAACAAAGCCCAAAAACGATTTCTGCGAAAAAGCAGAAAAGCTTATGCCAAACATAGATGAATTGGTTGAAAAAGCCGTTGAAAACACCGAAAAAATCGTTATAAAAACCACCGGTGTTGTTGGCGCAAACAAACAGGAGTATTAATATGATTTGTGAAATTGTTTCGGTGGGAACTGAGGTTGTAACAGGCGATATTATTGATACAAACGCACCCTTTATCGCAAAGGAGCTCAGTGCGGTTGGAGTAAACACAGTTTACAGAAGCGCCGTTTGCGACGATATGGATTTAATGTGTGAGGTTCTTGAAATTGCAAAAAAAAGAGCCGAGCTTATAATCACTATCGGCGGTCTTGGCCCCACTTACGACGACATAACAAGAAACGCAGTTGCAAAAATTAATAATAAAAAGCTTTATCATTCCGACGAGGTTGAAGCAACCATCAAAGAATATTTTGACAGGCTTGGCAGAACAATGATGCCAAATAATCTGTTACAGGCTAAAATTATAGAAGATTCTGCCGTTGTTGAAAATCCCAACGGAACAGCTCCGGGAATGATTTTAGAAAATGACGGAAAAATTTTCGTTTTACTTCCCGACCCTCCCAACGAGCTTATTCCTATGGTTCAGGATAAGATAAAGCCCTATCTTGCAGCTAAGCACGAGGGATATATTGCGGAAAAAATAATTAAAATTTTCGGTCTTGGCGAATCCTATGTGGAATCGGTTTTATACGACCTTATGACACAGACTAAAAATCCCGTAATCGCACCTTACGCAAAACTTGGTGAGGTTCACATAAAAATAACCGCCAAAGGCTACGACAAGCAGGATGCTCTGCGATTGCTTTCCACATACCGTGATAAAATTTACAGTCATTTTGAAAAAAATATATACGGTGAGGATGAGGATACTCTTCCTTCAAAGGCAGTTGAACTGCTTAAAAAACACAACAAAAAGGTTGCTTTCTGCGAATCCTGCACAGCAGGCTACATAGCAAAAACTCTTACTGATGTTCCCGGTGCATCCGATGTTTTCGGCTTCGGTGCGGTAACCTACGCAAACGAAGCAAAAATGACCGTTGTTGGTGTAAGCTCCGTAAGCTTAAAGCAGTATGGTGCGGTTTCCGAAGAGGTTGCAATTCAGATGGCAAAGGGCATTAAATCCATTTCCAAGGCGGATATTGCAATAAGCGTTACCGGCATTGCAGGGCCCGGAGGCGGAACAGAAGAAAAGCCCGTAGGACTTGTGTATTCCGGATTTGTTACAAATAATACCTCTATGGTAAGCAAGTTTAATTTAACCGGAAACAGAGAAAAAATAAGACTTATGACAGTTAAAAATGTTATGGCAATGATAATAAACTATCTAAAATAGAAAGGATATGATAAAATGAACGAAGAAAAGAAAAAAGCTCTCGAAGCTGCTATGCTTCAGATAGAAAAACAGTACGGAAAAGGCACAATTATGCGTCTTGGTCAGTCCACAGCAATGAATGTGGATGTTATTCCCACAGGTATTTTATCTCTTGATATTGCAACCGGTGTAGGCGGTGTTCCGAGAGGAAGAATTATCGAAATTTACGGTCAGGAATCCTCCGGTAAAACCACCGTTGCTCTTCATATTATTGCAGAAGCTCAGAAAGCAGGCGGCGAAGCTGCATTTATCGATGCTGAACACGCACTTGATCCCGTTTATGCAAAACAGCTTGGCGTTGATATTGATAATCTGCTTGTTTCTCAGCCGGATAACGGTGAACAGGCACTTGAAATTGCAGAAGCTCTTATCCGTTCCAATGCTATTGATATCATCGTAGTTGACTCTGTTGCGGCTCTTGTTCCAAAGGACGAAATCAACGGAGAGATGGGCGACCAGCAGATGGGATTGCATGCAAGACTTATGTCCAAAGCTATGAGAAAGCTTACAAGTATTATCAACAAATCCAAAACAACTGCTATTTTCATTAATCAGCTAAGAGAAAAAATGTCGGTTGGTTTTTCCTACGGGCCAAGTGAGGTTACAACCGGCGGTAAAGCGCTTAAATTCTACGCTTCTATGAGAATTGAAGTTAAAAAAGCTGAAGCTATAAAAGAAGACGGTGAAAGAACCGGAAGCAAAACAAAGGTTAAAATTGTTAAAAACAAGGTTGCTCCGCCCTTCAAGGAAGCTGAATTTGATATTATGTACGGTGAAGGTGCTTCAAAGGTAAGCTGTATTTTAGATATGGCTGTTGAAGCAGATATCATTAAGAAAAGCGGTGCGTGGTTCAGCTACGGCGAAACAAGAATCGGTCAGGGCAGAGAAAATGCTAAAAAATATCTTGAAGATGATATCGAAATCTGCACCGAAATTGAAAATAAAATCCGTGAATTAAACGGTTTTGCACCGGTAGATGCTCCTGAAAAAGAAGATATCATTACCGCTGATGAAGAAGATTAATTATAATTCTGCGGAGGATGCAAGAAGCTACTGCTTTTATCTGCTTTCCTTAAAGGATTACTGCGAAAAACAGTTAACCGATAAAATGAAAGAAAAAGGTTACTGCGAAGATGCAGTTTCCGAAACAATTGCTTATCTTAAAGAGCGCAATTACGTAAACGATGAGGATTTTGCAAGGAGCTTTACCCAAAACGCCGTAAACAATCGCAAAAAAGGCAGAGCATACATAAAATCTGCATTGTTCCGCTACGGAATTAAAGAACATATTATTGAACAGGTTATTGAAGAATGTTACCACAGCGGGGAGATTTATTCCCTCGCTCAGAACAAAATTAATTCCCTTAAGAAAAACGGCGTTGTTGAAAGAAAAGATATTGAAAAAGTAAAAGCGTTTCTTTTCCGCCGCGGTTTTTCCTTTGACGAAATAAACAAGGCAATAGAAAGGGCAGATTATGAACAAAATTAAAGTTTTTCCCGTATCTCTGGGTTGCTCAAAAAACCATTGCGATCTGGAAAATATGCTTGCACTTTTAAAAAACGGCGGTTATGAAATAACTCTTGCCGAAGAAGAGGCAGATGTTGCAATAATAAACACCTGCGGATTTATCGAAAGTGCAAAGCAGGAAGCCATTGATGAAATTTTGAATATTTCCGAGCTGAAAGAGGGAAACCTTAAAAAGCTTATTGTTACAGGTTGTCTGGCACAGCGCTACGGTGCAGAAATTTTAGATAATTTCCCCGATGAGGTGGATGCAGTTGCAGGTGTTTTCTGTTTTGATAAAATCTGCGAAATTGTTGCAGAAACCTTAAAGGGCAGCAGAAAAGTTTATCTTGAAAAAAGTGATGCGGATAATTTCAATCACCTGCCCCGTATTCAGACCACGCCATTTTACTATGCGTATCTTAAAATTGCCGAGGGCTGCAACAACCGCTGTGCTTACTGCGCTATTCCCAAAATAAGGGGCGGTTATGTTTCAAGAGAAATTAATTCCCTTGTAAAAGAGGCTGAAACCTTGGCTTCCAACGGTGTTACAGAGCTTATTGTTGTTGCTCAGGATACCACCCGCTACGGTATTGATTTATACGGCAAAAATATGCTTATTCCCTTACTTTCAAAGCTTACGGAAATTGACGGAATAAAGTGGATAAGACTTCATTACCTGTATCCCGAAATGATTGACGAAGAGTTACTTTTGTTTATCAGGGACAACGAAAAAATTGTTAATTATTTTGATATTCCCATTCAGCATATTAACGACAGAATTTTAAAACTGATGAACAGAAGAAGCGACCGCGCGCAAATAGAAGCTCTTATGAAAAACATCAGAAAAATTCTGCCCGATGCCGCCATAAGAACAACGGTTATAACCGGCTTCCCCTCTGAAACCGATGAGGAATTTGAAGAGCTTTATAATTTTATAAAGGAAACCGAATTTGACCGTTTGGGAAGCTTTGCTTTTTCCAAGGAAGAGGGCACAAAAGCATATTCTATGAAGCCTCAGATTCCAAAAAAAGTGAAGCAGGAAAGAAACGACCGCATTATGAAACTGCAGTCGGAAATTATGGAAAAAAACAACAGGAAGCAAATCGGCAAGGTGTACGAGGTTCTTGTTGAGGGCTTTCACAACGAATACGGAGTTTATTTCGGAAGAACATATAAGGACAGTGTGGATATCGACGGAATGGTTATGTTTGAAAGCGAAACTCCCATAGAATTCGGCGACTATGTAAATGTTGAAATCACCGGTGCTGACGGTTACGACCTTACCGGAAAAATAATAGATTAAAAGGAAGATTTTAAAATGAATACACCAAATAAGCTTACTTTGCTGAGAATAATTCTTATCCCGATTCTGCTTGTTTTTGTTTATAAAATAACGCCCGATAACAGTATGTTTTCGTGGATTTCGGTTGTTTTATTTGCACTTATTTCCATAACAGATACTTTAGACGGCCATCTGGCAAGAAAGAACAATCAGATAACGGATTTCGGAAAATTTTTAGATCCGCTTGCAGATAAAATTTTTGTGCTTTCCACTATGATTGCACTTGTGGATATCGGACTTTTATCCTCGGTTGCGGTTATTATCGTAATTGTCAGAGAATTTTTAGTAACATCTTTACGGCTTGTTGCTTCCAAAGATGTTGTTATTGCCGCTTCCATATGGGGTAAAATGAAAACGGTTATTCAGATGATAACATTGATTTTAGTGCTTTTAACACATCAGATTAAAGCCGTAATCCCCTTCCCCATAATCGAAATTTCGGTTATACTTATGATTATTGCAACAATCTTTTCAGGACTTGAATATCTTGTTAAAAATATGAAGTATATTGATTACAGGAAATAAAAAAATTACCGCAGAAAAAATTCTGCGGTATATTTTTTATCTTTCTATCTGAATTAATTCATTTTTTGCAACAGGTTCAATTTTGTTTTCTTCGTTCCATGTAAATATTTTTGCCGAAGTTGCTCCATTATTATCCGGGAAAACAACAAAAGCATCCTTAAGAAGTCTTTCATTGGGAACTACTATATAATCGCAAAGCTCGTTATTACTGTTATATAACGCAATATGAAGCATATAAATGTCGGTTATATCTGTTATTTTTACATCAAAAACAATATTTCCTGCAACTGCCTTTGCTGATGACAAGGTTACAGGCTGTGCAGCATTTTCATGCATCCATTTAAGATAAGGATATCCGTCGTTTATGGGATTTTCTTCGCTCTCATCTATTCCCCAGATATTTTCAAAATCCCAGTCTTTATATGTTACCTGCATTTTCATGGCAAGGGTGGATTTGGGTGTGCCGTAAGCTGTGGCTGTATTGCCTAAAACAACTTTATCATAATAGCAATTTGTCATTGTTCCGCCTGATGATATTCCATATTTAGTTCCCGTAATTCCGCTTATGCCCCGGCTGTAACAGTTAATTATTTTTCCACCACCATTTGAACCTGCAATACCACGGTAACCAACACTTTTTGTACTTACATTTTTATCAAAATTATATGAATTAATTATTTCACCGCCATTAAGGGATTCCACCAAACCATATATAGAACTATTCTTTATATAATCATTGAAAACTGCACATTCACTTACAGTACCTTGAAGAGTAGAACATATTCCCCCAATCGACCTTTCTGAAGAAATGACTGCTTCTGATATTGTTTTCTCTATTGTTCCGCTACAAGTTCCGCATATCACCCCAACGGAGCTGTAATCTGCTGACTTAACATTAATATTACCAACAACCTTACAATTACGAACTGTGCCATTTACTTTTCCTGCAATAACACCGGCATAAGCCTTATCACCACTTGAGAATCCCGAGTTAGAAAATTCCAGTTCTACTGCATTGAATGTTAAATTTTCAACTGTTCCGTTTAATATTCCAAAGAATCCCATTTTATACTTTTCAACATACTCCGAAACCGTAATTGTATGACCTTTTCCGTTAAAATATCCCGAAAAATCTGCAACAGGCTCCCACGCAGAAGTAAGTTCAATATCATTTTCAAGTTCAAAATAACATTCCGGGAAATCCGCAAGAAGCAATAATTCTTCTTCATTTGTTATCCTAAAAGGATTTGCTTCTGTTCCTTTTCCACTCACCGCAAAAAGCGATACCCCTTCATTAGCATAAGCTATGCAGGAAAACAGCATACTAATAACCATTGTTAATGCAAAAATTTTCTTTTTCATAATATCCCTCCGTTTTTATTCGTTTTACGAATAGAATTATACTCTTAATTACATAATTTGTCAAGCAAAAGGAATATAATTATTCACATAAGGTATATTTTTGGAGGTTTTTATGAATAGAATTGCAGAATTACGAAAAGAAAAACATCTTAATCAGGTAGGTTTAGCTTTAAAGCTTAACGTATCTCAAAAAATGATTAGCTCTTATGAAAGCGGAATACATCAGCCAAGCATTGATACATTGATTAAAATGTCTGAAATTTTTAACACTTCTGTTGATTATATAATCGGAAATTCCAACATTAAAACACCTGCAGAAAAATTTATAAAAGATGCGTTAACTTCAAGTGAAATTGAACTACTGGATATTTTTAAAGATTTAGACAAGCAAAAACAGCAAAAAGCCATTGGAATTTTATTTGCTCTGAAAAATTACTGATATAAAAAAGACGTTGTCTGCCCCTATCTGCAAACAACGTCTGTATTTTTATCCCTGCAAGCCTCTTTCCTGCCTGTCCATATCCTCAACAACTATATCAAAGATTTCTCCCAGTGTTGAGCAATATTTAAGAACATCCCACGGCTCATTGGTATGAAAATGAATTTTAATTAACTCCTCATCCCCAACGGCAAGCAGGCAGTCGCCCTTTAAGTTATTTGTAAAATATTCTCTTATATTATCTTCATCAAGATTTTCGCCCTCTATAAGAAGCTGAGTGTCATATCTGAATTCAAGCATTTTTATTCCTCCTTTTTTTCTGATATAATAACACATTTCATTTTAAAAGTCAATCTTATGAAAAAAGTGTTTGATTTTATCCGTCATTTGTAGTATAATATAATTTGGTGAAATTTATGGGAGCTATTATAACAAAAATTGAAAGCGGAAGCATTGCAGAGGAAATGGGCTTTGAGCTTGGTGATGAAATTATTTCCATCAACGGCGAAAAGTTTACCGATGCCCTTGAATACCGCTTTTTACTTGCAAATGAATATGTAGAAGTTGAGGTAAAAACACCCGATGAAATTATCGTATTTGAGATAGAAAAAGAAGAATACGAGGATTTGGGTGTTGAATTTGAAACCTCTTTGATAGACAAGCCAAGAAGCTGTAAAAACAAATGTATTTTCTGTTTTATAGACCAGCTTCCAAAAGGGCTCAGAAAACCGCTTTATTTCAAGGATGATGATACCCGTCTGTCCTTTTTGACGGGTAATTACGTTACTCTTACCAACATAGATGATGCGGAAATTGATAAAATTATAAAAATACGTCTTTCTCCCATTAATATTTCGGTTCACACCACCGACGACGATTTGAGAGTTTTTATGCTAAAAAATCCCAACGCTTCGGGAATATGCGAAAAAATCAAAAAGCTTACTGAAAACGGCATTGAAATTAACTGTCAGATTGTTCTTGTAAAGAATGTAAACGACGGAGAGCATCTTGATAAAACTATTCGTGATTTGGAGCGTTTTTTCCCTATGATGCACAGCCTATCGGTAGTGCCGATGGGACTTACGGCGCACCGCGAAAATCTTTTTAAGGCAGAAGCCTTTACAAAAGAGGATTCCGAAAAGGTTATCCGTCAGGTAGAAAAAATTCAGGATGAATTTTATAAAAAACACGGTCTCAGAATTGTTTATCTTGCAGACGAATTTTATATAAAAGCGGAGCTTCCCCTGCCCGGTCAGGATTATTACGAAGGCTTTCCGCAAATTGAAAACGGTGTAGGACTTATGACATCCTTAATAACCGAGGTTGAGGACGAGCTTTTAATAAAAAAAGACGGAATTAAACCCGGCAAAAAAAGCATAATAACGGGTGAATGTGCTTACAAACACATAAAAATGCTTGCTGAAAAAATAAGTGCTTTATACCCCGTTGAAATTAATGTTATCTGTGCAAAAAACAACCTTTTTGGCGGTCACGTTTCGGTAACGGGACTGCTTGGAGGCAAAGATATAATAAATGCGGCAAAAGGTCAGGATTTAGGCGAAAAGCTTATTCTTTCCCGCTCGGTTTTACGGGCTGAGGGCGATTTATTCTTAGACGACCTTACTCCTGCCGATTTGGAAAAGGAGCTAAACATCAAAATCGAATTTAATGACTGTAACGGAAAAGATTTTGTAGAAAAAATACTTAATTAGAGGAGGTTTAAATATGGCTAAACCGGTAGTTGCCATAGTTGGCAGACCTAATGTGGGAAAATCCACATTATTTAATAAAATAATAGGAAAAAGAATTTCCATTGTTGAGGACACCCCCGGCGTTACCCGTGACAGAATTTACGGCGAAACCGAATGGTGCGGAAAGAAATTTACGTTAATCGACACCGGCGGTATTGAGCCGGAAAGCAAGGATGAAATTCTTGTTCAGATGCGCACTCAGGCGAATGCCGCAATTGAGCTTGCGGATGTTATAATTTTCTTAACCGATATAAAGGAAGGCATTACTGCGGCAGATTCCAATGTTGCGGCTATGCTTCAGAAATCAGGCAAAAACGTTGTTCTTGCCTGCAACAAAGCCGATTATATGGGTAAGGATTTCTGCGAACATTATGAATTTTATAATCTTGGACTTGGCGATCCCATTGGGGTTTCTTCTGTTCACGGCTTGGGAATAGGCGATTTGCTTGACGAGGTTTGCAAATTTTTTGATGAAATTGAAGACGAAGATGAGGACGACGCATTAAAAATTGCCGTTATAGGTAAACCGAATGCAGGAAAATCTTCACTTATAAACAGACTTTTAAACGAGGACAGACTTATTGTAAGCAACATTCCCGGCACAACAAGGGATGCTATTGATTCAAAAATTACTTACGGCGATAAGGAATACACCTTTATTGATACTGCAGGTATAAGAAGAAAAAGCAAGGTAAGCGACAAAGTTGAAAAATACAGCGTTCTTCGTTCCTATCAGGCTGTTGAAAGAGCAGATATATGCCTTATGGTGCTTGATGCAACCGAAGGTGTTACCGAGCAGGATACAAAAATTGCAGGATACGCTCACGAACAGGGAAAAGGTATTATCCTTGTTGTTAACAAGTGGGATATTATGGAAAAAGACGGTAAAACCATGCAGAATTACCGTAAGGATTTACAGGACGGTTTAAGTTATATGACATATGCTCCGGCAGTTTTCATTTCTGCTAAAACGGGGCTTAGAGTTAACAAATTATTTGAGCTTATCGACTTTGTAAGAGACCAGCAGACTTTAAGAGTTAAAACGGGTATGCTAAACGATATTATTGCAGAAGCAACCGCAAAGGTTCAGCCGCCCAGCGATAAAGGCCGCAGACTTAAAATTTTCTACGGTACTCAGATTGATATCAAGCCGCCCACGTTTGTTATTTTCGTTAACGATGTGCGTCTGATGCATTTTTCATACGAAAGATACCTCGAAAATCAGTTAAGGAGCATTTTCGGATTTGAGGGTACGCCATTAAGGTTCTTTATAAGAGAAAGAGACAGTAAATTTGAGAAATAATAACAGTACGGAGCAGTGAATTTCACTGCTCCGTATTGTTGTTTTTTACATTTTATTAATTCTGTCCTTCAACGCAAAATAGAGTATCAGACCAAGAACAGTACCAACCGCATACTGCATTACATTAAAAGGAACGGCTTCCAAAGGAACAATTGCACTTGAGGTCATAACAACTTCAAATACATAATAGCCTCCAACCATAATTATTCCGCCAAAAAGCAGTCCGCAAAGCTGTTTTACGCCTAATTTTGAATGGTTTCCGAAGCTTAATTTTCCCACAACAAAGCCCATAAGACCTTTTATAATAAAGGTTGGAATTATGTACTGTGCATAGCCTGCGATAAGGTCGGCAAGGGCAGAGCCTATTGCGGCAGAAAGCGCTCCAACCCACGGGCCGAAAAGCATAGAGGACACAATAATAACCGTATCTCCCAGGTGCACATATCCGCCCGTTGCAGGAACGGGAATTTTTGGAAGCATGCCTGTTGCAATCATTGTGAGTGCGGAAAGCATTGCCGTAAGCACATATTTTTTTAGTTTTTTGTTCACTATATTCACCTCCTAAAATAATGGAATGCAGAAAAAATTCTACATTCCATTATACACTATTATTTATTCGTAGTCAACAACATTAGCCCATTTTAAAAGAAATTCTCTTTCTTCGGGTTTTCCTTTTACGGACTGTGAAGCTGCTACGATGGGAAGCCACTGCTGAACATACTGTTTTGCTGTATCACTCTTTAAACAGAAGGCATTCATATACTTGTTTGCAATATAATCCTGACCTGCAAGACAGAACAGAAGGTAGGTTCTTGCCGCATCGGCAGAAGCGTTACCCTGAGTTGCGTGCGACCAGTCAAGAATATAGGGAACATTATCCTTTGTGATAATTATATTACTCGGGTTAAAATCTCCGTGACACACTTTGGTATGCTTTTTCATGCCCTCAAGACGTGTATGAAGCTCGTATCTTGTGGTTGCATCAAGGTCTGCCATTGAAATTTTCGTGTTCATTTTATCCTTAAGTTTATTTAGCAAAGGTGCTCTTTTGCTGTGCACTTCAATCTGCAAATTAACAAACAAATCAAGATATTCATCCAGCTTTTCAGGCTTTCTTTCCATTAGTGATGCAAGAGTTTCGCCCTCTATATATTCGGTTACTATTGCCCATTTTCCGTCTATTTTCTTAACCTCAATTATTTTAGGGATAGCAAGACCTGTTTCTTCAACTCTTGCGTGGTTTAAGGCTTCGTTTAAAACGTCGGATTTTTTATAATCCTCGTTGAAAACCTTTATTGCAAATTCCTTATCCTTATAAACTGTTTTTGTGGGACGAACCGCTATAATTTTTTCAAAATCCATACTAAAACCTCCTATTTGCCATAGTAAACCTTAAGATAAATTTCTTTCATTTCGCTCATCAAGGGGTATCTGGGGTTTGCGCCTGTGCACTGGTCGTCAAATGCCGCTTCTGTCATTTCATCCAGTGTTGCCATAAAGTCTTCCTCGGAAATTCCGTATTCCTTAACAGATTTTTTGATTCCGACTTTTTCCTTAAGCTTATCAATTTCCTTAATAAGATTTTCCATTTTTTCTGTATCGTTTTTACCCGGCAATCTTAAGAAATCTGCAATTTCTGCATATCTTGCAAGTGTATGAGGATGGTCATACTGCGGGAATGTTCCCATTTTAACAGGTGTTTCGGAAGCATTGAAACGGATAATTTCGTTTATTAAAAGTGCATTTGCAACACCGTGAGGTAAATGGTGATAAGCGCCAAGCTTATGCGCCATTGAATGACATATTCCCAGAAATGCATTGGCAAATGCCATACCTGCCATTGTTGCGGCGTTTGCCATTTTTTCCCTTGCAACGGGATCGTTTGCACCGTTATCGTATGCTTTCGGAAGATATTCAAATATCGTTTTAATTGCCTTTAGTGCAAGACCGTCGGTATAATCAGTTGCAAGCATTGCCGCATACGCTTCAAGCGAATGAGTAAGAGCATCAATACCCGAAGCCGCAGTAAGGCCTTTTGGTGCGTTCATCATTAAATCGGCATCAACTATCGCCATATTTGGCATTAATTCGTAATCCGCAAGAGGATATTTAATTCCTGTTTCTTCATCGGTTATTACTGCAAAGGGTGTAACCTCCGAACCTGTACCTGCAGAGGTCGGAACAGCAATAAAATATGCTTTTTCGCCCATTTTCGGGAAGGTGTAGATACGTTTTCTTATATCCACAAATCGCATTGCCATATCCATAAAGTCTGCCTCGGGATGCTCATACATAACCCACATAATTTTTGCGGCATCCATTGCAGAACCGCCGCCTATTGCTATAATTGCATCGGGCTTAAAGCTCTGCATAAGCTTAGCACCCTCTTTTGCGCAGGCAAGGGTGGGATCGGGTTCAACATCGTGAAATACGGTGTAATTTATACCAAGCTGTTCCAGTTTATCGGTAATTGGCTTTGTATACCTATTTTCATATAGGAATGTATCAGTAACTATAAATACATTCTTTTTATTCATAACGTGTTTAAGCTCGTCAAGCGCAACAGCAAGACAACCTTTTTTCATATACACTTTCTGGGGAGTTCTGAACCAAAGCATATTTTCTCTCCTTTCGGCAACGGTTTTTGTATTAAGAAGATGTGCAACTCCTACATTCTCTGAAACGGAGTTTCCGCCCCACGAACCGCAGCCTAAAGTAAGCGACGGAGCAAGGCTGAAGTTATACAAATCTCCTATACCGCCCTGAGAGGAGGGGGTATTTAAAAGTATACGGCAGGTTTTCATACGGTGAGCAAACTTTTCAAGCTTCTCTCTTGCTGTAACCTCGTTTGCATAAAGTGAAGATGTGTGCCCCAAACCGCCATCCTCAATTAACTGTTCTGCTATTACAAGTGCATTATCAAAATCCTTCGCCTTATACATTGCAAGTACGGGCGAAAGCTTTTCGTGTGCAAATTCTTCGGATAAATCGTAATTTTCCACTTCGCCGATTAATATTTTTGTATTTTCAGGAACACTTATTCCCGAAAGCTCTGCTATTTTATTAGCTGTTTGTCCTACAATTTTTGCGTTTAAGGAACCGTTTATGATAATGGTTTTTCTTACCTTTTCGGTTTCTTCTTCGTTTAGGAAATAACAGCCTCTGTCGGCAAATTCCTTTTTAACCTTTTTGTAGATTTTATCCAGAACAATTACAGACTGCTCCGATGCACAAATCATACCGTTATCAAAGGTTTTTGAATGGATAATGGAGTTAACCGAAAGAAGAATATCCGCAGTATCGTCTATAATTGCAGGTGTGTTTCCTGCGCCAACACCTATTGCAGGCTTTCCGGAAGAATAAGCCGCTTTAACCATACCGGGGCCGCCGGTTGCAAGAATTATATCCGATTCTTTCATAACTGTATTTGTCATATCAAGTGAGGGTACATCTATCCAGCCGATAATCCCCTCCGGAGCTCCTGCTTTAACTGCCGCTTCAAGAACAATTTTTGCCGCCGCAATTGTACTGTTTTTCGCTCTCGGATGAGGGCTTATTATTATACCGTTTCTTGTTTTTAATGCAAGAAGAGTTTTGAAAATTGCAGTTGAAGTGGGGTTGGTTGTGGGAATTACTGCCGCAACAACACCGATAGGTTCTGCAATTTTTATTATGCCTGCCGCTTTATCTTCGTCAATAATTCCGCAGGTTTTTGTGTTTTTATAAGCGTTGTAAATGTATTCGGAAGCATAGTGGTTTTTTATAACCTTATCCTCCACAATACCCATTCCCGTTTCGGCAACTGCCATTTTCGCAAGAGGGATTCTTGCCCGGTTTGCCGCCATTGCCGCCTCGAAAAAGATTTTATCAACCTGCTCCTGAGAATAGGTTCCGAAAATTTTCTGAGCTTCTCTTATTCTTTTTAAAGCTTTTTCGAGAGCTTCAACGCTGTCAACCAAAGGAAATTCATTTCTGTTATCCATATATATCACTCCTTAAAGTTTTAAACATTGTTAAACTTTTAACAATGTTATAATATCATATAATATTAAGATTGTCAATACAAAACATAATATTCATTGTGATTTTTTTCACAATCTTAAAATTTAGTAAATATGGTTGAATTTATTCATAAGATGTAATATAATAATTTTAAGCAAAGCGAGAGATTTTCGGTATATTGCCTTTCGGCAACAAGATTTCATATGCAGTTATATCGTAAAAACTTCGGCATTCAGATTATACAGTTTTTATAACATAGTATTTTGTCGAAATATGTCGTAATTTGAAAGGAGAAAGCAATATGGCAAAAAATAATCAAATAGAAGTAAATGGTATAGATATTAAATATAAAAAGATAAATAAAGAGGATTATATTTCTCTTACTGATATTGCCAGATATGCAAATCCGAAAGAGCCGAAAGTTCCAATTCAGACATGGATGCGAAATAAAGATGTTATTTCATATTTGGGCTTATGGGAAAAATTAAACAATCCAGATTTCAAAGGTCTCGAATTTACGACCTTTGAAAATCAGGCAGGAAGAAACAGCTTTTATTTATCTCCTCAAAAGTGGATTGAAACAACGAATGCAATAGGAATAATTTCAAAGTCGGGAAATAATGGCGGGACATTTGCACACAGAGATATTGCATTTGAATTTGCAAGTTGGTTAAGCCCTGAATTTAAGCTTTATCTTATAACAGAATTTCAAAGATTAAAAGTTAATGAACAAAAAGAACTTGAGTGGAGTGCAAAAAGAGAACTTGCTAAAGTTAATTATCGTATACATACAGATGCTATAAAAGAGAATATTGTTCCAAATCTAAGTGA
>JAFQLQ010000051.1 GCA_017414505.1 Clostridia bacterium
ATTTAAAAAAGCTTGCCAAATGGAAATGGAAGGGCAATAATACCCCTTCCAACTTACTCATTTTTATCTTAAATTTAATAAATATGAAGAAAAACCCGATTTTTGCTTAATGCAAAACGGGTTCTTCGACAGTCTGAAAGGGCGTTAACGCCCTTTTTATCTTTCTTCCATATTAATATAGTCTCTTCTTTGGGAAACTGCTTTATAAGCAGGACGGATAATTTTGCCGCGGTTAACAAGCTCTTCAATTCTGTGAGCAGACCATCCGCAGATTCTTGCTATGGCAAAAAGCGGAGTGTAAAGCTCTTCGGGCAAATTAAGCATACGGTAAACAAGTCCGGAATAAAAGTCTACATTGGCACTTACACCTTTGTAGATTTTTCTTTCTTCGGCTATTACCTGAGGTGCAATTCTTGCTATTCTGGTGTAAAGATTATAATTTTCAATACAGTTGTTTTCAATTGCAAGCTTTTCTGCAAAGGATTTCATAAGCTCGGAACGGGGATCGGAAAGGGAATAAACTGCGTGCCCCATACCGTAAACAAGTCCCTGCCTGTCGTAAGCCTGTTTGTTTAAAAGCTTTCTTATATATTCGGCAATTTCATCTTCGTTTTCCCAGTCGGAAACATTGGCTTTGAGGTCGTCTATCATTTCAACAACCTTTACGTTTGCACCGCCGTGACGAGGCCCTTTTAAAGAACAAAGAGAAGCCACAACGGCAGAATAGGTATCTGTTCCTGAAGATGTAACAACATGGTTGGTAAAGGTTGAGTTGTTACCGCCGCCATGTTCTGCGTGAAGTGTTAAAGTCAAATCCAGAATACGTGCTTCAAGTTCGGTAAATTCCGAATCGGGGCGAAGCATATGCAGAATATTTTCCGCAATGGAATATTCCGGCTTCGGAGGGTGAATAACAAGACTCTGATTATTGAATTTGTGGTTATAAGCGTGATAGCTGTAAACCGCAATAACGGGCAGACGTGCTATCAGACTTACAGACTGATAAATAACATTTTCAATGCTTGTGTCATCCGCATTCTCATCGTATGCGTAAAGGGAGAGAACGCATCTTGCAATCATATTAGTTAAATCTTTTCCTGCAATATTCATTATTGAATTTCGGGTAAAAGAATCAGGAAGCGTTCTTTCTTCTGATATAAGCTTTAAAAATTCTTCGTATTGTGCTTTATTGGGCAAATCTCCGAAAAGCAAAAGGAAGGCAACTTCTTCAAGACCGAATCTCTTGTCAGAAAGAAAGCCCTTTGCCAGGTCACGGATATTGTAGCCGCGGTAAAGCAGTTTTCCCTCGGCAGGAGTAACACCGTCATCCTCAAAAGCAATAATTTCGGATATTTCGGTAAGACCTGCAACAACACCTTTTCCGTTTATGTCGCGCAAGCCTCTTTTAACATCGTGCCTGGTATACAGTTCATTGTCCATTATCCCGCTTTGTTCTGCCATTAATGCATAACGGGATAACTGTTCTTTATTATAAGACAATTATGCCAACTCCTTTCTAAATATATTTTACCATATTTTGAGAGTTTATACAAGTAAATTTTTTGTAAATGGAAAGCAAAAGCTGTGAGTGAAT
Organism: Clostridia bacterium; assembly: GCA_017414505.1. Taxonomy (GTDB): domain Bacteria; phylum Bacillota; class Clostridia; order UMGS1840; family HGM11507; genus RGIG1932. The sequence goes on from JAFQLQ010000051.1 coordinate 1,595, forward strand.
CACAGCTTTTGGCTTTTAGTTATTTAAATTTATTGATTTGTTGTTTTTCTTTAATTCCATAATAAAATTAACAAGTACAAATACTGCCGAAAAAAACGCAACGCCTGCAAGAAAACCCTGTAAAAATTTTTTCATAATATCAAAACCTTTCTTTAGAAATTAAGTCCTTTGTTTTTCATATGAACGTTAAGAACCAGCCCGATTGCCATAAAGCTTGCCACAACCGAAGAACCTCCGTAGCTTAAAAACGGCAGAGTGATACCGGTTACGGGAGTAAGCCCGATTGTCATTCCTATGTTTTCAAAAGACTGCGCAAGAAGCATTGAAGCTACTCCGACAGCAATAAATGCACCGGTTTTATCATCAGCTTTTGAAGCAGTGTAGATTATTCTTCCTATAATAAACATAATGAGAAGCACTATAACAAGGCAGCCCATAAATCCAAGCTCTTCGCCTGCAACCGAGAAAATAAAGTCGGTATGGCTTGCAGGAAGATAACCAAGCTGTGTCTGAACACCGTTAAATAAGCCTTTTCCGAAAAGTCCGCCCGAGCCAACCGCAAGCTTTGACTGAATAACGTGGTAACCGCCGTGCTGAGGATCAAGCTCCGGGTTGAAAAATACCCGTATTCTGTTTTTCTGATATTCTTCAAAAACAAACATCCACAACGGAACAAGGCTTGCTCCTGCAACTGCAAGACCGGTAATAATGTATTTGTAACTAAGTCCTGCAAAAAACAGCATTCCGAAAAATATAGCAAGGAACATAATAGCAGTTCCGGCATCAGGCTGAAGAAGAATCAGCCCAACCAGCACACCAATGTGCAAAAGGCAGAAAAAAAGATTTTTCGGCTTGTTTACATTTCCCTGAATTTTGCTTAACTGAGAAGCGAAGGAAATAATAAATCCTATTTTAACAAATTCTGCCGGCTGAATACCAATACCCGCAAATCTTATCCAGCTTCTTCCTCCAACCTCTTCACGGCCTGTTCCGATAACAAGAACAAGTATCAGAAATAATACATTGAACAAAAACAGACCAAACGAATGGCTTGCAAGAGCTTCATAATCGCTGAAAGCGAGAAATAAACAAAGAGCAATGCCAAGAATTATACCTGCCGATTGTATAATAACGGTTTTAGTCATCTGCCCGTTGGATTTCGAAGCGCTGGCTATAAGAAAAAGCCCTATTATGCTCAGAGTAACAACGCATATAAAAAGAACAATATCAATTTTTTTGAGTTTTTCTATTAGTAAGCCCATAGTTTCTCCTTTGTAAAACTTTTCTATTTTCTATTATATCATTTTTTTGAAAATTTTCAACAGTAATATAAAAAATTTTACATAATCTTAAAACATTGACGAATTTAAAAAATAGTGATATACTATAAGTTAAATTGAATTCACAAGGAGGCAATATTATGCCTGATTTTTCAAAAGTAATAATTTTTGACGGTGCAATGGGTACAATGCTTCAGAAAAAAGGGCTTAAGCTTGGCGAAATTCCCGAGGAGCTTAACATTACCCATCCCGAAATAATAAAGGAAATCCATTCTGCGTATATTGATGCAGGCGCTGATTTTATTACCACAAATACTTTCGGTGCAAATGAAAAAAAGATTGCCCGTTCCGAATATAGCGTTGAGGAGCTTATAACCGCAGGTGTAAAAAATGCTAAGGAAGCGGCGGCAGGAAAAGCCGGTGTTGCTCTTGATATAGGGCCCATAGGCGAGCTTCTTGAGCCTCTTGGTTCTCTGCCCTTTGATGAAGCTTACGAAATATTTAAAAAACAGATTGTGTGCGGAGTTAAAGCAGGATCAGATTTAATTTTAATAGAAACTATGACCGACCTTTACGAAATGAAAGCGGCAGTTTTAGCTGCAAAGGAAAACAGTAATCTTCCGGTTTTTGCAACAATGTCCTTTGAAGAAACGGGCAGAACCTTTACAGGCTGTACCGTAAAGAGTATGGTTGCGGTTCTTTCCGGACTTGGTGTTGATGCAATAGGTGTTAACTGTTCACTTGGACCGGTTCAGCTCAAGGGAATAGTTGAGGAAATTTTATCTTCAACCAATGTACCCGTTATGGTTCAGCCCAATGCAGGACTTCCCAAAGTGGTTGACGGAGTTACTGTTTTTGATATAACAAAAGAGGAATTTGCAAAATGCGTTAACGAATTTGCCGATATGGGTATTTCAGTTGCAGGCGGATGCTGCGGAACAACTCCGGAATACATAAAAGAAGTTGCAAAAACACTTAAAGGCGCCGATGTAAAACCTCATAACTATGCTAATTCAAGTAAGGTTTGTACACCGTCTGTTTATGTGGAAATTGACGGAGTTAAGGTTATCGGCGAGAGAATAAACCCAACCGGTAAAAAGATTTTCAAGCAGGCACTTATAGATAACAATATTGCCTATATAATTGAACAGGGATTTGCTCAGGTGGATGCAGGTGCGGATATACTTGATGTAAATGTCGGTCTGCCCGAAATCAATGAGCCCGAAATGATGAAAAATGTTATTAAGGAATTGCAGACAGTAATAAGTGTACCGTTGCAGATAGATTCTTCCGATCCCGAAGCGGTAAAGCAGGGATTAAGATACTATAACGGTAAACCTCTTGTAAATTCTGTAAACGGCGAGGATGCAGTTCTTGATAATATTCTGCCTCTTGTAAAAAAATACGGTGCGGCAGTTGTAGGTTTAACCCTGTCGGAAAAAGGCATCCCCAAAAAAGCCGAAGAGCGTTTTGAAATTGCGGAAAAAATAGTAAAAAGAGCAATGGAATACGGCATTGCAAAAGAAGATATTTATATCGACTGTCTTACTCTTACTGCTTCGGCACAGCAGGAGGATGTTTACGAAACGCTGAAAGGTGTTTCAATGGTTAAGGAACGACTTGGAGTAAAAACAATTCTTGGCGTTTCAAATATATCTTTCGGCTTGCCGAACAGAGAACTTATTAATACAACATTTTTAACAATGGCAATGCACAGCGGACTTGATTTGCCAATTATAAATCCCAATTCCGAAGCAATGATGAATGCAGTTGCGGCGTTTAAAGTGCTTAACAATACCGATGCGAATGCCAATAATTATATAGAGAAATTTTCTGCTGATACAAAAGCTCCTGCACCTGCAGTTTCCGAAGAAAAACAGGATTTGCAGACAATAGTGGTAAAAGGTCTGAAAGAAGCGGCAAAAACCGCAACCGAAGAGCTTCTTAAAACCGAAAAAGAGCTTGATATAGTAAATAATCATCTTATTCCTGCTCTGGATGTGGTTGGAGAATTGTATGAAAAAGGAAAACTGTTTTTACCGCAGCTTATTCAGTCTGCAGAAACGGTAAAAGTGGCTTTTGAAGTCCTTAAAGCAAGAATGCAGAACGAAAATTCCATTTCAAAAGGAACAATAATTCTTGCAACTGTTAAAGGTGATGTTCACGATATCGGAAAAAATATTGTAAAGGTAATACTTGAAAATTACGGATATACAGTGCTTGATTTGGGAAAAGACGTTTCATCACAAGCAATTGTTGACTGCATTAAAGAAAATAACGTTAAGCTTGTAGGACTTTCCGCACTTATGACAACAACACTTAAAAGTATGGAAGATGCAATAAAACATATACATTCGGAAAAACTTGACTGTAAAATAATAGTAGGCGGAGCAGTGCTCACTCCCGATTATGCAAAAACAATCGGCGCAGATTACTACGCTAAGGATGCAAAGGAAACTGCGGAAATAGCAAAAAGATTTTTTGATTAAAATTTAAAGGGAATTTAATCAGTAGCGATTAAATTCCCTTTAAAAATTGATTAATAAACACCATTAACTAGCGTGAATAATAAACATATCCATATCTATTTTTGTATCCTAATTTGAAACGTTTTTCTGACATAGTTGTGATGGCTCCATCGTATGGATCAATGATTTTATAATCGTTTCCGCTTTTTCCAATTACAGTAACCCAATGCTGGCCTCCTGTAGATGCTGTACCAAACACCACAATTGGTAGTCCATTTTTTAGAAGATTTTCTATCTTCGATTTTTGGGCAGAACTGCTACCTTTATAAGTGTCTTGTTTGTATGTTAATTTGTATGTGTTTCCATCTGAACCAACTATAGACCTATAATTTCCGTAATTTGTACATATTTTTCCATTCCAAAATTTAAAATTTGAAACTTTATCATAACCGGAAATTAAATTTACTAATTGTGCTAAAGAAACAGCTTTGCAACATGAGCTTACACCTTGTTGACTGTAAATTGATACTTTGCTTATGTTTTCATCAAGTATACTACTTGTATTAGAGGTTGTATTTGTAGTAAGAGCATTATTAATTGCATTCATAGTTTCTGAACCAACAATTCCATCTACTGTTAAGCCATTAGCTCTTTGAAATTTGCGAACAGCGCTTCTGGTTGCAGAACCAAAAATTCCGTCTGCATCAATGTCATATCCTAGTTGATTCAATTTTATTTGTAAATCTTTTACGTTTTCACCTCTGCTATTTTTTTTCATAGTTGATGAACTACTGGAAGAGGCGTTTTTTTGGTTTAATAATTCGTTTATTTTTGATTTGGTCATATTTCCTACAATTCCATCTGCTTCTAAACCGTTCCTATTTTGAAAATCGATTACAGCATATTTGGTTGCATTACCAAATATACCATCTGCATCTAGACCGTAGTTGTATAATGCATTCAAATTCTGTTGCAAGGTTTTTACCTCAGAACCTCTACTTCCCTTTTTTAATGTTGCAGCTTGTGCTGTAATACTAAAAATTAAACATAAAATTGTTAAAAACGAAATGATTTTTTTCATTTTTATTACTCCTTTTTTATATGTGTTTCCATTTTAAATGGTTGAAAATGCATTTTCAGCTACATTATAACAAGTAAAAATGGTTTTGTCAATAGTTTTTACCGAATAAAAACTATTTTAAATGGTAATATTCCTTTTTGAAATAATATATACTTAAATAAAATATAATTCAGGAGTATATATAATGAATAATATAATTTTAAACAAAGAAGAGTATATTGATTTTATACGTCGCCGTATAACAGAGCTTAGAATAAAGAAAAATGTTTCCGAATATCAGATGAGCTATGATTTAGGCAAAAGCAAGGGATATATTCAGTCTATTTCTTCGGGGGCAACATTGCCGTCAATGGATGCTTTTATTGATATTTGTGGTTATTTTGACATTACGCCTATTGAGTTTTTTGATTCAGAAATTCATAATCCGGATAAAATTAAGGAAATAATGGAATATATAAAAAAACTTCCTGAAAAAGATATAGATTTATTAATAAATGTTTTACAGCGATATTTTGAAATTAAAAGTGAAAAATAGAAAACACAGACCTCATATAATCCGAGGTCTGTGTTTTTATTTCTCTATACTCTCATAAGGCACAGCGTTTAAGTTTATATCAGCAAAATCCTTTTTAAGGTAGGAATAATATCCCATTGCCGCAATCATTGCGGCGTTATCGGTACAAAGTATGGGTTCGGGATATAAAAATTTAATTCCGTGTTTTTCGCATTTTTCGGTAAGCTTTCTTCTAAGATGCGTATTTGCCGCAACACCTCCGGCAATTGCAACGGTTTTGTATTTTTTCTCCACTGCATATTTAACTGTGTTTTCCGATAAAATTTCTGTAACTGCTTCCGTAAATGAAGCCACTATATCAGCTTTTGAAAGCTCTTTTTTATTCTGTTTAACGCCATTTCCGTTTAAAAATTCGTTTAAAATTATTTCGTGATTATCCGCATTTAAAACGTCAACACCATTCTGCTCTATTCTGTGCAGGTAGTTGATAACTGCGGTTTTAACTCCGCTGAAAGAAAAATCGTAGCAATCCTTAAACGTAACTTGCGGAAACGAAACCGCATATTTATCTCCCTCGTAGGATAGCTTGTCAATTTTTGCACCGCCCGGGTAGGGAAGCCCCATAACTCTGCCTATTTTATCAAAGGCTTCGCCTGCGGCATCGTCTCTTGTCTGAGCAACAATTTTAAATTCGTCGTAATCCTTAACTTCTACAATATGACTGTGACCGCCCGATACAACAAGGCATAAAAACGGTGGTTCAAGCTCCTTGTGGCTTATGTAGTTTGCACCTATGTGCCCTTTTATATGATGCACCTTGATAAGAGGCATGTTAAGCCCGTAAGCAAGCGACTTTGCGTAGGAAACACCGCATAAAAGCGCACCCACAAGTCCGGGGCCGTAGGTAACGGCAATACAGTCAATATCGTTAAATGTCATATTTGCATCGTTCAAGGTTTTATCCACCACATAGGAAATTTTCTCAATGTGTGCTCTTGAGGCAATTTCCGGCACAACTCCGCCGTATTCGGTATGAATATCAATTTGTGAGTAAATAGTATTTGCAATAACCTCTCTGCCGTCCTTGACAATTGCGCAGGATGTTTCATCGCAGGAGGTTTCGATTCCTAAAACATAAACGCTCATAAAATCAGCTCCTTGTCATAATAACTGCATTTTCGGCAGGATTATGATAATAATTTTTTCGTGTTCCGCAGTTTGTAAAGCCAAATTTTTCGTATAGCTTTTGCGCTCCCGTATTTGATTCTCTAACTTCAAGCGTAATAAAAACAATGCTGTTTTCTTCTGCGTAGGAAATTACCTTTTTAAGAAGTTCGGAAGCGTAGCCTTTTCTGCGAAATGCTTTTTTTACCGCAATATTGGTTATATGGCATTCATCCATAATGTGCCAGAAACCAACATAGCCGATACTTTCACCGTTATCTTCCATAAGAAAGTAGTGCGCAAGCGGATTTAAAAGCTCATCCGCAAACATTTTTTCTGTCCACGGAGTGGAAAACGAATCGTTTTCAATTTCCAGTATTTCTTTTATCTTAAGACCTGTAAAATCAGTTATTTTCACCGAATGTTTCTCCAATTCCTTTTAGTATTTGCTCAGCTGTAATACGGTAAACCTCCGGTTCCTGTAAATAAGGATCGGAAATATCATTTTTTGCCAGCGTGAAAACCTTGTCCTCATACTCAGGGTAAGCACTTAAAATGGTTATTCTGTGGGAATTGGTCATAGTATAAATTTTATCAAAATTCTCCAAATCCGCCTCTGTAAGCTGACGGGAATAAAAATCATCAGCTTCGATATCAAAATATTCAAGTGCTTTTAGCGAATTAAGGCTCATTGGTGAATTTTCCGGAACATAAAGTCCTCTCGACTGAACATCAGTAATATCCTTAATGTTATTTTCTTTTATATAATTTTTCATTAAAAATTCCGCCATAGGGCTTCTGCAGGTGTTACCTGTGCAAACAAACAGTATTTTCATAGCTTAATAAATTTTCCTCCTGCTGCTTTTTTCAGCCTGTTCATAATGGCAAGTCCTATGTTGTCCTCGCTTATGGCAGGTATGTAGATTTTTTTGTAACCTTTTTTGTCCGCCTCACGCATAAGGCTGAAAACCTTTGTTCCCATTTCCCGCAGGTTTTTTCTGGAACCAAGGGAAAACGTGTTTTTTATGTCAAGCCCGAATTCCTTAAATACGAAACCGCAGGCTTCGTCGTCAGCGTTTTCTGCAATGAAGTTTTTCTGATTTTCAAAATCTCCCGAAAGAAGATAAACCTCTGCTTTCGGAGAATAATGCTTGTATTTCATTCCGGGCGAAGCCGGATTTACAACTTCGGTTTTTGAATTAATGAGGCTATCGTGAAGCTTTACATCAGGCAGAATTTCTCTTATCTGTTCAAAGGTAATGCTTCCGGGGCGAAGTATTACGGGAGTATCGCCGGCTAAGGTGATAACCGTCGATTCAAGCCCTTCCTCGCAATCTCCACCGTCGATTATATATGGAATTTTTCCGTTGAAATCGTCATAAACATATTCTGCCTTTGTGGGGCTTACAAGTCCCGAAATATTGGCACTTGGTGCCGCAATGGGACATCCTGCCGATTTTATAAAAAACTGAGCAGTTTCGTTTTTGGGAAAACGTATTGCTACAGTATCAAGCTTTGCAGTAACCGAATCGGGTATTAAAGCTTTTTTCTTTAAAATCATGGTTAACGGCCCGGGCCAGAAATGCTTTGCAAGCTTTAAAAAGCTTTCGGGGATATCTTCGGCAATATCATAAACCTGATTAAATTCCGCAATGTGAACTATAAGCGGATTATCAAGCGGTCTGCCTTTGGCTGAATAGATTTTAAAAGCAGATTCTTCAAGTAGGGCATTTCCGCCCAAGCCGTAAACGGTCTCGGTGGGAAATGCCGCTATTTCACCATTAAAAACTGCTTTTGCAGCCTCAGATATTAAATTTTTATCATCGGATTTTATGATTTTTGTTTCCAAAATAAAACTTCCTTAATTTATGTTATTCGGCAGAATCCATTTTCAGTTTTTCTGCCTGGTCTGCAGTAATAAGAGCATCTACAAATTCGTCAATATTACCGTTAAGTATACTTTCTAACTGATTTATTGTAAGCTTTATTCTGTGGTCGGAAACACGTCCCTGAGGATAATTGTAGGTTCTTATTCTTTCGCTTCTGTCGCCGGTTCCAACCTGGCTTTTTCTTTCGGAAGCAACTTTTTCGTGAGCTTCTGCCATTCTCATATCTAGAATTCTTGAACGAAGAATTTTCATAGCTTTATCTCTGTTTTTGTGCTGTGAACGCTCATCCTGACACATAACAACAATGCCGGTGGGCTTATGGGTTAAACGGATAGCAGATTCGGTTTTGTTGATGTGCTGACCGCCTGCACCGGAGGCTCTTAAGGTATCTGTTTCAATATCTTCGGGATTGATTTCAACATCAACCTCTTCCGCTTCGGGAAGAACCGCAACTGTTACGGTAGATGTGTGTATACGTCCTGCTGATTCTGTTTCGGGCACACGCTGAACACGGTGAACACCGCTTTCAAATTTCAGACGTGAATATGCTCCTTCGCCCTCAACATTAAAGGAAATTTCCTTATATCCCCCTATTCCCGTAGGAGTTTCGGATAATATTTCGGTTTTCCATCTTCTGGAGTCTGCATACATAGAATACATTCTGTATAAATCACCGACGAAAAGTGCGGCTTCGTCACCGCCTGCACCTGCACGGATTTCAACAATAACGTTTTTATCATCGTTGGGATCTTTGGGAAGAAGCAGAATTTTTAATTCTTCTTCAAAGGTAACAATGTTTTCCTTTGCTTCTTCAAGCTCCATTTCAACAAGCTCTTTGAAATCTTTGTCAAGTTTTGTTGATAAAAGCTCCTTGCTTTCTTCAATGGTATCCTTGGCTTTTTTGTATTCCTTGTATTTTTCAACAATAGGAGTTAAATCCTTGTGTTCCTTCATCAGCTTACGCCATTTTTCCTGATCGGCAATTACATCAGGATCAGAAATCTGTCTGTTTAACTCTTCATATTTTTCAACTATAAAATCTAATTTATCAAACATATTTTTTTACCTCTTATATTATTGATTTGTGTTTCCTGCTGCTGCGGATTTTAAATATTCGTTTATAAAACCGTCCAGATCTCCGTCCATAACAGCATTTATGTTACCCATTTCAAAGTTTGTTCTGTGGTCTTTAACAAGGTTGTAAGGATGGAAAACGTAAGAACGTATCTGACTTCCCCATGCGATATCCATCTGAACACCCTTTAAATCTTCAATTTTTTCCTTTTGTTCTCTTTCCTTTATTTCAAGCAGCTTTGCCATTAGCATTTTCATGGCAGTTTCTCTGTTTTTATGCTGAGAACGCTCGTTCTGACAGGAAACAACAACACCTGTGGGTATATGTGTAATTCGTATTGCGGAATCGGTTTTATTGATATGCTGACCGCCCGCGCCCGAAGCACGGTAGGTATCCACTCTTAAATCATCGGGGTTAATATCAATCTGCACATCATCGTCAAGCTCGGGAAGAACATCAAGTGATGCAAAGGACGTATGACGCCTGCCGGAAGCATCAAAAGGCGAAATTCTGACTAAACGGTGAACACCCTTTTCAGCCTTAAGATAGCCGTATGCATTAAGTCCCGAAATAAGTACGGTTGCGCTTTTTACACCTGCTTCTTCACCTGCAAGATAATCAAGAGTTTCGGTTTTAAAGCCCTTTCTTTCCGCCCATCTTAAGTACATACGAAGAAGCATTTCAACCCAGTCCTGCGCTTCTGTTCCGCCTGCTCCTGCGTGGAGGGAAATAATAGCATTATTTTTATCATATTCGCCGCTGAGTAACGTTGCAAGCTTCATTGTTTCGATTTCTTCGGAAAGCGAAGCAACACCGTCGGTAACCTCTTTTAAATAAGATGTGTCATCTTCCATTTCGGCAAATTCTATTGTCATTAATAAATCTTCGTGAGTTTTTTCAAGATTTTCGTAAGCTTCAACCTTAGCCTTAAGTCCTTTAATTTTCTGAAGAACCTTTGCGGAGTTATCCATATCATTCCAGAAATCTTCCTGCTGAGTTTGCTTATCCAGTTCTTCAATTTCGGATTTTGTTGCAGCTAAGTTAAAGTGAATCACCCAAATCTATGATTTCATCCTTCATACCCTGAAGCTTCAGCTTCATTTCATCGTATTCTACCATATTATCACATCCTAAACATAGTAATATACACTATTATATCACATAAGATTGATAAAATCAAATATTTTATACATAAATTTACATCGCAAAATTCATTAATCTTTTTGCCAATGCAACAAAAAAGCGGTTTTTGCGTCAAAAGATAACATATGGGAGGCTCTCCCGTATAATAAAACGAAGGAGAATTCACCATGAGCAAAAGAAAATTTCTTTTAAACTTTATGCTGCTCATTCTGATTTTTTCGTCAACTGTAAGGGCGTATACTCTTTACGACCACAGCGGAACTTCGCTTGACAATATAAAAATCGGTACCGCAGCAATTCACAAAAGAGTATCGCAATATAACCGCCTGTTTGCCGAAGCAGGAGCGAGATACGGGGTGGACCCTAATATCCTTGCGGCAATTTGTATGCAGGAATCGGCAGGTGTAAATTACAGTTACAGAGCCGATGGAACATCATATCCTGCCTGGGGAATAATGCAGATTGAGTATGTGCTTGTGCCTGATTTTATAAATTTCGGGCTGGAAACAACCGGTGTTAAATGGAAATCGGAGGACAGACTGGTTCCAGAAAAAGCAATTATGTATGCAGCACATCTTATTTCTGAAAGCCTTTACCATTACGATATGGACTACGCAAAAACTATCCAGAGCTATAATTTCGGACAGACAGTTCTTGACAGAATTATAAAAGCCAAGGGCGATAACTGGATGTCGGAAAGAGTAAACGCAAAAAAATATGCGGACAACTGGAAATATGAAAAATACGGAGATGCTAAATATATTGAAAACGTGCTTCGTTATTATCATAAAAATATTGTGTATGTTGGTGCAAAGGTGAGAATAGACGGGAAACTGATAAATTTCAGCAGTCAGTATCCGGTTTTATGGAACGACAGAACTCTTGTTCCCGTAAGAGAAGTAACCGAAGCAATAGGTGCAAAGGTTGAATGGATAGAAGAAACACAAACAGCCAGAATCAGCAAGGGAAATACAACAATAAAACTGCCGGTTGACAGTGATATTGCTTACATCAACGGCGAAAAAGTTCAGCTTGATACCGAAACTGAGCTGATAAACAAAAAAACTATGATTCCCGTAAGATTTGTTTCTGAAAATTTTGGAATGAACGTTTTATGGGACGATAGCACAAGAACTGTGCATTTAAGTGAGATAGCATAAGAGAGAGGGTTTAAGCCCTCTCTCTTATGCTATGAATTATTTTTCTGATACTGCCCGGGAGTAATTCCCTCTATTTTCTTAAAGGCACGTATAAAAGTACTGCTGCTGATAAATCCGGTGTTTTTTGCAACCTCGGTAATACTTGTTCCGTTTTTTAGATATAATTCTTTTGCCTTGTTTATTCTGAACTCTGTTATGTAGTCAACAAGATTTTTGTTTGCAGTTTTCTTGAAAACTGTGGAAAGATAAGCGGGAGAAATTCCGCAATATTTGGCAATATCGCTGTTGCTCAGCATAGAGTTTGAATAATTTTCTTCAAGATATTCGTTTATCTGGTCGATAACGCTGTTTTCTTTCTTGTGAGCCATAAGCTCTTTGCTTCTTCGGCAATATTTATCAATTACAACAGAAATTTTTTCTATATAATCCTCTATATTTTCATAATTATTGAAAACCTCGGGTGTGGAATTTTCCACTGAATTGGTGGCTTTGTAAACTGTTACGGTTATGTTGAAAAGCAGGAATTTTATATAGCTGTAGGATGTGTCACGCTCGTTGAAGTTTACATCAATAATTTTTCTTATGTGAGCAATTGCATTTTCTGCTTCACCCGACTGAATATAGTTGATAAGGAAATTTTCGTCATTTTTTGAATAGTCAAAGCTATCTTTTCTGCTTTGGATATTGTAGTAATCAAAAATAACTTCATCGGGATAAAATGCGGCATATTTAATTGCTTCACCGGCATTGAGGAACGATTTTCTTATGCCTGCAACACCGTTTTCGATGCTTCCAAGTGAAAGCTTCGTGTCAATACCGAAATTTTCGGAGAAAAATTCGGTAAATTTTTCAAAAACTCCGTAATAATGCTCTTTTATGTAACTACTGTTGTTTTCGTTGTGAATTGCTATTATGCAAACCTCCAGATTATCAAAGCTTACAATCGTATTATCCGAATCTGAAAGCAATTCTCCAAGAACATTATCCACAATAAAGTGGAAATTTTCACGGGATTGTGCTTCCGAACAATCATAAAAGAAGTTTCTGTAATTATGTGAATCAATTATGGCAACAAAATTGTTCCCTGTATAAGGCTCTAAAACATCGTTAAATTCATTGTTTTTAAAATCGTTGTATTCAAAGGAGAGAATACGCATAAACAAAGCCTGAAAAACAGCTTCTTTTCCGTAATTGTATTTGTTTATGTGCATATCAAGGTTTTTTTCTATATCCTGAAGCTTTGCGGTTGTGATGTTATATTTGTTGTTTTCTTTGTCTGACTCGCCTGCAATGGTTCTGTCTATTTTTTCAATGATGTTTCTTAAAGGATTATATGCAAGCTTTGAATACTGGTAAATAAATACACCTTCTATAAGTATAAAGAAAATAATCAAAAGGACAATAGAAAGACGTATTAAAACAATCTGATGTTCAAATTTTGCAAGAGGCGTGGAAACTACATAAATGTATTTTCCAAATCCGCTGTCTTTTACAGTAACAAGCATTTTTTCGCCGTTTATGGTCTGCACGGTGGATTCGCCGGACGAAAGTGAATTATTAAGCTCGGTAATACCGTTATTTTCTCCAAAGGTGAAAAGTAATGCTCCGTTTCTGTCAAAAAGAGAAACAGAACCGTCAAAATTATTTTCTGTAAGATCTGCCGAAATTTTATTGGTGTTGATTTCCGCAACAACATTTATATTTTTTACAATACCGTTTGAATTTGGCAGAGAATGTATCAGCAGGAGCTTGGGCGGAAGTGTATCGACGGTAGGATTAAGGATAAAATATTCCATATGAAGGGTATTTTGCAGGATCTGAGTAAATTCTGCCGCAGAGGTCTGATATCCATCTGTGAAAGCGAGAAATCCGTTTGGGCAGGAAAGTATTCCGCTTTTTGAAATTACTCTGTTGTTATTCTTTAAATATAAATAATAGGAATTAATCTGAAAACCCTGAGCGTATGACTTGATACGTTCATCAACTCCGTAAAACATCATATCAAGTCTGCTTACATCGTTTGTCTGAGAAAGCAATTTCAAATCATTATCTATGGGAATGTTCAGTATGAATTTTTTTACATTGTCAATCTCTGTGTCAATTTCGGTTTTTGCCTGAACAAGAAGTGTGTCGTTATACTGACGTACATATTTATTTACAAGTGAATCGCTGTTCATATAAATGCATAAAAGGAGAACTATTCTTATAATAAATATAACTGCATAAAGAAAAATCCATTGAGTGGAATAGTTTTTTATGTGTTTAAAAATTTTGTTCAATCAGAGTCCCTCCTTTTTTTGATATTATAAATTATAACACGCTTTTTAAAATTAGTAAATAATCAAATTTTTAGATTTATGAACAATTTTTAGCAATAAAACAGCCCGGATTCCCGTAATCAAGCCAGTTTGTAATAAAACAGGGAAATAAAATCGAAAAATCAAACAATTAATGTATAAATTTGAGCATTTACAATCAAACAGCGGGCGTTGTATAATAAAATTAAATAATATAACAAGATCAGTGTCTGTGACACTTTATAAAAAACAAGGAGGTTTTCATTTTGAAAAAGAGATTAGCATTAGTGTTGGCAGGAGTACTTACAGTATCTGCTTTGGCAGGTTGCGGAGGAAAAACAACAGAAAAAGGAAATGTAGAGGTTGGGGAAGCCAAATACGGCACTACATACCCCATTGAAACGGATGAAACATTAACAATGTGGGCAAACTACACGCTTGATCCCAAATATAAGAAATTTGAAGAACAGCCTCTTGCAAAAGAGCTTGAAAAACGCACAGGTATAAAAGTGGAATATACAATTCCCACAGGTGATGCAAAAGAACAGTTCAATCTAATGGTTGCATCAGGCGATTATCCTGATATTATTGCCTATGACTGGTACAACTGTATGGGCAGCCCCACAAGAGCTATTGAAGAAAATATAATTATTCCTCTTAACGATATTATAGATGCATATGCACCAAATGTTAAGAAAATCTTAGATTCACGTGAAGATAAAAAGAATTTCATGTCGGATAACGGAGATATCTACGGTTTCCCGTCATTTACAGAGCATCCCGCTCAGATGATGTACACAGGCCCTATTATCAGAGCAGATTATCTTGAAAAATTCGGACTTGAAATACCTCAGTCTCTTGAAGAGTGGGATAATGTTTTAAGAACCTTTAAGGCTAACGGTGTTGAAAATCCTTTAACATTTGTTGGTAAAACACTTGCTTCCGACAAAACAGAAACATTTGTTTTCGGTGCGTTCAACACAGCTTACAGATATTATGTAAATGACGAAGGTAAAATGACCTACGGACCTATTGAACCTGAGTTCAAACAGGCTATAGAATTTTTACATACATGGTATAAAGACGGAATCCTTGATCCCGAGTTTGCAAGTGTGGATGATGATATTGTTCAGAAAAAAATTACCGACGGAAGAGCCGGTGTATGTATCCAGTATGTAAGCCGTATTGCAAAATGGAACGGTGCGGCAACAAACGGTGCAAAATTTGAAGGCGCACCTTATCCGTCTCACAAATCGGGCGAAAAAGCTGAATTTGGTCAGCTTGGCTCAGGCGGAACAGGTAAATACGGTGCTATAACAACAGCTTGTGATGATGTTGAGCTTGCTGCGAAATTCCTTGACTATGGTTATACAGAAGATGGAATAAAACTGTTTAACTACGGTATTGAAGGTGAGACCTACAATATAAAAGACGGTGTTGCGTGCTTCACAGATGAATATCTTAATGACTTTGACCAGCTTAATCCCTTCACAAGTCTGCACTTGACATTCCACGAAGTTAACAGATTCAATCAGAGAAATATGATGCCCGAACAGCAGGAAGCATTGGTACGTTGGGAAACAAATATGGCAAAACATCTTGTTCCTGCAATCACACCCACAAGTGAAGAATCCGATGCTACTCTTTCAAAGGAAAACAACATTAAAACATATGTTGAAGAAAAAGTTTTAAAATATATTACAGGTTATGAAAGTATGGACAGCTACGACGAGTTTGTTGCGGAAATCAAAAATATGGGAATCGATGAAGTTCTTAAAATAAAACAGGCTCAGCTGGAAAGATTCAATAACAGATAGGAGAATTTACTTTGCAAAAGGTCAGAAAAAGAAACGAAAAAAACAGCATAGGTGTTGCAGCTTTTCTGAAGAGGGATTTTCTACGGAATAAATATAAGTATTTAATGGTGTTGCCTGTTATTATATGGTATATACTGTTTTGCTACAAGCCAATGTACGGGGTTATAATCGCATTTAAGGATTTTAGTCCCTCCAAGGGTATTATGGGCAGTGACTGGGTTGGTTTTAAATATTTTGCAGAATTTTTCGGCAGTGTGAATTTTGTAAGAATTTTCACAAATACGATTAAATTAAGTTTTTATAATCTTATATTCTCATTTCCTCTGCCTGTAATACTTGCAGTTTTGTTAAACGAGGTTAAAAGCAAAATTTTTAAATCCACAATTCAGACAATATCCTATTTTCCGCATTTTATATCAATGGTTGTAATATGCGGTATGGTAACTCAGTTTTGCGCAATGGATGGTATGATAGGTAAGCTTTTTGCACTAATTACAGGGCAGAAAGAAGCACTTTTGCAGAATGCAAAATATTTCAGAACCATATATATTGCTTCGGAAATATGGCAGCAGACCGGTTTTAACTCCATTATATACTTTGCGGCATTGTGCTCTGTAAATGATGAGCTTTACGAAGCTGCGGCGCTTGACGGTGCAGGAAGAATACAGAAAATTATTCACGTTTCAATTCCAAGTATTGCACCCACTATTATTATTATGCTTATTCTTAAAGTCGGACAGATTATGAATGTGGGCTCAGAAAAAGTAATTTTGTTATATAATCCGCTTACATACGAAACAGCAGATATAATTTCATCTTATATCTACCGTGTCGGCTTGCAGGAATTCAACTGGAGCTTAAGTACAGCAGTAGGACTTTTCAATAATATTATAAATATTGTATGTCTTGTAAGCATAAATGCCATAAGTAAAAAAGTCAGCGAAACAAGCTTGTGGTAAGAAAGGAGTATATGATGAACAGAATTAAAAAAACCGGCGAAGATTATATTGTAGACATATCTGTGCATATAATACTTCTTTTGATAGGATTGTTAACCCTTTATCCGCTGATATATGTTGTTTCAGCATCCTTCAGCGATTCGGATGCACTTATGAGCTACTCAAAGGTGCTTTTACTTCCCGTAAAACCTACTGTTGTTGCTTATCAGACAATTCTTAAATATTCTGCTGTATGGACCGGCTATAAAAATACAATTATAATTGTGTTCGGCGGACTTGCAGTAAACCTTACACTTACAACACTGGGCGCATACTTTATGTCCAGAAAGAATGTTTTCTGGGGAACTCCCATAACATTTCTTATTTTATTTACAATGTATTTTAACGGCGGACTTATTCCAAGATACTTAAACATCCGTGATTTAGGGCTTTACGACACTTTGTGGAGTGTTATCCTTTCATCGGGAATAAGTACATATAATATGATTATTATGAGAACCAATTTTGCGGCAATCCCCGCAAGTATTGAAGAAGCCGCAGAAATAGACGGCGCCAATGATATAACAATTCTTTTAAAAGTAATACTGCCGCTTTCCACTTCGATTATTGCGGTTATGACATTGTATTACGGAGTTGCACACTGGAACGCGTGGTTTGATGCAATGCTGTATTTAAAATCAAGAGAAAAAAATCCTCTGCAGCTCGTTTTAAGAGAAATTCTTATACAGAATCAGACCGACAATATGGAAGTGGCAGAAAGCGAAGCCACTATTGAGCAAACTGTAAAATATGCAATAATTGTTGTTTCAAGCTTACCAATTCTATTGTTCTATCCTTTCTTACAGAAATATTTTGTAAAAGGTGTTATGATAGGTTCAGTAAAGGGGTGATGTTTTGTGAAAACCTTTTTGAAAAAAGCACTATCTGTTTTTTTGCTGGTTAATATGGTTGCCGGAATGTTAATAATACCGGCGTTTTCAGCGGAAGAAACCGAAAAAAAGGAATTTATTCATTTTTTTGCAGATTTTGAGGATGAAAGCTGGAACGGAATGAGCTATGCAAACTCGCCTTATGCAAGCATAAAAGAGGAAAACGGAAATAAATTTGCAAATGTGAGCTTGCCTCTTAACACATCGCTTCGTGTTGAGAAAAATTTAGGCTATGCCGTAACAGGTGATTTTGTTGTAGAAGCGGATTACAAATTCAACGACGGTACAGGAAAAAATTCTCAGAAATGCAGAAGAAATCTTTTTCAGATGCTTGATTCGAGCGGCAATTCTTTTGCACCCATTTCAACATATCAGGGGTATTTCAGAACGGGAAGCTATGTCAATGTAATGAAATACGAGCAGAACCGCTGGTATAACATAAAGATTGTTATGCACTTAAACGGCGGAATAATGGACAGAAATTATGAATTATACATTGACGGCAAAAAATATACGAATTCAGCCTCCGGAGCGTATCTGTTCAACAGATTCTCCAATAAGGATTATCAGGATGTTGCAAGAGTAAGATTCCTTGATAACTGGGGCGGAACATTCGCCAATTCTGTTCAGATAGATAACGCAAAGGTGAGCCAGATGATAGAGGGCGAATTTAAGTTTCCGCCCACTGAACCCAAGGTTGATAAATCGCTACCTTTCAGTAAGGAAATAGAGGAACGTTATCCTCTGTTTCAGGCGGCGGTAAATAAAATTTCGGGGCACATGCGTGGATTTGGAATGCTTGCACAGTATCCGTCAGGCGGCCCGAAAAGCATATATGTAAGAAGAATAACAAAAATTCCAACCAAATATGAACCTGTTCCAGATGAATGTTATGCCAAGATTTTTGATCCTGATGGAAACGTTGCGGCATACATAGATTTATCTATGGAAAATCAAACTGTAATGGAAAAGGAAGTAAAAGTAGAGTACGGCAAAGCCGGAATATGGCGTGTTTCTATGAACGGCGGCAGAGATGGCGACCGGCTTGAAATAAGACTTCCCAAGACTGATATATGGGGAGTAAGAGGTGAAATGACCTTAGGTCTTACCGAAACAACTCCGCAGACATCATATATATGTATGGCACAGACAACTGCTCCCGAAGAAATGGAACAACGCACAAGACATTGTCTGCCTACGGGATATTTGTTCCTTGAAAGATACAGTATCAGTGGCTATGGCGATGCTCCGACTATAAATGTTTATGATGAAAATGGAAAATTCCTCGGAACTCCCACAGCTCAGGGCTCAAGAAACATTCTTCACATTGAAAATACACCGAAGGATGCAATCTGGAAAGTGGAAATGAACGGTTACGGCGGAGCGATTGCCTTTGATGGCGTTCCGGGGCTTCTTTGCCCAACCGAAGAAGCGGCAAGAACTTTAAAAGGCGGAACAGTTGACGTAGACGGCTACGTTGTTCCCGGGCCTCTTCAGGCAAGGGTGAGAAAAGAAATGGTTCGCATGATAAACGAACGTAATTTTGATGTAAACGTAACCTTCCCCGAAGAAATTATTGAGGGCACAGATGTGTATACTGCAGCTATGCTTTACTGTAAGCAGTCTCCATTATCTTCAATCGGATACAGTATAGAACAGCAGATTTTAGATCCCATGCATCCGTACTTCGGGCGTGTAATCAGATATGACGAAAAGGGTATTCCTCTTAATCGTTACAGCACAACAGGTTTTTCAACTGCAATAGATGTAAAATCGGAAATGAACCCTTATTATAAAAATGAAGGTCTTATAAACCGTGCTATTTTAAGCGGACTTTCATATTTTGCATTTGTTCAGGGAGATGATATATACAGAATTGATCAGTACAAGAGTACCCCATATCCTACCAGTGACTTTTTCTTTGCTTATCCTGAGATGACAGAATCTTACGAAAAGCTTGAAGAATATATGACTGAGGAGACAAAAACACTCTGGAAAGCTATGCTTGTAAATCTTGCGGATAAAACCTTTGATTTCAAAAGCTACCAGTCAAATCAATGGTCACATATGCTGTGGTCACATATCCTTGCCTATAATATTACAGGTGAGAAAAGAATTCTCAGACGTTTTGAGGAACAGATATATTCTTTCCTAAATAACAACCATGGCCCCAACAATAAATGGGGGCTCCACGAGGGGGGATATTTCCTTGAAGATTACGGTCCCGACGGAAATTATCAGAGTTTGAATCTTTACGGTGTGATAAACGCTTATTATGCTTATAAGGATTGTCCTGACCGTAACGAAGAGATTTATCAGTTTATGAAAAAACGTATAAACGATGCCCTTACCTTTAACAGCTATCATTGGCTGGAACAACCGGACGGTTCGTTTAAATCCGCAACTCACTTTAACGGAAGAACCAAAAGTACAATAGCAACGCCAAACTATCCTGCAGACTACATGACAAGAGCTGATTTTTCCCTTGGGTTAAAACGTTGGTTGCTGAATAGAGAAACCAGTAAGTTTGAAAAAGGAGAAAAAGGATATATTGGTGGGTATGTCGCTCATGATGATGAAGAATGGGCAAAGCGAATTATAAATGCATGGCTTCCTCATAAGGACAGAATGCTTGATTCAACCGGCTTTGTTTTCTCGTTTGGAGGCTTGTTTGAAGCCTTTGACAGACCTATTGAGGTTGAGCCTGCTGAAATGATTCCGGTTGATTACGAAACAGGAACATGGGAAGTACCCGGTCAGATTTCCTGGAAACGAAATAAGCTTTACGGACTGGTATTCTACGATGTAGGAGGAAGCACACACAATATTCCAAGGTCGTTATTTGGCGGAGGGCCAAGTGTTTTCTGGACAAAAGGAACAGGAAATATAATCGCTTCCCACGCAAATACAAAAACAAACAATCTTGTTGAAAATACTGATGATTTAACTTTCAGCTGTGTTTACGGCGAAAAGGAAAACGGTACATTATATTATACAGGTAAAAATGAACACGCAGTTCTTAACTGGATAGAACAGGATAAATCCTTTGAGTTGAAAGCACCGCTTTATCAGATTGACGGTGAATTAACCTGGAAATATGATATTTCGGAAAATCAAACGGATATAACCGTATCGCTTAAGGCAAATGAACCGCTGAAAAGTTCATATGTTAATATTCCGCTTAATGCGGCACTGGAAGGATATAATGTTTCGTTAGAAAACGGAAAAGCAGTATTCAGCTATGGAGAAAATACTGTGGATATAATGTATCCTGAAAGCAGTTTCCACGAGCTTACAGAGAAACTTAAAACAGGATTAACATCCATAAGAGGATTAAGGCTGAAAATTCCGTCAGACGGAACGGGATTAAAAATAACAATAAAAGCAAATTAGGAGGAAGAAAAAATGTTAAAAAGAATTTTATCTTTGTTAATCACACTTGCAATGTGTGCAGGAATGATTACAATTCCTGCAATGGCAGAGGGTGAAGAAACAGTATTGGCACCTGTATTTTATGAGGGTGAAACTTTTTACAGTGAGGATTTCACATATGAAACAACTGCGGATTTTGATACAGAATCTGCAAACGCAAAAACTGCTAAAGAAGCCTACATAACTCTCACCGGTACTAATTACGCAATAGTTGATGGAACACTTGTAGGTTCTTATGACGAAACCAATAAGGGGGACAGAATTTGTCTTTCTTTAGGTTCTGATTCTTTAGCAAGCGGAAAATATGCAATCGAATATGAGCTGGCTATGGAAAACGGCGAATATTTCCCCAAAAGAATAATCGGAAGACCTTGGATTCAGTATCTGGCTAATGAAACTGATACCAAAATATCAACTAAAAAAGTAGGTCTTTCAACTTTTGGTTTCTCCAGCGAAACAAACAGTCAGTTCTTATTCGGAAAAACTTATAAAGATTACGTTGAAGGTGAATTCTACAAATTCAAATTCGTAATTGACATTGATAACAATAAATATTACGCTTATTTTGAAGATGAGCTTTTAATAAATGGCGCTGAATTGTTTGATTTGGATATGGAGTATACTGCTTATCCTTTCGACCTTGTTGTTCAGTCTGCTACTAAACAAGGTGTTTATGACTACAAAAATATAATAGATAATGTTAAATTTTACAGAGTATATACAGAAGATGAACTTTCCCCATTTACCTTAACCTCTTCAACAATAGAAAATGGCGCAACAGAAGTTCTTGCAGGTGCAGGCTCGGTTGATTTAACATTCTCCAATAAGATTGAACCAGAAACTATAAATGATGCAAAAATTGAAGGATTAGATGTAACTCCGTCTTTAAGCGCGGATGGAAAAACTCTTACACTTTCATGGAGTGCGCTTGAATATGGTAAAACATATAATGTTGATTTAACAGAATTAAAGGATGTTTTTTATCAGAGCTTTTCAGGTGAAGCAATAAGCTTTACAACAACCTCAGAACCACCTGTATTTATTGAGATAGATGAAATTTATGCTCAGAATTTTGATGGGAATGATGTAACTGTTGAAAATTGTGGTTTGACAATTCCGGACAATACAACTGCAACCATTCAGAATGGAAAGCTTAACTTAGCTTATGATTCCAAAGTATTTACATCAGGTACATCTATCGTTCAGTATGGCGGGCTCAATTGGGCTACCGGAAAATACGCTGTTGAATTAAAGGTTTCAATGACTAATGGCGATTCGTATCCGAGAAGAGTAATAGGAAACTTAAGAAGCGGCGGAAGCAGCGTTATTCAGGGTGCTTACACCGGAAACAATACTACCACCAACAGTAAAGCGCTTTATGTAGATAAAATCAATCAGGGAAATGTTGTTAACGGTCAGGAATATGCATTTAAATTTGTATATGATATGGACAATAACCTGTGCTATTCATACCTTGACGGTGAATTAATTACAAAAGAAGGCAGAGTATTCGATAAGCCAGATGCAACCGGAACACTTATTTTCTTATTACAGCAGAATATTGACAAATTAAACGGAGAAGCCGGCGGCGACTTCAAAATGACAAACACCATTGATGATATCAGAATTTATGAGGTTTGCAGAGAGGGCGAAATGCCTGAATTTAAGCTGATATCTTCAACAATTGAAAATAACGCTGAAGATATGAGCAGCGAAGCAGGAGAAGTTAAATTGACTTTTAGCAATAAGCTTGAAAGTGCAACAATCGGAAACGCAGTTATCAGAGGCGGTGCTGAAAATCCCGTAGTTATTCCGGCTCTTGACGAAACAGGCAAAATTCTTACCCTTGCATGGGAAGAAGCACTTGAACCGGACACAACATATACAGTTGATTTTTCAGGCGTTGAAGATACACTTGGTCAGTCACTTACAGACGGAATTATTTATTTCACAACAAAAACTGACTATGTAAGAAGCGGAGATTATATTTTTGAACAGGATTTCAATAGCGAAACAGATAATGATGGTGATGACACTAAAGTTTACGGTCTGAAAATATCAAATGCAACAACAGAAATTACATCGGACGGAAAACTTAAACTAACCTATTCCTCCGGTATGGGACGCAGTGATGTTCAATATAATCTGCCATCAGATAAATACTGGTATCCCAGGAAAACAGATGCTGAAACAGGTGAAGTTACAGGTGGAGGAAAATATGCAATTGAAATGACACTTTCTATGACCAACGATGATATAACCATGCCATACAGAGGTATTGTTAATTTAAGAGGATTACTTGGAGATAATGCGGCATCCTCAATTAACACCCTTGCAACTGTTGGAACAAGCAGCGGAACAACCAACAAAACTGTTTATCTGGCGGGCAAAGTATATGAAGAATTGGTAAATAACAAGGAATATCGTATGAAGTTCATTGTTGATATGGATAATATGAAATACCATATTTATGTAAACGATGAAAAATTCATAACAGAAACCGCAGATTCTTTTGATTTAAATTCATCTGCCGGATATATCAGCTATATGCATCTGTTACAGCAGAATCCGGAAAAAGTATCTACCGGAGCATACGCTATGACAAATACTTTTGACGATATCTATATTTATCCCGTTGAGCTTGTAGAACACAATGCACCTGTAATTGTTTCTTCAACTCCTGCAGAGGGTGCAACAGAAGTTAGCGAAGAAGCAAATGTTCAGATTACATTTGACGAAGCAATCGACCTTGATTCTGTTAACGATTCTACACTTTATGTTACAGGTTCAGCTGTAAAAATTCTTGAAAAATCACTTTCTGAGGATAAGAAAACTCTTACAGTTTCATTCGATGATGATTTAGCCTTTGAAACAGAACAGACCGTTACTGTTAACGGAATCAGAAGCATCTACGGTAAAGCGATGAGTGAAGCAAGCTTCAAATTCACAACCTGTAAAGGTTATCTTAAAGTAACCGACAATGAATTTACAATTGACGGAAGCAAAGCTGATGTTCTTAAAAAAGGAACACTTAAAGCAGTAAGAAAAGTTTCCAACTTTAGCAATCAGGATTATACTGCAACTCTTATTCTTGCACTTTATAAAGGTAAAGAGCTTGCGGATGTAAAATCATATAAAAATCTTACAATTTTAAAAGGTAAAAAAGGTGAATTAAAAGGCGAACTTACAATTCCCGAGTTTACAGGAGATGAAACCTACACAGTAAAAGCTATGCTGTGGAGCAGTGTTCAGGGAATGATTCCTCTTGAAAATCCTGCTGAGTTAAGCAA
The DNA here is from genome assembly GCA_017414505.1 of Clostridia bacterium. Lineage (GTDB taxonomy): Bacteria > Bacillota > Clostridia > UMGS1840 > HGM11507 > RGIG1932. Next base: position 26,093 of record JAFQLQ010000051.1, read on the forward strand.
TAAGTAATATTTTAATGACGGTTCTGCCCTTTTGGGCAGAACCGCCCCCAAAAACAATCACAGCTATTGGTGTAAAATCAGAATTACGAAAGGAGAATTTTACTTTGAAACTGATAAACAAAATTTTAATGGCAGCAGTTATTTCGGCAGGCATTTCAACAAGCTGTTATGCGGCAGACCTTGATATAAAGCTGCTTAACCGTAATGTACAGATATCATCCGGAATGAGCGAGGGGGATTTTGCCTCTATATGGGTTCTTAATCCCGATGTTACCAAGGAGGAATTTTCCGCTACAGAATTTATTGATTTTTCCATGGCTGCATACTGTAATCAGATGAAGCTTACAGAAGATAATCAGATTTTTGATTTCGATATGTACGAAAAGGCTCCTACGGGAGTTTACACCGCAATTATTGGCGGAAAAGGAACAAATGTGAGAGATACATTTGAATATGTATCTAAAGATGACCTTAACGGATATATTTCTACCATTAATTCGTCAGGTGCAGAGCAGATAAGCACACTTCTTAACAATGATACCTTTGCCGATACCGCATTGTTACAGCTTGGTGTAGATAAAGATATATTAAAAACTCTTGATACCGACTCGAAAAAAACCGAATATTTCAGAATTATGCTTAGTCAGAAGCCATTTACTGCTGCTAATATTGCGGACCTGGCAGAAAAAGCAAATATTATATATAAGGTAAATAAATCAGAAAATAAATATGGAGAAATTTCCTCTGTTCTTAATGCTTTTGGTGCTGTTCCCGCTTATAAGGAAATGTATGAAAGTATGGCAGATGTGCAGAGTGAATTTAATTCCTGTATTATAAATAAATTACCCTTTACAGATGTTGACGGAGCTTACAGCACAATTCTTGAGAGCATAGCTCTTTGCAAGCTTAATACAACACGATGGGAAAACATAAACGACACACTTGCCGGATATTCAGAATATTTTAAACTGGTTTACAATGGCAATTTTACAACACTTTCAGCAAATGTAGCAAAAACCATTGCTTCTTACAATTTTACAACACTTTCCGAGGTTCAGACTGTATTTAATAATGCCATATATTCCGACGCTATCCTTGTTCCTCAGGCACCGTCTTCGGGCGGCGGCGGAGGTGGCGGAGGAGGTTCCTCAGTTGTAAAACCCTCGCTTAATACGGATGTTCTTCCGTCAGGAAACACTTCAGCTTTGCCATTTAATGATCTTGGCTCGGTTGAGTGGGCTAAGGACAGCATCCTTCGGCTATACGAAAAGAAAATTGTCAACGGTGACGGAAACGGTAATTTTAATCCAAATGACAACGTAACACGTGAACAGTTTGCCGCAATGCTTATAAGAGCACTTGAAATTGAAACAACCAATGCGGAATGTGATTTTTCCGATATTAATAAAGACGACTGGTCGTATGCTTATGTAGCGGCGGCATTCAAAAACGGAATCGTTACGGGAATGAATACCAATACATTCGGTTACGGTACTCCTATAATCCGACAGGATATTGCGGTTATGGCAGAACGTGCAGTAAAGCTTGCAGGCAAAGAGCTTGCAGATTCCGAATGTGCTTTTGGTGATACCGGCGACATTTCAGACTATGCAGTAACAGCAGTAGGAAAATTAAGCGGAGTAAAAATTATTAACGGAATGGACGGAAACGTTTTTGCACCGAAAAAGAACGCAACAAGAGCAGAAGCCGCTAAGATAATTTGCGGAATACTTGATTTAATAAATGAAAGGGAGGCGCAATAATGAAACGAATTATAAGTATGATTCTGGCACTGATTATGTGTATAAGTATTGTGCCGGCCGTATTTGCTGATAATTCAGCCACAACTGTGAAAAGCGCATATGAAGAATTTCTTGAAAATATGAACATTCTTGATTTTGAGTTTGATGGCGAAACGAAAATTGACAGAAAGTTATTTTCATATCTTATATGTAAAATTACAAATTCTCAGTCTTTATCAGATGAAATATGGGAATTTAACGATGTTGACGACAGATGCCGTTTTAATACAGAAATCGAATGTGTAACAGGTTTTGGATGGATGAAAGCGGATTTATCCGGAAACTTTAATCCTCACAATCCCGTTTCTATGAATGATGCCGCTCTGGCGTTTGTAAAAATGCTTGGTTACGGGCCCCACGCAGATAACAGCGGAGGTTATCCCAACGGATATTTAAGTATGGCAAACCGTCTTGGAATTACAGACGGCATAAAGATTGAAAACCTTGATGCCCTTACTATGGATGAAATTTACGGTATGACATATAACTTTTTGCACTCAAAGGTAATACGCAGATATATTTACGGTACAGAAAATGCATCTTATACCGAAACTCCCGAAATTTCAGCTTTGGAATACTACCTTAATATAAAATATAAAGGCGGAATTCTTGAAGAAAACTATGTAACTGCTCTTACCGGTGATGCTTCGGTAGGTGAAGGCAGAGTTAAAATAGGCGGAGAAACCTTTATGTGTGATGAAGTGTCATACAGGGATTTATTGGGTTATTATGTAAACTGCTATTACAAGCCCGATGAACCTCAGACGGCAATTTATATATATGCTCACCATAAGAAAAATTCTGAAATTACCGTATACGGCAAAGATGTAACAAATGTAAATATTACATCAGAAAAAACAGTTATTACATATGAAACTGAAAATAATAAGGAAAAAGAAGTAAGACTTTCCGGAATAGGCGATGTTATATATAACGGTAAGGCGTATCTTAACTACCCAAAAAGTTGTTTTGAAGGCGATAATACAGTTATCAAGCTGATTGACAATACCGATGACCGGATATACGATGTTGCGGTTGTTTACTGTTATGAAACAACGGTTGTTGATTCGGTAAGTGCAACTTCCAAAATTATTACAGATAAATACGACAGTAAATATAATCTTAATCTGTCTGATAAAAAGAATGTAATTTACGAAATTTACCGTGACGGAGCAAAAATTGATGTAGGCGATTTAACGGAATGGGACGTATTATCCGTTGCAAAAAGCACAGATGGAACTTATTACAAAATCCATAGCGAAAGACGCAGTATTACCGGCAAAATAGATATGATTTCCGATGATGGAAGAAGCAAGATATTTGTTGTTGACGGAGTAAGCTATGATGTCAGCCCTGATATAAGAGAAAAGTACGCTTCAGGTGAAGAATGTAATTTCTATTTTGATTTCTGGGGACGAATTGCGGCACTCAAAATTACGGATTACAATCAGAAACTGTACGGATATATTCTTGATGCAGGAACATCAACCCAAAAGCTTGAAACACAGCATAAAATCAAACTTCTTACCGAAAAAGGCGAAGTTAAAATTTACACTTTGAGAGAAAAAGTTGACTTTAACGGTACTGTTACCGATGACAAGGATGTAATTTCCAGTCCTCTTATTGTATCGCAGGGAGAGGCAGTTATGCAGCTTGTTATATATACCGTTAATGCAAAAGACGAGATTACATATCTTAATACTGCCGATGCAGTTGCAGGCGAAGATTATCTTACAAAGAATTATGAACTGGGCAATGCTTATTTCACCGATTATAACTACAGCTTTGACTCTGAGTGCTTTCTTGATGACGATACACTTGTGTTTATAACACCTTCTACGGGTGATGTGAATGATGAAAGCTTGTATGAAATAGGAAATATTTCTACTTTTATTGCATATCAGAGATACAATATAGTTGCATACGATTACGATGATTTTAACGTTGCAAAGGTTATTGTTGCCAAAATTGATACTTCTGATAAAATAACCACTACAACGTCGCTGTTCCTTATAAACAGCGTTATAAGCACTCTGGATGAAAACGGAAATATAGTAGACGGGTTGCGTGGTGTTCAGAACAAAATGAACGTTACCTTTAACTTGAAAAGCGGAGTTTCGGCCGACGGATACAAGGCAGGCGATATTGTACGCCTTGCGCTTAATTCCAAAAATGAAATTTGTGCTATTCAGACTGTTGTAACAGATGTTGAATATGATACAATCGAGTCGAAGTTCGGGTTAAGCAATACAATTATGTCATCGTTCCTGTGTGCAGTGGGAAAAGTTGAAAAGATAAAGGGTACAAGACTTGTACTTAATACTTCGGCTAATCCGGCTTCAGATGCACTTTCTGCGTGGAATCTTTCTTATAGCGGAATAAATGTTTATACATATAACACAACATCAAATACTGCCGACCTTGCATCGGTGGCTGAAATTTGTGTTGATGATATTCTGATTATGAGATCCCGTTCGGGAAGAGTACACGATGTATTCATTATAAAATAGGGAGGAAGCTTTTATGAAACGTATAACAGCAGTTATACTTGCAGTACTTTTCTTAATATCGTGTTTTGCTGTTAATGCAGAGGGCATTGATTTAACAAAGTATGGAGTGTTTCAGACAGCTTTAATAAAAAGAATGGGCGGAGATGTTAAAGGCTTTGGTATGCTTGCTAAATATGATTCATCTCCGGAATCAATATATATAAAAAGGGAGGCTGCTTCTTACAGCAGCCCCTTTTATGAGTGTGCCGAGCATGGCATTTAACTTGACGGTGAAAGTCCGTTATGGGGGTACATATCAACCAACCATTAGTGAAGCACAAGCTATCCACCGTGAGGTGGAAGTGAAGGAAGTGTGTAGCAAAATCTTGGCTCGATGAA
>JAFQLQ010000052.1 GCA_017414505.1 Clostridia bacterium
GAGTGAAATGAATGAACTACAGATTTTGAGACACAGTGCATCTCACATTTTGGCACAGGCGGTTAAACGACTTTATCCTGATGCTAAACTTGCAATAGGCCCTGCAGTTGAAAATGGTTTCTATTATGATTTTGATACAGAAGAAACATTTACACCTGAAGTGCTTGAAAAATTAGAAGCAGAAATGAAAAAAATCGTTAAAGAAAATCTTAAAATTGAAAGATTTGAACTACCAAGAGACGAAGCATTGGAACTTATGAAAGATGAACCTTATAAGGTTGAACTTATAAACGACTTACCGGAAGATGCAGTTATCTCTTTCTACAAACAGGGCGAATTTACTGACCTTTGTGCAGGCCCTCACGTTAATTATACAAGTAAAGTAAAAGCATATAAATTACTTAGTGCAACAGGCGCGTACTGGAGAGGAAGCGAAAAAAATAAAATGCTTCAGCGTATCTACGGCACAGCTTTTGCTACTAAAGACGAGCTTGCAGCTCACTTAGAGCAGTTAGAAGAAGCAAAGAAGAGAGATCATAATAAATTAGGAAGAGAGCTTGAAATTTTCACAACTTCTGATTTAATCGGTCAGGGACTTCCTATAATGCTTCCGAAAGGTGCAAAAATCATCCAGACTCTTCAGAGATTTGTTGAAGACACTGAAGCGGCTCACGGCTGGCAGCTTACAAAAACACCTTATATGGCAAAGAGTGATTTGTATAAGGTTTCAGGCCATTGGGATCATTATCAGGACGGTATGTTCATTATGGGCGATCCTGAAGATAAGTAAGTGTTCGCTCTAAGACCTATGACTTGTCCGTTCCAGTATCAGGCGTATCTTAACAAACAGCGTTCATACAGAGATTTACCTTTAAGATATAATGAAACATCAACTCTTTTCAGAAACGAAGCTTCGGGCGAAATGCACGGTTTAATAAGAGTTCGTCAGTTCACCATTTCCGAAGGTCATTTAATGTGTACTCCAGAACAGCTTGAGGGCGAGTTCAAGGGTTGCTTGGAGCTTGCTATCTATATGCTTAAAACTCTTGGTTTATACGAGGATGTTTCCTACAGATTCTCTCAGTGGGATCCCGATAACAGAGAAAAATACATCGGTACAGATGAACAGTGGGATGAAGCTCAGGGTATTATGAAGAGAATTCTTGATAACCTTGAAATTCCCTATGAAATCGGGATCGGCGAGGCGGCTTTCTACGGGCCCAAGCTTGATATTCAGATTAAGAATGTTCACGGTAAGGAAGATACTCTTATCACTATTCAGATTGACCAGATGCTTGCTGAAAAATTCGGTATGGAATACGTTGCAAGCGACGGAACTAAGAAAAATCCCTATATCATTCACAGAACCTCTATCGGCTGCTACGAAAGAACTCTTGCGCTTCTTATCGAAAAATACGCAGGTGCTTTCCCAACATGGCTGGCTCCCGTTCAGGTTAAAATTCTTCCCATTGCGGAAGCTCATCACGAATATGCCAAGAATTTGGAAGCTGAGCTTATTAAATACGGTATCCGTGTTGAAACCGATTTAAGAAACGAAAAAATCGGCTACAAAATCAGAGAAGCACAGCTTGATAAAGCTCCTTATATGCTTGTTATCGGTGATAAGGAAATCGAAGCTAACGGTGTTGCTGTTCGTTCCAGAAGAGAAGGCGATTTAGGCACAATTACCGTTGACGAATTTATCGCAAAAATCAATAAAGAAATTGCAGATAAGGTAAGATAAAATGTTTGCAGGAATAGATATCGGCGGCACTAAATGTGCCGTCGTATTCGGAGAAATAAAAGATAATGATGTTAAAATTGCCGATAAGGTAAAAATTGAAACCCCAAAGGGTGAAGATCCTTATTCGGTGCTTGGAAAGCTTGCTGAAATTATCAAAAATAAAAACCGGAAAATTGATGCCATCGGTATCAGCTGCGGTGGTCCTCTTGACAGTAACAAAGGCGTTATTTTATCTCCTCCCAATCTTCAGGGGTGGGACGAGGTTTACGCTGTTAAGTTTTTTGAGGATATGTTCGGCGTGCCCACGTTTATTCAGAACGATGCCAATGCCTGCGCTCTTGCAGAATGGCAGTTCGGTGCGGCAAGAGGTACTAAAAATGCCGTTTTTATGACTTTCGGAACAGGTCTTGGCGCAGGTCTTATTTTAGACGGCAAGCTATATAGCGGAACAAACGACAACGCAGGTGAAGTAGGGCATATACGCCTTTCGGATTACGGGCCTGTGGGTTACGGTAAAAAAGGCTCTTTTGAGGGCTTTTGCAGCGGTAACGGAATTGCTCAGATTGGTCAGACTCTGGCAAGGGAAAGATGGCAATGCGGTGAAAAAGCAGGTTACTGCGACGATATTAAAAATATTGAAAAAATCACCACTAAGGATATTGCCGAAGCGGCACGAAACGGCGATGAAACCGCACTTAAGGTTTTTGAGCTTTGCGGAAGAAAGCTTGGAATGGGAATTTCGGTTATAATTGATATGTTAAACCCTGAAGTTATAGTAATCGGAAGCGTTTTTCAGCGCTGTGAGGATTTGCTTCGTCCTTATATGGAAGAGGTTGTGGAAACCGAAGCGCTTATCCATGCACGAAAGGTTTGCAGAGTTGTTCCTGCGTATTTAACCGAGGCAATAGGGGATTATGCCGCAATTGCGGTTGCCAAAACAGGACTTGAAAAGGAGAATGGCTGATGAAAGAATTATTTGAAAGATACCCTCAGCTTGAGGTGTGCAGAGAATCCCTTGAAAAAGCACTTTCTTTAATGCTGGAAACTTACAGAAAAGGCGGAAAAATTCTGCTTTGCGGAAACGGCGGAAGCTGTGCCGACTGCGACCATATAGTAGGGGAGCTTATGAAAGGCTTTTTAAGTATGCGCCCTGCAACCGAAGAAATGAAAAATAAATTCGTAAATGAATGTGATGACGGCGAGTATATAATAAATAACCTTCAAAGAGGTATTCCCGCTATTTCGCTTCCTGCCCAGTCGGCAGTTTTGTCTGCTTTTATAAACGATGTTCAGCCCGATTTGATGTATGCTCAGCTTGTTTATGGCTATGCAAAGGAAAACGACCTTGTAGTAGGTCTTTCCACTTCGGGTAACTCCGGAAACGTTGTAAATGCGGTTAAAACAGCAAAAACACTTGGCGTTAATACACTTTCATTAACCGGTGCAAAAGACAGTAAATTAAGCGAAATTTCTACCTGTACAATAAAAGTTCCCGAAACGGAAACCTTTAAAATTCAGGAATTGCACCTGCCGGTTTATCATTGGCTGTGTGCGGAAATTGAAAGAATATTGTTTGGGTAAATTAAAAGGTGCAGAATGCAAAAAGACAACTCCCTCAGTCAGACAAGCTGACAGCTCCCTCAAAGATGGAGCCATAGACAATCCCTCAGTCAGCGAAGCTGACAGCTCCCTTTACACAAAGGAGCCTTTGAAAACAACTAAGGAACGGGAGGGCGTGGAAACCCTCCCCTACGGTGAAAACGAAAATTCAGAGTTTGCCGATGGTTCCACCTCATCCACCGCAGGCGGTCCCCCTTCCCCTCGAGGGGAAGGCTTTATTGAAAAGCTGATGAGGGAGAAAAGGTTAATATCAAAGATATGTCAGCTGAAGAAATTGCAATGCTTGAAAAGGAATACGGTTTTAAGATAAAAAGACAGAAACAGCTCCCATACGTAAGGGGAGCTGTTTTTGGGATTATTTATTAAGTATTTTTACTTCGCTTTCTTCAAACTTTTTAAGCCACTCGTCTTCGGGTGTGCAATCGGTTATGAAACAGTCAATTTTATCTATGGATGCCAGCTTAACAAAGCCGATTCTTCCTATTTTTGATTTATCGCAAAGATAATATTTCTGGCTTGAATTTTCAATCATTTTCTGCTTAATTGCACATTCCTGCTCATTACTTTCCAAAATCCAGCCGTCTATTGTAATACCTTTACTGGAAAAGAACATTTTTGCGGCAAAATAATTTTCCGCAACAGTATTTTCTGCAATGCTTCCCACGTAAGACTGGTTTGAGCTTGCCATTCCGCCTGTTGCGATAACTTTTATGTTTTTGGCGCCTGCAAGCTCGTTTATAACTCGTATAGAATTGGTTATAACAGTTATATTATTCATATTTTTAAGCTCACGAGCCATATAAAAGGTTGTGGTAGATGCATCCAGAAAAATTGTATCTCCGCTTGCAATCTGACCTATTGCAATTTTTGCCATTGCTTCCTTGGAGGACACATTTGTTTTCTTTCTTGTTTCTAACGATAGCTCATAGCTGTTTGTATCAATGGGGATTGCTCCTCCGTGCGTTCTTAAAAGCAGTTCCTGCTTTTCTAATTTTTCAAGGTCGCGGCGAATTGTTTCTTCGGTAACGCCAAGCTCGGCGCTTAGCTGATTTACCCACACTGAGCCCTGTGAATTAAGCTGCTCAATAATTTTTTTCTGCCTTTCCACTGCGAACATTTTTCCACCTCAGATAGTTTTACTTTCTTATTATTTTTACTTTTGCACCGTTTTTCAGTCCTGCTGAATTGGCATCGTCGGTATCAATGTGCATTTCTATATTAAAATCATCACGGACACGAATTTGTACATCATAGAATTTTGTTGGCTTTATTCCCTCTACCAAAACGTCCACATAATCGTTATCCTTAATGCCGTGTTTTTCGGCATATTCGGGAGTTAAATGAATGTGACGGTTTGCTATTATAACGCCTTCCTTTAAATAAACACTGCCTTTAGGCCCTACAATTACAATTTTTTCCGAGCCGGCAACCTCGCCCGACGGGCGGACGGGAGGACTTACCTTTAACAAAAAGGTATCTGTTCTTGAAATTTCAACCTGGGTATTTTTTCTTACAGGTCCTAAAATTCTTACGTTTTCTATAGCTTTAAGTGAGGGGCCAACCAGGGTTACAACCTCGTTTGATGCAAATTCTCTGCCCATAAGTGTTTTCTTTTTTGTAAGCTCAAAGCCTTTTCCGAAAAGGGTATCAAGGTCTTCACGGGATAAGTGAATATGTCTTTGAGAAACACCTATTTTGATTTCATTGTCTTCGTTATTTAATTCTTTTATTGCGTTTTTAACGGATTCTTCAATCACTTTTATATCAATCATAATATTATTCTCCAAAATCAAAGAATTTGGTTATCTCTTCGTGGGGATTTGCGATAACCTCGCAGCCGAAAACCTCTCCTAACTCAGAGGCTCTCTTATTTCCTGCCTCAACTGCGGCAGTTACATCGGAAACTGAACCGGTTATTATAATTGTAACCAGTCTTCCGCCTAATCTTTTTTCTGTATGTATAAGCCTTACATTTGCGGCTTTTAACATGGAATCAAGCCCCTCTATTGAGGCTACTAATCCCTGAACTTCCAATAATCCGATAGAATTCATAATAAACTAACCTTTCGATATAATTTACTTGCAGGGCAGGGGATTCTGCCCTGCATATAAATTAAAAGTCTTACTTAAGTGTGGGCAGAATTTTTTCAATGTCTGCATGAGGACGGGGGATAACGTGAACAGCTACTAATTCGCCCAGCTTCTGAGCAGCGTTAGCACCGGTTTCTGTAGCAGCTTTAACAGCGCCTACGTCACCTCTTACCATAACGGATACAAGACCGGAACCGATTTTTTCAGTACCGATTAGTTTTACGTTAGCAGCTTTAACCATAGCATCTGCAGCTTCGATTGCAGCAACTAAACCTCTTGTTTCAACCATTCCTAAAGCTTCCATTTTAGTTTCACTCCTTTTATAAAATTTAATTTAATTATATTCTGTTTTTGCTCCCTAAAAGATGGAGTCTTTGGTTAATCTTCTTCCAAAAAGCTTTTGGGAAGCTTTTTGTTATACTTATCCTTATTGATATCCATAAGATAAGCCATTTTTTCGATTTTATCGTCGGGACGTGCAATAACGTGGGAAACGATAAATTTTCCTTTGGATTTTGCATAGCTTTCAGCAGCTTCAACTGCGGATTTTACCGCCGCAACGTCGCCAACCATTTTTATCATCATTACAAGCGGAGCAGGAACATCCGGGCTTACCGGACGGTTTCTGTCAAACGCTACGATTTTAACATCGGCAGTTTTTGCGGCAATATCAGCAGCACAAACGGCTGTTGTGAAGCTGTAAACCTCTAACATTCCAAGAGCTTTCATTTAAAGCATCCTTTCTAAACTATATGTAATCCGTCAACCATAACGCATCTTCTTTGTCTTGTAAAAGAATGTGCGGCGGTTAAGCCTTCTCCTGTGGGGCCTGCAATGGTAAAGGTTGTATAACCCTCACCGCCTGCGCCTATGCCTGCATAGGAGGGAGCGTTTTTAACAAAAATTGTTGTTTCAACCGCTCTGGCAAAGTTGGTAAGATTATCTATGTTTTTGGAATGAATATGAGCTGAATGACGGTTTCCGTGCTCTGCTTCACACGCAAGGTCGATAGCTTCTTCGATATTTTTTACTCTTACAACGGGAAGAATCGGCATCATAAGCTCGTGCTCTACAAAGGGATGAGATGCATCGGTTTCGCAGATGATAAGTCTTACATCCTTATCAACATTAACACCGATTTCCTTTAAGAATTTTGAAGCGTCTTTTCCAACCCATTTTTTATTAAGAGTATAGCCTTTTTCGGTTTTCTTTAAGGCAAGCGCAAGAAGCTTATCAATTTCTGAACCCTTTGCGTGGTATGCACCTGCTTTTACCATACTTTCCATAAGTCTGTCGGTAATGTTATCAAAAGCAAAGCATTCCTTTTCCGCAATACAGGGAAGATTATTATCAAAGCTTGCACCGCTTACAATATCGGCACCTGCTTTTTCGATATCGGCAGTATCGTCTACAATAACGGGAGGATTACCCGCACCTGCACCGATTGCCTTTTTACCGGAGGATAAAAGAGTTTTTACAACTCCGGGACCGCCGGTTGCAACAAGCATTTTAACAAGTGGAGAGGTCATCATTTCTTTGGAAGAATCCATTGTGGGATTCTTAACGGAAACTACAAGATTTTCCGGTCCGCCTGCTTCTAAAATTGCTCTGTTTACCAAATCTACTGCATAGTTTGCAACTTTTTTTGCATTGGGATGGGGGTTGAAAACAACTCCGTTTCCGCCTGCAATCATACCAATTGAATTGCATATTACAGTTTCGCTGGGGTTGGTGGAGGGGGTGATGCTTCCTATGATTCCGAACGGAGCCATTTCGATAAGCGTTAAGCCTCTGTCACCTGTGATTGCGGTGGGGTGTAAATCCTCTGTTCCCGGTGTTTTATTTGCCACAAGCTGATGCTTGATTATTTTATCGGAAACTCTGCCCATTCCCGTTTCTTCCACACCTAATTTTGCCATAACTTCGGCTTCGTTTAAGGTAAATTCACGGATTTTTGCAATCATTTTTTCTCTCTGTTCAACTGAATATGCTCTGTATTCCTTGTAAGCCTTTGAAACTGCCGAAAGAGCCTCGCTCATAGTATCGAAAACACCTTTCTGATTGCCGGAAACGGTTACAGTATTCATATTTTCGATAACTGATTTCACAATTTCGCTTACATACTTTTCATCTATGTTCATTTCTTATTTCACCTCGCTTACAGAATGTTATCCCATAATTTTGAATCAGGATTTGCAATAACTGAGCTATCAAGATACATTCCGTAATCTTTGATATCGGATTTTGCTTTTTCTATTGCTGCTGAAACTGCGGCAACCTCGCCGGTTAACAGCATATATGATTTTCCGCACATTCCCTTTGCTATTCTTAATTCAATAAGGGTAACGTTTGCGGTTTTAGCGGCACTGTCCGCTGCAACTATAATAGATGCGGCAGAATAGGTTTCTAAAATTCCCAGCGAACGTTTATCGGTAACCTGCGTGGTTCCGTAAATGGCAGGAATAATGGAATCGTGCGGATTGCCAAGGAGGAAGCTATCTATAAGCTCTGCCTCATATTTTGATTTGACCGCTTCTACAGAAGCGTTTACAGCACTGATAGAGCCGCTTATAAGTGCAATATATTTTCCGGGACAAACGGTTTGAGATTCTATTATATCTATTTCGGCGGTTTTTGCCATTAAATCTGTGGCTGTGATACCGGCTGAAACAGTTTTTAACTCAACCATTCCAATTGCTTTACCCATATATTACGCTTCCTTTCCTATTATTATGAAATCTTCGGTAACCTCCAGAATTTTCCCGTCTTCGGGGGAATGAACCGGAAGCCCCATAGCTTTTATATCTACATCTGCGATAATCTGATATTTTTTAACAGTATCGCCTTTTTTTACTGTGGGCACTGATTTTGCACCAATACACTGCGAAAGATTGATTTTTAGCCTGCTTGCCGTAAGCTCCTTATCCGAAAGGGGGGCTGAAACGTTATATTTTGTAAGTCCCAGACGTCCCTGGAGTCTTTTTACGGGAACACGCTTTAAATCACGGCTTTCGTTAACCGGCTTTAACACCGGCTTTTTATCCGGAGTATAGCCGTTTGCACGAAGCTCGTTTCTTACTGCACCGATTAAATTTCTCGGTGACAAGCCCTGCGGACAGGAGAAAAGCTCACATAATCCGCACTGAGAACAGTAAAAGGTATTTGTAAGTGCTTCTGCTTTTTTATAATCCTTATGAGCAAGCGCAAGCATTACGGCATGCGGCTCGATAGGATGCCCGATTAAATTTCTCGGGCAAAGAGCAGTACAGCTTTCGCACTGACAACAGGTGCTCATTGCTCTTTTTATGTCGATTGACGGTTTTGTTTTTTTCTTTAAAACAACCTGATGATTTTTGGGCAATACCAGGACTGCGTTTGTTGTTTTTGTAACGGTATCATACGGGGAAGCAAGCTTACCCATCATAGGACCGCCGTTTATGTAAACATACTCATCGGTTGTTTCGCCCCCGGCAAGAGCAACAAGCTCTTTAAGCTCCATTCCAAGCGGAGCTTTGAAGGTAGCCGGGTTTTTAACCTCGCCTGCAACGGTTACATATTTATGGGTAACCGGCACATTCCGGTTAAGAGCCTTATAAAGATTGAAAACCGTTTCTACATTATATACAATTACTCCCACAGATATGGGCAGTTCGCCCGGGGGAACTACTCTGCCGGTTGCCTCGTAAATGGTAATAACCTCGTCACCGGCAGGGTAGGCATTTTTAAGCTTAACAAGCTTCATATTTTTGAAAATGCTTAAATTGTGCTCAACTGCTTCAATGGAGCGTGTGTATGAAGATTTTACTGAAATTATTATGTTTTTTACATCAAGGCATTTTGCGATTTCTGATAAAGCTGACATAATTTCATAGGAAAATTTTTCCATAAGCTGTCTGTGAAGCTTTAAAAGAGGCTCACATTCGGCACAGTTTAAAACTATTGTATCGGCTTTGGGATTAAGCTTCATATATGAAGGGAATCCTGCGCCGCCTGCACCTGCAATGCCGTTTTGCCGCATAATATTCTTAAGCCCGGCAAACTCCATTTAATCAGTCCTTTCGTAAATTATAAGTCTGAACAATCGTCCACAATGCCGACTATTGCGGCATCTATGGGTGAATTTGCAAGTCCGCAGCCTATTCTTGCGGCACTGCCCGTTGCAATTAAAACAACTTCACCGTGACCGGCGCCAACGTTATCAACTGCAACAAAACGTTTTTTGTCACCCATTTTATCCACAGGCTCTACAATTAAAAATTTGCTGCCTATAAGATTCTCGTTTTTTCGTGTGGCAACGACGCTGCCAACAACTTTTCCAACTATCATTTCATCACCTTATTTAATTGAGGGAAGAATTTTTTCAACATCGCCGTGAGGACGGGGAATAACGTGAGTTGCAATAATTTCACCAAGACGTTCTGCGGAGCTTCTGCCTGCTTCTACAGCGGCTTTAACAGCACCTACATCGCCTCTTACCATAACGGATACTAAACCGGATCCGATTTTTTCTGTTCCTATTAATTCAACGTTTGCAGCTTTTACCATAGAATCTGCAGCTTCGATTGCGGCTACTAAACCTCTTGTTTCTACCATTCCTAATGCTTCCTGAGTCATTTTTATAACCTCCGTTTTAACTTCTTTAATTTCTTTAACTTCTTCTTTTTTTGCTTTTTTTACCTGAGCCATTTTAATCACTCACTTTCGTAATTAAAGTTTCGGTAATATTTTTTCAACATCATTATGAGGACGGGGAATAACGTGAACTGCTACAAGCTCTCCAAGTCTTTGAGCACAGTTTGCGCCAACCTCTGTTGCAGCTTTAACTGCTCCAACATCGCCTCTTACCATAACAGATACTAATCCGGAACCGATTTTTTCTGTGCCGATTAATTCAACTTCGGCAGCTTTTACCATAGCGTCTGCAGCTTCGATTGCAGCAACTAAACCTCTTGTTTCTATCATTCCTAATGCTTCCTGAGCCATTTTAAAATTCCTCCTAAATATTATTCATTAATTACGGCTATTTTCAAGCCTTCCATTTTGATATTGGTTTTATATGCTTCATCTATCTGAGATAAAGGATATTTATGAGTTATAAGCTTTTCCAACGGCAAGCCTATACCTTTTGCTCTCTTTAAGAAATCGAAGGTTGTTGCGTAATCTCTTAAGGTATAAACCCATGAGCCGACAAGTGTGATTTCCTTTGAGCATAAATCGAAATGGGGATTGATTGTTGCGTCGCCGCCGTTTATAAAGAAGCCAAGCTCGCAAAGTCCTCCGCCGTTTCTTATGAATTTATAAACATTGCTGTGAGCAACGGGTGAGCCTGTGCACTGGAATGCAAAGTCTGCTTCGTAACCGCCGAAGGCATCCTTAACTGCTCCTGCAAGTGCTTCGATTCCGCTGTGGTTTTTAAAGTTAACAGATGTGGTTGCGCCCATTTCCTTAGCAAAGTCAAGACGTTTTTCTTCACCGTCAACCGCAACAATGTTTTCGATACCCATTGTTCTTAAAATTGCAATACAAATTAAGCCGATGGGTCCGCATCCCTGAACTACAACACGGCTGTTGAATCTTAAAATTCCGGTTGTTTTAGCTCTTTCAACTGCGTGGATAAGAACTGCACAGGGTTCTATTAAAATTCTTAAATCAAGATTCAAATCACTTACATTAAATACGGTGGAGCCCTTGCGGATTACTATGTAATCGGCAAACCAGCCGTTTAAGTGAGTTTCGTCGTCGGGAAGCAGACCGTAAACATCCGCACCGCCAACGTTCTGTTTATTTAAGTCGAACATTGTAATATCGGGGTTGTCTTTAAAAATCATACAGGTAACAACCTTATCACCAAGGTTTAAGGGTTTGCCTGCGCTGTCTTTTTTAACGTTTTTACCCATTTTTACAATTTCGCCTGTACCCTCGTGGCCTAAAACAACGGGAATTAAGCCGAATGGGTCTCTTTTATATTCGTGAGCATCTGTTCCGCAGATTCCGCAGCCTTCAACTTTAACAAGAATATCGTCATCACCGATTTCGGGAATGGGGTATTCCTTTATTTCAACCTTTTCAATGCCGGTTAGCATTGCTACACGGCTGGTTGCAGGGATATTCCCCGAAGCTGCAGGCTTTGAAGAGGATGAACCGCCAAGACCGCTCAGAACTTCTTTAACAATAGCTTCAATTTGAGCTGAATTTATATCCATTGTCCTTATAATCCTTTCATAATTTCTGTAAATGCAGTAAGAGCATAGTCGCCAAGCTCGGTATCCTGCTTTGCAGTACCGCCGCTTACTCCCACTCCGCCGATTACCTTGTTTCCGAATTTAAGAGGTACTCCTCCGCCGAAAATAACAATTTTACCGTTGTTGGTATGCTGTATTCCGTAGAGTGAACCGCCCGGCTTTGCAAGCTCGGCAAGGTCTTTTGTGGGCATTTTTAAGGAAACTGAAGTGTAAGCCTTGTTAACCGCAATATCATAGCTTGCGTAGTAGGAATTATCCATACATTCCACAAGCACCGTTCTTGCACCGGCATCCGATATTGCCACTACTGCGTTAACGCCCATTTGAGCTGCTTTTTCTTCAATTTTCTCTGCAAGCTTTTTTGCAAGAGATAAGCTCATCTGAGGCAGATTGTTAATAACACCTGCTACTGCATCGGATATAATGTTTGATATATCCATATTCATATTATCAATCCTTATTTGGAAAGCTGTTCGATAACTTTCTTTGTGATAGCTGCGATCAGGTCGGAATCAGAACCGGAAGCGTGATTTCCGCAGTTTCCGCCGCAGTTATGACAGCTTGTTTTACCGTCTTTATTGTTGGGGCAAAGGTCTGCAGGATGTTTACCTGTCATACCAAACTGTTTTCTGATTTCATACAGTCTCTTAACCTGTGCCTGAGATAATTCCTTAGGACCGCCTAACTGTCTTGAATGGAACAGTAATTCTGCATAGAATTCAAGAGATTCCATTTTGTGATATGCAGCAAGAAGTGAATCGGAATATGCAAGTGCACCATGATTTTCAAGCAGAACTGCATCGTAATACTGTAAGTATTTGGAAACTGCATCCGGAATTTCTTCTGTGGAAGGTGTGCCGTATTCAGCAATCGGAACACAGCCAAGTGCGATAATTGCTTCGGGCATAATGGGCTGTGTCAGCGGAATACCTGCAATTGCAAAGCTTGTTGCATAAATGGGATGTGCGTGAACAACGCTCTGTACGTCAGGTCTTTCCTTATAAACTCTCATATGCATTTTAATTTCAGACGAAGGCTTGAAATTGCCGTTTGCCTGAAGAACATTACCGTTTGCATCTACTTTACAGATGTATTCGGGTGTCATAAAGCCTTTACTTACACCTGTGGGTGTGCAAAGAAATTCGTTGTCGTTCAGCTTAACGGAAATGTTACCGTCGTTAGCTGCAACCATTCTTCTGTCATAAATTCTTTTACCAATGTCACAAATTTGTTTTTTGATTTCATACTCTGATACCATAATAAATTTCTCCTTTATATGTAATTGTTTTTTATAAACTTTATTGATTAAGATATGTGATTAATTCGTTAACTCCAAGTCCTGTCAGCGAATCAATTTTAAATATTTTTTTACATCCGCTTATTTTAAGCCAGTTTGCCGCCCTTTCAGGGTTGGCATCGGGCTGTTCGGATTTGGTTACTATTCCTATAACCTCACGGTTTACCATACATGTTATATTGGGCGGAAAGAGGGAATACGGCTCGGTTGCGCTAACTAAAAGTCCCACAATATCTGCTTCGTAGGAATAAAGGGCAAGCGCTCTGCCTAAATGCTGGGTTTGGGCATATTCGCCGGGAGTGTCGATAAGGCAGTTTTCAAATTTTATGTACTGCGTTTTATCGTAGCTTATATCCTCGCCACGAAGCACCTGTGTAAGAGTTGTTTTACCGCTTTCGCTCCGTCCCATTAATATGAGCTTTTTCATAACTATGTTTTGGTTATTCCGCATACTGTGAAGCCTAATGTTTTTTCACAGTATTCTGTTAATGCAACAAGGGAAGCGTTTACGTCGGAAATACTGCCGGTTACTATAAGCGTTCCGCTGAAGCGGTCTACAAAGCTTAGTTCAACACTGGAGGATTTAAGGGCGATATCGCCTATTATTATTGCCGTTTCGCTTGGTGAAACGGTTACAATTCCGATTGCCGCTTTTGAATAGTCAACTGCAGGATCAAGTCCTAATTTTTTATAAAGAATATCATCGGGATTCGCAATTATGTGTGCAAGCGTAATCTGCTTGCCGGGAACGATTTCCTGAATAATTCTCATTTTATCATTAAATTCCACCGGACTTTAACCTCCAATCTGTGATTTTAAGCCGTATTTTTCAACGGTTTTTAATAGTGACTGCATTTTTTCGTCGGACGGAGTTTCAATATGCTTCATTAAATACTCTCTGCCAAGCCTTTCGTACTTATCCTGCCCGAAACGGTGGTAGGGAAGAAGATGAAGCTCCTTTACTCCCTCAAGCGACGATGTAAATTCTGCTATTTTTGCAATTTCTTCCTCGGTGTCGTTAAAGGTGGGGATTACGGGAACTCTTATTATAAGCTCCTTTGCTTCCTTTGCAATTTTTTTTGCATTTTCCAGCATAAGCTCGTTGGATTTGCCCGTAAATTCCTTGTGCTTTGCACCGTCTGTGTGTTTTATATCCATAAGGAAATAGTCGAGATAGGGAAGTATGGTTTTTATAACCTCGTAGTTGGCGCAGGCGGTGGATTCAATTGCCGTTGAAATTCCGTTTTCCTTTGCCGCTCTTAAAAGCGCATAAGTAAACTCCGGCTGACACAGACATTCTCCGCCCGACAAGGTGATTCCGCCCGTACCCGAGCGTCTGTAATAAACCCTGTCACGAAGGACATCGGAAATGATTTCCTCTACCGTTACGTCGTACCCAACCTCTGTTTCTTTTCCGTCGGTTATCATTATTTCTTTTTTATAATTCTGCGATTCGGGATTACAGCACCATCTGCACCGAAGAACACAGCCTTTTAGAAAAACCGTTGTTCTTATTCCCGGACCGTCGTGAACAGAAAATTTCTGAATGTTGAAAATTCTGCCCTTTACATTATAAATATTATCTGTCATTTTCTAAAATCCGCCCTGTTCGGTTCTGTTTATAATATCCTCCTGAAGGGATTTTGAAAGTGTGGTAAACAGTGCACTGTAGCCTGCAACCCTTACAACAAGAGTTTTGTAGTTTTCGGGATGCTTCTGGGCATCTCTTAAGGTTTCACGGCTTACAACGTTAAACTGAACGTGGCTTCCTTTCTGATCAAAATATCCTCTTATCAGATTAACAAAGCTTTCAAGTCCCGAACGACCTTTTAATGCCGAGGGGTGGAACTTCATATTAAATAATGTTCCGTTTGAAGCAATGAAGTGGTCAAGCCTGGAAACCGAATTGCACGCCGCAGTAGGGCCGTTTGTATCGCAGCCTGCTGAGGGTGAAACGCCGTCGGCAACGGGAGTTTTTGCATATCTTCCGTCGGGAGTAGCGCCCGTTTGTGCACCTAAGGGAACATTTGCCGAAACGGGGTATAACCCTGCCTGATACTGTCCGCCTCTCGGATTTTTGAATTTTTCAAGAGGTCTTGTATATGTATAGGCAACGTCTCTTGCAAAGCTGTCCACCTCGGGAATATCGTTTCCGAATTTGGGAACTTCCTTTAACATCTGATGGATTTTTTCGTATTTTGCTTTGTTTTCTGCGGTTGCACCGCTGTTTTTTACCGATTTGAAGATTTCTGCAATCTGCTGTTCGGTAACTTCTATATTATTGTCTTTTATCTGTTTTGCAATTTCCTTTGTTATTTCAACTGCTTCGTCGTCTGAAACTTCTTTGCCGAAGTTATTGGAAAGTGCTTCTTTAAGCTCGGAAATTGTGAATTTTTTCTGTTCGTAAACAAGAGTTTTAATAGCGTATAGGGAATCTGCCATATTCGCAATTCCAAAGCCCTGAGGTCCTGTGAAATTGTAAACCGCACCGCCCTCCTGAACGGTTTTTCCTCTCTTTATACAATCCTCAATCATGGAGGATAAGAAAGGAAGCGGACAACGCTCTGCGTGAGCAACGTCAATTGCGTTATCGGCATTAACCAAAAGCTCCAGGCAGTAGTTCATCTGTGCTTTATATGCATCGTAGAATTTATCGAATGTATCAAATTCTTCAACCTCACCGGTTTTAACACCAACTAAAACTCCGTTGTCCATACCGTTTGAGAAAACAAGCTCCAGCGGACGAACCATATTGAAGAATGCGGCGTCGTGCCAGCCCTCGGTTTTACCGGATTTCTGCGGTTCAACGCAACCGATTATGTTGTAATCTCTTGCTTCTTCCAAAGTAAGACCGCGGTTTACCAAAGAGGGGATAATAACCTCGTCGTTATAGTAAGCAGGAAGTCCTACGCCTGTTCTTGTAAGCTCGGCGGCTTTCATTAAAAATTCGTGGGGAGTTTTGTTCCAAACTCTCACCGAAAACGACGGCTGAGGAAGAAGAACGTGCATTGTTGCCTGAATGGACATAAAGGATAAATCGTTTGTTGCATCCTCGCCCTCGGGTGTCTGACCGCCGGCAATTAAGTTCTGGAACAGGCTGTAGCCTGCAAAGCCTTCGGCGGAAGCCTCGTCACGGCATTTGTTAAGGTCGTTTAACTTAACCCAGATACAGTCCATAAGCTCCTGCGCAAATTCGGGAGTTATTACATTATTATCTATATCCTTTTTATAATAGGGATACATATACTGGTCGAAACGGCCGGGAGAAATGGAATGTCCGCTTGATTCTGTCTGCAGAAGCATCTGCACAAACCAGAAGGACTGACAAGCCTCCCAGAAGTTTGATGCACCCTTTTTAGGCACGTTTACACAGTTATTTGCAATCATTAAAAGCTCGGTTTTTCTGTTGGAATCGGTTTCGTTTTTAGCAAGGTTAAGTGCAAGCTCTGCATATCTTGTTGCATATGTAATTGCCGCTTTTAAGCTTTCGATTACCGCTTTTAAGAAGGTGGATTTTTTTGCAAAATCACCGTCTCCGGGCTTGCATTTTTTAAGCTCATCTTCGGCTTCTTTTATAAGACCGTCAAAACCGATTTCAAGAATTTTTCCGTAATTTACGGTTACATGACCAACACCGTTGTAAAAATAGTTGCCCGGTGTGAAAATGTTGTGCTCAATGGCAGTTAAGGTTTCGGGAGACATATAAGCTGTTGCAAGCTCGCTGGTGGTTTTACCTTTCCAGTATTTATAAGCCTCGGAAAGCTTAGCTTTTGTTTCATCGGAAATGTAGAACGGATCCGCTTTTCTTGTGGCAACAGTTTCAAACTCCGCCTCCAACCATTCAAAGGAAAATTCGGGGAACACCTGACAGCCTCTCGGCTTTTTGGTGGCGCTTCCGACGATTAATTCCATAGGTCTTATTGTAACAGGAATGTTTTCGCATATTTTTTTGAAAGCGTGAGCACGTCTTTTAATAACGGGCTCGTTTTCCGTCTCCTTGTAAGCTTCGGTTATAATAACTGCTCTGTCCGGCTCAATTTCGGGCATTTCTCTATATAAATCATCTATTAATTTTGTGATTCTTTCTGTTTTTTCGATATCTCTTATAACATATTCGGACACAGTATCACCATCCTTTACATATATAATACAACATTTTCTCACAAAAGTCAAGAAAAACAAAGAAAAAAATATCAAAACACAGAAAAAACAAAATGAAAACAACATTTTTTTGAATAAATATAGTGTTGCGGTGCAGAATTGACTTTCAAAATTTCATATGATATAATTATATTGCTGACGCAAATGTTTGAATAAATGCAAAATACAAAATCCTTTTTAGGAGGAATTTATGAAGCTTATAGACGAAGGTAAAGCAAAAATTGACGGGTTTGAAATACCTGTTCAATACATAAAAATGGAAAATCAGGAAAATGAGATTAAAAATATTCATTATCACGAATATATCGAGCTTCTTTACGGAACAGACTGTGATGCAACTGTGTGGATTAATGGCGAAACGTTTCGGCTTAAGAGCGGGGATATGGTTGTTGTTAATTCCAAAAATTCTCACGCTGTGGTATCAAGTAAAAAAACCAGCTTTTACGCTGTTATAAAATTTCTGCCGCAGATTTTATATGCGGCGGAGCAGTCGGCTTTTGAATTTAAGTATATTATTCCTTTTATTACCGATAACGAACAGTTCCGCAAGCTGTTTTTGAAAAATGAGCTTGAAAACACCGATGTTCCCGAACTTATGCAGAATATTGAAAGGGAATGGAACGGTAAGGATTTCGGCTATGAAATTGCAATAAGAAATTACACTGCACAGATTGCTTTAAGGCTTATAAGAATGTGGCATACGGAAAACTGCTTCAGCGATTTTTCCGAAACGGATGAATCGCTTCGCTGTATTCAGAAAGCAATTGATTATGCCGGAAACAATTTCAGTACCGTAACTTCAAAAGAGGCGGCGGAGCTGTGTAATTTAAGTTACAGCTATTTTTCAAGGCTTTTTAAGCGTGTTATGAAAAAAAGCTTTACTGAATTTGTTAATTCAATCCGTATGAATGAATCTAAAAGATTACTTGTTTCCACTTCTAAAAGTATTACCGAAATAGCTCTGGAATGCGGTTTTTCCACCACCAGCTACTATATTGAACAGTTTAAGAATGAAATGGGAATTACTCCCCATAAGTTCCGAAAAATGGGAGTGGAAAGGAAGTAGGTTATATTTGCCTTACGGCAAGTGATATTGCATACGCAGTTATATTATGCTGACGCAAATGTTTAAATAAATGCAAAGTTCAAAGTGCAGAGTTAGATCCCTCGACTGCGGACAGGCAGAGACACCTGTCCCTACAAAAAAAACTCCCTTGTTCAGGGAGTTTTTTCTATCTTCCGAAAAATTCTTTTTCCAGATTTGTTATTCTTTTTTCAATGCTTAAGACAAGCTCTTTTGCTGAGTCGTCTCCGTGGATATAATCATCTAAGAAAAGCCCCGAAGCAAAGCACAGCTCATTATGCAGCATAAAATACGTTTCCAGAAGAAAATGAACATATTTCATCAGTCTGAAATTTCCGTAAACACGCACGTTTTCGCCGGGAAGAGCTTCAACCGCAACGCTGTAACCGTCGGCTATGGCTTTTAAAATATCACCGTTTTCGGTAAATGCAATTGTTGACTGCTTATTAAAATGTGTATTGCTTCTTAAAACCGAATGAGAATCGCTTGAACCTACAACCGGCATTTCCACGCCTTCGGCTCGGAGCGAATGATAAAGCTCAACCTGCATATTATTGGCGTATGGTTTACATCCGCCTATTACCTCAAAGGCATCGCAGAGTTTGTTTCTTAAAATCGCTTTTGCCATAGAAGTCTGAATGTGATAAAAGCCTATATTCCAGTAGGGGTGAGGGAAAATAAGAAATCCGCCTGCTTTTTCTACCTCTTTTTTAACCCATACTCTTCCTAAATATTCCTTTTTATCAACATTTTCCGGAACTTCCACCTTGCCGTCAAGCTCGGCAATTTCCTTTTCAATTCGTTCGGGATTATTCTGATAAATTTCGTTTATACTGTATTTTCCGCCGATATGCACAAGATGAAAATAACCTGCGTAACAGTCATCGGTACTGTTATGAATTTCTTCACCGTGAAGAATTTCAAAATTTTCGCCTAAAAAGCTTAGTTTTTCCTTTGCATTCTTTGAAGTGTTAAAGGTATTATGGTCAGTAAGAGCCATAAAATCAAAGCCTGCTTTTCTGTAGCTTGCAGCTACCATTTCGGGAGATTCGTCTCCGTCCGATGCGTTGGAATGAATATGCAAATCGCCTTTCAGGGCACGTCTTTTATAAAGGTCGGGCTCAAGAGAATAAACCGACAGGGTAATTCCTTCCTTTGGTGCGTTTATAAGCCAGCCCCAGAAGGGTTCGTATTTTTTATAAATGGGATTCTGATATTTTTCGTATTCCGACGGATTTTTTACCCGTATGCGGATTTTCCATTCCTGCTCGTTTCCAAAGAAATATGTAAGCTTAAGCTCGCCGTTTTCGGGAGTTGCAAAAATGGATTTTCTGTTTTCGTTAAAGCCCTCCAGCGACATTGTATCGTTATGGGGTACATCGCTTTCTTCCTGCGGAATAAATTTAACCTCGTAGGTTATATCGTCGTAAAATTTAAAAATTCCGTCAATTGCTTTAACGGTAACTGTGCTTTCCTTATTTGCTTCCACAACCGAGGGAATCACTTTGAATTTTTTAAGATTAGGATTCATATTAAAACCTTCTTTTTTTAAATAGGGAGTAAGTCTGTAAGCCGAGTTCTGTCATTTAAGGCAGTCATCTGTCTTGGGATACGCATTGCTGCGCACCTCTTTGCCGCCACCCGGGACAGGTCGGGCAAACCTATATGTCCACAATCGGCGTTGCTCCGGATGGGGTTTACACCACCCGTCAGTTACCTGACGCGTCAGTGAGCTCTTACCTCACTTTTTCACCCTTACCGTGAGCTTTAAAAAACAAACAGATTAATTCAATCGAGTCGGAAGGCGTACAAAGGTACGTCGACGAAGAGATTGGATTAAAATGCAAAGCCTTTTAATTCATGGCGTAAGCCATACCTTGGAATTTTTTTACAATCCCTCCGGGTGCTTCACACCCACCTCCCTTTACACAAGGGAGGCTTTGCATGGTCTGTACATTTTTTAAAACTCACGGCGGTAATTTTCTGTTGCACTTTCCTTAGAGTCGCCTCCACCGGACGTTATCCGGCATCTTGCCCTATGGAGCTCGGACTTTCCTCACCGGTTAAACCGGCGCGACCGCCCAACTTACTCCCGGCAGATATTGTAACATATTTATTAAAAAAATGCAAGAGATGTTGAATAATTAATTTTTTTGAGGTATAATTATAGTTAATACTCCCTCAAGGATGGAGCCTTAAGAACGGGGAGCGTAAAGGGGGATTATATGTCTTTACCTTATAACGAAAAGCTTATTCCGCTTGCTAAAACTCTCAGAAAAAATCAAACAAAGCAGGAAAAACATTTATGGTACGACTTTTTAAAAGATTGTCCCGTCAGGTTTCAGAGGCAAAAAACAATTCAGACTGTCGAAAAAGTCGGTCTACCGCAGAAAAATTATTTATCAATGAAAAGTGCCGGTGAAAAGCCTCTCACTCTGGGAGAGGTGTCACGAAGTGACGGAGAGGGTGAAAAAAATGAAAATATCACAACAAAAAAACGGAATTTTAATATCCGCCCCCGAGGATTTTTCCTTGAGAAACACTTTCGATTGCGGTCAGTGTTTCCGATTTAACGAGCAGGAGGACAAAAGCTTTATCGGGGTGGCTTTTGGCAAGCCTGTTTGCTTTTCGGAGGAAGAAAACGGTATTTATATAGATAACATAACTCCGGATGAATTTAATGAAAAATGGCTTAAATTCCTTGATTTTGAACGTAATTACAAAATAATCAAGGAAAAATTAAGTGTGGACGAAACCATGAAAAAAGCCATTGAATTTGGCGGGGGAATAAGAATTTTACGTCAGGAATTTTCAGAATGTGTAATTTCATTTATAATTTCCCAGCAGAACAACATTCCCAAAATAAAGAAAGCCGTTGAAGGCTTTTGCAGGCTTTTTGGCGAAAAGATAAGCTACATGGGTAACGATTACTACACTTTTCCCCGTATTGAAACCATTAAAAATATTACGGTTAGCGACCTTGAGCCTCTTAAAATCGGCTACAGGGATAAATACATAATTGATGCGATAGAGAAGCTGAACAGCGGATTTTTAAACTGCGATGAGCTTGAAAAAATGAGCTATAAGGATGCTAAGGAACGTTTGCTTAAGGTTCACGGAATAGGGAACAAGGTTGCGGATTGTATTCTGCTTTTTTCTCTTGGAAAATTCGATGCTTTTCCCACCGATACGTGGATTAAAAAGGCAATGATGGAATTGTACGGAGTTGATGAAAAAAATATTGAAAAATATTCAAAGGCGAATTTCGGTGAGTATTCGGGATTTGCTCAGCAATATATTTTTTATTATATGAGGTGGAACAAAGCGAAATAAATGCAAAATTCAAAATGCAAAGACTGAGGGAGTTCAGAGTTATCAAGTTGAAGAATCTGAACAGAGAATGCATTAAGAAAGGATAAATTATGAAAGAAACAATTTACACAATTCCCATAAATGAAGCTCTTGAAAAAGGCGATTTCTGTCCTTTTTGCGGAATGTATGAGGAGCTGGAACAGGAAGCGGTACGCTATGCGGTTGGGGCGGCGATGATGGAGCCTGATTTCCGCGCAATTACCAACGAAAAAGGCTTCTGCAAAAAGCATATGAGAGATTTGAATGCGCAAAGCAAGGCACTTGCTCTTGCACTTGTTTTTGATACGCACCTTGATAACATAGAAAAAATTATGAGCAACGATTTAACGGGCGAAAAAAAAGGCCTTTTCAAAAAAGGCGATGACGCAGGCGAAAAGTATCTTTCCGAGCTTAAGCACGTTACGGAATCCTGCACTATCTGCGCAAGAATTGAAAATACTTTTTTGCGGTATATGGAAAATTTTGTGTATATGCTGAAAAAAGAACCTGAATTTTTAAATAAGGTTTTAAGCTGTGACGGTTTTTGCATGGAGCATTTTTATATGCTTTTTGAAACTGCAAAAAAAGAGCTTTCGGCAACGGATTTTGAAAAATATTTTGTTCCGATTGCCAAGCATCAGAAAAAAAGGGTTGAAAAATATCATCAGTATATTAAAACCTTTGTGGAAAGCTTTGATTATAATAACGCAGGAAAGCCGATGGATGCACCAAAGGACACTCTTATTAAAACAAGCTTTTTGTTAAACGGTGAGTTTAAGCCGAAAGAAAAAAAGCTGGACGACATATAAAAATTGAGCCCGCTTTGCGGGCCCAGTGATGTTGCTTCGCAGTTATATTTGCCTTACGCAAATGTTTTGGTAAATGCAAAATAAGTTTTATCTTATCACAAAATCTATAATTCCGTTGGTATAGGAAATATCCGGTTCGCCGAAAATAAGCGGTTTTGCGTAATTTATGAATTTTTCTGTTACGTCGAAGCCGTTTATCATTTCTGCGGGCATTTTTTTCTCAAAATTTGCCACTTTTTCTATATCAAAGGGTACAATTTCCATTGAATACGGTTGGTCAGAAATGCGTTTGAAGCCAGCCATAAAGCCTGTTTTACCCTCTGTGGCAAAGGTTACTCCAAAAAATCCTGCACGAAACGCTTCTTCAACATCGCAGGAGGATGCCGCAAAGGATGCCGAGCGCTGAAGTGTACTTAATTCCACAGTTCTTGTTTTTACTCCCAAAGATGCCGAAATAAGGCTTTCCACAGTTCTTCCCACACCGCCTAAAATAGCGTGGTTGAAGCTGTCCTGACCTGCTCTTAAGGAATTTATGCTCTCGCCCATATACATTCCGTTTTTATCCTTTATTCCTTCCGAAAGGGCGATGATTACTGTGTTTTTCTCTTTTAAAATTTTCTCTGTTTCAGAAATTAGTGAATCCGGCAAAAACGGTGTTTCCGGCAGGGCAATTATATCTGCAAAACGTTCGTTTTCTGTATTTGAAAGTGCCGCCGCAGCTGTAAGCCAGCCTGCGTTTCTGCCCATTATTTCCACCACAAGAACCGATTTTAAATCGTAAACTCTTGAATCCATAGAAAGCTGTTTTACCGAGTTTGCTATGAATTTTGCCGCCGAACCGTAGCCCGGTGTATGGTCGGTTAAAACAAGGTCGTTATCTATGGTTTTGGGGATTCCTGCAATTTTTATATCTATGTTTTTCTCTTTTGCATATTTGCTAAGTTTCAGCACCGTATCCATAGAATCGTTTCCGCCTATGTAGGCAAATGTGCCGATATTGTGCTTTTCAAAAATGCTGAAAATTTCCTCGTAAATCTGCTCGTTTTCGTCCAAAGTGGGAAGCTTTTTACGGCAGGAGCCAAGATATGAAGAGGGGGTTTGCTTAAGCAGATTAAGTAATTTTTCGTCTCTGAATTTGTCCATTGAAATGAAATTTTCTTTTAAAATTCCCTCAACGCCGTTTACTGTACCAAACACCTTTTCAAAGTGTGATGAATTAAGCCCGCAGCTTACTGCGCCTGCAAGGGAAGAATTTATTACAGCGGTTGGTCCGCCTGACTGTCCTATTAGTAGATTTTTCATTTTTGCCTCCGTAAAAATCATAATGTAAACAGTATAACATAAAAACAGACCAATTGCAAGGAAAAATTGACTAATTCTTATATTTTTGGGTGAAGTGTGTTTTTATAGTTAATTGGATTTTCCGGAATTTGATTTCTCGGTGTTGCTGTCATGAAGCCAATCTGCTTTGCATATTTATGAAGTGAAGCGTTCCGAATAATACAAAACAAAAAAATCCTATCTTACGACAGGATTTTTGTTTTGGAGCGGAAGACGAGATTCGAACTCGCGACGTTCACCTTGGCAAGGTGACGCTCTACCACTGAGCCACTCCCGCAAACTTCCTGACAATTATATCACATTATTTTTCAGTTGTCAAGCATTTTTTTAATTCTGTTTAATATTTTTTCTGTGTTTTCTTCCGAATATTCAATTTCCGAAGAATATATTCTTGCACATTCCGCAATTTCTGTAAATTCGCTTGTTTTACACATTTTTTCAATTGCTTCTGCCGAAATTAAGGCAAAAAACGTTCTTTCCTTTAAAAGTCCGTCAAAAGGCGCTTCGGAAAGGTGACGGTAGATAAAATATGCACATAACTGTTCTTTATATATATCGGAAATTTTAGTTTTTCCGTTTTTAAAAATTATTTCCGATACATTTTCTTCCATATATTCAAGGTCGGAAAAAAGGGCATTAAAATCAGCGGAATAACCGGCAATTTTAAGCTTGGTTAAGATTTTTTCACATCTTTCTGAAAAGGAAATACTGCGGTTTGTTAAAATTTCAAAAATTTCACTTCTTACGGCAAAAAATTCCGTTTCTTCGGGCGTTGAATCGTCAGAAAATCCGTCGTTTTCTATATCCGTAAGGTGGAATTTTTCCTCGCTTTTTAAAATAAGTTCTGCGGCGGCTTCACAGCAAAGTCCCAGTCCTGTTTCTGTGCGGTCGGAAAAATAATTGCGGAATCTCGGATGGTCGGTACATATCTGACATAGTGATTCTTCGCCAAGCTCCAGGTAAATATCGCAGAGGTTTCTTTCGTTAAGAAAGGGGCAACGCTCGTTTTTATCCAGCACAAAATGAGGCGCATCTCCGTTAGTTGAAATGTTTTTTTCAAAACGTGACTGCAATACGCCTTTATGATTTTTATATATATTATATGTATAGTCGTCTATATCTATTTCCCAGCCGGCACAGCAGGTATGCTTGCATTTATCCGCTATGCAGGTGAAATTTTTATAATAATGGGGAACTGTTGTTTTCATGGGTTAACTCCTTAAAAGAAAGTTTTAATACTTCAAATCTACAAGTTCGATTTCAGGGAATAGTGAATAGTGAAGAGGTAAAAGGTAAAATCGACAAGACTCTTACGAATCTTGTCGATTTTGGCACGCCCGATAGGAATTGAACCTACGGCAACCCGGCGTCGGAGGCCGGTGCTCTATCCGCTGAGCTACGGGCGCATATATAGTGCTTTGCTGAGCAAAGCACAGTTATATTGCTACGCAGTTATATATTTGCTTGCGCAAATGTTTGAATAAGTGCAAAGTAACTCCCTCAAAGATGGAGCCATTTAAAATGCCTGCACTAAAGTCACCGCACTTATTCACTATTACTTATTCCCTCAAATTACGACACCTTACCCGACATTTTATATATATAATAGGAAAGGCGGATAAATTCCTCCGGCAAATCGAAATATTCGGCAAGGTCGGAAATTTCCGTTATACCTTTTTTACCGGCTTTTTTTATTTCTTCAAGGGGCAGGAGCTTGTTTACAATCCATTTATTGGCTTTATATTCGTGCTTTTCTATAATTTCAAGAGGACTGTTCATAAAGTGGGTTGAGCCTGTTTTGCAATGGCCAAGCTCGTGCGCCACACGCATAAATTCCTCGTGCTGATTCGTAAGCTTTGAATAATCCACAAATATTCCGTAGTTTTTATCTATTTCTATGGTGGCTGCATCCAAATCCTTCATTTTATAATCGTAGATGTTAATCGCTTTATCGTTTTTAATCTCATCATAAATCTGATTCAGTTTTGTCATTTTCTTTCTCCGTTATTCATTTGTAAAAAAATTACTTCTGTTTATTTTTTTCCAGTTCCGAATTGAAAAAGTTTGCCATATTTATAAGCTGCTGTTTCTGGTCAGTTGTGAGATGTTTTGTTGCATTGTACAGTGCAATGGTAAAGTCGTCCAAGGTAACAGAGGTATCGGGAAGCTCATCGCTTCTGCCTAAAAGGTAGTCGACAGTAACATGAAAATAATCCGCACATTTTAATAAACTTGCGTTATCAATTTCGTATTTTTCATTCTCCCAGCCGGATAATGTTGCCTGCGTAACGCCCAGATAATCCGCAAGCTCCTGCTGTGACATTGATTTTTTTTTCCTGATTTCTTTTAAACGAAACATTTTTTTTCCCCTAATCTCTGTGGTTTGTAGGGATATTATAAGCCATATTTATAAGTTTGTAAAGAATTTTATAAAAAATATAAAGAAAATTTATAAAAACCCTTGACAAAGTTATAAAGTTAGTTTATAATATAAGCATACTTTATAAAGTATGTCTATAAAAAAGGAGGGAAAATGCTATGGTTAACCTGGCGCAATTAGCACAGAAGTTTGCCGATTTTTTATCTGACGAGATAAGCTACGGCGAGCTGGAGGAAGAAAACGCTCTGCTTCGGGGCGAGGTGGAGGAGCTTAAAATGACGGTGGCGTATTTGCGGTCGCTTTGCAAGTGAAGAAAGATAAATGCAAAGTGCAGAGTAACTCCCTCAGTATTTGCCTTACGGCAAGCGATATTGCTTGCGCAAATGTTATGAAAGGGGGATTGATAAAATTATAACTGATGAGAAGAAACAACAGATTATTAACGATTATGCTGAATTAAAAAGTTCCCGTGAGGTTGCAAAAAAGAACGGTGTAAGTCATCAGACGGTGATGAACACAGTTAAATCCGGCATTCAGAAAAAATCGAAATCCGTTTCCGATTACATGGCGGAAAACAGTGATGAATTCTACAGACTGCTTGATTTATACATTGAAATTTTAGGCTCACGTGAAAAACTGGAGAGTTCGCCCATTAATCAGATTGCTTCGGCTTTCGGAACGATTGTGGAGAAATTCACCGCAATTTACGGGGAGGGAAGCAGTAAAACAAGCAAGTTTGAAAACATTTTAAACGAGCTGAAACGGGGGAGCAGAAAATGAAAAATTTATCTTTAAAGCAGGAGGCTTTAATGAGGAGCTTTCTTAAAGGAGAACTTAAAAGGCTCAACATTCTTGAAGGGAGTGTCCGAAGCGGAAAAACCTATATTTCCCTTATTTTATGGGCGGCGTGGGTGCTTGATTCGCCAAAGGATAAAAACTATCTTATGACGGCTAAAACCCTCACTTCCCTTAAGAGAAACTGTCTGGAGCTTTTGGAGGATTTGGTGGGAACAGAGAATTTTTCCTATTCCCTTACCAAAAAAGAAGGCTTGCTTTTCGGGCGGAAAATTCACTTAGAGGGTGTTAGCGATCTGCGTTCCGAGGGGAAAATTCGAGGTCTTACTCTTATGGGGGCTTACTGTGATGAGCTGTCCCTTTTTACAGAAGATTTTTTCAGTATGCTTCTGTCACGTCTTTCTGAGCCCGGTGCAAGGCTTTTTGCCACCACCAACCCCGATAATCCTCATCACTGGCTTAAGGAAAAGTACATAAACCGTGCCGGGGAACTGGATTTGAAGGTTTTCAAATTCTTGATTGACGACAACAGCTTTCTTCCTCCCGATTACATCAGAGAGCTTAAAAAAGAATACACAGGAGTTTACTACGACCGCTTTATTTTAGGCTTGTGGAAGGCTGCCGAGGGGGTTATTTATCCGCTTTTTGCAAATTCCCCCAGGGATTTTATAAAAGAAGTGCCGCCCGAAATTGTTTACGCCACTATCGGCGTGGATTTCGGAGGAAACAAATCCGCTCACGCTTTCGTTTTAAGCGGATTTACCAGAGGCTTTAAAGAGGTGGTTATTCTGGATGAATTTTATTTAAACGGTGTTCTTTCGCCTGCACAGTTAGAAGTACATTTTATTGAATTTGTTAAGAAAAGCAAGGAAAAATACCCTGTTTTTGAAGCCTGGTGCGACAATGCTGAAACCACCCTTATTGAGGGGCTGAGAACCGCTGCTGCAAAGGAGAATGTGGCTGTTGATGTTCGCCCTGCCATTAAGGGCAATGTGGTTAACAGAATACGTCTTACAAATTCGCTTATGTCACACGGAAGATTTTTTGTTTTAGAAAAATGCCACGCTCTTATTGAGGCGCTTTCCTGCGCTGTGTGGGATGATTCCAGCCACGATGACAAGCGTCTTGACGATTTTTCCTACAATGTGGATAGTCTTGATGCGATGGAGTACAGTATTGAGCCTGTGATGCAGGCTTAGTGATGTTGCTTTGCAGTTATATTTGCCTTACGGCAAGTGATATTGCATATGCAGTTATATTGCCTTACGGCAGTGATATATTTGCTTACGCAAATGTTGTGGTATCGCCCTTGGCGACGAAATTAAAATGATTGCACCGTAAGCCACCACACCTATTCACTATTACTTCGGTCAATCCCTCAGTCACTGCGTGACAGCTCCCTTTACACAAGGGAGCCTTTGGCGGAGGGGTTAAAAACACAAAGGAGCCTTAGATCCCTCGACCTTGCTCGGGATGACGAGGAGGAGAGTGCTCGGGATGACGAGGGGGAGAGTGCTCGGGATGACAGACAGAGGTACAACGTGCACCAATTCGTCATTCTGAGCGTAGTCGAAGAATCTCGATAGTAAATTCAAAAATCAAAGTGCAAGGCTTCTCCTTGAGGAGAGGCTCCGCGAATGCGGTGGTGAGGTGTAGCTTTAAAAAAAGCGTAATATTTTCCACCTCATCCGAGTGCTTACGCACCCACCTTCCCCTCAAGGGGAAGGCTTGCGCTAAAGCCACCATACTTATTCACTATTCACTATTACTTATTACTTCGGTCAATCCCTCAGTCACTGCGTGACAGCTCCCTTTACACAAGGGAGCCTTTGGCGGAGGGATTAAAAACACAAAGGAGCCTTAGATCCCTCGACCTTGCTCGGGATGACACCAATTCGTCATTCTGAGCGTAGTCGAAGAATCCAGGTTTAAATGTTTGCGCAAATGTTACAGAAAGGAGATGATATTATGCAGGAACTACTAAAAAAAATGGGCCTGGAAACGGCTGACCGCAGTTGTTATTCCCTTATTGACACCTGGAACGACTGGTATCAGGGGCAGGTGAGAAGCTTTCACCGTTACAGTCAGTTTAACGGGAAACGCAAGATAAGCCGCCGCAGATATTCTCTGTGTATGGCTAAAAAGGTTTGCGAGGACTGGGCAAACCTGATTATGAACGAAAAGGTGAAAATTTCTCTTCCCAACAGACATCTTACCGAGCGTGTCAATAAGATTTTCGACGACAATAATTTCCGTGTTCGGGCAAACCGTCTTATAGAGCTTGCTTTTGCTCTTGGAACTGCGGCTTTCACCGTTTACCGTCAGGGCGACGAAATTAAGATTGATTACATTCGTGCGGATATGATTTACCCCATTTCCTGGGAGAACGGAATTATTCGTGAATGTGCTTTCGGCGGTGAAAAAACCGTTAACGGAAAAAGCTGTATTTACATTCAGGCACATCTTTTGGAAGACGGAAAATACGTTGTTAAAAACCGTCTTTTCGATAAGGTTACCAAATCGGAAATTGCTCTTCCTAAAGAGCTTAAGCCCGATTTCTACACAGGAAGCGACATTCCGCTTTTCCAGATTATTACACCCAACATCATAAATACGGCAGACTACAATTCGCCGATGGGAATTTCGGTTTTTGCCAATGCCATTGATGTTTTAAAGGGTTGTGACCTTGTTTACGACAGCTACTGCAACGAGTTCCGTTTAGGCAAAAAACGAATTGTTGTGCCTGCGGGAATGGCTCAGCTTCAATGCGGAGAGGATAGTGGAATGGTGCCTCTTTTTGATGATAACGACACCGAATTTTACGCTTTTCCCGACCGTTCCTTAACCGACCTTAAGGAAATTAACATGGAAATAAGAAGCTCGGCGCACAGCGAAGGATTACAGCAGCAGCTTAATTTGCTTTCCGACAAGTGCGGACTGGGCACCGACCGCTATGTTTACACAACTCATCTTAAAACCGCAACCGAAGTTATTTCGGAAAACAGCGACCTTTTCAGAAACCTTAAAAAACACGAAATCCTTGTTAAAAAGGCTATTTCCGACCTTGCAAATGCTGTGCTTTTCTTAGACGGCTACATTGGCAGGGCTGAGGTTTTAATTGATTTCGACGACGGAATTATTGAGGACAAAAACGCTGAATTTGAACGCTACATTAAGATGATTACGGCAGGAATTGTATCGGTTGAAGAATTCAGAGAACATTTTGCAATTAAGGAGGCATAATTTATGAAAAAATCGTTTTTCAAAGACCTTGGTATTTCCGATGAGCTTACCGACCTCATTATGGCGGAAATAAAGGCGGAAATAAAGGTTTATACCGATGCGGAAAACAACTACAAAAACGAAATTGGAAATTTAAGGAGCGATTACGAGGCGCTTAAGCAAAAGTATGATGACGATACTTCTGCGTTAAACGGAAAAATTGAAAAGATGAATTTCGATTTTCTGCTTAACTCCGAGCTTGAAAAAAGCGGTGTTAAAAACGTTAAGGCGCTTACGGGGTTTCTTGATTTTGAAAAGCTTTCCCTTAAGGACGGCAGGGTTGCAGGCCTTGAGGAACAGATTAAGGAAATTAAAGACGAAAACCCTTATCTTTTCGGGAGCGAACAATCCTTTACGGGGATGGCGCAGGGGTATTCGTTTCCATCTGAGGATGGGTTTATGAAGAATGTGAGGAGTGCGGCGGGAGTGTAGATATTTGCCTTTGGCGAATGTGATATACCTTGCGGTGTGATATGTGCTTCGCACGTGATATTATGCTTTGCATAGTGATATATTTGCTTGCGCAAATGTTTGAATAAATGCAAAGTGCAAGGCTTCTCCTTGAGGAGTTTTGCCGTTAAGACAATATGCCTTGAATTGGCATATTGATAGGCAAAATGCAAGTGTTGCGATGTAAGCAACATGGACGAAAGCAACGTAAGTTGCGATACATTAATCAGCTCC
>JAFQLQ010000053.1 GCA_017414505.1 Clostridia bacterium
AAGTCCTCTATACTTATCATCTCAACTTGATATCTGTTTTCATATCCTTTTTGCATCATATTTCATCACCCAAGGATATTATACCATAAAACGCAGAAAAAGCCCAGACTTTTCTGGACTTTTTCGACAGTCTGAACGGCTCTCATACGAGAGCCGTTTTTGTTATCTTATCTTATTTTAAACACTGTTCGTTGGGTGGGAAGAATTCTTCCGTAGGGAATGAAAGTCTTCTGAAAATACTGCAGGGATCCTCGTCGGTTGAGCCTTCGCATTCTTTTTCGGGCACACAGTAATCGTAAACGGGAATAAGAAGCTGAACGTTTCTCTCAAGCTTAACAATTGTGAAAATACCCAAAGTAACAAATACGCTTCTTGCGTTGCCTGCAATTACCAGATCATCATCAAAGCACTGGCAAATTTCGCCGGGAATAGCAGCAATGTCAACCGGGCAGGCACAGCAGCAATCGTCTTTATCAACAATTTTGGCATTAAGCGCAATGGGGTCCACAACCTCAACAACAGAACGGGGAACATTGGTTTTAACCGATTCCACAATATCAATATCTCTCGGCTTATATTTGGAAGTGTAGATTTTGGCATTGCCCTCCGAACCGTAAAGAATAATTTTTTTATCGTAAGTGGCAAGCCCCTCGATATAAGTAGGTCTGCCAACGCCGGTAAATACATCAAGACCGATTCTGAAGAAATATTTCAAATCAACAGTATAGTAGCCTCTGTTAAAGGGAACAGCTTCCACATCCGAATAAACCCAGATTATTTCGGCACATTTCACCTTAATGTTAATGGCTCTGTCCACTATTTCCTGACCGCATCTTGTTAAGTACACTCTTAAATCCTCAAGGCAGTCTTTTTCCTTGCAGGCATCGTAAACTTTGTCTGTATGAATACAAACCTTGTCTTTAAGGCTGTTTAAAGAATTGCAATTGTTGTTGCAATTGTTTCTGTCTGTCATATTTTTATACCTCCATAAAGATTTCAGCAATAAAATCTATTGCTTCATTATTATAATATGACAAACACGAAATTCGGTGAGTTTACGCCTGCTGATTTTTCTGCATTTTTTTCCAGTTGAAAAATCCGTACAAGTCGTTAACCAGAAAAACTATAAAGCAGATTATAACCGAAAGGTAGGAAATATCGGTTATAGCCGCCATTACCCATAAAATTATAAGAACAATATCGTTTGCGGCATAAACAAGGGCGAAATACGGACTTCTTTTATAGCATAAAAACACAGCTGCAAAGCTTGTGGTTACCGATAATGTGCTTGGAATAATGTTTGCATTATTTAAATATTTTAAAATGAAATAAAATACGATTGTTACAAGAACGGTAAAAAATATCATCTGAATAATATCTTTTTTTGTAAGAGTATTTACGGTAACTTCAGATTTCTTGCCGTCAAACGGATGACGAAGCCAGGAAATAAGTGAAAATACTGCCATTGGTAAAGACATTCCGGCATAAGTTAGCAATTCGCCGTAATATCTGAATGAATACGAAATAATTGCATATAAAATACAGAAAACTATCATTAAGGCATTGCCGAAAGGATTACCTTTTGCACAAAAGATAAGTGATGTTGCACCGATTAGCGATGCCACAAGCTCAAGATAGCTTTCCTGACCGAAAAATATAAAGGAAAATATAATGCACAAAATTGAAATGCTCCAGAGAGTCCATTCAAATTTCGTAAAATAGTTAATAGCTTTTTTCATAATGCCTCCCATAAAAAATACCGCCGGAATTTTGTATCTTCAAAGGCCTAACGATACAAAAATTACCCGGCGGCAAAATCATTAGTATAATAACATAAAGTTTTTAGTTTGTCAAGCTGGACTGTAACATTATTTTCTGCGGAATGATTTTTATGTATAAAAAGGATTCCTTGTTACAAAGCTTTTCACCAAAGGCTCCCTTGTGTAAAGGGAGTTGTCAACGGAGTTGACTGAGGGATTGTTTAACTTCGGTATCAATATATATACACACTCCCTCAAAGTTTTTATTTATATCAAGATTTGATATTCTTATAACTTTAATTCCGTATTGTTCCAAAAACTTTGTTCTTATGGCATCTTTTTCTATTTCTTTATCCTCATAATGCTGAGAACCATCTAATTCAACAACAAGTTTTGCTTTGGCACAGTAAAAATCAACAATATATTTTCCTATAACTTTCTGTCTCATAAACCTGACAGGGTATTCTCTTAAATAATCATACCAAAGGTGCTTTTCTTCTTTTGTCATATTCTTCCGCAGTGCTTTTGCAAGCGGTACAATTTCCTTGTTGTGTTTGTAATCCATTACAATCCCTCCGGGTTGCTTTGCAACCCACCTCCCTTTGCACAAAGGAGGCTTTTAACAGTGTTTTTTTTGAAGATGATGTTCTCTGAGATTTCAGAAAATCAACTTATCTTTCTGTTTTTTCTCCTGTTATTATGTTGTAGAAAAGAACCTGCTTGTTAGTTCCGTCATCAATATCATTTTTCACATTTATAACCTTTATTTTATGGTGTCCGTATTCTAAATCGAATGTTCTGAAGCCCATTACAAGCTGATTGGTTATAAAATCCTTGTATTTGGAATTACCCGTTCCGATAAGAGTGCCGTTGTCATACACTTCGTACATGGTACCGTCCTTGTGAAGTCCGTGTTCAAAGGCAACAATATCTCCGTCAAATTCAAATTCCAGACTGTCGCCGACAGCACCGGTAATACATTTTCCGAAATCGGTTTCGCCCTTTTGCCAGCTTCCTGTTAATTCGGTTTCCCATGAGGGGGTGAATACGGTGTGGGCTGTTATGCAGTCGTCAACCAGCTTTGCGGATTTTTCAAGAGGTCTTTTGTAATATGCCTTGTCCGAAAGGCAACGCACCATTTCCTCAAAATAAACCCTGTAGCCAAGGTCGGTGGGATGAACGTTGTCTTTAAGATAGCCGGCTTCTTTTGCATTTTCGCCGTTAAGATGATTTTTAAGGGCATTTTTAAGAGAAATCTGCGGAATACCGTAGTATTCTGCAACTTCTTCAAAATAACTTGTTTTTGTTTCGTAGACTGCATTTGTTGTGTAAAGAAAAACAACATACGGCTTCTTCGGTAACGAAATAAAGCTTCTTACAAGCCCCTCAACGTATTTTCTTGTGTCGTTTCCGCTGTCGTTAACTGCAAATTCAATAAAAATCATATCAGGATTGTATGCGGCAACATCACGCTCAAAACGTAAAAGTCCGTATGCAGACGGAGTTCCGCCAACGCCCTTGTTGTGGTAATTAAGCTTGCTTCCGAATTTTGTTTTAAGCCATTCGCCGGTTAAATTGGCAAAGCAGTTTTTCTTAGAGGATGCACCTGCACCTTCTGTTATAGAACCGCCGAGAAATACAACGTTTATCTGTTCGTCAGTATTGAAAATATTGTTCACTTTATAACCTTCTTTTTTAAATTTTTTTAATCTGAAATGACAATAGCACAAAGTTTCTGTTTTGTCAATATTTTGAGGCGATTGTGTTGAAAAAGTGAAAGTGGTGTGGTAGAATAGATTTAACTTAAGTTAAATCTATTCAGCTAAATTCGCCTGACGGCAGCTAAATGTGCTTCGCACGCTAAAAGAAATTGATTGGATGTGAGAATATAGCATAAAGCATAATGCTTGATAAAGCAAAAGATTTTGCAGTTGAAATTATAAATATGTGTAAGAATATTAAAGAAACAAAAATGTAAAGGAAAAATCTCAATAAAGGAGAAAATCAGGATGGAATTAAAGATAATCAGTTTTAATATTCGTTGCTGTGACGACGAAAACGGAAACTCAATAGCCGAGCGTGCTCCCAGGCTGAATGAGGTTATATCGCATTATGATGCGGATTTAATCGGTTTTCAGGAATACACACCGCAGTGGGAGAAGCCCGTAATGGAGTATTTCGGAAAAGATTTTGAAATTTTTAATAAATACAGAGCAGAATCGCAAAAGGAATCTGCACCGATATTGTGGCGAAAGGATAAGTTTGAGTGCCTCAAAAAAGGGTATTTCTGGCTTTCGGATACGCCGGAGGTAGAATCCAGAGGCTATGATGAAGTTTATAACTGTTTTCGTATATGCGAATATGCTGTGCTTCGTGAAAAGCAAAGCAACAAAACTTTCACCTTTATGAATACGCATTTTGGCTTTGGCGATAACGGTCAGTCAAAAAGCGTCAATCTTATTTATGAATACAGCAAAAAAATTTCATCTTACCCCACATTTATAGTTGGCGACTTTAATATGACACCGGATGACGTTGCATATTCTGCAATGTGCGAAAAATTTACCGACGTAAATGCAGTAACCGCTAACGATTTGAGAACAACTTATCACGGTTATAATCCCGAAGGCATAAAAAGAACCGAACATATAGATTTTTGCTTTACAGACGGAAATATAAAGCCTGTAAGCCAGAAAATAATAGACGATACAGTTGACGGAATGTTTCCGTCAGACCATTACGGGATATATGTAAAAATAGAGTTGCAGTAGTAACGAAGTGAGATTTATATGTAGCCGGCGGTGAGAAATGCACCGTTTACTCATCCGTCATTCTGAGCCTGCCGAAGAATCTGAGCGTTTATAGATGTAGGGAAAGTCAGGGGACTTCTTCTTAAATATATTTTAAAAAATTTTAAAAACAGTTGAAATTCTTGATTTTTTCAATTATAATAGCAATAAGGTGGGGAATTTTAATTTCCCACCCTGTTCTTGTGTATATGAAAGGATGAAATATATGAAGCTTATAATCGGTCTCGGAAATCCGGGAAAGCAGTATGAATTTACCCGTCATAATGCAGGCTTTCTTATGGTAGACTATTTTGCAAACGAAAACAATTTTGAAATAAAGAAATTCAAAAACAGGGCGCTTACGGCAGAAACCAACATAAGCGGCGAAAAGGTTATATTTGTAAAGCCTCAGACTTTTATGAATTTAAGCGGTGAAAGCGTAAGGGAAATTGTTAATTTTTATAAAGCGGATACAAAGGATATACTTGTAATATATGATGATATTTCGCTTCCGCTGGGCAGATTAAGAATCCGCGCAAAGGGTACAGACGGAGGACATAACGGCATAAAAAACATAATTTATCAGCTTAAAACCGATGAATTTCCGAGAGTTAAAATAGGCGTATCGGGAAACGGTGATAAACCGCTTGTAGACTATGTTTTGGGTGCTTTTTCCAAATCCGAGCTGGAAGTTTTAAAAGAAATTGCAAAGATTAATATGGATATAATTAAAACCTTTGTTGAATATGATGTTACCGTAGCTATGAATAAATTCAATTCAACAAATCTTAGTAAAGAGTGATTAAATGATTTTTGAAGAAATTTTCCGTCAGAATAAAGAATATCAGAAAATAACGGAGGAGCTTAAAAACGGAGTTTCTCCCGTTAATGTTACGGGAATAACGGATTTTGCCAAGCCTCACTTTATAAAAGGGCTTTTCGACGAGCTTAAAAAAAGTGTTGTGGTTATTTTAAGAAACGAAGCGGAAATAAAAAATCTTAACGAACAGCTTTCGTTTTTCAAGCTTAATCCCGATATGTTCGTATCAAGAGAATATAATTTTTATAATGTAGAAGCGGCTAGCCGTGAGCTTTTTACAGAAAGAATACGCTGTCTTTTTGATGCGGCAAACGAAAAAAGAAATGTATATCTTACCTCCATCGAAGCGGTAAGTCAGCTTGTGCTGGACAAAGAAAAAATTAAAAATTCTGTTATTAAAATTGAAGACGGAACCGAAGTGGACCTTGAAAATTTAACAAAACAGCTTATTTATATGGGCTATAAAAACTGCGATATGGTGGAAGCAGGCGGTCAGTTTTCGCTAAGAGGCGGAATACTTGATATTTTCACTTTTACAAACGACCATCCCTTCCGAATTGAGCTTTTTGGCGATGAAATAGATTCAATACGCCGTTTTGACGAAAGAACACAGCTTTCAACCGATAAGGTTTTTTCCTTTGAAATTACACCCTCAAACGAGTATCTTCTGACAGATGAGGAAAAAAGCTCCCTTGCGGAAATTATAAAAAAAGAAATTAAGAAAACCCATAATGAGGAATTAAAGGAAAACCTTAAATCCGACCTTGAAAAGCTTAACAACAGCGGTTATTTTTCAGGGCTGGATAAATATATGGACCTGCTTTTAAAAAGCTCCTTTATTGATTATTTTGACAGGGAAAACACCGTTTTTATTCTGGATGAACCTCAGCGTATTTCCGAAAAAAAAGAGGCTCTTGAAAATGAGCGGGGCGAAATAATTGTTTCCTTAACCGAAAGAAACATTGTTCGCGAAGGGTATAATCCCTATATTGAAATTACGGATATTTACAGTAAAATGCTAAAATTTTCACTTGTCGGGTTATGCAATATTTTAACAAGCATAACCGATTATCATCCGCAGGACAGTATAGGTGTTACAACCGCCCCCACACCTACCTACTACGGAAAAATCAATCTTTTTTCCGAGGATATTTTAAATTATACGGATAAAGGCTATACGGTGCTTATTCCCGTTGGAAAAACAAAAATTGAAAATTTCAAAACCCTGCTTCTTAATTACGGAATACATTCTTCGGTTGTATCGGAGGATAAACCGCTTAAGGGCAAAGGCGTGTTTTTACTGCCTCAGAACGGACAGTTCGGCTTTGTGTACCCTGCGGAAAAATTTGTACTTCTATACGACCACACAGTTTTCGGAGGCTACAAAAAGCCTCTTAAGGCAAAGAAAAAAGGCGAAAACGCCATAACCTCCTTCAACGACCTGAAAATAGGCGATTACGTTGTTCATAATGTGCATGGAGTGGGGCAGTATGTGGGCGTTGAAAAGCTTGTTGTGGAAAACACAAAAAAAGACTACCTTAAAATAAAATATCAGGGAACGGATACCTTGTATGTTCCCACCAATCAGCTTGACAATCTTAATAAATATATCGGGGCAGGGGAAGTTAAGGTTAAGCTTAACAAGCTTGGCGGTCAGGATTTTTCGAGAGTAAAAAGCAGAGTTAAGGCTTCCTGTGCCCAGCTTGCGGAAAAGCTTATTGCACTTTACGCCGAGCGTGAAAAAAGCGAGGGCTACGCATATTCGCCCGATACGGATATGCAGGCTCAGTTTGAGCAGAAGTTTCCTTTTCAGGAAACCAACGACCAGTTAATAAGCATTGACGAAGTTAAAAAGGATATGGAAAGCAATCATCCTATGGACAGACTTCTTTGCGGAGATGTTGGCTACGGTAAAACCGAAGTGGCTCTGCGTGCGGCTTTCAAATGCGTTGCAGACGGAAAGCAGGTTGCTTATCTTGCGGCAACAACTGTTCTTGCCCAGCAGCATTTTAACACCTTTAAGCAAAGAATGGAGGATTTTCCCGTTAATGTGGAAATGCTTTCCCGTTTCAGAACAAAAAAACAGCAGGAGGAAATTGTTAAAAAGCTTAAACAGGGCAGAATTGACGTAATTGTGGGCACTCACAGAATTTTATCAAACGATGTGGAATTTAAGGATCTGGGACTGCTTATAGTGGATGAGGAACAGCGCTTTGGTGTTGCCCATAAGGAAAAGCTTAAGGAAATGAAAAAGAATATAGAGGTTTTAACCTTGAGTGCAACTCCTATTCCCAGAACGCTTCATATGTCTATGCTCGGAATACGTGATATGAGTGTTCTTGCAGAACCCCCGCAGGACAGATTTCCCGTTCAGACCTATGTTATGGAATATAACGAAATGGTAATTAAAGATGCCATTGAAAAGGAACTTTCAAGAGGCGGCCAGGTGTATTATCTTTTCAACCGTGTTGAAGGAATTGAAGCCAAAACCAAGAGAATAAGAGAGCTTTGCCCTTCGGCAAACGTGGCGTATGCTCATGGTAAAATGGGCGAGCGTGCAATGGAAAACACCTTTATAAAAATGCTTTCGGGGGAAATTGATGTTTTAATCTGCGCAACCATTATCGAAACAGGCCTTGATATAAGCAATGCAAACACCATTATTATAGAAAACAGCGACAGGCTCGGTCTTTCTCAGCTTTATCAGCTAAGAGGGCGTGTAGGACGTTCCGACAGGCTTGCCTACTGCTACCTTACCTATCAGAAAAACAAGGCAATCACCCAGGAGAGCGAAAACCGCCTGAAAGCCATAAAAGAATTTACCGAATTTGGTTCCGGCTTTAAAATTGCTATGCGTGACCTTGAAATAAGAGGTGCGGGAAACGTGCTTGGCGGCGAACAGCACGGGCATATGGATGCAGTCGGCTATGACCTTTATATGAAAATACTGGAAGAAACGGTAAAAGAGAAAAAAG
The DNA here is from genome assembly GCA_017414505.1 of Clostridia bacterium. GTDB lineage: Bacteria > Bacillota > Clostridia > UMGS1840 > HGM11507 > RGIG1932. Next base: position 8,345 of record JAFQLQ010000053.1, read on the forward strand.
GCGAAAAAACGCCTGAAAAAATCGAATGCCGTGTGGATATAAAGGTAAATGCCTATATTCCCGAAAACTATATTGTGAATCACGATATAAGAATGGATATGTATAAAAGAATTGCCGATATAAAAACCGAAGAGGATATGAACGACCTTACAGATGAGCTTACCGACAGATTTTCCGATATTCCGAATCCGGTATATAATCTTTTAACTGCGGCACTTATAAAGGCAATGGCGGAAAGCGTTGGAATAAGCGAAATTAACGATGCAGGCGGAAAAATTACATTTGTTTATTACGCACCTCAGTTTGCAAGCTTTGAAAAAATATCCGAAGCGGCAGCAGCGTATAAGGGCTGTATTCTTGTAAACGCAACGGGGAAGCCCGGTTTTAACTATAAAATACCTCAGAAAGACCTCAGCAGAAAACTGGAGAATATTAAAAATATATTACAAATTTTAAAATAGTCTTTTCTTATTTCAAAAATATAGTATAATAGGTTTATATAATTATGACAAGGAGTGTTATTTATGAAATTAAAAAATATGCTTGCGGTGCTGATTGCCGTTTTAATGTCAGTATCTCTTGCTTCCTGCGTGCAGGTTGAATATCCTACTGTACTTACCATCGACGGTGAGGAAGTTACTTTAGCTGAGTATAATTATTTCTATAATATGCTTAAATTACAGGCTGAATATGAAGCTGAACAGACCGGCACAGAAGATATCAACACCTACTGGGAAACCGAGGTGGACGGAAAAACTACTTATGAAGCTTTAAAGGACAATGCTTATGAACAAATGCTTAATTTAAGAGTTTTCTATGCAAAAGGTAAGGACAGCGTTTCGTCCGATGATGTAAGAACTATGAAAGCTCAGTTCAAACAGCAGATAATGTCTGTTGCAGAATCCTCTGATGAAGTTTTAAAACAGCTTGATACAACAGAAGATGTTATTGATAAAATTGCTGAAATGAGTGCTGTTCAGAACGCTTATATATCAAAACTTGTTGAAGATAAAACAATTGATATTTCTGCTGAAAGCATAAACGAAATTTACACCAAGGATTATATGGCTACAAAACATATTCTTATTTCTACCGTAGACCAGGAAACTCAGGCTCCTCTTGCGGAAGACCAGGTTGCAGAAAAGAAAAAAACAGCTGAAGACCTGCTTGCACAGATTAAAGGCGGAGCAGATTTTGATGCTCTTATGAATCAGTACACCGAAGATCCCGGAACAGAATCTTACCCCAACGGATACGTTTTCACAACAGGCGAAATGGTTCCCGAATTTGAAGAAGCAACAAAGAATCTTACAGTTGGTCAGGTTTCCGACCTTGTTGAAACCAGCTACGGTTACCACATTATAAAGAGAGTGGAAATCAATACCGACGAGCAATCTCAGGAATATCAGCAGGCTTATCAGAACATTTACCCAAGACTTGTTAACGAAAAAGCAACAGAGCTTGTTGAACAGTGGAGAAAAGATTTCTCAATTACAGAAGATAAAACCGAGATTGATGCAATTTCTCTTAAGTAAAGCAAAGCACTTAAAGGACTGTTAATAACAGTCCTTTTTTCCTCTGTGATTACTGTTAAATTATAGAAAAAAATTTATGAAAAAATATTTTTTAAAATGTTAATATTATATAATGAATAAGCAAAAAGGATTGAGTGCCAAAATGGAAAAAACCAAAATTTCATCCGGAGTAAATTTATATACTCTTAATATAAACAAATTTAAAACCTTTACGGTAAGTATGTATATTCACCGTAAGCTTAACGAAAGCGAAGCGTCATTAAACGCCCTGCTTCCCTTTGTAATGAAAAGAGGCAGTAAAAAATATCCCGATACTGTGGCAGTTTCTGAAACTTTAGAATCTCTCTACGGCGGTTTTTTTGACTGTTTTATAAGAAAAAAAGGTGAAAATCAGATAATCGCCTTCAATTTTGAGTTTGTTGCACCGCAGTATATTCCCAACGATTCTGATTATGTAAACGGTGTGTTCGGATTTATAAACGATATGCTGTTTAATCCGCTGACAAACGGAAATTCCTTTAACGAAGAATATGTTGAGCGTGAAAAGCAGAATTTAAAGGACTATATTGAGGGTATTATAAACGACAAGAAGGAATACGCCAACAAACGCTGTATAGAAGAGCTTTGCGAGGGCGAAGCGTATGCAGTTTATGAATACGGTTCGGTTGAAAATCTTGATAAAATAAACGCAAAGAATCTTTATGAGCATTATGTTGAAATTATGAAAACCTCTGTAATTGACGTTTTTGTAATAGGCGATATTGATTCCTCGCCTTTAAAAAATGCGCTTGCAGATTCCATAAAACGTGATGATGTTAAGGAAGGCTATCATATTGCAAAAATAAAAGCTCCCTGCGACAAGGTGAAAGTTGTAACCGATAAAATGGAGGTTAATCAAGGCAAGCTTGCAATGGGCTTTACCACCGAAACTGCCTTTGACGATGAGGACAGCTATGCACTTACAATGTTCAACAGTGTTTACGGTTCGGGCGCACATTCAAAGCTTTTTAATAATGTAAGAGAAAAGCTGAGCCTTTGCTACTATGCGTATTCAAGACTGGATAAGCATAAAGGCATAATGCTGGTTAACAGCGGTGTGGAATTTGAAAATTTTGAAAAAGCCTACAACGAAATTCTTGCACAGCTTGAATGTGTTAAAAAGGGTGAAATTTCCGATATGGAAATAACCGCCGCAAAAAAATATCTTGTAAATATGCTCCGTTCTTTAAACGACAGTGCATTTTCCATTGAAGATTTTTATTTAAGCGGAGTTATAACAGGCAATATAACAACGATTGAAGAGTATATTGAAAATATAGAAAAGGTAACTAAAGAGCAAATTGTTGAGGTTGCCAAAAAGGTTAAGCTTAATACCGTATATTACCTTACGGGAAAGGGGGAATAAACAGTGATATTCAATAAAGTAACAAACGAAACAGTAAACGAAACCCTTTATAAGGGCGTTCATAAATCGGGACTTAATGTAATGATTCTTAAAAAAGAAAATTACGAAAAATACTATGCTGTTATTTCCACCAGATACGGCTCGGTAAATTCGGAATTTAAAACAGATAAAAACGAGGAATTTACAAAAGTTCCCGACGGTATTGCACATTTTCTTGAACATAAAATGTTTGAACAGCCCGACGGAACAAATGCTTTTGATAAATTTTCGCTCTACGGAGCAAATGCAAATGCGTTTACCTCCTTTAACAATACAGCTTATCTGTTTTCCACCACCTCTATGTTCAACGAAAGCTTAACACATCTTCTGGATTATGTTTTCTCTCCATATTTTACCGAAGAAAATGTATCCAAGGAGCAGGGGATTATCGGTCAGGAAATAAGAATGTACGATGACGATCCCGAATGGCGTGTTTTCTTTAATATGTTAAACGCAATGTATGTTAATCATCCTCTTAAATACGATATTGCAGGAACTGTTGAAAGTATTTCGGAAATTGATAAGGATTTGCTGTATCATTGCTATAATCATTTTTATCATCCCGAAAATATGATTCTGTTTATTGCAGGGGATGTGGATGTTGATAAGGTTTCGGAAATTCTGGATGAAAAGGTAGAAAAAAGAGAAACTAAATTTTCTATTATAAATAAACCCGTTGACGAGCCGGAAAGAATAAATCAGCCCTATATTTCGCAGAAGCTTTCGGTTTCAACGCCTATTTTCTCCTGCGGATTCAAGGATATTGATGTTGGCTATACGGGCACAGAGCTTGCAAAGAAAAATATTATGATTTCGATTATTATGGGAATTTTATCCTCCGAAAGCTCCGGGCTTTACAACGAGCTTTATAATAAAGGACTTGTTAACGACAGTTTTTATAACGATACTGCCTGTTACAGCGATTATTCCTTCGTTCAGTTCGGCGGAGAATCAAAAGACCCGCAGAAAACGGCAGAGATTATTCTTTCCTATGTGGAAAAATATAAAAAAGAAGGTCTTTCAAAAACTGCGTTTGAAAGGTATAAAAAACTTGTTTACGGTAAGTATATTAAAAGCTTCAACAGTCTGGAGAGCGTTTCCAATGCTTTTTGCGGAAACTATTTCTTAAACATTGACCTTTTTGATTTTCTTACTGTTTACGAATCCGTAACCTATGAAGATACTATGGAATGCTTCGGTAAAATCTTCAATAAGGATTTATTTGTATTATCGGTTGTTGAACCGCAGTAGAAAAGGGATGTTTTTATGGAAAAAACAACAGTTTCATTTCCCAATCTTAATTTAACATTTAATATGGACCGTGTTGCGTTTTCTGTTTTCGGCTTTGATATTTACTGGTATGCCCTGATTATTACCTTTGGTATAATCATGGCATACATATTTATAACATTGGAGGGCAAAAGGCAGAAAATAGATACCGAAATTTTTTCGGATATCATTTTAATAGGTCTGCCCTGTGCAATTATTGGCGCAAGGCTTTATTACGTTATTTATAAATGGGAATATTACAGCAAAAATCTTCTTGATATATTCAACTTAAGAAACGGCGGACTTGCAGTTTACGGCGGAGTAATTGCAGGCGTTCTTGCCGCATATATATATTTAAAAAAGAAAAAACAGCCCATACTTAAAATTTTTGATATCTGTTCCATAGGACTTTTAATCGGCCAGTGTATCGGAAGATGGGGAAACTTTGTCAATGTGGAAGCCTACGGCTATGAAACAAACAGCTTTTTTAAAATGGAAATTTTTTCTGATGTGTATGATAAAATTGTGTGTGTACATCCCACTTTTTTATACGAATCCATGTGGAACCTTGCAGGAATAATTCTTCTTGCAGTTCTTATTAGAAGAAAAAAATATGACGGTCAGATTTTCTTTTCCTATATTTTCTGGTACGGGTTGGGCAGATTCTTTATAGAAGGCTTAAGAACGGACAGCCTTTATATAGGAAGCCTCAGAGTTTCTCGGGTTGTAGCACTTGTTTCTGTAATAATCGGCGTTGCTGTGAATATAATTTTATACAAAAGAAATAAAAAACTTGAAAAAATTTAAAGTTTGTTGTATAATATTTTTTTGGGTGATAAAATTGAGCGAAAAACTTTACTTTGTATGGTTCTCTTTGAGTGTTCACGCCTACAATAAAGGTGCACGCCGTCTGTTTGAAGAAATAAGAAATCCCGAAATCATATATAATATGCAGGAAGCGGATTTTGAAGCACTTGGTTATCTTGATAATAATACCGTAAGTAAGCTTATGAATAAAAATCTGGATGCCGCAAAACGTATTATAGAGGGGTGTGACCAAAAAGGCTATAATATATACACGGTAAATGATGTGTATTATCCTGCACCTCTTCTTAATATTTTGTATTATCCGTATGTTATTTATCACCGGGGGCTTAATTTTGATTATCAGAATCAGCTTTGTATTTCTGTGGTTGGAACAAGAAATACCACTCCCTACGGTGTTGAAACTGCAAAAATTTTATCACGCGATCTGGCGCTTAACGGCGCTCTTGTAATAAGCGGAATGGCAGCGGGGATTGATACCGCAGCCCACAAAGCCGCAATAAGTGTAACCAAACCTACTGTTGCCGTTTTAGGTACAGGTGTTGACCTTGTAACTCCCGTTTCCAACGGCGATATATACGATTATATGGTGTATAACGGAGCAGTAATAAGCGAGTTTCCTCCGGGAACAAAGGGCCATCCTGCTAATTTCCCTCAGAGAAACAGAATTATAAGCGGTCTTTGTCACGGGCTTCTGGTGGTTGAAGCACCGCAGTCAAGCGGAGCTTTAATTACTGCAAATATGGCTCTGGAGCAGGGGAAAGATATTTTTGCTGTTCCCAACAGTATCGACCGCATAAACAGCTATGGCACAAACCGTCTTATTCAGAAAAACTGTGCCAAGCTGATAATGGATGCGATGGATATACTGGAAGAATATCCAATGTTTGTCACTAAACAAATTGCTCCTGCGGAAACCAAGGATAAATTTAAGAAAGAGGATTTTCTTGCATCTGTTAAAAATCTCACACCTCTTGAAAAGGTTATTGCCGAAGCAATGGGGGACGAGCCGATGAGTATTGATTATATAAGCGACAGAACAAATGTTCCGGCAAATAAAATTCTTTCGGCTCTTACTATGCTCGAAATAAAAAATGTTGTAAAAGCTTTACCCGGAAGGGTATTTAAGCTTAATATAAAGTAAATTTTATGTGTGTCTTATAAGCCCGCAGCAATTCAAAGCATTTTTTGCGGGAAGAAAGGTTAAGGTAAAAATATGGCGGAAAATCTGGTAATAGTTGAGTCACCGGCAAAAGCTAAAACAATAGTTAAATATCTGGGAAAAAACTATAAGGTGCTTGCTTCTATGGGGCATCTCAGGGATTTGCCTCAGAAAACTCTTGGCGTTGATATCGAAAACGGTTTTGTTCCCAAGTATCAGACTATGAAAAACAAATCTGAACTTATAAAAGAGCTTAAATCGGAAGCAAAGCTTGCTTCTAAAGTTTATCTTGCAACTGACCCTGACCGTGAAGGTGAGGCTATTTCCTGGCATATAGCAAATATTCTTAAAATAGACGAAAATGAAAACTGCAGAATCACATTTAATGAAATTACAAAAAATGCAGTAACAAGTGCTATAAAAACGCCCAGGAAAATAGATAAGGAGCTTGTTGATGCCCAGCAGGCAAGACGTGTTCTTGACAGAATTGTGGGCTATAAGCTAAGCCCTCTTTTGTGGAAAAAAATAAGAAAAGGCTTAAGTGCCGGACGTGTTCAGTCGGTTGCCACAAGAATAATATGCGACCGTGAGGAAGAAATTCTAAATTTCAAGCCGGAAGAATACTGGACAATTATTGCCGATTTAAAAAACCGGAACGGCGAAGCCTTCAGCGCAAAGCTCGCTCTTAAAAACGGAAAAAAATTCGTTGCAGGCAACGAAGAAGAGGCAAAGAATGTTCTTGCCGACCTTAAAAAAGCAAATTACATTGTTGAAAATGTTAAAAATACAAAAAAATCAAGACGTCCTTATCCGCCCTTTATAACAAGTACCCTTCAGCAGGAAGCTTCAAGAAAGCTTGGCTTTACGGTTAAAAGAACCATGATGGCGGCTCAGACTCTGTACGAGGGTATCAATATCGGGCAGAGAGGTCTTGTAGGTCTTATTACCTATATGAGAACCGACAGCTTAAGAATTGCCGACGAAGCACTTCAGCAGGCAAGAGGCTATATTATTTCAAGATTCGGTTCACAGTATGCGCCCAAATCCTATAATATATATAAATCAAATAAAAGCAATGTTCAGGATGCTCACGAAGCAATCCGTCCTTCCTATGCGGAAATAACGCCGGAGGAAATAAAAAGCTATCTCACAGGCGACCAGTATAAAATTTATAAGCTTATCTGGGAAAGATTCATAGCAAGTCAGATGGCAAGTGCGTCCCTGGATGTTGTATCTGTTGATATTTCGGCAGATAACTATACATTAAAATGCGGCGGCTCTACTGTTCTTTTTGACGGCTTTATGAAGCTGTATGTAGAAGGCACCGACGATGAAAACGAAGAAGAAAATCAGAAAATGCCCAAGCTTGAAAAAGACGAAAAGCTTGTAATGGAAAAATTAATAGATAAGCAGAATTTCACAAAACCACCGGCGAGATATACCGAAGCAAGCCTTATTAAAACAATGGAGGAATACGGAATAGGCCGTCCAAGTACCCATGCTCCCACAATTACAACAATTCTTGCAAGAGAATATGTTAAAAAAGAGGGAAGAAGCCTGATTCCTACCGAGCTTGGTATGATAACCACCAGACTTATGAAGGAAAATTTCAAAGATATAGTAGATGTTAAATTTACTGCTTCTATGGAAGAAAATCTTGATAAGGTTGAGGAAGGAAGCGTAAACTGGGTTGAAATTCTTGATGATTTTTATAAGGATTTCTCTCAGGTTTTGGAAAAAGCCAACGCAATTGAAAAGGTTAAGCTTGAAGAAGAGGTTACCGATGTAATCTGCGAAAAATGCGGCAGAAATATGGTCGTAAAAATGGGCAGATTCGGAAAATTCCTTGCCTGTCCCGGTTATCCGGAATGTAAAAACGCTCAGCCTCTTGTAACAGAGGTTAAGGATGTTTCCTGCCCGAAATGCGGCGGCAGAATTCTGGAAAAGAAAAGTAAAAAAGGCAAAAAATATTACGGATGCGAAAAAAATCCCGCCTGTGATTTTATGACATGGGATGAACCCACCAATAATAAATGTGAGCTTTGCGGCAGCCTTATGCTTAAAAAGCGTTACGGCAGAGGTTCAAAATTATACTGTATGAATTCTGAGTGTGAAAATACATTAAAAGCATCCCCGAAGAAAACCACTTCTAAGTCCAAGGAGAAAAAATGATTAATGTAAATGTAATAGGTGCAGGTCTCGCAGGCTGCGAAGCTGCATACTACCTTGCAAAAAACGGAATAAAAGTAACTCTTTATGAGCAAAAGCCTCATAAAATGTCGCCTGCACATCACAGCAGCGGCTTTGCCGAGCTTGTTTGTTCAAATTCCTTAAGAAGCGATATGCTCCATAATGCAGTAGGTCTGCTTAAGGAGGAAATGCGTCTTTTAGGCTCTCTTGTAATGGAAGCCGCAGAAGAAACAAAGGTTCCGGCAGGAGGAGCTTTGGCAGTTGACCGTGATAAGTTTTCGGATTATATAACAAAAAAAGTTAAAAACCACGAAAATATAACGGTTGTTGATAAAGAGGTTACCGAAATAAATACCGATGAATTTACCATTATTGCCTCCGGACCTCTTACAAGCTCTGCACTGTTTGAAAAAATAAAGGAGCTAACCGGTGAGGAACATCTGTATTTTTACGATGCCGCAGCACCTATGGTTTCCTTTGATTCAATAGATATGGAAAAGGCTTTCCGTGCTTCAAGGTACGACAGAGGCGAAGCCGACTATATAAACTGTCCTATGACAAAAGAGGAATACGATGAGTTTTATAACGCTCTTGTTTCAGCCGAATGTGCTCCCATAAAGGAATTTGAAAAGGAAGTTGTGTTTGAAGGCTGTATGCCGGTTGAAACAATGGCAAAAAGAGGCTACGAAACACTTCTTTACGGCCCTCTTAAGCCCGTAGGCTTAAGAAGCGAAAAAATGGAAAAGGATGCCTATGCAGTTGTTCAGTTAAGGCAGGATAATAAAGAGGGAAGTATCTATAACCTTGTAGGCTTCCAGACACATCTTAAATTTCCCGAGCAGAAAAGAGTATTTTCTATGATTCCCGGCCTTGAAAATGCCGAGTTCGTGCGTTACGGCGTAATGCACAGAAATACATTTATAAATTCACCAAAGCTTCTTGATTATACATACAGACTTAAGAAATTCGATAAAATTTATTTCGCAGGTCAGATAACGGGAGTGGAGGGCTATATAGAATCAGCATCCTCAGGTCTGCTTTCGGCAATTTATCTTTTAAACCGCCTGACCGGCAGGGAAAATAAAATTTTTACCGCCGAAACCGCAATAGGTGCTTTAAGCCACTATGTTTCAAACGAAACAGTAGATTCCTTCCAGCCCATGAATGTGAATTTCGGAATAATGGAGCCTCTTGGCTATAAGGTAAAGGGCAAGCAGGAGAAAAATAAAAAGATATCCGAAAGAAGCCTTGAGCTTATTAAAAATATGTTTCTGTAAAATTTTTTCAAAAAAATAAAAAAAACACTTGACTTTGGCAATACTAATGTGTTATACTTAGTATTGCCTTTTAGTAGGTGCTTTTTTTTGTTGCAAAAAAAGTACGGCTAAGTTTAAAAAAATTAAAATAAATTGTCGTTCCTAAAGAACGAATCAACCGTGGAGGTGTAACGAATGAGAGTAAAAATTACATTAGCGTGCAGCGAGTGCAAACAGAGAAATTACGACACTATGAAAAACAAGAAAAACACTCCTGACAGAATTGAAATGAACAAATATTGCAGATTCTGCAAAAAACACACTTTGCACAAAGAAACAAAATAATTCTGTTATTTGATGAAGGAGGGGCTTATTATGATGGATAAACCCGCAGCTAAAAAAGATAATAAATTCGTTAAATACCTGCGCGGAATAAAATCTGAAATGAAAAAGATTGCTTGGCCTGCAAGAAAACAGGTTATTCACAATACTTTAATCGTTCTGATTTGCGTTATTGTATTCGGCGTAATTATTGCTGCTTTGGATGCCATTTTCAATTATGGTATCATTAGTTGGTTTACTAAATAAATAAAAGGAGCAAACGGTTTCTTAATGAAATCAGTATAATATTATGGAAAATGCTAAATGGTATGTCATTCACACCTATTCCGGCTACGAGAATAAGGTTAAAGGAAATATAGAAAGAATAGTAGAAAACCGTAATATGCATGATAAGATTGTTGAAATCAGGATGCCTGAAGAAGAAGTTGTCGAAGTTAAAGACGGCGCTGAAAAGGTTTCCAGAAGAAAACTGTTTCCCGGATATTTGTTTGTGAAAATGGTTATGGATAACGATAGTTGGTATGTTATCAGAAATACCAGAGGCGTTACAAGCTTCGTTGGGCCCGAATCGAAACCCGTTCCGCTTTCCGAGGAGGAGATTTTATCTCTTAACCTTGAGGAAAGAAAAATGGAAATTGATTTCGGTGTTGGCGATAGCGTGCATATTACCGAAGGTCCTCTTGCCGATTTCATCGGAGAGGTAACTTCTGTTGATGCCGAAAATTTCAAATTTACGGTTGTTGTTTCCATGTTTGGAAGAGAAACTCCCGTTGAGCTGGAATACGGCCAGGCTGAATTGCTTGATTAATTATTGGTAAAAGCGCATATGCGTTTTTATATAGGTGCACATATTTTATATGTGCGGTGGGAGGGTTTTATTCCCCTGGGAATAAGTTCTACCCGAATTTTACCACATTTTTTTATGGAGGTGTATTAAACCATGGCACAAAAGGTTATGGGCTTTATTAAGCTGCAAATCGAAGCAGGAAAAGCAAATCCTGCACCGCCGGTAGGTCCTGCACTGGGTCAGCACGGTGTAAACATTATGCAATTTTGTAAAGAGTTCAACGAAAGAACTAAAAACGATATGGGACTAGTTATCCCCGTTGTTATCACTGTTTATCAGGATCGTTCTTTCTCTTTCATCACCAAAACTCCGCCTGCTGCAGTTCTTCTTAAGAAGGCTTGCAAATTACAGAGTGGTTCCGGTGTACCGAACAAAACAAAAGTTGCAACTATCAGTTCTGAAGAAGTTAGAAAAATCGCAGAACAGAAAATGCCCGATCTGAACGCTGCATCTGTTGAAGCTGCTGCAAGCATGATCGCAGGAACAGCAAGAAGTATGGGTATTGTAGTAGAAGACTAATTTTTCTGCTGCAAGTGGGAGGGCTATCTGCCCGAATTTTAACCACGTAAGGAGGATTTTAAACAATGAAAAAAGGTAAGAAATACCAGGACAGTGCTAAATTAGTTGACAGCGCAAAATTATACGATGTTGACGAAGCTATGGATCTTGTTGTAAAAACAGCCAAAGCTAAATTCGATGAAACTATCGAAGCACACATTAAGTTGGGTGTTGACTCCCGTCATGCTGACCAGCAGGTTAGAGGAGCTATCGTTCTTCCCAACGGTACAGGTAAAGTTCCGAAGGTTTTGGTTTTCGCTAAAGGCGACAAAGCTAAGGAAGCTGAAGAAAACGGCGCTGATTTTGTTGGTGCTGAAGAATTGGTTCAGAAAATCCAGTCAGAAAACTGGTTTGGATTCGATGTTGTTGTTGCAACTCCCGATATGATGGGTGTTGTTGGTAGAATCGGTAAAGTTTTAGGTCCCAAAGGCTTAATGCCTAACCCCAAAGCCGGTACTGTTACTCCCGACGTTGCAAAAGCAATTGCTGAACTGAAAAGCGGTAAAATTGAATACCGTCTGGATAAAACAAATATTATCCATTGCCCCATTGGTAAAGCTTCTTTCGGTAAGGAAAAACTTGCTGAAAACTTCAACACACTTTTGGGTGCTGTTGTTAAAGCTAAACCCGCTGCTGCAAAAGGTCAGTATCTAAGAAGTGTTGCAGTTGCATCCACAATGGGCCCCGGTGTTAAAGTTAATCCGGCTAAAATTGACTAATTTTTTAAAAAAATATCTTGACATTCCTAAAAAGGTGTGTTAAAATATATTCATCATATATCCGCAGACAGCAGGTGCGATGAGCATAAATCCTGCCGAGGCTATTAAATAACTTTGTTATTAGTCCCTCTATGTCTGTGTGATATAGAGGGTTTTATTATTTGGAGGTGAAATAAATGCCAAGTGCAAAAGCATTAGAAGCAAAAAAAGCTGTTGTTGCTGATTTAACCGAAAAATTTTCCAAGGCATCTGCCGGTGTTCTTGTTGATTACAGAGGATTGACAGTTGAGCAGGATACAAAGCTTAGAAGCGAGCTTAGAAAAGCTGGCGTAGAATACAAAGTTCTTAAAAACACTCTTATCAGATTCGCTATCGACGGTACTGATTTGGACGAGCTTAAGGACGTTTTGGAAAATCCTACAGCGTTAGCATTATCTTATGATGATCCGATTGCTCCTGCAAAGGTTATCTCTGAATTTGCCGCTAAGAACGAAGCTCTTGAAATCAAGAAAGGTTTCTTGGAAGGTAAAGTTGTAGATAAAGCAGAAGTTGAAGAATTAGGTAAGATTCCGCCGAAGGATATGTTGATTGCCAAAGCTTTGGGTGGACTAAATTCACCAATCGTTGGCTTCGTTATGGTTTTAAGCCAGATCGCAAAGAAATTAGAAGCAGAAGCTGCTGAATAATTAATTAAAATTTTATAAGGAGGATATTTAAAATGGATATCGCAAAATTAATTGAAGAAATTAAAGAATTAAAAGTATTAGAATTAAACGAACTAGTTAAAGCTTTAGAAGAAGAATTTGGTGTTAGTGCTGCTGCTGTTGCAGTTGCTGCTCCCGGTGCTGCTGCTGGCGGTGCTGCTGCTGCAGAAGAAAAAACTGAATTTGACGTTGTTATGACAGACTTCGGTGCTAAGAAACTTGATGTTATCAAAGTTGTTAGAGAAATCACAGGTCTTGGTCTTAAAGAAGCTAAAGAAATGGTTGAAGGCGTTCCCTCAACTATTAAAGAAGCTGCTTCCAAAGATGATGCTGAAGCTATCAAAACAAAACTTACAGAAGCTGGAGCTACTGTTGAATTAAAGTAATTTAATTTATACTTAAAAAATGTCCGGAAGTTTTCTTCCGGACTTTTTTTCTTTATTCGTCATTCTGAGCCTGCCGAAGAATCTGAATGAATGTAAATTGCAAGGGGCAAAATAAGCCCTCTCAGTCAGTAAACTGACAGCTCTCCCATAGGGCGAGCCTTCAAATAAGCCTCTCACTTTGGGAGAGGTGGATTTGACGTAAGGAAAAGACGGAGAGGGGAACAAGAAAATGCAAAATGACACCACACCCCGTCATTCTGAGCCTGTCGAAGAATCTGAATGATGAAAATGCGCAAAAACGGGCACGTACCTAATTTTACGTGCACTATTCATCCTCTGACAGCATCCGCTTGACTTCTTCCTCACTGATACTCTTCCATCTTGAAATTTGTCCATCGGTTGTTTCTAATGTCAATATGCCGTTGTCGATTATTGCAGACGTATATATTTTGTCTTCCATTTCTTCAGGATGAACTATTAGTTTTTTGTCTTCAACCTCAAACGTTCCACTTATAGAGATCTGTGTTACAAAAGCATATAATATATATCTATCTTCTTTAAATCCCATCATTAGCCCAGAACCATCTTCATCAAGCCAAAATCCTTGTAATTCCTGCGCAGATGTAACTGCGTTCTGGTTCGCTATTTGTTCACTGCAACCGGTTAAGCCAATGAACAATAAAATCAATAGTACGACTGACAATATTTTTCTCATATGTATTTTCTCCTTTTTAAATTTCATTACTGTTTTAAATGTGTAAAAAACAGGCATGTTTCCAATTTCATCCAAGTGGCTCAACGTTTGTACCTAATTTCATCTTGGATATATTCTACTATAATTTTTACAGCTTCATCGAATTCTTCGCTGGCTAAACATACATAAAATAGCATTTTGTCCACTTGTGTAAGCTCATATTTGTTGTCTATAGTAACAGATTCTATGATGAAGTTTTGTTCATTAGCTATTTGAAAATCAATAACAATATTATAATAGCTATTATTGTATATTAAATCTGTTTCATAACTAACTATATATTCCGGTATTATGGTTTTATCATCCATTAATATTTGGATAAAACTCCTTTGTTTTGTAAGTTCTTCGCATGAGTAGCGGCCATAATCGTTTAAATAATATGCAAAATTATCAAGGCATTCGCCTATTGTATCTTCTGAATTAGAGCCGACAAAATCATTTTTTAATGTTTGAATCATAGTTTCCTTTTCTGTTTCGAGTTTTGATTCTACAATATAGTCCATAACTCTGAATGTAGATGCAGAAATAATACTACTGCCCACTAAAAAAGCTATTAAAACAAATAAAATCTTATTAAATGGGGATATTAAATTTTTTTTAGCAGGGAATATATTTTTTTTAGCTTGTTTAACAGAGTTTACTATAATATCAATTATAGATAATATTGATGCTCCGGTTATCAGACAAATTATGAGTGTTACTAATAAGGTATAAAAAGAAATTATTAAAAACCCCATATAATTGTTTGCAAAAAGATGGTTTAAAAGCAAAATTATAGTAAAACAATAAACCATTAATAAAGCGACAGAAAAGAATATAGTATTTCGATTCCATATTTTGACTTTGTTCTTATTTTCATTAAATAATAGTATATTTACACATCCCATAAGCATAATTGTTATAGCTAATGAAAGTATAAAAAGTACATCAGCTGCACATGAATCGCCATAAGTCCGTCTAAAATCTAAATAAGTAATTGATATACAAACACTTGTTATAATGCCAATTACAATTTGCAGGATTCCCAAAATCAACCATGCTATTGATGTTGCTCGTTCTGTTTTTTGAATAATTTTCTTTGTCTTGTTATTCTTTTCTTCTATAAGTATAGCCTGTTCTTGTGCTGATACCGAATTCTTCCGTGGGGATGCCTTTGGAGCGGTGCTTGGATGTACACTGCAACCACATTTTACACAAATTACAGCTTCATCCATCATTTGATTACCGCAATGAATACAATATTTCATATTAACATTCCTTTCTCATATAATCAAGCAATTTAATAGTGAAGAAGCAGATTATAGCAATACCAATAACAATCAATAACGAAGAAACTCCAAATTTTATAATTTTTGTAAGAGCTATTACATTGTTTGCAGTTTGTGCCGCAGCATTCTGAATTCCTGTATATGCATCACCACCATAACTTGATGCTATTTCATATGAACCGGAGCTATATCCTTTTGTAATAAATCCAAGAATCATTGATGATAGACCGGAAAGAATTCCTACAGCGGAAGATATTATACTACCAATTTTTTTTTGTTTTGTACTTAATTGTGTAAAAGTGGTTGCTGATTTAGAAATAACTTTTTCAGGGGCGAAAAAAACATATCCGCAGTTTAAACATTTTTGGGTTGTTTCAGTATTTTGAGTTCCACATTTTGGACAAAACATTTTTCATTCTCCTTTTTGTTTGTTAAATTTTATAAGCCGTTTGGGACGTTCATAAACGGCAGATTTTGGCTTATTAATCCGCAAAAGCACTTTCGTTGGATAACACAAAATTTCTAACTCCTACGAGATAGTAAATAGAACCTGCTACACCTATTACACCGCCAAATATCAAGTTATAAGCAAGAACAATAATTGGCTGTGTAAGAGGTTTAAACTTTTCTACTATTCCAAACGGTTCATCAAGTACAGATTTACTGTACTGAATATCCTGTACAGAAGATACAATGTTTAAAGCACCTATTATAAGAAGAATCCAGTTTATGGTTAATCCTAAAATTATCTGTAAAATGCCAATAACCATCCATATAATACCGTTAACTTTAACTCTTGTTGACAACTGCTGAACCAAATCAGGTGTTGCTGCTCCGGGAGTGCCTCCCGGATTAACACTACATCCACATTTCACGCATACTACAGCTTCGTCTAAAATTTCGTTGCCGCAGTGTGTACAATATTTCATATTATTACATCTCCTTTATTACATAAAACCTTCTATCAGGCCTGATACAGTACTGCTTACCAACACAGAAATAAACACATATATAACAATCCATACGCCGCAAACAATTAAAGCGGCAGTACCGTATGTTCTTGCTGCATTGGGGGTATCTTTATATTTTAATGCCCATAAAATGAATCCTATTATAGGAACAATAGCAGATAAAATTATTAATCCGACATCTGCTTCATCTTTTTCCGGGATATCAGCTTTTGCTGTTCTATGAGGATTAACTCCACAACCGCAGTTTGTACACACTATGGCTTCATCAATGAGTTCATTTCCGCATTTTGAACAATATTTCATTTACATTCCACCTAACATAATTGCGTATAAAATTCCAAATACTACCCAAGAAATAATTCCGCATAAGCCATATGTACGGGCAGCTTTTGGTGTTTGGCTATGTTTAACAGGCCATAGTATAATACCCGCAATTGGAATTAATATTGATAAAGCAATCAAACCTCCCGATGCTTTATCCTCCTCGTAAGTTGTCTGGACTTTGTTTGCAGTTGGACATCCGCAGTTTGGACAAATAACTGCTTTGTCGTTAATTTCTTTTCCACATGTTTTGCAAAACATTTTTAATTCTCCTTTTTGTTGGTTAAATTTTATATAAATCCCTTTTTATATACAAAATTACTTTTTTCGACATCATTTATTAACATTCTAACACAATTAATTCAAAAATGCAACTACTTTTTGAATTAAATATTAAATATATTTCTGAATGTATCTTTAATTGAAAAAATCGGTTAAAATTATATGTAAGGAGGTGTAGGTATGAAATTCATAATAAAGAAACCCACAAGCTCTAACCGTACTATCAGGATGCCTGACGATTTAATTGAAACCCTCGGAACACTTGCCAATGAACAGGGGATTTCATTTAATCAACTGGTTATTCAATGCTGTGAGTTTGCTCTCGAACATTTACAGGATTCGGATAAAAAATAACCGATTATATATATTTTAAAACTAAAAAAGACTTTCTGCATATATTATACTTAATATAACACAGAAAGTCTTAGACATTTTGTCTAATTTTATTTAAAAGGTTGGCTTTATTTCTTTGTCTTTCAATATATATCCGGCAACATCGTCCAAATCTTCCCAAGCGACGTTCAGCCGTCTTGCGTGATTGTATATGGTAAAAGCATAATCTTTGGAGAACATATCTCCTTTGCATAGTGTAAATCCGGTTTCCTTATCATAGATTATACACCACGCTATACAATAATTAAAAGGATTATAAATCCGCTCTTCTTCTGCTTTGAACATACCTTCGTTGAGGCCTAATAAAAGCTCTGAACCTTCTTCGCCATCAAAGTCATAACAAATTATATCGGCATTTTTTCTCAAATTTTCAGTATATATTTTTTTGTATTCATATTGATTATTAAAACTGAACTGATTATTGTATGTATGCCCTTTTTTATCGTCTAACGACACAGATAAGTTTCCGTTGTTCAAGGTAATCGTAGCGTCTATAACAGTATTATTTTTCCCTAATTTTATTTTTCCGGTTTTGCTTGTATCGTCTATGAAAAGAATATGCTCATAAGGTTGTTGTGTTGAGAAAATACAAGCACTTGAGAAAAAACTGTAATTTGCGTACTCAATTTCTTTTTCTGTAGGTTCAAACCCATAAAAGCTTCCTTCAAAATGAGGAGTTGAAGAATATATCAAAGTTCCGGTCAGCGTGATAACTGTCAGGATACAAATAAAAAAACGTTTTATAGTGTTAAAAGTTATGGCTTTTTTTATTTCTTTAACGTTTTTATATCGCAGTGACGGATCAATTTTACTGCATTTGTCGGCAATCTTGTATAGATACCATCTTATTTTTGAATATTCAAGCATTATTTTCAAAGTTACACCAAAAGCATAAATATCCGTTTTAAAATCTGTTGGCATCATTCCGAACTGTTCAATTGGTGCATAGCCGAAAGTACCGAGTATTTCGGTATCTTTCCTTAGTTCCTTACGGTATATGCGCGCAATATCGTAATCAATGAGAACAACCCGGTTTGTATCGGTCAGCATAATATTATCAGGTTTAATGTCACGGTGAATTATGTTTGAACTATGCAGTTCATAAAGCGCATTAAGCAGTTGTTTTGCAATGGAACGAATTTGTTTATGTGTTAGTTTGTTTTGCTCCAAAATAGCAGAAAGTGTTTTTCCCTCAATAAATTCTTCTATTACAAGTGTTTTTCCATTGAAGTCAACATAGAAAATTTTCGGAATTGACGGATTATTTATCTTGCTGAGTGGTTTATAAATTTCACGTTTATCCTCGTTGATTTCACGTTTTAAATATTTTTTTCCGTTTGAATCTTCAACTAAAATCAACTTCTGACGCTCGTTTTGCTTTAATATTTTTATTTCTGTCAATGCTTCCGGCTTCATCAGAAAAACATCTCCTTGCATATTTTTACAAAGTGGTATATAATGATTATATTAAACTTTTGGGGGAATGTCAATGAAAATTACAACGGGACAATTGCTGGAGGAACTGAAAAACACTTCTGACTTACAGGCTTTTTTTGAAAGACACGAGAAGGATTTCTCAAAACAGACTTCTGCGGAATATCTTAATGATTTACTTGCAATAAAACAGATTTCCGTAGCGAAAGTGGTGAAAAAGTCGGGAGCAGGGGAGTATTTGTATAAAATTTTCGGCGGAGAAAGAAAAGCTTCGAGAGATGTTTTAATTGCAATGGCTTTTGGAATGGGACTTTCTCTTGAGGAAACTCAACTGCTTTTAAGAATTTCCAAAATTGCTGTTCTCGATGTGCGTGATAAAAGAGACGGCGTTATAATTTACGGAATTTCTCACGGGTGGACAGTGTTTGAAACGGATGATGCTCTGGACAGAGAAAATTTAACCACAATATTATAAAATATGCAAAAAGGCATATTCCAATTTCATATGAAAGGAAAAAATTTTATGACAGAATTTAACAGAGTTTCAACCGATGCAGAATTAAAGGAACTTTCAGAAATCGCAAATAAAGTATGGCACGAATTTTTCCCATGTATTTTAAGTAATGAACAAATTGACTATATGGTGGCAAAATTCCAGTCCTATAATGCTATGAAAAATCAGATAAAAAACGATAATTATGAATACTTTTTCATTGAAGTTAACGGTTAAAAAGCAGGGTATACCGGCATAAAAAACGACGGTGACAGACTTTTTTTAAGTAAACTGTATCTTATTAAGGAATACAGAGGAAAAGGAATTGCAAGCAGTGCTTTTGAATTTTTAAAAAATATTTGCAGGGAAAGAAATTTAAAAGCGATATGGCTTACAGTTAATAAATATAACGAAAACACTATTAATGTGTATCTTAAAAAAGGCTTTGAAATTATTGATTCCAAGGTTGCGGATATAGGCAACGGATATGTAATGGACGACTACATTATGCAGTTAAAGATTGGAGAATAAAATTTTCCAATCTTTTTTAGGTTAAAATCACCTACCTTTTTGTAAAAATCGACCATTGACTTAACATCTGCAATGTGTTAATATGAAATTAAAAAGGAGGAATTTTAATGTTCTACAAAAAAAATAATACACCCAAACTTGATACAGAGCTTTTTAAGAATCCTACATCAGAATACAGAGGCACACCGTTCTGGGCCTGGAACTGTGAGCTTACCGATGAGCTTCTTACAGAGCAGATTGAATATTTAAAAGAAATGGGCTTCGGCGGATTTCATATGCACGCACGTTCAGGCCTTGCAACCGAGTATTTAAGCGACGATTTTATGCACCTTATTGAAACCTGTGTTGACAAAGCGGAAAAAGAAGAAATGCTGGCATATATGTATGACGAAGACAGATGGCCCTCCGGTTTTGCAGGCGGTTTTGTAACCAAAAATCCAGCTTTTCGTGAAAAATATCTTCTTTTTACCCAGAATAGAGAAACCGACCTTGTTTCTAAGGAGGAAGGCAGTAAAAACGGAAAAACTTACCTTCTTGCAAGCTATGATGTAGTTCTTAATGATAACGGAGAGCTTGCCTGCTATAAGGTTATAGACGAAAATGCAGAAGCAGAGGGCGTAAAATGGTATGCCTATATCTTCACCCCCGAAGAAAGCGGCTGGTTTAATAATCAGACATATGTCGATACCTTAAGCAAGGAAGCAATGGACGAGTTTATAAAGATTACATATGAAAGATATAAAGAAAAAATAGGGGATAAATTCGGCGGTGTTGTTCCGTCTATGTTTACCGATGAGCCTCAGTTTACAAGAAAAAGGACTCTTGACTATGCTCATAATAAGCAGGATGCTTGTATTCCGTGGACAACGGATTTCCCTGAAACCTATGAAAAAATGTATGGACTTAATATAGTAAAAGCCTTGCCGGAGCTGTTCTTTGAGCTGTCTGACGGACAGGTTTCCAAAGTGCGTTACTGTTTCCACGACCACATTTGTGAAAGATTTGCACAGGCATTTGCCGATAACTGCGGAAAATGGTGCAGAGAAAATAATATAGCACTTACAGGTCATATGATGCAGGAGCCCTCTTTGGAATCGCAGACCGGTTCACTTGGTGAAGCGATGCGTTCATACCGTTCCTTTGATATTCCCGGAATAGATATGCTTTGTAACTCTGTTGAGCTTTCTACCGCAAAACAGACGCAGTCTGCGGTTCATCAGTACGGTTACGAGGCTATGCTTTCGGAGCTGTACGGCGTTACCGGCTGGACTTTCGATTTCAGAGGCCATAAATTCCAGGGCGACTGGCAGGCGGCGCTTGGCGTAACCGTAAGAGTTCCGCACTTATCCTGGGTATCAATGAAAGGCTCTGCAAAGCGTGATTACCCGGCTTCTATCAGTTATCAGTCACCCTGGTATAAGGATTATAAATATGTTGAAGACCATTTTGCAAGGGTAAATACTGCTCTTACAAGAGGTAAACCTGTTGTAAATGTTGGTGTAATTCATCCTATTGAAAGCTACTGGCTGCATTGGGGACCTTCGCAGAATACCGCTGATATAAGAACTCAGATGGAGGATAATTTCAATAATATAATAAACTGGCTTCTTTTTGGAATGGTTGATTTCGACTTTGTCTGCGAATCGCTTCTTCCTGACCAGTGCGGAAATATTTCCGATAAGCTTTCTGTAGGGGAAATGAACTATTCTGCAATTGTTGTTCCCGGTTGCGAAACCATAAGAAGAACAACCTTTGAAATTCTGAAAAAATTCAAAGCACAGGGCGGAAAAATAATATTTGTCGGTGAATGTCCCAAATATATTGATGCTGAAAAAACCGACGAAGTTAAAGAGCTTTATAACTGTTGCGTTAATGTTCTGTTTAATAAAATTGCCCTTCTTAACGCACTTTCGGAAGAAAAAGAAATTGAAGTGCGTAATGCAAACGGAACTTCGGCAAACAGCCTTATCTATAATTTAAGACAGGATGGCGACGTTAAATGGCTGTTTATTGCTCATGGTAAAAAGCTTAGTGAAATTCACCCTGCAGGAACGGATATTTTTGATGCAGTTGCACCTTCGGATAATGTAATTATAAAAATAAAAGGGGAGTATAAGCCTCTTGTTTACAACACATTAAACGGTGAAATAGAAGAAATTGACTACGTAATCAAAAACGGCTATACAGAAATTAAAAAAGTTCTGTATGCGTGGGACAGTCTGCTCCTTCATCTGGAAGCAGCAACGGAAAAACAGCGTATAACCGAAAAAACTGTAAAAGAAACAGTTAAAGAAATTGATTTTAAAACAAGCGTTTCCTATAAAAGAGAAGAACCGAATGTTTTGCTTCTTGATATGGCAGAATATAAGCTTGATGACGGCGAATTTTGCGAAAAAGAAGAAATTCTTCGTATAGACAGCGCAATGAGAGCTATACTTAAATATCCTGCCGCAGACGGAAAGGATACACAGCCCTGGACAATCGCTAAAGAAAAAATAACCCATTTTGTAACTCTTAAATTTAAAATAAACAGCGAATTTGATACAGATGATTTACTGTTTGGAGCAGAAGAGGTTGAAAAAATAGTTCTTAACGGAACAGATGTGCCCCTTAATGAGGTAGGGTATTATGTTGACAGAAGTGTTAAAACCTATACTCTTCCCGCAATGAAAAAGGGTGAAAATATCCTTGAAATAACTGCTCCGATAGGTAAGAGAATCAGTTTGGAAAACTGCTTTGTGCTTGGTGAATTTGATGTTGAGGTTAACGGCTGCGAAGCGAAAATCAAGCCTGCAGCAAACAAAATCAACTTTGGTTCTGTTGTTAATCAGGGAATGCCCTTCTACGGCGGAAATGTAACTTATGAAACAGAAGTTGAAACTCCCGAATGTTCGCTTGAAATTCGTGCAAACCACTATAACGGCGCTGTAATTAAAGTGTTTGTGGACGGAGAGGAAAAGGGTTATATTGCATATTCTCCGTACACCCTTGTTGTGGACGGCGTTAAAGCAGGTAAGCATAAAATTGAATTTAAACTGCTTGGTTATCGTGAAAACACCTTCGGAGCGCTTCATAAGCACCATGTATGGTGGCAGGGCCCCTCAATGTGGTACACCAAAGATGATAACTGGTCATACGAATATAATCTTGCCGAAATGGGCATAATTTCAAGCCCCGTTATAAAAATTTTAAAATAATCCGACATTTTTCTTGACAAATTTTCAAAAAAGAGTATAATATTTTATCAAATATACTTATTAGGAGATTGAGAAAAAATGTCAAAATTTAAAGCTTTTCTTGACAGAAAAGATATTAAATTTTCCGCCAGAAGATACGGAATTGATGCTCTTGGAGCAATGGCACAGGGACTTTTTGCTTCACTTTTAATCGGTACAATTATAAGTACTCTCGGAACTCAGCTTGGAATTGAAATTTTAGAACAAATAGGGGGCTATGCCTCTGCGGTAAAAGGCCCTGCAATGGCTATTGCAATTGCCTATGCGCTTAAATGTCCGCCTCTTGTAATGTTTTCGCTTGCAACAGTTGGTTATGCGGCAGACAGTCTTGGCGGAGCAGGAGGTCCTCTTGCGGTTCTTGTTATAGCAATAATTGCTTCGGAATTTGGTAAAGCAGTAAGCAAGGAAACAAAAATTGATATAATTGTTACGCCTCTTGTAACTATTGTTGTGGGTGTTCTTATTTCAATTTTCTGCGCTCCTTATATAGGTAAAGCGGCAAGCTCGGTAGGTTCTGCCATTATGTGGGCAACAGAGCTTGAACCCTTCTTTATGGGAATTATAGTTTCGGTAATAGTGGGTGTGGCTTTAACCTTGCCTATAAGCTCTGCGGCTATATGTGCGGCACTTGGGCTTACAGGACTTGCCGGAGGTGCGGCTGTTGCAGGCTGTTGTGCACAGATGGTTGGCTTTGCAGTAATGAGCTTTAGAGAAAACCGCTGGGGCGGTCTTGCAGCTCAGGGAATAGGCACAAGTATGCTCCAGATGGGCAACATTGTAAAGAATCCTAAAATATGGATTCCGCCCACGCTTGCCTCTGCAATAACAGGCCCTCTTGCAACCTGCCTTTTCAAGCTTGAAATGAACGGTGCGGCGGTTTCTTCCGGAATGGGAACCTGCGGATTTGTAGGTCAGATTGGTGTTTATACAGGATGGATAAACGACGTTTCGGCAGGTGTTAAAGCGGCAATAACTCCCTTTGACTGGATTGGACTTATAATGATTTCCTTTATTCTGCCTGCAATTATCACATGGCTTATTTCGATTCCTTTAAGAAAAATCGGCTGGATTAAAGAAAACGATTTAAAGCTTGAGGATTAATTAATATTTCAAACCTATTTACAAACGGCATAATGTATGGTATAATGCTATTACATCAGCTTTATGTCAGCGTTGTATGATTTTTGGTGTGTAATTCTGCATAGAGTTACACACCTTTTTATTTTAAAACATATCGGAGGTGGCTTTATGCCTTTTAGCATTTGGCTTGCAATAGTCGTTGCAATTGTGGTTCCCGTAGCAACGTTTATCTTTCAGAATAAAGATTAAGGAATGATAATTTTATGAAAGAATTATATTTACCCGAAGCAACAAATGATACTGCGTTTTTTGTGCTGTCGGATATGCCGGAATTAGCAGATATAATAAATATAATTTTTATAATTATCGGTATTGTTATAGTGGCAGGAATAGCTTTGAAATTCTTCCGCAAAGAAAAAATTGTACAGGCGAAAGTAATAGACAAACAATGCTTTGATAACCGGATTATAAGAAAAAATCAGGCACCTTTTACAAAGAAAGAATATGTAATAACCTTTGACTGCGGTGGTAAAAAGCTGAATTTTGAGGTTTCTGAATTTTCCTACAACAATTACAGAATAAATCAGAAAGGTACACTTAAATATAAAGGAAACAGGTTGATAGATTTTAGCTAAGGAGGAAAAATTATGAAAAAATTATTATCGGTTGTTCTTACAATTGCACTTATTTTAACTTCTGCGGTATATGTGTTTGCGGAAGAAAAAATTCTTAAGGTTGCAGTTGATTCTAACTTAGAACCCTTTGAATATCACGAAAACGGTGTTCTTACGGGCTTTGACATTGAGCTTATGAATTTTCTTGCAGAAAGACTCGGCTACAAGGTTGAATATTTTGAATGTCCGTTTGATATTGTTTTTATGTCGGTTATGTCGGGGCAGAGCGACTGTGCAATTTCTGCCATTTCCATAACCGAGGAAAGAAAAAAGAATCTGTATTATACAGAACCCTATATTTACTATGAAAAGGACGGTGTAAGGGATTACCTGGGTATCCCGTCAAATAATGAAACGCTTCGTGATGAGCTTAACAATCAGCTTGCCATTGCAAAAGCTTCGGGAATTGTGGATAACCTTTTAGCAAAGTACAACCTTACTGAAAGCGAAGGCTATTTCACTTTCTATGAAAATACCGAAGACCACAGCATCGACGGTATTCCGTCCGACTGGGCAAAGGAAAGCGTTGATATAGCTTTCAGAGCAGGGATAACAGACGGAACAAGATACGCTTATAAGTCTCCAATAACACGTGAAAAATTCTGTGAGCTTATTTATAATCTTATTCTTGCTGTTAAAAAAGAAATTTCAGCCACACATCCTGAAAACATAACCGATACGGATAACAGAAAAATGCTTGTGCTTGCAGGTCTTGGAATAATAAACGGAAAAAATCAAACCGAGCTTGCACCAAACGATTTCTTAACCCGTGAAGAAGCGGCAACCATTATTGTACGTATGATAAATAAGGCGATGCCGATGGCAGCAACAGAAATGTGGTTTAGCTATGACGATATAGCGGAAATTTCCGACTGGGCATCTGATTCTGTTCAGATAATAAGCAATTTAGGTTTTATGCAGGGAGTGGGAGAAAACAAATTTGCTCCCAAGGAAACCTATACAACCGAGCAGGCAATTGCAACTCTGGTGCGTGTTTTAAAGAGTGCAGGCGAGGCAGGCTTGGTTGATGAAGAAACTAGTATGGGAATAATAGGCGGTGCCGACGGGCCGACTGCCATAATTATAGGCGGAGAAACAACAGTTACAGGGAATACGGCTGAAAAAATTGATGTAACAGAAACTGTTAAAATAAACGATTTTTATATTGACGAGGCTGTTAAGCTTGTAACCGAATCCTGCGAGCTTGCAAAGGATAAAGAGTTTATCGGAATGTACACTGCAAACGATGATATCACGGAAAAAATATCATCCATTGGCGATATTGTGTGTAATGAACCTGCAGAAATTTATTTTATGTCGGCAAACCGTGAAGAAATTATGAAAAACATCAGGGAAATATATAACGGAGAAGAAAATTTTGATGTTGAGAAGCTTACCGAAGATAAATTTGAAAAGCTGTGGAACAGAATGAATTTTTCTGCTCTGG
Organism: Clostridia bacterium; assembly: GCA_017414505.1. Taxonomy (GTDB): domain Bacteria; phylum Bacillota; class Clostridia; order UMGS1840; family HGM11507; genus RGIG1932. The sequence continues at coordinate 34,466 of JAFQLQ010000053.1, forward strand.
CAGGAATGATAAATGCTTCCTACGGCTCGGAAAATCTTGCGGCACTTTCTATTCTTGCAAACAGCGAGGGATATGTTATGCCCAAAGATTTTAAAAGGGATTTTGCGCTGTTTTTACAGTATGACGGCGAGTATTCTGCCCTTGTTTCTTTCTCGGAATACGGCGAGGGCGTAATAAGTGCAAATATGACATTTGTAAAAAACGGAAATAAGGATAATATTTTCTCCCGGTTGTATGAAATTACATCCGTACTTGGCGAAAACAGTATTGATGTTGCATATGTGAAATAATAAATCAACGTGTCGATAAACCTATCGACACGTTGATTGTTAACTGTGTTTCTTTATTTCTTCTTTTATTTCTTCCTCAAGTTCGTTTAAAAATTCGGGGCATCTTGGATATTCAGAAAAAGTGATTTCCATATTTGCCTTTTTCTCAATAAGCTCAACTGTTTTTTCTTTACCGATATAGCTTTCAAGCTTTTGAAGCAAAGAAACAAACTGGATAGCTTCTTTAAATACCTTAGCACGAAGCGATGGCAGAGGGCCGTTTTCTCCGGGGTAAACCGAAAACGGATCGCCGGACGGGAAAGCCATATCTGAGGAGGTGGTTACATAAGGATTAACTTTGTACAGAGAACATCTGCTGTAATAGAAGTTGAAGCCCCATTGTAAAAAGCCTTTTATACCATATTTATAAAGTTGTAATCCTATAATTTTATTTCTGTGAGAGGGCATAGAAAGAAATCTGTTGGAAACCTTTTTGTTCTGACCACAACAGTAATACGCCCACTGGTCGTCAATCTTCTTTTCAAGGAAGGGTTCAATATGGTCTATTGCAGTAACGGGAGTTTTAACAAGTCCGCTTTCGTAAAACTCAATGCTTGATAAGGCATCCATAATTTTTGCACCGGGAAGCATAGGAGCTACAAGCTCATAAGCATAGCGGTAAGCATCCATGTGTGCTGAAACGGGCTCGTCTGAAATGTGAAAATAGCAGTATTCGTAAACATTTTCTTTCTTAAGAAAATCAGCAAGCGAGGGTATAAACCGGCAAAGAAAATTTTTATAGGATTCTTCCTTGGCTTCCACGTGCCAGCCGAAAAGTCTTTCTTCTTTGCCGTTTTCGGTAATATAAATGTTTGGGGAATATTTAAGTCCCCATTGTGAAAACAGATGGGAAATTTCAAAATATTCCAAACCGTTTTTCTTTGCCATATCAATATAGCGTTTTAAAAGTGAAAAATCAAAATCGTAATTTTCACCGTTTTTTGTTATTTTAACAAGCTGTACGTTGGGGCGCAGAGCACCAACACCCGTATCAAGCGGGGGAGTGATAACAGGTGTTAAAATCATATTTATACCCTGTTTTTTCGCCTCGCACATATATTTGTCAATCAGATTCCAGTGGTCTTCGCTGTATATGGAAACATTGTGAACATCTGCAATGCAGTCAACGTGGAACCATTGTGTAACCTTTAATTCCTGCTTTGGCATAACCGCATTAATAACCTCAACGGTAAAGGTTTTGCTTACGGAAACTTCGCTGTTGTCCGAATAAATAATTCCGTCGTAATTTAAGGTGATATCGTATTTACCTGCGGTTAAATTTTCGGGAATTTCAACTTCAATCCATAGCGTTGCAACGCAGTTCTGAAGCCTTATTGTATTATTCTGAAAGCTGATGGGCTTTAGTAAATCCGGCATAAGACCTGGTTCTTTTGTTATGAAATCGGTATCAATAAAATCGTTATCGGGCGATGGCTCAAAATCGGGGAAATCCATAGCAGTGTTTTTCACAATATAAACACTTATGTAGTCCGAAAGCTTCGATTCAAGCTTAACGGTTAGTGCACAGCATTCTTTGCAGAAAAGTGTTTGCTGAAACGAAAAAACTTCGCCTTTTAAAACAGTTTTTTTATCCATTAAGGTTTTCGCCTCAGAAAAATTTCTTATTTTATCCAGAGAGGAAACCTGCTTTATTTCAATAGTCATAAATATCACCTCGTAGTTTTTGTTTCATTATACAATACTATGTGGTAAAAAGCAATATAAAAAACAAATTTATATTCAATTTTATAACCCGAAATGCTTTGTGCGTTCTATTATGTGTTCCTGAAGCTCGGGCGTTAACAGACTGAATTTCTGGCTGAAACCGGAAACTCTTACTGCAAGATTTCTGTGATTTTCAGGATGCTTTTTCGCATCAATTAAAGTATCCGCATCAACGGTGTTAAACTGAACGTTGCTTAGCCCGTTTTTACCGCTTGCAACTAAAAGCGAGGTAAGCAGACCTATGTTCTTGTCGGTAAAAAGCTTTGGATCGACCTCCACAATGGCAGAAGTAGTTCCCGGTGTTCTTTTGGTGGGGAACTTGGATATAGAATTTAAAACTGCGGTAAGTCCGTTAATATCTCTGCCCTGCATAGGAGAAACGCTGTATGCAATGGGATCGCCTTTTTTTCTTCCGTCGGGCGATGCTGTACTGTGCTTGCCGTAGTCTATCATCCAGAGAAAGGTGAAGGGCTGAGCGTGGAAAGAATATTCATATTTTTCGGAAAGGCGTTCCAACTCATCGCAGCAATGATTAACAAGCTCAACCGCAATGTCGTCAACCTCGTCAATATCGTTGCCGAATTTTGAAGCCTTGTTTATAAATTCAAGCCTTACCGCCTCATCGGAAAAATCGTTGATAAGCATAGCTTTAAGCTCTTCAAGTGTGTATTTTTTCTCCTTGTATATAAATTTTTTAATAACTGCCAGCGAATCTGCAAGATTAGGTATTCCGCCAAGCATAATCTGGTAATAGTCGTAAACTGCACCCTTGTTGTTATAATCCCGTTTGGAATCAAGACAACCCTCGGTTAAAAGCGATTTGTAGGGTTTGGGAGAAATGCAGGTATCGCAATGCTTTTTAACCTGAGAACAGGTTAAATCAAGAATTCTGTCCACCTGCTTTATTACTGCACTGTAAAATTTTTCGTATGTACCAAAAGCAGATAAATCACCCGTTTTTATACCCGGTAAAAATTCGGGATACATAAGACTGCTTCCGTTACCCAAAACGTATTCTATCGCCTTTAATAAATTGGTTTTTCCGGTAACAGCGTGCGGATTTGTTTTGCCTGGAATGAGCGTTTCAACACAGCCAAGCTGAGTGTAATTGTAAGCATCCTCTTTTGCAATGTTTTTATACATAAGTGCAGGAACCATTACATCATCGTTGAAAAAGAAGGGAATACCTTTCTGCACGTGCCCCACAACCTCAAGCGCACGCTTTAGAAATTCCGTTTCGGTATTTTGGGAATAACGAACCGAAAGACACCGCACAAAATCAAGCCTTTCCGTTACATCAAGCATCATATAGGAAAGCTCGTTTACCACACTTTTTCCGTCAGAATTTGTTCCGCCCACGCAGGACTGCTGAACATCGTAATCCCTGTAAAGCTTAATCCACAGGCAGGCAATTATCTCATATGCTTCGCTCTGTGTAAGAACACCTTTTTCAATATCCGCTTTGTAATAGGGGTAAAGCATTTGGTCAAGTCTTCCCAGCGAATTTGCGTTGATGCAGTCCTCCCACGTGTTTATAATATGTGCAAACCACAAGGACTGAACTGCTTCAATAAAGCTTTCTGCAGGGTATTTGGGTACTTTCTGACATATTTTTATAATTTTTTCAAGGTCTTCCTTGCTGTAGGCAGGATTGTTTTCGGCTATAAGACGTTTTGCTTCGTCTGCGTATTTTTCGCCAATTGTAAGCGCGGCGCTGCAGATGTCCTTTGCACCGCAGTACATAGAACAGCCGCCGTTTTTCTTTTCGTAAGCCTCAATTTCCTTTATAAGACCGCTGAAACCAAGCTTAAGAACCTTTTCGTAGCCAATAACCGAATGGTTGTGGCATGTGCAACGCCCCAAAGCAGACCATTCTTTTTCTGCCTGCTTTTCTTCTTCGGTTAACAGTTCATAGCTTAAAGGATTAAGATTTGAGCCGTATATAAAATCGATTCCGCTGTATTTTTCATCAATACTGAAATATTTTTTTATATCCTCTTCCGAAATGCTGTTTTCTCTCATAAGCTTAATATCTGCTTCGTTGTTTTTGGGAATATAGGTTTCTTCAAAATCACCGTCGCCGTAGTTGAAGCCGGTTATAAGCTCACCGGGAGCAATAAAGGGAGTGAATTTTCTTATGGTGTTTGAAAGTGCAGCCGCATAAATTTCATCTGTTTCAAGATTTTTTTCTGCCGCCTCTGCACCGCCTAAAGAAAAGTAAACATTTCTCTGAACACAGTATTTTTTATTATAGCTTTTTAAATTAACTGCCTCTTCACGAAGCATATTGCAACGGTCGGATAGTCTGAACATGGAATTTTGTCTCCTTTCGTAGTAAAGCTGACATTCCTTAGCCTGTTTTTTGTATTCTCTCGGGAAGCAACCGTATTCCTTTAAAAAAGCCTTGTTAAAGCCTCCCACGGTGTCATAACCGTATGAAAATGCAACATCGGTTATTTTAACACCCGAAAGAATATCAATGGCGGCAAGCTGAATACGGTAGTGCCTTACATAATCAACAAAGGTCATACCGGCAAAATTATGAAATTTTTTACAAAAACTCCACTTGGAATATCCGAAATACTGCGATACTTCGGGAACAGAAAGGGGATTTTTAATGTTATCGTGAATATATTTTAAAACATCATACATTTTACCTCAACCTCCACGTTTATTATAATATAACTGCGAAGAAAAAACTACTCCGATGTTGCTAACTTTTCTTCCTGTAATTAACGGGCGAAATGCCCGTGCGTTTTTTGAAAAAATTTGAAAAATAGTGACAGTCGTTAAACCCGAGTAAATAAGAAATTTCCGTTATGCTGAGACCTGTGCTTTCCAGCATTATTTTTGCGGCAGCAAGCTTTTTTTTCAGTAAATAGTTGTAGGGAGTAATTTGGTATTCCTTTTTAAATTCCCTTATAATATGGGATTTTGTGCAGTACATTTCGTCAATAAGGGAATCGAATGAAATGTTAAAATCTGTAATTCTGTCTATTTTATTTTTGAAAATTCCTGCAATGTTCTTAATGGGATTTTCGTAACTTGTGTAATCATAAATTTCCTGAATTATTTTTAAAAATGTTTGCGAACCAAACTTTATTGCTTCCTCGTAGGAAATGGCGTTTTTGGAATTTTCAAGAAATTCTTCAAAAAGATAAAGTAAATCAAGCCCCTTTACATGAAAAACATTATTAAGCTTATAGCTTTCAATAATTTTTTCTATAAGGTCGCCTGTAATGTTAAACCATATTTTTGTCCAGGGATTTTCCGTATCGGAATAATAATACTGATTTCTTCCTGCCGGCAGAATGTAAATATCGCCTTTTTCGGCAGTGAAAGAAACGTCGTCAACAGTTACATAGCCTTTTCCTTCAATAACATATTCCATACACCACAGCCATGAATTTTGCCTGTTTATCATATAGGTTCCGTCGCAGTAGGATATTCCGCAAAGCTGTATGTCAAAAGGGTTTTGTTTTTCGTTCTGAACAAAAGTGATTAAATCCTCGTTCATATCAATATTTCACACCTTTTAATCAATATATTCTATTTATTTTTCTATTTTATAATGATATATTATAAATGTCAATACTTTTTAGAAAGAAGGAAAAATATGAGTAATTTAAGATATCCTGCTGTTCCGTTAATAACGGTTGATCCGCATTTTAATATATGGTCGTGTGCTGATAAGCTTTATGATGATATAACAAGATACTGGACCAGCAGGCGTCAGAATCTGCTTGGGTTAATTAATATAGACGGTAAAACTTTCCGCTTTATGGGTAAGCTTCACGCAGACGGTAAATATAATATTGAGCCGGATGTTATTGAACAAAAAAGTGTTAAGGTGTATCCTATGAGAAGTGTTTACACCTTTGAAAATGAGGCGGTAAGACTTACTCTTACCTTTATGACACCGCTTCTTACCAACGATTTAAAGCTTATGTCAAGACCGGTTTCCTATATAAGCTATAAATTTGAATCCCTTGATAACAAGGAGCATGAGATAAAGCTTGACTTTTTGTTTGACAGCGAAATTACTGTTAACAACCCCAATCAGGAAATAACTGCCGAAATATACGAGGGAGGTATCCGCTGCGGAAAAGGGGACAGAGATGTTCTTTCTCCAACCGCTGTAAAAGGCGATAAGGAAATGGGCGGAGACGACAGAAATATCGACTGGGGCTGGCTTCACGTTTTTTCCAAAAACGGCTTTGCTCCCGTAATTAAAACTGTTCGTCAGCTTCACCGTTCAATTGCTGAATTCAGCCACGTTCATCCTACCTATAACAAGGAGGAAATAACTCCCGGAAAAAGCTTTTTACCGGTAAATATGGTTGTTTACACAGGTCTTGAAAAAGAATTTACCCTTGCCGAAAAAGGCGAAGAAGGCTTTATTTGCGTGGCATATGATGATATTCATTCCATAAAATATTTCGGGGAAATTATAGATGCTTACTATAAAAAAGACGGCGAAACCTTTGACAGTATATGTAAAAAAGCACTTGAAGAATACGATGAAATTTGTATTAAGGTTGAAAAAGCAGAAAATGAGCTTTTGGAAAAAGCCGCAGCAATAAGTCCCAAATATGCAGATATTATTTCGCTTGCATACCGTCAGGTTATTGCAGCTCATAAGCTTACATGGGACGGCAAGGAGCTTCAGTTTTTTTCAAAGGAATGCTTCAGCAACGGCTGTATAGGAACTCTGGATGTAACTTATCCGTCAATTCCGCTGTTTCTTATGACAAATCCGGCTCTTGTTGAAGGAATGTTAAATCCGCTTTTTAAATATGTAAATTCCGGAAACTGGCCTTTTGATTTTGCACCTCACGATGTGGGGCAGTATCCCTTTGCAGGCGGTCAGGTTTACGGTATAGATGAAAACGGAAATCAGAAGCTTGAACGTCAGATGCCCGTTGAAGAATGCGGAAACGCAATTTTGTGCGTATATGCAATTTGCCATTATAAAAAGGACTTCTCTTATTTTGAAAAGCATAAAGAAATCCTTGAAAAATGGGTGCAGTATCTGTTAAAATTCGGTCTTGATCCTGAAAATCAGCTTTGTACCGATGATTTTGCAGGTCACCTTGCGCATAACTGCAATCTTTCCTTAAAAGCTATAATGGGCATTGCGGCTTACGGAAAAATGCTGGAAAAAACCGGAAGCAAGGATTCCGAAGCTTTTATATTAAAAGCGAAAGAATATGCAAAAAAATGGGAAGAAACAGCTTCTTCTTCCGACCATTTCCGTCTTGCTTTTGACAAAGAGGATACATGGAGCATTAAATATAATATGGTTTGGGATAAAATTTTCGGATGGGGAATTTTTTCACCGGACATAGCAGAAAAAGAAGTAAAATATTATATGTCACAGGTTAGAAAATACGGTATTCCGCTTGATTCAAGAAGCGATTACACAAAGACAGACTGGATGATGTGGTCTGCCTGTATTACGGATAATATTGAATACCGTGATATGGTTATAAACACAATGTGGGATATGTTAAACGAAACAAAAAGCAGAGCTCCGTTTACGGACTGGTATTATGCTTCAACGGCAATGCAGTGCGGCTTCCAGAACAGAACTGTTCAGGGCGGACTTTTTATACCTATGATTTAGTTGATTAAGGCAGATTATTCTTCAGAATAATCTGCTCAGACTGTCGAAAAAGTCGGTCTACCGCAGAAAAAATATTTATTAATGAAAAAGTGCCGGTGAAAAGCCTCTCACTTTGGGAGAGGTGTCACGAAGTGACGGAGAGGGTGAAAGACTCACGTCCACTGCTATCCGCCAAAATGAGCCTTGCCGTACCTTAGTACTGTCTGCATTCATTTTGACGAAATATACCTTCCTTTTTCGGCATCTGCTTTAATCAACTA
>JAFQLQ010000009.1 GCA_017414505.1 Clostridia bacterium
ATATTACATATGGAATAGGTCGTTAATTCTCTTTGTATAATGCTCTTGGCTCATAATGACCATTACTTCGTATCCGTTTTTTATAATGCTTATTGGCGCATCTGCTTTTGAACATCTTAGAGAGACTTCACTTGTGAGTTTAAGTGTTTTAACAGGGAACGAGTATGGGACACCAATATATTCTTTTGAGTAGTCAACATTTCCAGTGGCATCACGATATCTCATATGTTCATTGAAAAAATCAGAACTCATGATGACGAGTTCGGTATAACCATTTCGCGTAACAAAAATAGGTTCTTTAATTTGTTGACACATATCGCAGATAAATGTTGTGTCTTTTAATGTTGATAATGGAATAAATTTGGGCATATACTTTTATCTCCTTAATTTTTATAGTGGACTTATTATGTCCTTTTTGTTTTATATAAAAATGCTCACCTATAAAATATAAGTGAGCACTAAAGTTATTTAATTTTTTCTGCCTCCGCCAGCATGTTTTCAATAAAAATCCCATATCCACGGGTTGGATCATTTACAAAAACGTGTGTCACAGCTCCCACAATTCGGCCATTTTGCAGCACAGGTGAACCCGACATCCCCTGAACAATTCCGCCGGTTTTTTCGAGCAGGTGTTTATCTGTTATTTCCACTATCATTCCTTTTGTATCATTTTCAGGTTCGGTTTCGATTATTTCAATTTCGTATTCCTGCGGAATATTACCGATTGTTGTTGAAAGCATGGTTGCTTTGCCGCATTTTACTTCTTTGGGATGTGCAATTGGCAAAGCTTCGCCTGAAATTATATCCCTGTTTATTACTTTGCCGAAAAGTCCCGAATCGCAGTTTTTTTCTACTGTACCTACTGTTTTCTGCGGTAAATCAAAACCCCCCATAAGCTCACCGGGAGAATCTTTTTTTCCTTTTCTTTCTGAAATTATGGTTGATGTTACCAGATCACCGTCTTTGATTTCCATAAGCTCTCCTGTATCGGCATCACTTACGGAATGGCCAAGAGCCGCATAGCTTTCACCGTCTTCTGTAATGTATGTCAGAGTTCCCAGTCCTGCAATGGAATCCCTTATCCACATTCCCAGTGCGTATTCTCCGTTTACGGCTTTAACGGGAGTTATGTCGTATTCTAACTCTTTTTCGTCTCTTACAATGCCAAACTTCATCTTTTGTCCCATACTTAAATTAACAATTTGTCGTATGTGCTCCGAATTTTTCACCTCAACACCGTTGATTTTACTGATATAATCTCCCTCTTTTATTCCTGAATCTGCCGCGGGGCAACAGCTGTCATACCCATTTGTGCAAACAGGTCCGAAGCCGATTACAAGAACCCCGTCACAAAGAACCTTTATACCAACCGGTTTTCCGGACGGAATAAGTCTTGTTTCAGCGCTTGAAACGGGAATACTGTTTTTTTCAAAATCTTTTTTTCCGTTAAAGGAAAAAATATTAATAAAATAAACGGGAATGGTTAATAATAAAATTGTCGGAAAAAATTTTTTCATTGAACCACCTCACAGAATTTATGATGGTTTTTATGAAAAAATCTATGCTGCCTGATATCTTATATTAAGTCAAAATCTTGCAGAATAGCATCGCATATTGCGTTAACATCTTCAATTGTTTTAATATGATTTGCTTCCTCGCGGTATTTTTTGGAATTTCTTATTCCTTTTAAATACCAGGCGAGGTGTTTTCTGAATTCAATAACTGCATTACGCTCATTTTTGTATTCAATCATAAGTTCGATATGTTTTTTTAAGGTATCGATTTTATCTTTTAAAGTAATATTGTTGTTGTATGAACCGGTTTTTAGAAAATCGTCAATCTGTGTTGCAAGATGCGGATTTCCCAGCGTTCCTCTTGCAAGCATTATAAAATCACATCCGGTGTATGAAAGCATCCGCTTGGCATCCTCGGGAGTTCTTATGTCGCCGTTTCCTATAACGGGAATTTTTGCATTTTCTTTAACTTCTTTTATAATATCCCAGTTGGAAACACCGCTGTAAAATTCTTCCCTTGTTCTGCCGTGAATACATATTGCCGAAGCACCTGCGTTTTCAGCAATTTTTGCACATTCGGGTGCGTTTACGGTATCTCTTGTGTAGCCTGCACGCATTTTTGCGCTTACCGGAATTTTAACAGCATTGACGGTGGATTCCACCAATTTTCCAATTAAATCGGGCGTTTTCATAAGAGCGGAACCTTCACCGTTTGAAGTTATTTTTGGTGCAGGACAACCCATATTTATATCAATGGCTTCAAAGCCCATATCTTCAATTATAACCGCAGCTTTTGCAAGAATATCCGGTTCGGAACCGAAAAGCTGAACGCAAAGAGGGGAGTCCTGCTTTGTAGTTTTTAAAAGCTCTTTTGTTTTTTTATCCTGATAGCAAAGCGCCTTTGCGCTTACCATTTCGGTGTATGCCAGAGAAACCCCCTTTTCTCTTAAAACCGTACGGAAAGCAAGGTCTGTTATTCCGGCTAAGGGTGCAAGAAGTATTTGATTTTTCAGTTCAAAATTTAAAAGCTGCATAAAGATATCTCCGTAATTTTTATTATTTACATTATTATAATGCAAAAATAAAATTTTATCAAGAGAAACTGATTATTTGTTGAAATTTTTAAATTAATCTGCTATACTTATAAAAATACTCAAAAAAGGACTTGATATTATGAATATGGATTTTGTAAAAAAACTACCCAGTTCTACTGAAGTAATGGTGCAATATCCTTTGTCAGAATCGCTTAAAAAAACGGTTTTTGAAAGAAATAAAGAAATAGAAGAAGTTTTTTCCGGAAAATCGGATAAATTTATTCTTGTTATAGGTCCCTGCTCTGCCGACCACGAGGACAGTGTTCTTGATTATATATCAAGACTTCGCAAGGTTCAGGAAGAGGTTAAGGATAAAATACTTATAATTCCCAGAATTTATACAAACAAACCACGTACTACCGGTGATGGTTATAAAGGAATGCTTCACCAGCCCGATCCCACAGAAAAGCCGGATATGCTAAAGGGAATCCTTACCATAAGAGATTTACATATCAGAGCTGTTGCCGAAACAGGCTTCACCTGTGCAGATGAAATGCTTTATCCGGAAAACCACAGATATTTATCCGACTTGCTCGGCTATGTTGCAGTTGGTGCACGTTCTGTTGAGAATCAGCAGCATAGATTAACAGCAAGCGGAATTAAAATTCCCGTTGGAATGAAAAACCCCACCAGCGGAGATCTTTCGGTTATGATGAATTCTATTACCGCCGCACAGCACAGCCATACTTTTATATACAGAGGATGGGAAGTAAACACTCACGGAAATCCTTATGCACACGCTATTCTTAGAGGGTATGTTGATAAAAGAGGCCAGGCACATCCCAATTATCACTATGAGGATTTAAGTCAGCTTTATGAAATTTATGCAGAATCGTCATTGGAAAATCCTGCGATTATTGTGGATACAAACCATTCAAATTCCGGCAAAAAGCCTCTTGAACAGGTTAGAATAGCAAAAGAAATTCTGCACAGTATGCGCCATAATGAAGATGTTAAGAAAATGGTTAAAGGTCTTATGATTGAAAGCTATATTGAAGACGGTGCACAGAAAATAGGCGAATCGGTATACGGAAAATCAATTACCGATCCCTGCCTTGGATGGGAAAAATCGGAAAAACTCATTCTTGATATAGCAGAATTGTTATAAAATTCAACGAAAAATTATCAAAAAATATTCACTTTTTTACTTGACTATGCTGCAAAAAAATTATATAATAAGATAATATATTTTCGAAAAAAGAAAGGATGGTTTGTTACATGTCGAAATTTGAAATCAAAGAATATCTTACATTTGATGACGTTCTTCTTTGTCCTCAGAAAAGTGATGTTCTTCCGAATCAGGTTGACCTTACTACTTACTTAACTAAAAACATTAAACTTAATATCCCGCTGATGAGTTCTGCAATGGATACTGTTACCGAGTCAAATCTTGCTATTGCAATTGCAAGAGAAGGCGGAATAGGCATAATCCATAAGAATATGACAATTGAACAGCAGGCTCAGGAAGTTGACAGAGTTAAACGTTCGGAACACGGAGTTATAACCAATCCGTTCTTTTTATCTCCTGATCATACAATTAAAGAAGCTGACATGCTTATGGGAAAATATAAAATTTCAGGCGTGCCGATTACTGTTGACGGAAAGCTTGTTGGTATTTTAACCAACCGTGACCTGCGTTTTGTTACAGATTATTCCCAGAAAATCAAAGAAGTTATGACAAGTGAAAATATCATAACAGCTCCCGAGGGTACAACTCTTGATAAAGCTAAGGATATTCTCGCAAAGCATAAAATCGAAAAGCTTCCCATTGTTGACGATGATAATAATTTAAAAGGTCTTATTACCATTAAAGATATAGAAAAAGCTGTTCAGTATCCAAACTCTGCAAGAGATAAAAACGGCAGACTTTTGGTTGGTGCGGCAATTGGTGTTACCAACGATATTTTAGACAGAGTTGATGCACTTTATAAAGCAGGGGTTGACGTTGTTGTTCTTGACTCTGCTCACGGGCATTCCAAGGGCATTATAGATGCTGTTAAAAATGTTAAAGCACATTATCCTGACCTTGACCTTATTGCAGGAAACATTGCAACAAAAGAAGCTGCTATCGACCTTATGGAAGCAGGCGCTGATGCTGTTAAAGTTGGTATCGGTCCCGGTTCTATCTGTACAACACGTGTTGTTGCAGGTATTGGTGTTCCTCAGCTTTCAGCTGTTATGGATGTTTATGAGGCTGTTAAAGGTACCGACTGTAAGCTTATTGCAGACGGCGGTATTAAATATTCCGGTGATCTTCCCAAAGCTATTGCCGCAGGCGCTGATGCAATTATGATAGGCAGCTTGTTTGCAGGCTGTGAAGAAAGTCCCGGAGAATGTGAAATTTATCAGGGCAGACAGTTTAAGGTTTACAGAGGTATGGGTTCTCTTGCCGCTATGGCCGCAGGAAGTAAGGATAGATATTTCCAGACAAATTCCAAAAAACTTGTTCCCGAAGGCGTTGAAGGACGTGTTCCTTATAAAGGTCCTCTTAGCGACACAATTTATCAGCTTATGGGAGGGCTTCGTGCAGGTATGGGTTACTGCGGAACTCCTACTGTTAAATCCCTTCAGGAAAACGGTAAATTCGTTAAAATTACCGGTGCCGGCTTAAAAGAAAGTCATCCGCACGATATCAATATTACAAAAGAAGCTCCCAACTATTCAACCAATATGTAATTTGTTGAATATGTATTTAAGTTTTTGTAAATAATTAATAATGTTCGTGCAAAAATGCCGAAAAAAATAAATTTAGTTAAAATTTTAACAAAACTCTTGTAATTTTTTCCATTTTGTAGTAAAATACAATTTGGTGAATTAAGTTATCACAAAAAATTATATAATTAATGGAGGTACAAAACTATGGCAGTAAAAGTTGCTATTAACGGTTTTGGTCGTATCGGACGTTTGGCTTTCCGTCAGATGTTTGGTGCAGAAGGTTACGATGTTGTTGCTATCAACGACTTAACAAAACCTTCAATGTTAGCTGGTCTTTTAAAATATGATACAGCTCAGGGAGGATACTGCGGAACAATCGGTCAGAATCTTCACACTGTAGAAGCTGATGATGAAGCTAACACAATCACAGTAGATGGAAAAACTCTTACAATCTACAAAGAAGCAGATGCTTCTAAATTACCTTGGGGTGAAATTGGTGTTGACGTAGTTCTTGAATGTACAGGATTCTACTGCTCCAAAGATAAATCTCAGGCTCACATTGATGCAGGTGCTAAAAAAGTTGTTATTTCTGCTCCCGCAGGTAACGACCTTAAAACAGTTGTTTACAGCGTTAACGAAGATACTCTTACAAAAGAAGATGTTATCATCTCCGCTGCTTCTTGTACAACAAACTGCTTAGCTCCTATGGCTAAAGCTCTTAACGATTACGCTCCTATCCAGAGTGGTATCATGTCTACAATCCACGCTTACACTGGTGACCAGATGATTCTTGACGGTCCTCACAGAAAAGGCGATATGAGAAGAGCAAGAGCAGGTGCTGCAAACATCGTTCCTAACTCCACAGGTGCAGCTAAAGCTATCGGATTAGTTATTCCCGAACTAAACGGTAAACTAATCGGTTCTGCTCAGAGAGTTCCTGTTCCAACAGGTTCTACAACAATTCTTACAGCAGTTGTTAAAGGTACTGACGTTACTGTTGACGGTATCAACGCAGCTATGAAAGCAGCAGCTTCCGAATCCTTTGGTTACAATACAGATCCTATCGTTTCTTCCGACGTTATCGGTATGACATATGGTTCTTTATTCGATGCAACTCAGACAATGGTTTGCAAAATCGCTGAAGATTTATATGAAGTTCAGGTTGTTTCCTGGTATGATAACGAAAACTCTTACACAAGCCAGATGGTAAGAACTATTAAATATTTTGCTGAATTAGGCTAAAATTTAATAAATTAATAAAAAATGCACTCCGTATGGAGTGCGTTTTTTTCATTGTGCTGAGCCCCTCTTTGCCATTCTGAGCTTGTCGAAGCATCTAAAACACTTCTATTCCATTCTCTTTTGCCATTTTATAAAGCAAGTGAACAGGCAATCCAACCACATTAAAATAGCATCCGTTTATCCCTTTAATCCATTTTGATGCCTTGCCCTGAATTGCGTAAGCACCTGCCTTGTCGTCGCATTCACCGGAAGCAACATAATCGTTTATCTCTTTGTCGCTTATCTCGTCAAAAAATACATCTGTTTTTTCAAAATCGGTTATTACCTTATCACCGTAAATAAGGCAAAGTCCGCTTATAACCGAATGTGTACTGCCGGAAAGGGAAGTAAGCATTTCAAATGCATTTTGACGGTTTTCGGGCTTTCCTAAAATTTTTCCACCGCAGTAAACAACTGAATCGCTGCCTATAATTAAAGTGTCATCAGATAAAGTTCTGCTTTCTTTAAGCATATCCGCCGTCGCCTGCGCCTTTCTCCTTGAAAGCTCACAAACAAGCTCGCAGGGGTTTTTAATATCGCAGGTTTCATCAGCGTTGCTTATTTTTATTTCAAATTCTATACCTAAATTTTCAAGAATTTCACGTCTTCTTGGCGAAGCCGAAGCAAGTATAATTTTCATAATTCATTATCCTTTTCTTTTTTAAAGATTATATCAGATTAAATCACAAAAATCAATAATTAAAATATAATAAAGTATGCAAAAAATGTTGACTTTAAATTAACTGTGTAATATAATTACTATGTGGTGATAAATAATGGTGAATTTTGGCTATTATGGCGGAAACAAGGAGTATGTCGATGAGCTTTTCAAGAGGGTGGAAAGCATACTTCGTAAAAGAAAAATAACCGCAAATTATAATATTAAATCAGTAAAAAATGAAAAAGATAACGAATATGTTCCCGAAATATTTTTGATTGAGCCGGAATATTCTTATAATAATGTAAGCGGAATTTCATTTGCGGAAAAAGTAAGAAATACATATCCGCTTTGTGAAATAGTTTTTATATCTGCAAACTATCTTTCACTCACGGAAATTATGTGCAGATATATTAAACCTACCGGATATTACATAACACCAATAAACGATTTAAGATTTTTTGAACTTATGGTAAGATATATCAATAGTATAAAAGAGCATAACCGCGAAAAAATCGTTATAACGAGCGAATACCGTAAAATTAATGTTTACACCGATGATATTCTGTATTTTACAACAGAGGATAAAAAAATCATATGTGTTACCTTAAAAGGTGAAAAAATTACCTTTTATGATACTATGGCTGCTCTGGAGAAGAAACATTCCCGTAATTTCGTGCGTTGTCACTCCGGATTTTTAGTTAATAAATATAAGATTTTATCAGTAAATAAGCAGCTTTCATACATAACTTTGCACGATAGTGAAGAAAAAATACCTATTTCGAGAAAATATAAGCATCTTCTACCTTAATTTTACGGATGATTGGTTACATTTTTTGGAAAATAAACAAAAATATACCAATTATCAGAAAACTGATGTTGAATTTCAGAAACTGTTGAAAACATTTGACTAATGATGTAAAATGTGTAAAGAATCAATACTTTTGTGAGGGGAAATGCACACTTCGACGCAAAAGTAAAATTTTAAAAAAATTTTATAAGGAGGTTTTTAAGCATGAAGCTTAGAACAAAAATCTTATCACTTGCTATGGCAGCAACTATGCTTACAGGCGTTGTAGCTGGCGCAGCATCCACCACATGGGTATTTGATGCTTATGATTTAAATCATCCTCAGTACCTTAAAGTAGAAAAACAGTTAGATGAAAAAGGTTATCCCACAGGTCTTTGGAGATATGCTGGTATGCCTAACTCAATCGAATGGAAACATGCTTTCTATGAAGCAGCTTATCCTCACTATGAGTATGAAATGTTATACCTAGATGGTAAACTACAGAGCGCTGCAGGAGCTCGTCCTACAGGTGCTGTTGCTAAATCCGTACAGGAAGTTCGTCCTCTATACTGGGAAGCATATGCTCCTTACGCTATCTATGGCCAGACATATACTTCAATCCCTGGTATCCTAGCTTGGACTCCTGTTTCTCTAAACGTTATTGCTCCTGCTTATATGGGCAATGCTGACGTTAAAAAAGACTGGGTTGACTACGGTTTCTCCGCATACAGAACTGTTTACGGTGCTTTCGTAGATACTTATGACTTCTTAACTCAGGAAGTTGGCGCTGGTAAATTCCAGTTTGCTAAAAACTACAATGAAATGGTTAATTCTTACAATGCTATTAAAGCTTTAGATTTAACAGGTACAGGTTTAGATGCTTGGCCTGCAGGTACAGATTTTACTGCTCTTGTTCCCGCTCTAGTTCAGGAAGAATTAGTTGGTCCTAAATATGAAGGCGGTAAAGTTGTAGGTTCCAAAGCTGTTAGAGCTCTTGATGAAATGATGGTTGCTACTGGTAAAGGTGCTAACTACAATCCTGCTCTAGTATCCAGCGAAGTTGACTATGTTCCTGTTTCCTGGCAGTATGGTAGCTATGAAGAAGAAGTTCATCACAGCATCTATGAATACCTAGTAATCGACGGTGTTGTTATGGATGGTGGAGATTGCTTAGAACTAGTTTACGATCCTTGCTGTAAAGCTCAGAACTGGTATCTAGCTCCCGCTAAGAAACCTCTAATTAAGAGATATACTGGCGGCGTTGCAGCTCCTTACTTATATTAATTTGTAAAAGAATTAAATAATGAAAAAGCCGACTTAATGTCGGCTTTTTTGTTGTATAAATTTATAATAAAGGCTCTCACTATGGTTTTGCCGTTTAGACAATATGCCTTGAATTGGCATATTGGTAGGAAAAATGCAAGTGTTGCGATGTAAGCAACACGGACAAAAGCAACGTAAGTTGCGATACCTTAATCAGAGCTGTCGCGAAGTGACTGAGAGGGCAAACGTCATTCTGAACCTCAATTCGTCATGCTGAGCCCCATTCCGTCATGCTGAGCTTGTCGAAACATCTGAATTTGAACTAATGAGACCTTTCGACTTCGCTCAAGGTGACGAGAAATGTAGATCCCTCTACCACCGCTCGGGATGACGATAGGAGAACAACATGCACTCACTAACCGTCATTCTGAGCTTGTCGAAGAATCTTAATTAGTCAAGATGGAATACTTCTTTGAAATCTATGCTTACCGGACTTTCATCGGGATTTGTTTCCATTATATCTGCCATATAATGCCACCATTTACGGCAAATTTCAGTATTTGCAGATTCAGACCATTTTTCATCACTTTCAACCTCTAAATATCCAAACAGAATATTTGTTTCCTCGTCAAGAAAAATAGAATAATTCTTTCCACCGTATTCGTGAATCATTTCTTTCATTTCCGGCCACAACTGGTCATGACGTTTTTTATATTCTTCTGCCATACCGTCATATAGTTTCATTTTAAATCCTTTTCTCATTTTTATAGCCTCCTAAAATATATTTATTTAATTTTATCATTGCTGAAATTATTTGTCAATACAATTGATTTTTCTTTGAAAAAATGTTATAATTTAATCTCAGAACTATAAAAGGAGTAATAATAATGAATGATAAAGAGTTGCGCGAAATACGCAGACGTTTTCGCCCGGACAAAAGTAATATAACTGCAGTAAGAGGATGCTTCGTTAATGACAGTAAAGAAATTATAGCACAGTTTTCACAGTCCATACTGCTTTCTAATTTTAAAGAAAGCGAACAGCTTCTTGCCGTAATGAAAAAATCTCTTTCGGGGAGCCTAGGAACAAATCTTCTTGATGTGGAATTTTCCACAAAACAGGTTATGGAGGGCGAGGAACACGCATTAATTATGGCTATGCGAAAATCCGAGCTTAAAGATGATGCCGCAGTTAACGAATTTTACAAGCGCGTGGTAGAAAGCGTTAAAATGGATGGTAATTATGTAATACTTCTTGCCTGCGATAATTACGATGTTTTCACCTATACAACAGACGGCGAAAAAGAAGATTCTTTTGATGTTTTTTCTTATATAATTTGCAGTATTTGTCCCATTAAGCAGTTAAGCACTGCACTTTATTTCAAGGAGACGGATAATTTGTTTCATTCTCTTGATGCGGAAGCTGTGCTTTCTAATCCGAGGATAGGATTTATGTTTCCTACCTTTGAGGACAGAAAAGCAAATATTTATCACACTCTTTATTATACAAAAGATATTTCTGATGTTCAGCCTGAATTTGTAAACAGAATTTTCAATTCGGAGCTTCCAATGCCTGCCGCACAGCAGAAAGAAACCTTTGACGAATGTTTGAAAGAAACCCTGGAATCGGATTGCGACTACGAGGTTATGCGTTCTGTTCACGAACAGATTACCGAAATGGTACAGCTTCATAAGGATTCCAAGGAGGAAGAACCTCTTACCTTGACAAAGGATTCTTTGAAAAACGTTTTGCAGTATTGCGGAGTGGATGAAGAAAAAGTAGAAGCTTTTGGCAAAAAGTATGATGAAAGCTTCGGAGAGAATGTTCAGCTTGCGCCCAAAAACATTGTAACGCTGAACAAATTTGAATTGAATACCCCCGATGTAACCATAAAGGTTAATCCGGAAAGAAAAGAGCTTGTTTCAACACAGATTATCAACGGAGTGAAGTACATAATGATAAAAGCTACCGATGGGGTAGAGGTAAACGGAGTAAATATAACAATAAATTAAGGGAGCTTTTGCTCCCTTCAGACTGTCGAAAAAGTCGCTCTACCGCAGAAAAATTTTTAAAAGGTTTAACCCTCCTCAGTCTTTGCATGCAGCAAATTCACCTCCCCTGAAGAGAGACGCATTTAAAAGTCTCTCGCTCCGGGAGAGGTGTCACGAAGTGACGGAGAGGGTAAAAGCCTTTTTTATCCGAAAATAAAATTCATATCTTCATCAGTAAGGTTTATATCCGCACCTTTCAGCGAATCGTCAAGCTGGGCAATATTTTTACAGCCGATAATCGGTATGGTGTCGAAATCTCTGTTGTTTACAAGGGAAGCAATAACCGCGTTTCCGATTGTGCAGTTATATTTTTCACTTGCAGCTTTAAGCTTTTCAAAAATTTCAATAGTACGCTCGTTATAATATCTGTCAAACGCTTTTGGAGAAAGTGCTTCCTTTCCGCCTTTTTCGTATTTTGAGAAAAATCCCTTTGCCTGAGCCGCAAAAGCAAAAACCGTTAAATTGTGATTTTTGAAATATTCGTATTCTTCGTCATTCATCAGAATAAGGTCGGGTTCGTTCTTTTCAACGTTTGGTTTTGCAGGGCTGTACTGTATCTGACTTGCAATCAGTTCTTTTTCGCCAATGCTTTTTAAGTATCTGTTTGCTTCGTCGAGCCTTTTGCAGGACCAGTTTGAAACACCGATATATCTCACTTTTCCCTGTTTAATAGCCTTTGTAAGCGTGTTCATAATGTCCTCAACAGGCATTTTAGGCGCATCTCTGTGTAACCAGTAGATATCAATGTAGTCGGTATTAAGCCGTTTAAGGCTTCCCTCCAGATCGTCAAATATATCTTTTTCTTCAAGGCGTGGTCTTTCGCCAACCTTGTAGAAACCACCCTTTGTTGAAATTACAATTTCACTTCTGTTTTTTCGTTCTTTCATCCATTTTCCCAATAGTTTTTCACTTGCGTGAGTTCCGTTTGGTGCCCAGTGTGCATAGCATTCTGCTGTGTCCGGCAGGTTTCCGCCTTTGTCAACGTAAAAATCAAGCATTTCGTATGAAAGCTTTTCGTCAACTATAGAACCGTAGGAATCCGTTCCGAGAGCTATACTGCTTACTTTTAAGTCTGTGTTTTTTAAATCTATTTTTTTCATAGCTTGTCTCCTTAATGATTTGTAATTTTATATTATCAGTAAATACGGGAAAAGTCAATAATTACAATCTTCAAAAATATTGACTAATTTTCTGTAAAGTGATATACTTAGTAAGAAGGGAGTGAAAAATATGTTTACATATGAGCTGAAAAAATATATGAATGCCCGAGAAAACATCAGTATTATTCAAAGTGAATTTCCTGAACCCGGATGCCCTCCGCACGTCCACGAATTTGCAGAGCTTATTTTTGTTACTGATGGAACTTCCACTCAGATTATAGATGAAACGAAATATGAGGTTATACCGGGCGATTTGCTTTTTGTAAACTACAAACAAACACATTCCTTCACAATGAGTGAGGATTTCAGATATTATAACCTCTTATATGTTCCGGAGTTCTTCAGCTCTGAGCTTATTAACTCGGATAATATTTACGAAATTTTTGAAATTTCACTTTTCAGCGAGTTTGAAGAGCTTCACAACCGGAATAATCAGATTGTTCATTTTCAGGGAAATGAGTTTTTAAGTATAAAACAGCTTGTTGAAGAAATGCACTCCGAATTTCTAAAAAAGGAAACCGGTTATCGTGCTATTCTTAACGGTTACAGCAGAGTTTTGTTTTCAAAGATTCTGCGCAAGCTTAAAGAAGAGAGAACAAAACAGAATGAAATAAGTAATCTTGATAAGCTTACTGCTGAATGTATTGCTTATATTGATGCAAACTGTTTTGAAAAAATTTCGCTGAAAAAAATTGCCGAAAAAACCTTTTACAAGCCTTCGTATCTCAGCAGAGTTTTTAAAACACATTGCGGAAAAAGTCTGTCAGAATATGTGAAAGAAAAAAGAATAATAGAAGCCGGCCGTCTGCTTCAGTCTACTGATTCTTCGGTTGAAAAAATTATGCATTCGGTAGGCTATACGGATAAAAAACAGTTTTACAAAAATTTCAAGGAGTTTTATATGCTCACGCCTACGGAATACAGAAATAAACTTAATTCAAATAATAAAAAATAGTGGCAAGTTCAATTTGAACTTGCCACAGTTTATTATCTGTTAAGAATAAGCTTTGTTAATTCAACAGGCTCAACAATTTTTCCGTCTTTGTAAACACGCATATTTCCGGAAGCGATTTCGTCAATAAGAATAACTTCGTTATTGTTGTAACCGAATTCGAATTTAATATCCCAAAGATCAAGACCGATTGTTTTTAAATCGTCAGCAACGATTTTTGTGATTTTAAGAGTCTGTTCTTTCATGCTTTCAAACATTTCGGGAGACATAACTCCAAGAGCTGCAAGACCTTCGCCTGTAACAAGGGGATCGCCTTTTTCATCGTTTTTAAATGTGCATTCAACATAACCGCCTTCTAAAACAGTTCCGTCTTCAATGTATTCGCCGTATCTGCGAATAAAGCTTCCTGTTGCAACAAGACGGCAGATAACCTCAAGACCATGACCAAAAACAGTTGCAGGAAGAACCTCCATAGTTGCATTTTCAACATCAGCACTTACATAGTGAGTTTTGATTCCGGCATCCTTAAGCATATCAAAATAGTAAACGGAAGTTCTTAAATTAGCCTTACCGATACCCTCGATAGTTAGTCCAACAGTATTTTCTCCGGGATCGAAAACACCATCTTTTCCAGTACAGTCGTCCTTGAATTTCAGCATTACATTGCCGTTATCCAAACTGTAAACATCTTTTGTTTTACCTTCGTAAATTTTTTTCATAAGAATGCTCCTTTACACATTTATCAATTTTTTTCTTACATTATACTATAACACATTTTTTTTCAAAAATCAATACACCATTTTAAATTTTTATATATTTTACAGAATAGGGCATCATTTTGCTTCCTCCGCCGAAATCATGGTGTTCACCGGTAATTAAATCAGTTCCGCAGCCTGCGCTTGCATTGAAATGTGCTGTATATTCACAATCGTCGGCGTTAATAAGAACAATAATTCTTTCTCCTTGTGCTTCTCTTTCAAACACAATTTGTCTGTTTGTCATATGAAGAATTTCAAAACTTCCGTAGCAAAGTGATTTGTTTTCTCTGCGTATTTTAGCTGCTTTTGATATAAAATCTGTAATTTCGTTATACTGAGGAGTATCAACCGCAGGGCGCAGAGTCTTGTCACCATCCTCTTTTCTGCCCTCGATGCCCCACTCGCTTCCATAATAAATACTGGGCATGCCCGGCATTGCAAAAAGTATTCCGTAGGCAGGAATTATATGATTTTTGTTGGTAAGAACAGAGCTTAGTCTTGAAACATCGTGATTATCGGCAAAGCACACAAGCTTAAGATTCTTGTACATACACCAGTCTTCCTTACCAAAGCGGTTGCGAAGCGAATGACCTATTTCAAACATATTCATACTGTTAAAAGACGAATAAAGCCCCTTGTAACACTCATAATTGGTGGCGCTGTGAAGCATTTCCTGATTTACAATATCGTTGTAATTTCCGTGAATCATTTCGCCGAGCAGGAAAAAGTCCGGATTTTTTGAAAGACACAAATTGTGCAGTTCACGCATAAACTGACGGTTAAGCATATATGCCACGTCAAGACGAAGCCCGTCAATTTCAAAAAAATCCATCCAGTAAGCAACGCTTTCAAAAAGATATGATTTTACTTCGGGGTTGTCAAGATTGAGCTTTACAAGCTCAAAATGCCCCTCCCAGCCTTCGTACCAAAAGCCGTCGTTATAACAACTGTTGCCGTCAAAGCTGATATGAAACCAATCCTTGTAGCGGGAGTTCCATTTATGCTCCTTAACATCACGAAATGCAAAAAAATCTCTGCCAACGTGATTGAAAACACCATCTAAAATAACCTTTATTCCATTATCGTGAAGTTTTTTGCAAACCTCTTTGAAATCTTCGTTTGTACCAAGCCTTGTATCAATTTTTCTGTAATCGGAAGTATCGTAACCGTGTGTACTACTTTCGAAAACGGGGCAGAAATATACTGCATTTATATTGATTTTCTTAAAATGCGGAATAAAATCTATAACCTTTAAAATTCTTGAAACTGCCGCACCGTCGTTGTTTTCGGGTGCTCCGCAGAAGCCTAACGGATAAATCTGATATATTACACTTTCGTTAAACCACATAGTTTTTGTTTCTCCTGTTTTTGTTTATAAAAATTATTATACCATAAATTCATTTACGATTCAATACTGCAATTATTGCTATTTTATACAAAATTTGATTACGAAATCAACTTATTTTTGTTGTTGACAAAAATGGTCGTATAGGCTATAATATATTTGTAAGGCATTTGTGTGACTGACGGATTTGCGGAGCACCGCAAGGGAATACAGATGTTTAAAAGCCGACCGTCTGGGCAATTCAGTTGAACAAGCTGATTTGCCCTTTTTTGAGTGTGCCGAGCATGGCATTTAACTTGACGGTGAAAGTCCGTTATGGGGGTACATATCAACCAACCATTAGTGAAGCACAAGCTATCCACCGTGAGGTGGAAGTGAAGGAAGTGTGTAGCAAAATCTTGGCTC
>JAFQLQ010000010.1 GCA_017414505.1 Clostridia bacterium
TATCACACTTGTTTCTGTTTGTCAAGCTTTTTTTAAAACTTTTTTCAACTTTTTTCTTAAGCTCGTTCCCGTTTCTCGGTGACAACTCGTTTATTATATCAGAACATTTTTCTTTTGTCAAGACTTTTTTAAAAGTTTTTTTAAATTTTTCAACATTCTGAATTTTTTAGGGCTGTGTTTCACACACAGCTTTGTTATAATAACACATCTTTTTTTAAAAGTCAATAGTTTTTTTAAAAAAAATTCAACTTTTTTTTGATTTTTATTTTTCCTCTATACATTATATATAATATAAGCGTTTCTCCATATATTATTTGATATTTTTCAAACAATATTCATTTAAAACACATTTTTCACATAATGGTTTTCTGGAATCACATACTGCTCTGCCATGATAGACAAGCTGATGACAAAAAACGGAACGGTCTTTTACCGGAACAATTTTAGCAAGATCAAGTTCCACTCTATAAGGATCTGTATTTTTAGTAAAACCCATTCTTTTTGCAAGACGCTTTGCATGAGTATCAATAACAAGAGACGGCTTGTCAAACACATCCCCCAAAACAACCCCCGCAGTTTTTCTTCCCACCCCGGCAAGAGTAACTAATTCTTCCAGAGTATCAGGTACTTCCCCTCCGAACTCATCGATAAGTTTTCTGCAGCATTCAATTATATTTTTTGCCTTATTTCTGAAAAAACCGGTGGATTTGATATCATTACACAATTCATCATAATTTGCATTGGCAAAATCTTCTACTGTCCTGTACTTATTATACAAAGTTTTCGTAACGATATTCACCCTTGCATCGGTGCATTGTGCAGCAAGAATTGTTGAGATGAGAAGTTCGTGCGGTTTGGTATAATCAAGAGTGCATTCTGCCTCGCTGTATTCGGCGTCGAGCAATTCCTTTATTTTGAAATATCTTTCTTTTTTCGTCATAAAAATCACCATCTACATTATAAAGATTGTGTATAGAAAAGTCAATAAATTTCAAAAAAGTATTGCCTTAAGGAAAAAATTGTTGTATAATGTAGAATAGAATAGTTTTGAAAGGAATGTTTACAATGAACTTTACAGATAAGATCATCAACGTAGATCCCGAACTGGCTGAAGCTATAGAAAAGGAAACAGCCAGACAGAGAGGTAACATTGAACTGATTGCATCCGAGAACTTTGTTTCAGAAGCAGTTATGCAGGCAGTTGGCTCTTCTCTTACCAATAAATATGCAGAAGGTTATCCCGGAAAAAGATATTACGGCGGATGCGAATGTGTAGATATCGCAGAAAGCCTTGCTATCGAAAGAGCTAAAAAACTTTTCGGAGCAGACCATGTTAACGTTCAGCCTCACTCCGGTGCAAGTGCAAATACCGCAGTGTACTTTGCAATGCTTCAGCCGGGTGACACAATCCTTGGTATGAACCTTGCTCACGGCGGTCACCTTTCTCACGGAAGTCCTGTTAACATCAGCGGAAAATATTTTAATGTTGTTCCCTACGGCTTAAGTGATGAAACTGCTACTATTGACTATGATGAAGTAAGACGTCTTGCAATTGAACATAAAGCTAAAATGATTGTGTGCGGAGCAAGTGCTTACCCCAGAAAAATAGATTTCCAGAAATTTTCTGAAATTGCAAAAGAAGTTGGTGCATACCTTCTTTGTGATATTGCTCATATTGCAGGTCTCGTAGTTGCAGGACTTCATCAGAATCCTGTTCCTTATGCAGATTTTGTTACAACTACAACACATAAAACATTAAGAGGCCCCAGAGGCGGTATGATAATGTGTAAAGAAGAATATGCAAAAGCTATTGACAAAGCTATTTTCCCCGGATTGCAGGGTGGACCTCTGATGCATGTTATCGCAGGTAAAGCAGTTTGCTTCAAAGAAGCTCTTTCCGACGAATTCAAAGCTTATCAGGAACAGGTTGTAAAAAATGCAAAAGCTCTTTCCGAAGCACTTATCAACGAAGGCTTTAATCTTATTACCGGCGGTACGGACAACCACTTAATGCTTGTTGATTTAAGAAATATGGACATTACCGGTAAAGAAGCTGAAAAGCGTCTTGACGAAGTTAATATTACAGTTAATAAAAACGCAATTCCAAACGATCCTCAGAGTCCCTTCATCACCAGCGGTATAAGAATTGGTACTCCCGCTGCTACAACAAGAGGATTCAAGGAAGACGATATGGTTGAAATTGCAAGACTGATAAAAATGACTATGACAGATTTTGAAACCAAAAAGGATGAAATAAGAGCAGGTGTAAAAGCTCTTACAGAAAAATGCAAGCTTTATGAATAATCAACCCTTGGCGGACAGAATAAGACCACAGGCTCTCGAAGACGTTGTCGGACAGAGCCATCTTATTGGTCCCGGAAAAATATTACGAAATTTAATAGAGAATCAGAACATTCCCAATATGATTTTTTACGGTCCATCGGGTACAGGAAAAACTACCATTGCAAACATAATTGCAAAAAAATCGGGGAAAAAACTTTATAAACTGAATGCAACAAATGCCTCCGTTTCGGACATCAAAGCCATAATCGACGACCTCGGCGGTTTTGACACACAAAACGGAGTTCTTTTATATCTGGACGAAATTCAGAATTTTAATAAAAAACAGCAGCAATCTTTGCTTCAGTTTATTGAAGACGGAAGCATTACACTTGTAGCATCAACTACCGAAAATCCTTACTTTTATGTATATAATGCAATACTTTCCCGTTCCAGTGTTTTTGAATTTTTGCCTCTTAAGGAGGAAGAAATCAAAAAAGCTGTAACACGTGCCGTTGAAATTTTAGGAGAAGTAAAATTCACCGATGAAGCAATTGATCATATTTGCGGAACTTGTGGCGGTGATGTGCGTTCTGCATTGAATACCGTTGAACTGCTTTATTATTCCAAGCTTAATACCGGCGGAGAAATAACAAGCGACGATGTTTACGGTGCAACCTTCAAAAAATCGCTTAAATATGATAAGATGGGCGACAATCATTATGATATTATGTCAGCCTTTCATAAATCCATACGCGGAAGCGACGTTAACGCAGGGCTACACTATCTTGCACGTCTGCTTGAAAGCGGTGATATAAAATCCCCTATCCGCAGAATGCTTGCAATTGCAAGCGAAGATGTTGGTATGGCATATCCGCAGGCAGCGATGATAGTAAACGCCCTTGCAAACAACGCTCTTATGTTAGGGCTTCCTGAAGCACAGTTACCTCTTGCCCAGGCGGTTATTCTTCTTGCAACTGCACCGAAATCCAACTCTGTATATACAGCAATTTCTGCGGCAACTTCAGATATTAATTCAATGGACTGCGGAGATATTCCAAAACATCTTAAAGATGCGCATTATAGTGGTGCGGCAAAGCTTGGAAGAGGAATTGAATACAAATATCCTCATGATTACGAAAATAATTATTGCGAGCAACAGTATCTGCCGGATGAAATCAAAAATGCAGTTTATTATACAGGCGGAAATAACAAAAACGAAAACGCAATAAAGGAATACTGGGATAAGGTGAAAAAGAATGGGAAAATTTGACGGAATTCTTCTGGCAAGTGACTTTGACGGAACACTTGTGTGGCAAAGTCATACCCCCTCTGAAGAAAATATCAAAGCCATAAATTATTTCATTGAAAACGGTGGATTGTTTACGGTTTCAACCGGAAGAACCTACGAATTTATAAAAAAGCTCAATCTTCCCATAAATGCACCGCTTATAACAATAAACGGAACTTGTATAAATGATTATGATAAAATTCTGAAAACTTTTACATTTTCGGCAGAGCAACTCAGTGAAGAACTTTTTAATTCTGATAATTTACAGCATACATTCGTTTTCTCTCCGGAAAACGAATGTAATTTTCCAATATTAACCCAATCAGAAATAAATCAGATTAACGAACCGATTTGTAAAATTGTATTTTGTTTTTCTGACGAAGAATCAGCAATAAGCTTCCAGAATAAATTCAGCAAAAAATATTCTTCGGAATTTGTATTTGAAAGAAGCTGGCCGGTTGGAGTGGAAATGCTTTCAAAAAAAGGCGGAAAAGGAACCTGTCTTAATATTATTAAAGAAATGACAAATTCCAGAATCACAATTGCTGCCGGTGATTTTGAAAATGACATCTCTATGCTTAAAGCAGCCGATATCAGTTATGCTCCCGAGAATGCACTTGACAGTGTTAAAAAGATTGCAAACCGCAAAGGAGTTCACTGTAAGGATAATTTAATTGAATATATTATAAACAATATATAAAAAAACTCAAGCATATGCTTGAGTTTTTTAGTATTCTATTTTCCGAATTTTCCTCTTGAAATATTCTCAATAAATTTGGGAATATCCAACTCATCTCTTTCAGTAGAAGGAGGAGTTGTTGGTGCCTTAAGGAATAAATCATCTAAATTTGTAACATTCTGAGAAGGCATACTTTCAAGATTAGACTGAGTTTCTGATACAGGAGTAAATCTCGGAGGAACAATGGATTCATTGATTTTTCCGGAATCAAATCCTGTAGCAACAACAGTAACTCTGATTTCATCCTTCAGACTTTCATCAGTAACAGCACCGAAGATAAAGTTAGCATCGGTATGTATTCTTTCCTGAATAATAGTTGTTACTGTATTAATATCAATAATAGTCATATCAAGACCGCCGGTGATGTTAACAAGAACACCCTTAGCACCATCGATAGAAGTTTCAAGAAGCGGACTTTCAACTGCGCCCTTGGTAGCATCTTCAGCACGGTTTTCACCTTTACCAACGCCAATACCCATATGAGCATATCCGTTGTTTTTCATAATTGAACGAACATCAGCAAAGTCACAGTTTACAATACCGGGAACAAGGATAACATCGGAGATACCCTGAACACCCTGACGAAGTACATCATCTGCAATCTTGAAGGAATCAAGAAGCGATGTGCTTTTATTTACAACCTGAAGAAGTCTGTCGTTAGGGATAACCATCAAAGCATCAACTTCTTCTTTTAATTCTTCGATGCCTCTTGTAGCATCGGTCATTCTCTTTTTACCTTCAAAAGTGAAAGGCTTGGTTACAACACCAACTGTTAAAATACC
This sequence comes from Clostridia bacterium, assembly GCA_017414505.1. Taxonomy (GTDB): domain Bacteria; phylum Bacillota; class Clostridia; order UMGS1840; family HGM11507; genus RGIG1932. Next base: position 5,093 of record JAFQLQ010000010.1, read on the forward strand.
CATTTCTTTAGCAATGGAAGCTACAACAGGAGCAGCACCTGTACCGGTTCCGCCGCCCATACCTGCGGTAATGAAAACCATATCAGAACCTTTTATGGTCTGTGCAATTTCTTCTCTTGATTCTTCGGCAGCTTTTTTACCAACCTCCGGGTTAGCACCTGCACCCAAACCTTTTGTTATTTTCTCACCAATCTGAATTTTGTGAGTAGCTTTTGAATTTTTAAGAGCCTGCTTGTCCGTATTTATTGCAATAAATTCTACATTATTCAAATCATTGGCAATCATGTTATTAACAGCATTATTTCCTGCTCCGCCAACGCCAATTACTTTAAGAATGGCGGAATCGCTTAAATCTCTCTGAATTTCTAAAGACATCCTTATTCTCCTCCTTATATTATTATCCATTTTAGTACATTTTTTTATATTTTATCACAACTTTGTGATTTATTCAATAGGAAACTGCGAATTTTTGAAATTTTTTCGAAAATTTTTATTCCAAACACGATTTCAACCGCCATATAAAGGTCAATTCCAAGCTTCGAGCCTGCAAAAATAAATGCAATTACCGCAACAATATTAACAACAATTCCGATAATAAATTCTTTAAAGCGGTAGGTTGAGCTTATATAATTTTTTATAGCGCCCATAACCGAGTCGGAAACTGCAAGGATTATAGCAGCAGCATAATAGCTTACAGAATCGGAAACATATATATTTGTCATCCATCCTGTTAAGGCACCGACAGCAAAGCCTGCTATCGCAAGAATAAACACAAGATTATTTTTTATCAGTTTCATTGCTGTCACCACTCCTTTTATCCGCATATTTAAAATCCATAAGTCCTTTGTATGCAGGCAGAGTAAGCTCTTCCTGCTGAACAATATCAATTTTTACCCATCTGCTTAAAATATCAGCAACTCCCCCTCTCATTTTAAGAGCGCTTTCAAGCTCCGAAGGGTTACCGATTGCATTTATAACAAACGGAGCAGCTGTTCTGGTATTATTCACACTGATTGTGGGGCCGGCACAACGAATTTCACTGGTTGCAACAATCCGCTCACCGTTTAGGGAAATAGCTTCCGCACCTGCCGCACGAAGTTCGTTTAAAACTCTCAAAACGTCTTCATCATGAATTATATACATATTAGAATCAACATTTACGGATGAATTGCTGTCGCCATCAGTAAGAGTAACCGTAACACCGGGGCCGGTTACCTCACTTAAACCGGAAAGTACTTCCGCCTTGTCCAGTTCATTTTTTAAAAGCTCTATAGTTCCGCTTTCTTCGGAGGCGTTCTCCTGATATTTGAGAATTTCATCCTTATATTCCATAACCTGCTTGTACAAAGCTTCAGTTTTCTCTTTTTCGGTCATAAGCATATCCTGAAGCTGTTCATAACGTATGGCACTAACATAACTTCCCGAATCGTTCTGTCCGACATTCTTCACCTGAACACTTACAAAAAAGCCTAATATTGTGCATATAAGCACTATTCCTGCCTGAGCCTTTTTGTCCATTTTCTTCTGTCCCCCTATTCATTTGGCTTAAAATAAATTTTTTCACTGTTAGTTGCATCAATTAATCCGGGTGTTTCTGCAGGAATTTGCTTCAAAACTTCTTTAAGCATTGCCGTTTTGGAATCAATCTGATCTGCAGCACCAAGCTTAACTGTAATAATATCACTTGTAGTAATATAATAATTATCTTTCTCCTTATATACAGACGCAATTTTAAAGTCAATTTCGTTGTTATGGATGGCGGAAAGTAATTCCAGCAGTTCGCTCAGCAGAGTTATGTTTTCTACAGAAATCTTTTTACCGGGCTCAGCAGTAACAATTCCAACTCCGACAATATCAGACAGCCAGAAGGGCTTTTCGGGTGTAATTTCCAGACAAAAGCCCGTACTGTCAATAATTACATAGTTTTTATTCCATTCAATATATCCAACAGGAACTTTTTCTGTAATGTTAATTATAATTTTGTTGGGATATTTTCTGATAACTTCAGCATTATCAATATATGGAATTTTTTCAATATTTTCTGCAATTTTATTTATATTGAACTTGAATATATTCGTTCCGGTTGTAAGAGCCGCCGCATCGCTTATTTCAAGCTCGCTTACTGTTAACACTCCGTTTAATTCTATATGCTTTAAATTAAAAATCGGTGTAAAGAGAATTCCTATCATTACTCCAAGAACAAGCAAAGTAATGATAAAACGCTTTCGTCGTTTTATCTTTTTGAGCTTTCTTTCACGTCGGATTTCTTTTATTTTTTCACTTGATTCCCATTTTTCTGTATCCGGCATCTTACGTTTTCATTCCCTTCTTTATTAAACTTTAGTAATTTTTGCTCCTATTTCCCTTAAGTCAAGCAGAGTATTTTCGTATCCTCTGTCTATGTGATAAAGATTATCAATTTCAGTAAATCCGTCAGCACACAAGCCTGCAACAACAAGTGCCGCACCGCTTCTTAAATCCCGCGCACTTACTTTTGCACCTTTTAATCTGTCAACGCCCTTTATAACTGCGCATCTGCCGTCAACAGTAACATCCGCACCCATTTTTATAAGCTCCTCAGTATGTTTGAAGCGTTGTTCAAATATATTTTCAATAACTATACTTGTTCCGTCTGCAACCGACAGCACCGAAGTAATTATAGACTGAGCATCCGTAGGAAAACCGGGATACGGTGATGTTCTTAAAAGATTAAGCGGTTTAATTCTTCCTGCGGCGCTTACAACAACAGAATTATCCATCGTTTTAAACACAAGCACACCCATTTCCCTGAAAGCTGAAATTACAGCACCGATATGCTCGGTGTTTACATTATTTATTTCTACCGTACTTCCCGTAACTGCCGCCGCAGCCATTACGGTAGCCGCAACTATGCGGTCGGGTATGAGGGTGTGATTCACATTGGAAAAACTGTCTGCTCCCTCAATTGTTATAACACTTGTTCCCGCACCCAAAACTCTGCATCCCATTTTATTTAAGAAATCAGCAAGGTCGCTTATTTCCGGTTCTTTAGCCGCATTTATAATTTTTGTCGTGCCCTTTATCGTTGTTGCAACAAGCATTATGTTTTCTGTAGCTCCAACCGACGGAAAAGCAAGATGAATATCTCCCGAATGTGCATTTTCCCCATCAAACATAATATATCCGCCCTCTTCAACAACTGAAATATTCAGTTCCTTGAAGGCTTTTATATGTAAATCTATCGGTCTTAATCCCAGTTCGCATCCACCGGGATAAGTGGTTTTTGCTTTTTTCATTCTTGCAAGAATAGCTCCTGTAAGAATAATTGAAGAACGCATTTTATCCATGAGTTCTTCCTTTATCGTATAATCACTAATATCGCTGCTGTCTACCGTAAGAGTTCTGCCTTCTCGTTTTATTTTACATCCGAGATTTTTAAGTATCTCAACAGTGAGTTCAACATCCTTTATTTCGGGGCAATCTTCAATAACGCTTTCTTTTCCGCTTATTATAGTTGCCGCCAGAATAGGTAAAACCGTATTTTTCGCACCGGGAATTCTTATGCTTCCCTCCAGACGGTTTCCACCCTCTACAACCAGTTTACTCATGTAGCATCCGTTCCTTTCCATGCCGCAAAGCATTATGAATATTCTTATTACATAATATGCAGCACGGAAAATAGTGTTACCGTATGGTTATAGCTTCAATTGTCTGAAGAATTTTTTTATCAGCATCTGCAATACCCAGCTTTGCAGAGCATTCCGACATCTGTTTTAATTTTAAAGGATTATTTATAAGCTCCTCCACAACATTGTAAAGAACATCCGGAGTAAGCTCTCTTTCACATATTTTAACTGCCGCACCTGCCGCAACAACAGCATCAGCATTTTTTTCCTGATGATTTTCCGCAACATTTGGCGAAGGAATAAGAATAGCAGGCTTTCCAAGATATGCAATTTCACTTAAGAAAATTGCACCGGCTCTGCTGATTATAATATCAGCCGCCGCAAGGTATTTTTCCATATCATTAATATAATTTTTAATCTGAATTTTACTTCCGTTTAAGTTAACACCTGCATTTTCAAGCTTTTCCTTTACCTCGTCAATATAAAAGTCTCCGGTTACGGTAATCACCTGATATTTATATTCCATATGAGTTCTTATTATATATTCGGTCATACATTTATTAACAGCCTCCGAACCAAGACTTCCGCTCACACAAAGAATAAGAGGAAGATTCTCACTTATACCAAGCTGTTTTTTTGCATTGCTTACATCAATTTCCGAAAAAGACTTTCTTATGGGATTTCCCGTAACAACTGTTTTCTCAGGGCAGCCGAAAAGCTCTTTGTTGTCAAATGCAACACAAATACGGTCTGTCATTTTGGATAAAAGCTTGCTTGTTTTACCTGCAATTGCATTCTGTTCGTGAATTACAGTTGGAATGTGCATAAGCGAAGCCGCAATAAGCATTGGCGCACTTGCGTAACCGCCTGTTCCAACGACAACATCGGGCTTGAATTTTTTAATTTTTGCCATACATTTAAGTATGCCTGCACCAAGCTTACCAAGCACTACTGCACCGTGAACTACGCTTTTTGTAAAAAAGCCCTCCACGTTTACAAATTCAATTTTATAACCTGCCTGAGGAACAAGCTTACCCTCAAGACCTCTTTTTGTACCTACAAACAGAATTTCACTGTCAGGATATTTTTCACATATAGCATTTGCAATGGCGATAGCCGGATTAATATGCCCGCCGGTTCCGCCGCCTGCCAGAATTGCTCTCAAAATTATCACTCCTGAAAAATCTACTTATTTGACGTTTTTGAAATGTTAAGTATAATTCCGACCGCTACCATCTGGAATATAAATGCCGAACCTCCTGCCGAGAAAAACGGCAAAGGAATACCGGTAGGCGGAATAAGATTGGTTACAACAAGTATGTTAAGTGCAACCTGTACAATAATCAGCATACATAAACCGAATGCAAGATAAGATCCAAATGAATCTCTTGCATTAACTGCAATTTTAACGGAACGCCATAAAAAAACCATAAACAGAACAAGAACAAGCAAAGCGCCTATAAATCCAAGTTCTTCACAAACAATTGAGAAAATATAATCGTTCTGCGGTTCAGGTATGTAAAGATATTTCTGCCGGCTTCGTGAAAGCCCAAGCCCGCCGAATCCTCCGCTGCCTATGGCAAACAGCGACTGAATAATCTGATAGCCGTCACCCTGAGGATCTGCAAAAGGATTTCTGTATGCGGTAATACGCTGTAATCTGTATGGTGCTACCCAAACGAGTGCAACAGCGGCAATAAGAACCACAACAATTACGGGAAGATAAAATCTTAATTTTACTTTGTAAACCATCATCAATATAAAGGTTACAAATCCCAGAATAATAATAATGGAAAAGTGCGGCTGTAAAAGCAGTAATATACAAGGAATACCAAGTATGGTTATCAAAGGCAGATAAATATTTTTAAAATTCTGCTTTTTACCTTCCATTGCCGCAAAATATGTAGCAAGTGCAACAACTATGGCAATTTTGGTAAATTCCGAGGGCTGAAATGATATCGAACCAACCCCAAGCCATCTTTGTGCACCTTTTGCAGAGTTACCTATAACCAGTACAAGTGCAAGAAGAACATTACTTACCACCGACATCAGAACTGCCCATTTTTTATATATTCTGTAATCAATACGGGAGCAAAAAAGCATTACAAAAATGCCAAGCACCGCCCATATTGCCTGTTTTTTTACATAATGAAAACTGTCATTTTCCAGAGCAAGAGCCGCCGGTGAACTTGCTGAAAAAACCATTATCAGCCCAAACACCGAAAGAATAAGTGCTACGGCAAAAAGCATTTGGTCAAAAGATTTCTTGTTTTTCATAAATGAAAATTCCTTTCCGGTTTATCAAAGCGAAATAAAGCCAATAACACACAGAACAGCAGTTGTTACTGAAAAAAGAATCACAATTTTATTTTCCGAATATCCGCATTGTTCAAAATGATGATGAATAGGAGTCATTTTGAACACTCTTTTGCCTGTCAGCTTAAAGGAAGTAACCTGAATTACAACGGATAAAGCTTCAAAAACATATACAAGTCCTGCAAACAGTATGATAAGAGGATTTCCCATAAGTATTGCAAGTGCCGAAACCATTCCGCCAAGAAAAAGAGAACCTGTATCTCCCATAAACATTTTTGCAGGATGAATATTGAAAATCAAAAATCCTAAAAGACCTCCAAGTACAGCAAGAGGAAGCTTTGCAAAGCCTGTGTTTCCTGTGCTGAAAAGTGCAAGTGCAAAAAACACCATAACAACCGAGGTTACAGAAGTAGCAAGTCCGTCAATACCGTCTGTAAGATTTACACTGTTTACAGTAGCAAAAATAGCAATAAAAGCAAGAATATAATAGAAAAATCCCAAATCGAATCTTATATCCGTAAAAGGAATTGCAATAGTTGTATCAACCACTCCGAAATATACGGCACAGAATATAAGAGCAGCAGAAGCAAGAGCTAAGCAAATTGTTTTCTGCAGAACATTAAATCCCATATTTCTTTTTAAACAAACCTTGATATAATCGTCAACAAATCCGATTATACCGCACAATACAGCAAAAGAAATACCAAGTACTGCCGGAATACTAAATCCAAAAACCGCACCGCAAACAACAACCGAAATTACAATACCGGTTATAAAAGATATTCCGCCCATAGTGGGAGTACCGGATTTACTTTTGTGCCAAGTGGGCCCGTCTTCTAAAATCTGCTGTCCGAACTTCATTTTTTTAAGCACCGGAATAAGCACCGGCGAAATACATACGCAAATTATAAACGAAATTAATATTGGCAATAAAATTTCCATAAAGAAATCCTTCCTTTCAGACAGTAGCTAAACTGTCAGCTATTTCCTCGAATTTGTAATACCGCGAAGCCTTTATGAGAACAGCATCGCCATTTTCAAGAATATTCTTTAAATATTCGGAAGCTTCAGCATTGTCTTTAAGATTAACATGGTTGCAAAAGCCCTTTGCTTCAGCACCTTTGTTTATAGCAAGTGCGTCCTCGCCGACTGTTACAAGCAAATCAGCTCTGCCGTCTGCAAGGTATTCCCCTACTTCAAAAAGAAGCTCGTCACGCTTATCGCCAAGCTCACGAACAGAACCAAGAACAGCAATACGTCTTTCACAGCTTTTCATGTTGGAAAGAACATTAAGCCCGGCTCTTATGGAATCGGGCGAAGAGTTGTAGCAGTCCACAAGCAAAGTGTACCCGTTAACTTCTTTCATTTCCATTCTCATACCGGTCTGTTCAAAGTTTTCTATTCCCGATTTTATTTTTTCTCTTTCCACACCAAGTAGCTCGCCTGTTATAATTGCAGAAAGAGCGTTATATACATTGTGAATACCCGGTGTGCCTACAGTATATGTTTCCCCGTTTAAAACAAATGTTGTAGATTTTTCATCAACACTTTCAATTTGTGCAACATAATCGCAGTCAGGATTTTTAACACCAAAATAAACAGTTTTCTGTTTAAAATTATTTTTTACACTGTAAAGCAGGGCGTCATCACCGTTCATTATAATAACACCGTTTTCATCCATATAATCGGCAATTTCACATTTTGCTTTTAAAATACCCTCCTGAGAACCTAAATTTTCAATGTGGGAATGACCTATATTGCTTATTACGGCAATTTCCGGTCTGGCTATTTCCGATAAATACGAAATTTCTCCGAATTCACTCATGCCCATTTCAAGAACGGCAAATTCTTCTTCCTTTGTAAGGCGGAAAACCGTAAGCGGCAGCCCAAGCTCATTATTGAAATTCCCAAGTGTTTTAAGAGCTTTCCCTTTACCGGATAAAACTGCATAAATCATATCTTTTGTTGTAGTTTTGCCAACACTTCCGGTTACAGCAACTTTTTTTACAGAAAGTGTGGAAAGATAATACTTTGCAATTTTACCCAGTGCTCTTACAGTATTATCTGTTTTTATTGCGGCTGCTCCTTCAATAAAAGGAATATCCTTTTCACAAAGAACAGCGCTCATTCCAAGCTCTGCGGCTTTTTTGATATAATCGTGCCCGTCAGCATTTTCACCCTTTATTGCGGCAAACAAAGTTCCTTTTACCGCCTGTCTGCTGTCGGTAACTATATTTTCTATTACATTATCTTCGCAACCGAAAAGAAGCTCACCGCCGGTTGCTTTAACAATTTCACTTATTTTCAGCATAGTATTCCCTGATTACCTCTCGTTCATCAAAATGTATTTTTCCCGATTCCAGAACCTGATAATTTTCGTGTCCTTTTCCTGCGAGTAACAGTATATCCCCTTTTTCACATATGGATATTCCGAAATATATTGCTCTTTTCCTGTCGGGAATAATGGTATAGTTATTTTTCTCAATTCCCGAAACAATATTTTCAATAATTTTATCAGGATTTTCACTTCTGGGATTATCCGAAGTTATAATAACAAAATCTGAGTTTTCTGAAGCTATTTTTCCCATTTCGGGGCGTTTGGTTTTGTCTCTGTCGCCTCCGCAGCCAAACAATGTTATAACTCTGTTCTTCTTCATTTCGTTAACAGATTTAAGAATATTAATAAGCCCGTCAGGAGTATGTGCATAGTCAATAATAACAGAAAAGTTGTTGTGAGGAAGCTTCACTCTCTCGCATCTTCCGTCAACAGGCTTCTGATTTTTAAAGCATCTGCCGGAAAATGCAAGCGGTATGCCTAAAGCCTTGGCTGCAGCTGCGGCACATAAGCTGTTATACACGTAAAATCCGCCCGGAAGAGGAATATAAAACGCTTCGCTCTCATTTTCACTTTTGGCTATGTAGGAAATTCCGTTTTCCGAAATTACTGTATTTTCAGCATTTATATCTGCGCCGTTTTTTACACCGTATGTAATAATTTCACCTTTTGATTTACTTTTTATAAAATCGAAATATTCGTCATCAGCATTAAGTACCGAAACCGCAGAATTTTCAAACAGTAAAGCCTTTGCTTCGGCATAAGCCTCCATAGTTTTGTGAAAATCAAGATGGTCTTTTGTTATGTTTGTTAAAATGCCTACATCAAATTTTATTCCGTACACACGGTTTAAAACAAGCGAATGGGAAGAAACCTCCATAACGGCATAATCCACGCCCGACCTTACCATTTCTGAAAGCAGACTGCTGAGTTCCGGAGCATCGGGAGTAGTTCTCTTTGCAGGAAAAACGCTGTTTCCTATAAGATTAACATTAGTTCCGATAAGACCAACCTTGTAACCGGCTTTTTCAAGAATATTTTTAAGCAGATAGGTTGTTCCGGTTTTTCCGTTTGTTCCGGTAATGCCGATAAGCTTCATTTTTTCTGCAGGATGCGAATTGAAATTGGCACACAGTACGCTTAAAGCTTTTCTGGTGTCTTTAACTTTAACAACTGTTGTTACACCGTCGTCAAATAATACATCTTCCGATATAACAACGGCTTTTGCACCTTTTTCAACTGCTTCTTCAATATAACGGTGTCCGTTATCCGAATAACCGTTTATACAAACAAAAATATAATTTTCTTTTATTTCTTTTGAATTGGATGAAACACCTTTAATATCAATTTCTTTGGAATTTATTATTTCTGAAACGTTAACCTTTGTAAGCAACAGATCAAGCTTCAAATAATTCCCCTCCGATATTAATCGTTATCTGTCTGCGGTATTCCGAATTCAACTGAAACAGTGGTTCCCGGTTCAACCTTTGAACCGCCCTCAGGACTCTGAGAAATCGCTACGCTGTTTTCATCGTAAGAATTTTTAATATTTAGTTTAAGTGCCTGAGTGGCAAGTATATCAACAACCTCTTTGTGAGGCATTCCCACAAGTCTGGGAACAGTAACAAGATTACTGCCCTCAACTTCCTCAGTATACAGAATTATGGTAGCATCCTCAGCAACCACAACGCCTTCTTTGGGCATCTGGTCAACAATAACTTTACCAGAACCTTCAATTTTATACTTAAGTTTACTTGTTGTTATAATTTCTGCAGCATCACTTATACTGCTTCCTATTACACCCGGAACCCAAACCTCAACAGTCTGATTGTCAGTGTCGTCAGGTTCAATTCCAAGATATCTCAGACAATCCTGCATAACATCTCTGGCAACGGGAGCGGCAATAGTACCTCCGTAATAATCACCTGTAGGTTCGTCAAGAATAATAAGGCAGGCAATCTGCGGATCATTTGCAGGCGCAACCCCAACAAAGGAAGCTATGTATTTATCGTTTCCTCTGGGGATTTTTTCCGAAGTACCGGTTTTTCCGCCAATGTGGTAACCTTTGATGAAAGCGCGTTTACCGCCGCCCTCTTCAACAACGTTTTCCAGCATCTGACACAAACGTTTTGCAGTGTCCTCGGAAACAACCTCTCTTATTACTTTCGGTTCGATGTTTTCAAGAATTTCGCCATCATCGTTCAAAAACTGTTTTATAAGATGTGGCTGCATAAGTTTACCGTTATTGGCAATTGCAGAAACTGCAGTTATCATCTGAAGAGGAGTAACAACAGGCCCCTGACCGAATGAAGCAGTAGCAAGCTCAACCTCGTTAAAGCTGTCAAGCGGATAGAACATACCTGCTGTTTCGCCATTCATTTCAATTCCGGTTTTTTCAGTAAAACCGAAAGCTCTGTAATATTTATAGAAATTTGATTTTCCGATTTTCTGTCCAATCTGAATAAATGCAGGGTTACATGAATTTTTCAGTGCATCCTGAAAACTTTGTACGCCGTGTCCAAGTCTGTTCGAACAGTGAATATCGTGTGGTCCGACTCTCAGTACGCCTCCGCAGTTAAATTTATCACTTTCAACATTTACAGAATTGGTTTCAAGTGCCATTGCGGCAGTAATAATCTTAAATGTTGAACCGGGCTCGTAACTGTCAACAACAGCCTTGTTTCTCCACATCTGATTAAGTGCATCGCTTTGTGCTTTTTGTCTTTCTTCGTCATCCTCAATATTTTTAAGCGATTCCGAAAGATCGGTATTATTAAGAGTAAACGGATCATTAAGGTCAAAAGCCGGTTTTGTTGCCATAGCAAGAATTTCACCGGTTTTGGGATTCATAATAATTCCTGCGGCACCCTTCTGAAGGTCGTTATTAATATATGCCGCCTCTAAATTTTTTTCCAGAAAATGCTGCATAGTCTGGTCAATTGTTGTAACAATATTTGTACCGTCCACAGGATTATAGTATCGGTCGTATTTATAAGGCATTTCAGAGCCACGGGCATTTCTTGCAGAAACAATTCTTCCGGGATTTCCCTTAAGAATATTATCATAAATCATTTCGATACCAAGAAGCCCCTGATTGTCGGTTCCGGTAAAACCTATAACGTGAGAAGCAAAATCACCGTAAGGATAGTACCTTTTTGTGTCCTCATCAAGATATACTCCCACCAGTTTCTGCTCACGAACCTTGTCTGCAATCTCTTTTTCAACCTTTTTCTTAATACTCTCATAAGAGGTTTTTTTCTCTATTTTTGCCATTATCACATCTTTTTCAATTCCAAGAAGCTGTGATAAAACGGTAGCCGTTTTTTCGGGATCCCCCTGGTCACGTACTGTTTCGGGAGAAATACTTATGGTTTCAACAGAGGCGCTAACAGCAATAGGCTTGCCGTTTCTGTCGTAAATTGTTCCTCTTTTGGAGGTTATAAGCCGGTCTCTTGTCTGCTGTTCTATTGCCAGCTTTTTATAGTGCTCACCTTTTATAAGCATAAGATAACCAAGTCTTCCTGCAATAACAAGAAAAACAACCGAAACAACAAGCAAAGTTGAAACTATTCTTTTTTTCATTCCGTTGGATTTATTCATAATTGGTTACCCTTTCCGGTTTGAAATTCCCTGTTTTTTACATTCCTCAAAAAAGCAATTAACCGCACAGATTTTTTGGAAATCAGTGCGGTTCTAAGCCCTCCCTGCATTGGGTTCACATCCCGTTGACAAGAAAGTGCTCTTCGCCGTACACCATTTTTTGGTGTAAATTTGTCATCGGTATCATTTCCGGAAATCGAATTTCCGAATATTTAATCTATATGAACTTAATTGCTTGAATATGCAAATTTACCTGTAAAGGCTTTTATCATCGCCATAATTCCCCCCGAAGGATTTTTTTCTTCGGTTACCGGAGTTATAACCTCTCCGTAATCTCTGGGTGCGGTATTTATATATATAATCTGATTTTTAAGCGGTGTATTCATATTAAGCTTTGCAATTGCAATTTCTTCTACTTTTTTCAAATCAATCTGAGTATTTATATCAACCTCAAGCTGTTTATTTTCGTTAATCATTGCTGTGTATTCTTCTTTTAGTGCAGATAAGCTTTCCGACTGTTCTGCAATATGTACGGTTCTTATAAGAAGAGAACCGCATAAAAGAATTGTATAAAAAGCTGCGAAAAACAAATATCTTCTTAAACTGCTTTTCTTTTTTGATTTTACTGCTGTTTTAACCTTTTTTTCTCTTGTAACAATGTTTTCGCGGTAGTCATAAGCCAAACTACTGTTATTTAAGTACATTGTTCTTTTCACCGACCTTATATTTTTTCTATAATTCTGAGTTTTGCACTTGTAGAACGGTTGTTCTCAAAAACTTCATCTTCGCCCGCCGTAAGAGGCTTGTGAGTAATAAGCTTTCCTTTTGGTTTGTTGTTACACACACAAACCGGAAGCTCTTTGGGGCAGATGCATCCAACTGTGTAATCCTTAAAAACGTTTTTTACTATTCTGTCCTCCAGAGAGTGGAAGGTTATAACTGCAAGTCTTCCGCCGCTTCCCAAAACAGACAAAAAGTCTTCAACGCTGTTTTTTAAAAGTTCAAGCTCTCTGTTGACTTCTATTCTTATTGCCTGGAAGGTTCTTTTTGCTTTGTGAGGCCCTTTCAAGGCAATTTTCTTAGGCATTGAAGAATTTATAATATCAACCAGTTCAAAGGTTGTTTCAATTGGCTTGTCCATACGCCTTTTAACTATATTTTTTGCAATCTGATGAGCGAACTTTTCTTCGCCGTAATCTTTAATGATTCTGAAAATTTTTTCAAATTCATATCCGTTTACCACATCGTAAGCGGTAAGCTTGTCCTCTCTGTTCATACGCATATCAAGAGGAGCATCAAATCTGTAGGAAAATCCCCTTTCGGGATTATCAAGCTGATAAGAGGAAACACCAAGGTCGGCAAGAATACCGTCCACACATTCCACATCAAGCTCGTTTAATATATTTTTTATCTCCGAATAATTGGAGTGGATAAAATCCATTTTACAAACATTTCCCTGAAGCCTTGCCGATGCCGCCGAAAGTGCATCTGTATCACGGTCGATACCTATAAGCCTGCCGTTTTTTCCAAGCCTTGCGGCAATTTCGCTCGAATGTCCGCCGCCGCCTAAAGTTGCATCAACATATATTCCGTTTTCCTTTATATTAAGCCCGGTTATACACTCATTCAGCATTATTGGCACATGCTTAAAATCAGGTTTCATATTAAAACTACGGAAAATCCGTACCTTTCTTAAAATTGTTTCACAGCAAGGTGGGGAAGGCACCTTGCTGTATTAAGATATAGCAGAAAGGGAAGGTTTCTGCGAATATTTCGTTTATATACCAAGAGATTTCATAAGCGCTGCAATATTTTCTGCCTGCATATCTTCCTTGCTCATTTCTTCATCGTAGGTCTGTTCATTCCAGATTTCGATTTTTTTACCTGCGCCGGCAATCATAATTCCGGTTTCAGCGGTAATTCCTACTCTTTCTCTCAGTTCTTCGGGAAGAAGTACTCTTCCCTGCTTATCCATTTTAACATCTACGGATTTTGAAAATAAGTATCTTTTGATTTTAGCGGTTTCGCTGGTGGGGAAAGCATCAATTCTGTCCATAAGGTTCTGCCATTCTGCTTCAGGATAAACAGAAATACACTTATCTGTGCCGACATTCAAATAAAAAACGTCGCCAAGACTTTCACGGTATTTAGATGGGAATATTACACGGCCCTTTGGATCCAGACTGTGCCTGTGTTCACCTAAAAACATTTCTTATCCTCCACACGATTCAAAAAAGCTGATTTTCCATTCCATTTTGAACCATTTCACTCATTTTCACTCCACTTTACATCTAATATAACACTATTTACCGAAAAAATCAATAGTTTTTTCAAAAAAAGTTGCGAAATTTCAAAACTTTTTTTCATATCCGAAAATATCGCAAAAAAACTTGAATTTTGAAACAAAATATAATATAATAATGTATAGTATTATAATAGGGGTGATTTCGTGCATTTAAAATCTATCGAAATGATAGGCTTTAAGTCTTTTCCGGATAAAATAGATTTAACCTTTCCCGATGGCATAACCTGTGTTGTAGGGCCTAACGGCAGCGGAAAAAGCAACATTTCCGATGCTATAAGATGGGTTATGGGTGAACAAAGTGTAAAAACCTTAAGAGGCGGCAAAATGGAGGACGTCATTTTTTCGGGTACAGAAAAAAGAAAACCTCTCGCCTACTGTGAAGTAAGCCTTACAGTAGATAATTCCGACAAAGCGCTTCCCATAGAATACGATGAGGTTTTAGTTACAAGAAGAATTCTACGTTCCGGCGAAACCGAATATTACATAAACGGTTCTGTATGCCGTCTAAAGGACATTCACGAGCTTTTTATGGATACCGGTCTTGGGAAGGATGGTTATTCTCTTGTTGGTCAGGGACGTATTGACGAAATCATTTCCGGTAAGCCCTCTGAAAGAAGAAGTTTTTTTGAAGAAGCCTGCGGAATAAGCAAATTCCGCCACAGAAAAGACGATGCAGAAAGAAAGCTCAACAATACCGAAAACAACATTTTAAGAATAAACGACATTGTAGGAGAGCTTGAAACTCAGCTTGAACCGCTTAAAGTTCAGGCGGAAAAAGCAAAAAAATATCTTGTTTTCCGTGATGAGCTAAAAGACCTTGAAATTAATTCATGGCTGCACTCAATAGATAAAAGCAAGGAATCGCTGGATGAAGTAAACAAGCTTTTTTCAAATTCCAAAACCAAGCTTATAAAAGCTCAGAACACACTTGAAGAATTAGACAGCGAAATGTACAGCTTAAATGAGCAGTCCAAAAACCTTCAGGATGAAACTGACAGACTTATTCAGGAAAATCACAATATGGCATACAGCATAAAAACCTTTGAAGGTCAGATTGAAATTTCCCTTAATAATACAGAACATAAAAAAGACGAAATAACACGTCTTGAAACAGAGAAAAAAGAAATTCAGAAAAATATAGATGAATTAAAAAACTTTACAGGCAACTCTCAGGAACAGCTTGACAAATTCAACGAAAACGTAAAAAGCATAAAATCCGAAATAAGTGAATTGCAGGCAGAATTTACCCTTGAGGTTTCCGATATCAACAAAGAACTTTCAAAAACAGAAACCGCAGAGCAGGAGTTTAACAAACGTAAAAAAGAGCTTGAAGAAAAATCAGCACTTCTGGAAAAAGAGAAAAAAGAACTGGAAGAAAAGAAAATTTCTCTTACGGAAAAATATCTTTCCTGCAAAAACAAGGGTGAGGTTCTTTCTGATATTCAAAACGACTATTCCGCTTTTCCGAAAAGCGTTAAAGAAATAATGACAAATCCCCTGCCCGGCACAAAAATTTACGGCACAGTTTCTGATTTGCTTTCCGTAAGCAAAGAGCACGCAAAAGCAATTGATGCCGCCCTTGCAGGTGCCGCAGTAAATATAGTTTGCGAAACCGAATACGATGCAAAAAAATACATAGAATTTTTAAAGGAGAAAAAGGCAGGCAGAGCAACATTTCTTCCCCTTTCTTCCATAAAACCGCAGCCAAGACTTACAAATCTTGAAAAAGAGAACGGCTTTGTGGGTGTTGCAACCGATCTTATTTCCTGCGATGAAAAATTCAGAATAATTTTTGAAAATCTGCTTAATAAAATTGCAGTTGTCAACAATATAGATAACGCAATTAAAATGACAAGAAAGCACAACCACTCCTTTAAGGCTGTAACTCTTGACGGAGAAATTTTCAATATAGGCGGTTCAATCACCGGCGGTACTCAGAAAAACAGTGTTGGCGCAGTGGGCAGAAATGCCGAAATTGAAGAGCTTAAGCAAAAAACTGAGGATTTAAGAAAAAAACTTGCCGATGTAAATGAAGAACTTAAAAACATCGGTGACAAGCTTTCCATATATGCCGAAGAGAATAAACTGCTTGACGGAGAATTTTCTACATTTAACAATGATAAAATCAATCTGCTTGCGCGCCTTAAAGAAAAGGAGAATGAGCTTAATCTTAAAATCAAAGATAAAAATACGGAAATTGAATTTATTTCAAAAGACCGTCAGACAGAAAAAGATAAACTTACCTTCAACGAAGAAAGAATCAGACTTTATGAAAAAGAAATCAAACTTAAAGATACACAGATTGAAAAATGCAAAACAGAAATTCTTGATTTAAAGGACGAGGTAGACTTCCGCAATTCCCAAATTGCTGACCTTAATACAGCAATTGATGAGGGCAACAAAAAAATCGAAGCAAATAGGCTTAAGAAAAAAGAAACCGAAGAGCTTTTTGAGCAAAATCAGGAAAAATCGAAAAAAGAACGCGACCGTTTAATAAAGCTTAACGAGGAACACTCCCGTCTTGAAGTCAGACTCAGCAAGTTTGAAAATGAAATAGACGGATACATAAACAATCTGTGGGAAAGCTACGAGCTTACCGTTACAACAGCTCTGGAATACAAAAAGGAAATTGATATTCCCAAAGCCAACAAGCGGATAAGCGAGTTAAAATCCAAAATGAAAGCATTGGGTAACATTAACATAGATGCTATTGAAGAATATCAAAAGGTAAACGAACGCTATACCTTCTTAACCGGTCAGCGTGATGACCTTGAAAAAGCAAAAGCAGACCTTATGAAGATTATTTCCGAAATGCTTAAGCTTATGAAGGATATATTCAGAGAACAGTTTACTTTAATAGGCAAAGAATTCAATATTACATTTAAGGAGCTGTTCGGTGGCGGCAAAGCAGAGCTTAAACTGCAGGACGAAGAAGATATCTTAAATTCCGGAATTGAAATAATAGTTCAGCCTCCGGGTAAAAAGCTTACCAACATCACCCTGCTTTCGGGCGGAGAAAAAGCATTCTGTGCTATTGCACTGCTTTTTGCAATTATAAACGTTAAACCCACTCCCTTCTGTCTTTTTGACGAGATAGAAGCGGCGCTTGACGATGTTAACGTTTACCGTTATGCAAGCTATTTAACAAAACATAAAAAAACAACTCAGTTCATTGTTATTACACACAGAAGAGGTACAATGGAAGCCGCAGATACTCTGTACGGTGTAACTATGCAGGAAAAAGGCGTATCCAAGCTTCTGTCCCTTAACATAGACGAAGTTGAAGAACAAATAAAATAAACTTAAGAAAGGTAATTATAAAATGGGATTTTTTGACAAACTAAAATCAGGACTTGATAAAACAAGAAGCGCAATAAAGGAAAGGGTTGACGACGCATTTGCAGTTTTCAAATCAATTGATGAGGAACTTTATGAAGAACTCGAAGAAATTCTTATAATGGCAGATGTGGGCGCAGAGGTTTCCGTTTCCATAATTGATACATTGAGAGAACGTGTAAAAGAAAACAAAATCAAAGATTCCGAAGAAGCAAAGCAGGAGCTTTTCAACATCATAAGCGAAACGCTTGAAGAAAACGATTCTGCGCTTAATCTTTACGGAAAACCTGCAATTGTGCTTGTAGTAGGCGTAAACGGAGTTGGAAAAACCACCTCCATAGGTAAGCTTGCTGCAAGACTTCAGGAAGAAGGCAAAAGTGTTATGCTTGCCGCAGGAGATACATTCCGTGCCGCAGCAGCAGAACAGCTTACAATATGGGCAGAACGCAACAACTGCCCGATAGTAAAGCACGCAGAGGGTGCGGATCCTGCCGCTGTTGTGTTTGATGCAATAAACTCTGCAAAAGCAAAAAACACAGATGTACTTATTATAGATACAGCGGGCAGACTTCATAACAAGAAAAATCTTATGGATGAGCTTAACAAAATCTACCGTGTTGTAAAAAGAGAGCTTAGCGATACTAAAATTGAAACACTTCTTGTTCTTGATGCAACAACAGGTCAGAACGCTGTTATGCAGGCAGAAGAATTTACAAAGCAGGCAGAGGTTTCCGGAATTATCTTAACCAAGCTGGACGGCACTGCAAAAGGCGGTATTGTAATTTCCATCTGCAAAAACAAATCCATTCCGGTTAAATTCATCGGAGTGGGAGAAGGAATTGACGATTTCAGAGAATTCAACGCCAAAGATTTCGCAAACGCACTTCTCTTTTAAACTATCCCCCCGAAAGGCAGGAACACTATGAAAAAACTATTTAAAAAGCCTCTTCTGGCATTTATACTGGCAATTTTAATATTGCTTGTGGGAATAGCTGTTAATTTTTATTATGACTATATAACCGTAAATGAAATCGGTAAAAATTTTACAGAAGTATTTTTTACCAATTTTCAGGCAAAACTGTTCACACAAAGCATCACCTTTGCATTTACGCTTATACTGGTTTATTTAAGCTTTCTCATGGTAAAAGTAAATCTTACAAAGCTTGATGAATCCTTTTCGTACTTAAAAAAGAAATTTATGATATTTGTTACTTCGTTCTTTACAGCACTTGTAATCAGCGGAATTGTACAATCAGCTTTATACGACAGACTTCTCCTTTTTTTAAACCCGTCATCATTCCAGTACGGAGATCCGATTTTCTTTAAGGATATAGGATATTACATCTTTCAAAGACAGTTTTTAATTTCTTTATGCAACGCACTTCTTGGAATCTTCGGTTTTATAGCCATTGCAGTATTTTTACTGTATGTATTCCTGTTTTTAAGCAGTGAGCTCGGCAGATTAAGAGAGATGTTAAAAACCGATGCAATTGTACTGCACAACGTTATAAATGTAAGTATTCTTATAACCATAAAAGCAATAAGCTACGTTTTTGAAAAAGAGGAAATTCTTTTTGCAGACGGTGACTTTACCGGTGCAAAATTCACCGATATAACAGTCTGGATGAATCTTTATAAAATAGCACCCATCCTGCTTATTGTAATAAGCCTTCTTGCTATAATATTTATATACCGCGGTAAAATTAAGCTTTCAATTGCAACAATAGCCATATATCCCATTGTATTTTCCGTTTTCGGCATTGCGGCGGTTGTAACCGAAAATCTCTTGGTTAAGCCTGCAGAAATTGCAAAAGAAGCGCCCTACATTGAAAACAATATAAATTATACAAGAAAAGCGTACGGAATTGATAATGTAGAACACAAGGATTTCAACATTGAATATAATCTTAACGAAAAAAATCTTGCTCTCGATACAAACTCAATTTCAAACGTAAGAGTAATAGATTACAATGCTGCATTAAAAGCTGTTAATCAGGTTCAGGGAATACGTAATTTTTATAAATTCAACGATATTGATATTGTAACCTACGATATCAACGGAAGACCAACAGCAGTAGGTATTTCGGCAAGAGAGCTTAATCCCGACAGCGAAAACCTTTCTGCAGTTTCCAATTCTTTTGCCAACCGCAGATTAAGATTTACCCACGGCTTTGCGGCGGCAGTAATGCAGGTTAATCAGGTTACGAGCGAGGGGCTTCCTGCCTTTATAACAAAGGATATTCCGCCTCAGAGCGTTGAAGGAACACCCGAAATAACCCAGCCGAGAATATATTTTGGTGAACGTACCAACGATTATGTTATTGTAAATTCCGGCTATAAGGAGCTTGATTATACTGATAATGACCAGGATATAGAATTTTCCTACGACGGTCAGGCAGGTATAAAGCTATCCCCCTTTAACCGTCTTCTGTTTTCACTGTACAACAGAGATTACCAGATGTTCTTCTCAAATTATGTAACCAATGACAGTAAAATTCTTTTAAACAGAAATATTGTAAAACGTGTACAAACCGCAGCGCCTTTCCTTACAGTCGACTCGGATCCGTTTCTTCTGATAGATACCGAAGGAAAGCTGAAATGGATAGTTAACTGTTATACAACAAGCGAAAATTATCCCTATGCCGAATATGTGGATTTCGGAGGTCAGAGAGTAAACTATGTGCGTAATTCCGCAAGAGCAGTAGTTGATGCATACGACGGAACAGTAAAATTCTACATTTGTGATGAAAACGATCCTGTAATTCAGAGTTACAAAAAAATTTACCCTTCATTCTTTGAAGAATCACCTTTCCCGTCTGACCTTGCCGAGCATCTTCAGTATCCTGAAAATCTATTTAAGGTTCAGGCACAAATTTTCAAGAGATATCATGTAACCGACGGCGGAATGTTCTACAACAAAACCGACAACTGGGATTTTGCAAAAGAAAAATATCAGGCTGAAACAAAATATGTAGATCCTTATTATAATATGACATCGCTGTTCAGTACAAAAGACGAGCTTACCCTTATGATTCCCTATACAATGGAAAACAAGGATAATCTTGTTGCATGGCTTGGAGTAAGCAGTGATCCCTCACATTACGGAAAAATGATTCTGTACACCTTCCCGAAAGGCGAAAACGTGTACGGAACAATGCAGATAGAAAACCGTATTGATAACGATCCTGCAATTTCCCGTGAGCTTACCCTTTGGGGACAGGGCGGTTCAACAGTTATAAGAGGTAATATGCTGGTTATTCCGGTAAATAATTCGCTTATATATATGGAGCCAATTTACATTACCTCCTCAGGCGAAAGCACTATGCCGGAATTAAAGCGTGTTGTAGTAGCTTATAGCGACAGTATCGTAATGGAAGAAAGCTTTGAAAAAGCGATACAAACTCTGTTCAACTTTACAATTAACAGAGATACCAACGATACTCTTGATTACAAGCCTTCAAAACCCGCAACTCCTCAAACACCGCCTGAAGAACCCGATACACCGGCAGAGGATTTAACAGATAACAGTACAATAGTTGAAACCTTTGATGCCATAAAAAAAGCTATGAGCGAAAATAACTGGCAGGAGTTTGGCGAAAACTTTACAAAGCTTGAAGAAGAAATAAACAAACTAAGAGAAACAGAAGAAAAATCAACTACAGAAGAGAACAAGGAGAATGAATAATGAGCGAACGTTCAGAAAAAGCATATCAGTTGTTTAAAGAAGGATATAACTGCTCCCAGGCTGTTCTTGCCGTATTTGCAAACGACCTTGGAATGGATTTTGAAACGGCAATGAAGCTTTCCTCCTCCTTTGGCGGCGGAATGGGAAAGCTAAGAGAGGTATGCGGAGCAGTAAGCGCTATGTTTATGGTAGCAGGTTTAAAAAACGGCTACACCAGCCCGAAAGCTGTAACCGAAAAAAACGATCACTATGCACTTATACAAAAGCTTGCAAAAGATTACGAAGCAGAAAACGGTTCTATAAACTGCGGAGAGCTTCTGGGGCTTAAAGAGAAGCGTCAGCCTCCAGTTGCAGAGTTAAGAACAGAAGAATACTACAAAAAACGTCCCTGCGCCGAGCTTGTAAAAAGTGCAGTTGAAATACTTGAGAAAAATCTTTAAACAGAGGTAATAAAAATGGATCAGAACACCCGTCAGAAACTGACACAAAGCCAGAAAAAGGTATTTTTCCGTCTTGGCGGAACAATATTTTTAACCGTTGCAGCATCTATTGTATTTTTCTTTACGATGTATAAAATGTCACATATAGGCACATTTTTTTCAACCGTATTTGATATACTGCAGCCTATAACATTTGGTCTCGGTATCGCATACATTCTGTTACCTGCGGTAAACGGCATTGAAAAAAGACTAAAATCTTTTTCCGACCACAGAGTAAAAAACAGAAAAAAACAACCGAAAATCAAATTCCGTTTTAAAAATTTAACAAGAAGTTCAAGCGTGTTTATATCAATTGCGTTTCTACTGATTATAATTTATATTCTGGGAAATATGATTTTACCAGAGCTTTACAACACTATTGCAGAACTTGCAAAAAATCTTCCTGCTCAGATAAAAGAATTTACCGATTCTGCAAACCGATATCTTAAAAACAACCAGAATCTTGTAACAGCTTTTGAAGAAGCGCTTACCTACGGAGAAAAATATATCTCTACATGGATTAACGACAATCTTCTTTCCAAAATCAATACCTGGATAGGCTATTTCGCTCTCAGAGTAAAGGATTTTGTTGGTATTGTTGCAAATCTTATAATTGGTATAATTGTTGCTATTTACGTTTTAAACAGCAAGGAAACCTTTACCGGTCAGGCTAAAAAGCTTCTTTATGCCTTTGCAGGAACCGATAAAGCAAATATCATAGTTGATACCGTTCGTCAGAGCCATAAAATCTTCAGCGGATTCATAAGCGGAAAGCTTCTTGACTCCTTTATAGTGGGCGTAATACTTTTTGTGGTAATGTCAATTTTCAAAATGCCCTATGCAATGCTTATCAGCATTATAGTAGGTGTAACCAACATAATTCCGTTTTTCGGACCTTTCATAGGGGCTATACCAAGTATAATTCTTATGCTTCTGGTCAGCCCGTGGGAAGCTCTGTATCTGTTGATTATTATTTTTATTCTTCAGCAGTTCGACGGTAATATCCTGGGCCCGAAAATCTTAGGTCAGTCCACCGGACTTGCACCTTTCTGGGTTATTTTCTCCATTTTAATCGGAGGAGGCCTTTTCGGATTCGCGGGAATGCTTCTTGGTGTTCCAACATTTGGCGTTATTTACTATATAACCAAACGTATTGTTGAATTCTTATTAAAAAAGAAAAATCTGCCCGTTGATTCAGCATATTATGTGAATATATATAAACTTTCAAGCGAAACAATAAAAACTCCATCAGAATGATGGAGTTTTTCAGACTGTCGAAAAAGTCGGTCTACCGCAGAAAAATTATTTATCAATGAAAAAGTGCCGGTGAAAAGCCTCTCACTCCGGGAGAGGTGTCACGAAGTGACGGAGAGGGTGAAAGACTCACGGCCACTGCTTTCCGCCA
>JAFQLQ010000001.1 GCA_017414505.1 Clostridia bacterium
CCCAGCTTTCCGACGTTGAGGACGAAACCAACGGAATCCTCAGCTTTGACAGAAAGGTCCTTAAAATAAAACCGGAGGAATTCCTCCCCGTTTCCGAAAAAATTTATGAAGAGATAAAACCCGCAGGTCAATGACCTGCGGGTTTTGCTTTAACTAATATTATGAACCGTTTCACCGGATTTTTTAAAAGTGAAACCTGTACGATTTCCGGCGAGGTCATATGTATAATTTTTACAATAACTTGCGGTGGATATAAAGCAAGCCCCTCATAAGGAGGGGCTTGCTGTTATTTATCAAGAATTTCAGGAGGATAAAACCTCATACCGCTTATTTTGTTCTCTTTAAAAAAGCGATACGCCTTCTGCGACATGAAAGGCCAACGCCAATATTCTCCCCACATGCCAAACCATTCCTGTGTAAGAGCAAAATCCGGAATATCTTTCAAATCACTTGCATTATAACGAATACGCCCATTAACATATGTTCTCATATGTCCACATTTTTCGGTTATTTTAAGGTCTTGAATAATTTCAGTTTCCTCTGCCATTTTTGGCATAATGCCGGTTATTTTAAGCTGAAAAATATCCTCAAAAGGTTCATTCTTTCCGTGCTTTATTACAGGCCAAAATTCACAACCTGTAAGTCCTGCCTCTTCTGCGAGTTCCTTAAACCTTTTTGTAACAATAAATTCTCTTAACAACCAAACACCTGAAATATCATCCTTTTTTCCCATTTTAATAGAGCTACTTAAACGTAACGGACGGTTTTGAATTTTTCCATAAGTACATTTAGAACATCCACTATTCTCATCATAGGAAGCATTCAAAAACTTTCCATCTGGTTGAGGATACCCACCTTTATGTGAATTGGGAACCATTCGCATGGTATAAGCTTCCATTCGTTCTTTTTCTGTGAATACCTCTTCATCGAAGGCAGCTGGAACAACATTATTGTTTTCAAAGAATTTTAATAAATTGTAATAATTGGGGTCATCTTTAAAAATTTCTATTACAAAAATCTTTGAGGCTTGTTTTTCGGGGAAAGGAATATTTGCCACACAAAACGCATCTTTGGCTACATTGTCATTACCTTTTCCCGGATTAAAAGAAAATCTTGTTTTTATTCTCATTTTAAGCCTCCTAAATCCAATGAATCAAGATAATCTAATGCCAATTCCAAAAATTCCGGATAATCTTTATATACTTCATTTATGGCCGCTTTTAGAGCATTAGGATTATGTAATAGTGTAAAATAGTCAGTATTATAAGGTACTGCTTTCTTCCTTAACTCAGTAAAAGTTTTATGTAAATCATGAGTAATTACAATGGAAAGCATATCATTTTCCCAAACGTTGCCGCTTGGGTCGCAGTACATGACCGAATTATTTGTGGAATAGGTGTAATAGTTAAGACTAAGCGGGTCAATTACGTTTCCGGTCGGAAAAGACCTTTCGGTATAACGAACACTGTCTTGTGAAGTGAATCTGCCTATTGCCGGGTCATAGTATCTCGCCCTGAGATAATATGTTCCGGTTTCTTTATCGTAATATTCTCCGCAACTTTAATATACACCATACGGATTTGTTTTTCAGCCAAAAGCTCCCCCGTTTTAAAAAAACGAGGGAGCTTTTCATTGTTGCCTTTAGGCTTAACAAAACCCCTGGTTCTGCCAGGGGTCGATAAAAAGCCTTGGCATAAAAATTCTTGTATTTTCTGAAATGGTTTGGCGGTCGCAAAACTGAAAAAACAAGAGA
>JAFQLQ010000011.1 GCA_017414505.1 Clostridia bacterium
CTATCGGTTATTTTTAAACAACCGCCTTACGGTTGATGATTGGAATAATACTTTTTCATATATTCCCGTGGCGTGCAATTATGATATTCCTTGAATGCCTGGTTAAAGGAGCGAATGTTCCTGAAGCCTGATGCTCCCGCAATTTCCGTATACAGTTTGTCCGGATGCTTTTTCATCATCTGTATGGACTTTTCCAGGCGGAATATCGTGTAATATTTCCAGAAAGTAACACCTGTTATTCGCTTAAAATGGTGGCAGAAATAGCTTTTAGTATAGTTCAGGTGTTTTGCGGCGTCTTCGAGAATGAATTCTTCTGCATAATGTTGTTCCAGAAACGACGTGACGGAATTTAAAAAATCCCCTTTGTTTTCAAACTTTACTTGCTCGCTTTTTTCTAATATTATATACTTCATATTTCTGATTATTGTAAGAAGTATTTTTTCTGCACATATATTTACAGAAAGCTCGTAACCTATAGCTTTTTCTTTGTCTTCCGCCATTATACAGTTTATATTCTGCAAAAGCAGATCGTAAGACTCGTCAGTGGGGGTGACTACATTATTGTACAGCCGTAAATTTTTCAGATTTATGGCAGGAAAAAGCTTCATGACAAAGGTTTTACTCGGCATATACGAATATAGATTGTGTATTAATTCGGGTGTGAATATACAAATATCACCTTTATTCAGTACAAAACTGCTGCTTTCAATAGTGGCACAGACGCTCCCATCAATAACGTAAACGATTTCGGTTTCTTCGTGAAAATGCGGAATATACTTTACGTTTTCATGTTTGATAAGAAAAGGATAGGTCTTAGTCGCACAGTTTATTGCCTCATAATACAAGTAAATCACCTCATTGTTATTATACAATAATAACGGAAAAAAAGCAATATTCTTCCATGATACAACAATATAACCGTAGAAAAATAATCAACTGCGTTATATAATGTAATTGTCATGGAAAGCTTAAGAGGGGTAATTATGAATAAAGTCAGGTTAGCATACTGTCCGACACGAAGAGACGTTTTCAGCCGAGAAGAAGCAATTAAATTTAACGGGATGATACGTGAGCAAATGGAAGCATTGACGTTGAGACCATCGATCTGGAAGGCGTAAACGAGGAAAAATTATTGTATCAGGACTGTGATATCCCTGTAGTTATAGACAGGTTTGCTTCGAGCAAGGTTGATGCAGTATTCTTTCCTCACTGCAATTTCGGTTCCGAAAACAGGGGTGCGCAGGTTGCGGTGCTGAAGATTGCTATTAAGGAGCCGGCAAAGCAGTATAACTGCAAAGCCGTCGCCATTCAGTGCCGGACGTCGCTTCAGGATATGGCGGATATTATGCCCTGCCATGCAAATGCGTTGCTTACCGATGAAGGCATTCCTACGAAAAGAAATATAAAAAGTTCAAAGAAATTTATCCTAATACCAAAGAACTGTTCAGAACTCTTATGGAGGAAAACAAATAATGAGCGAAATCTTTACTAATATTCCTCAAATCAAATACGAGGGAAAAGACAGCAAAAACCCCTTTGCCTTTAAGTTTTACGATGCAGAAAAAGTTGTGCTTGGCAAGAAGATGAAAGAGCATCTGCCC